>JAESPQ010000033.1 GCA_016765535.1 Alteromonadaceae bacterium | reverse complement strand
GGACTGGTCAAATAGCTATATTTTAGGGTAACACTTGTAGGTTGGCCTTTAGGCCATCAATCTATATTTGACGGGCTGAAGCCCGACCTACAAATACTCTATCTGTTACCTTGGTTTGATGAGTCCCAAGTTTTCAAAAAAAAACCTGCTAGTAAACTAACAGGTTTTTTGACTACATCATAAAGCTATCAATTAAAATTTATAGTTAACATTTAATAAGTAGTTAGATCCAAACGATTGAAACTTAGTTACTTGGAAAGTTCCATTACTTTGAATGGTATTCTCATTCGTTAAGTTTTGACCTTGTAGTGAAACAGTTAACCCTTCTAAAGACGGAATACCCGCTTTAGAAAAATCATAACTGATCTGTGCATCAACTAAGGTAGCACCTTCATCAACAGTATCACTAAGGCTTAAGCTCAAACCACGCGTTTGTGTTGAAAACTTAGAACGTTTAGTCGCCGATACACGCACTTCAAAACCTTCATGTTCATAATAAACCGTACCAGAATAACTTTCTTTTGATAAACCGGGAATACTACCATCATCACCTTTAGGTACATCTAAAGCACCATTTAAGAAAGTAGCGCTGGCAACAACGCCAAAACCTTCAAGAGATTTATGTAAATAGCGTAATGGTATACTCGCTTGTGCTTCATAGCCACGCACAAAACCAGTCAAACCATCACTAGTGGTAGAAACACCACCGGTAAATTGTGCTGGTGGTTGATTACCTGTCGCATCAGACGATTGATGAAAACCGGGGATATAAACATCTGAAAAATCAACGACTGCATTCGCTTGTTTTTGCCAATTAGTTAAGTCTTTAAAGAAAAAACTAACGGCAAAATAACCATCATCGGCAAAATAATTTTCATAAGACAAATCAAATTGATTGGCTTCTAATGGGCGTATTTTAGCATTCCCTTTTTTTCCGCTCCATGGGCTATTTTGAACATCAGTACTTGACACCTTAGAGTCATTAAAATCAAAATTAACTACGTTATTAGGTTTCATTTGATCCATACGCGGACGCGATTGTACTTTTGAGATAGCGGTACGAATAAACTGGCTTTCAGCAATTTCAAAACTTAAATTCAACGTTGGTAAAATATCAGTGTATATAGCACCATCAGTTACAGCAGTTGCTACGACTAAACCATTACCACCACTAATCGTATTAGAACCACTGGCACTTTGGTCAACATTAATGACTTGTACACCTAAATTACCACTAACCAGTACATTGCCTAACTCTGCTTCAATATCAAGTTTTGCATAAGCCGTAAATACTTTTTCACTAATAGCATAGCTGTCACCTTTACGATCAGTGTCAGACAAGCTGCCATCGGTACTATTATAAAAACCATTCGTATATAAACCAATACCGTCGTAAGCGATAATAGAACCTAAACCAAAACCAACATCAACGGCTCCTAATGGATCAGGAATTGCGCCATCATTTGGATAGGTTGGTGCGGTAAGAAAGAAACCATTATTAACTTTAGTTTTAACACGATCACTATAATTAGCACCAAAAGTAACGCCGCTGAAAATGTCACCATCTAAGACGCCATTAACATCAAAGCGAATACTGTCTAATGATTCTTTAAAACTTGGTTGATTTACAAAACCGTCTTGCGCATCGTTAGTACCAAAAAATGGGCCCGGAATACCAGTCATACCACCACCCCAGTTTTGCGGACCAGCAAGAGTAATAAGACTGGAGTTAGTATAGTCAAGAGGAGCAATAGTTGGATGATCGCTATAAAAAGCGCCATTAGGACCTGAGGTAAATGAACGTGCATAACCAGCACCTGCACCACCACGACCAGTACCTGAGTAGCTTTCAATATCAATAATGTTTTTATTTACATCACCAGTAGATAAATCGACTGTCGCAGTCCAATCATCATTGATGGTGTATTCTAAATTTAAACCATACGTTTTTAAAGTAGAGTCTTGAGTTTGACCGTCGTTACGAATAACATCATTAAAACCATCATAAAAACCAGATGTTACTACGCCACTGTCAACGCCTGTAATAGTATAGTCGCCAGTACCCCATTCAGCGCCACCACTTTCAATACCACGTTTTACATCTGATTCTTTAAAATCGATATAAAGAGCATCAAATTGAACCATTAGATTGTCATTAGGCGCATATTGAACAACTGCAGCAACTGAATTACGTTTTAGCATTGCTGAACGAGTATAAGAATCTTGACCACCTAAAATTAATGTTCCATCGGGAACCGCAACAGTATCTGTTGCTCGTCTTGGGTTATCTTGATTTACCGTTGCATAACCCCAACCACGAAATTGTTGTTCTTGACGAGGTGTTTCTTGCGAAGATAATACCAAGGCTAAACCTAAAGTATCGTCTGCAAATTGATCAACATAGTTTAATGAAAAACGATGACCTTTATTACTAAAATCAGGGTTTCTAGATGCGGTACCATTTTTTTCGTAGTTAGCATTTAATACTAAGGCTTTTTTAGCCGTTAAAGGTGCAACGGTTTGTAAATCAATGGTACCACCGATACCTTGATTTAATAAACCCGCTTCCGGTGTTTTATAAACCACAATTTGAGACACAATTTCAGTTGGGTATAAATCAAACTCTACACCACGGTTATCACCCATGCCCAATAATTCACGACCATTTAATGAAGTACCAATATAGTTTTCATTAAAACCACGAACAGATAACCCGCTGGTACGACCATTGCGACGTTCTCCTGTTACACCTGGTAGGCGTGCTAATGATTCTGCAATACTGGTATCTGGTAATTTACCGATATCTTCTGCAGAAATAACTTCAATGATTGAGCTAGTACTCATTTTAATCGCTTGTGCTTTTTGCAAGCTACCACGAATACCGGTTACTTCAATTACTTCAATTTCTTTTTCAGTTTTTTTCTTATGCGTATCTGCGGCTTGTGCCGCAAATGAAGACACACTTGCTGCAATTAAGCCGCTTGAAAGCAGTGCCAACGTCATTTTACTTGGTTTAAAATTTAACATGTATTTTTTCTCTCCCTTATATCATCCATGATTTATGTTTTAGTATAATATTTTAAATAATAATTTTGTGTTTTAATGCTCAATAAATTAACTGTGTGTTTTTATTGATGTCTTAATATAAAGCGCAAATCAACTTAGGAATACATTCTGCATACGTATTCAAAGCTTGCATAGCTTATGCATACGTATTCAAAAACAATTTGAACATTTACTCTAATTGTTTTTTATGTAAATCATCTTAAAAAAGATAGCTTGTATATACCCAAATTAAAGTCAAAAACAAAAAACGCGCTATAAAAATAGCGCGTTTTTAAAAGGTTAAGGTTAAGGTTAAGGTTAAGGTTAAGGTTAAGGTTAAGGTTAAGGTTAAGCAATAAAACTTTATTCTAGTGAGTTATATAACTCACTATTTTATAAAATCATTATTTATCCACTATTTTTTACTCACCGTAACTTTTGCCGTTTCGGGGTTTGGCCCCACTACAGTAAAAGTGTATGTTCCAGCAGCATTAACAGTTAACGATAAATTATCGTTAGAGCCTTGTACTAATTGATAAGCACTATCAACATTAACAACATTACCGTTACTATTGCCACCTAAATTAAACGTAGCCCAATCTGAACTGGCTACTTTAAAATCATAGCTAGCGGCATCTAGAATTAAATCAACCGAATATACACCATTACCTTGATAAACTAACGGGTCATTTTCACTCCAGCCATTCATGCCACCACGAATAAACACAGCGGTGTCACCAAACATTTTTGCACTGTAAACACTTAATGTTGGTTCGGCTAAGTTTGAAGCATTAAAAATAAAGGTATATTCTCCAGTAGTAGGAAATGTCATGGTTAAATTATCATTACTACCCGACACTAATAATTGATTTTCACCAATAAAAACTTCTTTATCGTTACTGGGCGCGCCCATATTCACCGTAGACCAGTCGCCAGAAGCTATTTTAAAGTCTTGCGTACCAGCATCAATGTTAAAGGTTACGCTATATTGACCACCACCAATATAAGCAAGCTCATTCACTTCACCCCAACCATTCATACCACCACGAATAAAGATGGGAGTTCCTATAAAGGGTTCTTCATTTTTGATGGTTAAAATTGGCGAGGCAGTATTGCTAGCATCAAGTGAAAAGATATAAGTACCATCAATGGCAATGCTAGTATTTAAGTTATCATTGCTATTCGGTAACAAGGGTTGCAGTTCATTTTCATCTACTTGATTATCACCTGCAGGTGCGCCTAAATTCACCGTAGACCAATCGCTTGAAGCTAATTTAAATTCATAATTACCCGCAGCTAAAGTAATAGCAACTTGATAAATGCCTGCACCTTTATAATCAAGCGCGTCAACTTCACCCCAACCATTCATGCCGCCACGAACAAATACTGTGGTTGCACCATAAGGTACTACATCGGGTGCGCCAGATGTTGCAGTAGCCGCTAAACCAGCACCTTGAACATCGCCTTGTGCTTTAACAAATACCGCAGTAGTTAACGCAGGAACAGTAAAAGTGCCTTCGTTATCGCCCGCCGTAAAGCTTGCACCTTGCACTGTATTGTCAACCGAATTAGCTTGTACACTATGCAAGGTAAAACCACTCGCGGTTGCTACGGTATGCGATTGCTCTTGGTTTGAACCATTTACCACCACCACAATGGCATCAACATTAGGGTCTAAATCGGTTAAACCTGTGCCATCGTCAATGCTCATCACAATTAAGCCTTGCGTTTGACGCTTACCAATATTATGAAAGCCAACACGTGCCATAATATCTTCTGCTGTTGTTAAACGAAATAACTTGCTAGTGCTACGAATTTTTAAGAATTCATCAAAAACCTTGCTAGCAAAGTCCATATCGCTGGCACTAGCACTGGTTAACGGGCTTGATGCTAATGACACTAATTCATCATCGCTACGACCACGCTTTTCTAGTGGTAAGCCCACATTCCAGTTATTACGGTTTAAAGTAAAATCAACCTTATTATACCAATCACCAGCATCATAGGTATTTGCATCTAATGATTTTGAGCGTAAAAAATCACTGCCCATTTGTAAAAATGGCACACCTTGTGATAACAATACAATTGCTTGTGAAACATTTTGCGCACGTACACGCTCATTTAAACTCATGGCAAACGGTAAATTAAACTGCAATTTATCCCACAGTGATTCATCATCATGTTTTGACACATAATTAATAACATCAGCAGGATCTTTAGCATACATACTTGGATTAAAGGCACTACCTTTAGCACTTACACCGTTATAATCTTTTAAAATATAATCAGCTAAGGTGCCTGCCATACCCAGTTTAATAATATCTTGCTGAATAAAAGGACCATCTTCTGTAGAGTTATTACTAAATAACTGTGCACTACGCACACCATCACGTAAGCGATCATTGAACGTTGAAATTTCTGTACCGGCCATATTAACTTGATCAGCAGCAGTAAAGCCGCGATATTCGCGTCCCCAACCTTCACCGTAAAATTGCGTATCTACGTCAACCGTACGCACCGCTTCACGCGCTGCAAGCATTTGCTCTTTTGAGCCATGACTCATAATGTCAAATCTAAAGCCATCGTAATCATATTGCTGCGCCCACATGACCAACGAGTCATCCATGAATTTATCCATCATACGATGTTCTAAAGCAGTATCATTACAACAGGTTGATTGCTTAACATTGCCCGTAATTAAATCACGACTGTAGTAATAACCGGGTACAACTTTGTCAAACACTGAGTTGTCATATAAGCCAGCCGAATTGGTATGGTTATAAACCACATCTAAAATTACCCGTAAACCAATACTGTGTAATGACTCAACCATAGCGCGCATTTCTTTAATGCGCGCAACACCGTCAGGGTTAGATGAATAACTGCCATCAGGCACATTAAAATGTTTAGGATCATAACCCCAATTAAAGCTGTCATAACCGCGCATCGCGTTCATTAAATTAGCCGCATCGTTACTAAACGAGTTATAATTTTCTAGTACCGATTTAATGGTCGCATTGCTGTCTTCAACACCACAAACAGGCGCATTAGCATTCAACGCACATAAATCGGCAACGGTGTCAGTAATATTAACCACTTTATCGCTATCTTCATTAATTGAAGCAATATCATTAGCAGGTAAAATATGAAAGTTAGTTAAACCATTAGCTTTAAGTTGTTGTAAATGTTGCATCGGCATTGAATCTAATTCAGTAAATGCCATATATTTACCACGATTCTCAACTGAGGTACTTTCGTCTTGCGCACTAAAATCGCGAATATGACCTTCGTAAATGACTGCATCTTCTAAATTTTCAAGAACTACCACTTGTTGTTCATCCCAACCTTGTGGTTTTAAATCCGCATCATTTAGGTTAACAAACTGCGAATATTCACCATTTGTTGATAAACTTAATGAATAAGGGTCGGTACTAATAATAGTTTCAATCGCTTGAGTTTGCGGATGGTAAACGCGTAATTCAAACTGATAAAATTGGCGATCAAGTGAATTATCACCTTGATAAGACCAAATCCCCGTTACGCTATCTTCAGTCATATCGACACTGCTAGTTTGCGTTTTATCCGCCGCAAATAGGTTTAACTTAACGCTTTGTGCGGTTGGCGACCAAACCTTAACTAACACTCCAGCATCGTTATAAATAACACCTAAGCTTGCTTCATCGGCATCAGCATCGTTACGAGTATAAAGTGCATCAAGTGCTAAGGCATTTTGTACATTGGTTGCAGCCACTGCTTCACCATTGCTGTTATAACCCACTAAAACTTGTTGCTCTTTTAATAATGATTTAGCCGTTGCCTCATCAATATCTGCACTAAAGGCAGGCCAGTCAGCGACTAACGGTGCGGCCGCCTTTTGTGCATCAGTTAATTCAGTGGCGGTTAAATCAATGGTTGCACCATTCACCACATCATTTTCATCCGCAGCAATACCTGCAGTGGCTAAATGATGTAGTTTAACACTAGTAATAACAGCACTATCTATTTGCCAAACAAAGGTTTTAGCATCAAGCCAATGGGCAGCAAAGTCTTTAACTTGCAACGGTTGTTTACCCAAAGATAACAGCGGATATTCAAAAACATCACTTTGACCATGAAAGGTAAAATTCATCCGTTGATAAGTGGCATCGTCTTGTGCCAATGGCATTTTTAAATCACCATCGCCTAATGCTTTACCTGTACCGTCAGTACCAATATGTACAATAAAATTACCACAGTCGCTATGATCTGCTTTTAATTTGATGATCCAATAAGCTCCATAATTAGGATCGATACCATCAAATTGATGACCATTTGCCCAGTCTGAACTGTCATACGGTGTATCATAGGCATCACACGTAGCGTCATTCCAAGTATGTAAGCGATAACCGTTATAAGAGGGATCATCACTGGCATTACTTGCACCAACATTATTGCGCTGATAATACAAAATTGTTTCGTTTTCAGCAGGAAAAACTAACGGTGCTGGTGCGTTAGGATCAACACCAACCACACAAGATTCATTTAAAGCATCTGGCACCGTAGGCGCAGGACACTGGATAGGTTTAGGTGCGACACAACTTGCACCTGTAGCATCGGGCACCATAGGCACATTACAAGTAAGTAAAACCTCGCCTTTATTTACCGATGAACCACCACAAGCGCTTAACACCGAGGTTACTAACAATATTGCTAGTAACTTAATTATTTTTGCGGATGTAAACATAATTATTTAACTCCAATTATTATTGTACTAGCCGTTACAAAGAGTAACTAAAGCCGAGGAAAAATTGACGACCAAAAAACTGCAAGGTGCCTGTTTTCGCTTCATTACCAAAATAACTTCTGGTGGGTTCATCAGTTAAGTTATTAACCTGAAATAGCATTCGCATGTTTTCGCTAATGTTATAAGAGGCTTGATAATCTAAAACAGTTTCACCTGTGAAATTAACGACTTGTTCATTTACAGCAACTTGTTTAGAAACAAAATTATCACGATAACGCACACTTAAACGCGTTTCAAAATCAACATAATTCCAAAAAACAGTGGTTGATAAAACATTCTCAGATAACCCTGGTAATGGTTGCTTTACGCTAGTACCGCCTAATTTAGTTTGGCTTTGTATTTCACTTTGCGTATGAGAATAGCTAGCATTAATACCTAAACCTGACCACAAGCCGGGTAAAAAAGAAAACACTTGCGTGTAAGCCAATTCTAAGCCGCGTATATAACCCCCTTTGGCGTTATTAACCGCAGTGGTATAAACACCAACAGGATCAACAGCAACAGGTACTCCACTAACCGGATCAGTAATAGTGTCAGGAACAAAAAAACCATTGGCACTAAAATTAAAATCAGGAATTGAAAAGGTATCAATAAAAGAGTCAATATTTTTATAAAACAAGGCCGCAACAAAAGCGCCTTCGGTTTCAGTAAAATAACGCTCATAAGAAACATCATATTGCGTGGCATAAAACGGTTTTAAGAACGGATTATTCGTACTCGAACCAGTAATTTTTCCATCGTTATCAATGTTCGAACTAATATCTGCAGCCAAGCGATTAATCGGTGGACGAGACATGACTTTTGCCGCAGCAAAACGTATTTGATCACTATCAGTAACGTGAAAATTCAAGTTGAATGAAGGTAAATAGTCGGTATATTTAATGCCTAATGTTTGTGGTGCGTATCGGCCATTAACTAAGCCCGCCTCATCAACAATATTTTGCGCACCCAGTAGAGGATCACCCGCGACATTAATTAATGCCGTTGCCGATTGATTGGTATGTACCATGCGAATACCGATATTACCGCTAACGGGGATATCAGCTATTTCAGTATCAATATTTGCCATAAAATAGGCTGAAAATACTTTTTCAAAGACTTTACCGCTTTGTAATACCGACCATGAGGTATTTTCATCTAATACACCATTAGCATCACTCCCCCATGTTTGTACGGGTTGTGGGACACCATTAGGGAACCAAGCAGTAAGTGCCTTATCAAGATCTATGGCTAAATAACTAGGAAAATTAGCAAACTCACCTTGCCAATCAACTTGTGTAACCATATCTGGTGTTAATTGTAATGGTGGCTCTAAGCTAGAAAATGCGCCATCATCACCATATTGAAAAACAGAACGATCATTTGAATATTGTCTATCAGAATAACGACCACCAAATTCAAACGATGAAATAAAATCGTTGTCATCTAACTGATATTTTAAATCTAAACGGTAGGCTTTTAATTTGTCGTCATTAACAAAAGGATAAATACCATATTTACTCACCATCACTTTATTAATATCAGTAAAAGCATCGGCTTGATTAAAGCCAACATCAGGTAAATTTAAACCATTTAATAAATAAGAAATTGATACATTAGAATCAAAAACAGGGGTGTTGGCATTGGCATCTTCGCCCACCAATGCCCATAACAAGCCATTGCGAAAGTCTGAACTCGCTTTTGAATAAGAAAAATCCATATTGGCGGTTAATTGATCCGTTAATTGCCAATCGAGATTTAAACCATAATTTTCAACTTTATTAAAATCTTGGTTGTCATCATTGACAATTTCAACGCGAGTAAAACTTTTTGAAGTTCGATTAAAAGTACCACCAATCACCGCATTGCCATCTAATACAGGATTAGCAACCGCAGCACTATTACCGCCAAATTTCACTCGAAAACCACGCGCAAACGCTTTACTATCAAACGTTGAAACAAAGGCATCGGCTTTTAGTTTAAATACTTCACTCGGTTGCCATTCAATTGAGCCAACATAGCCATCACGCGTTTCTTCACCACCTTTGTGTTGCAGCTCAAAGCCCTCGCTTAAGTATTCATTTTCAGGTCTAAGTTCAGGACCATCCGTGTCATTAGCGGCAAAATCGACATCTTTATCGGCGTTATAAGCAAAACCAATAAACTGTGTCGCCACACTAGGCTGAAATAAATGGGCATAACCTAACGAAATACCAATGGTATCTTCAGCAAATTTTCCTTGATAAGAAAAGCTTAACCGATTACCAAAATCTTTCGCGCCATAAACTTCGCTTGCTCTATCGTTATACATACCGCGTACATTAATATTAAAACTGTGCTGTTTTTCATTCTCTAAAGGGCTAGCTGTTTTTAATTCAACGGTACCTGCAACACCGCCTTCAATGAGTGATGCTTTGGACGATTTATATACCGCAGCTTGCGATATTAATTCAGAAGGATATTGGTCAAACTCAATACTACGACTACCACTAGTAGAGACTTGTTCACGACCATTTAAGGTAGAAAACACAAAACCGCCATCCATACCACGAATATTAATTTCTGCGGCTTGACCACCTGTTCTCACCGCTGAAATGCCGGGTAAGCGAGTAAGGGCATCAGCCATTGATACATCAGGCAATGCGCCTAAATCATCAGCAGACAATTGCTCGGATACGGTATCAGCAAAGCGTTTTTGATTGAGTGATTGAATAAGTGAGCGGCGAAAACCGGTGACTTCTATCACTTCCATTTGATCTTTTACTTTATGCTTTACTTCATTTTTATTTTTATCTTGATTTTCTTCTATATTTTGCGTTTTTTCTATAACTTGCAATTCTTTCGCTTGCTGCGCATAAACTTGCCCAGCAAAGCTAATCAAACCACAAGAAAGTAAAGCTAAAGTCACTTTACTGGGTTTAAATTTTAACATGTTTTTCCCCTAGCATTATCCCTGATTTTTTGGTTTTAATTTGGTTTAGTTCGAGTTATCTACCTAACCTAATTTTTATTTAGTCTTTTATTTAGTGCTTTCATTTGCTCTTTTATCTAGTCTTTCATTTGGTTATTTGCCTATTTAAACACCATAAGCTCATTCAATATAAGCAGGAAAACAATCAAAAAAAAACCACCTGCATACGTATTCATCAAAATCAAAAAACAATTCAACATGGCTCATTGTCTCGCTATAGGGAAATAAGTAGAGAAACAAAATCAATAAATGTTTAAAAGTACCTGCTAAACCATAAAAAACGGCAATACAAGCAAAGAAAACCTTAAAGTAAAAAATGGAACCTATACATTTTTTTACAAGCCTAAATTATGAATACGTATGCAAATAGAGCTATAAACTTTTTAAAAAGATCTCAACAGGGTAAATTAAAATTATCACTTGTTTCAAAGCCAAATACGCTATGTTCAAATACCTTATTTTCAAAGACCCTATGTATAAACATCCTAAGTTAGTAAACCGTTTTTTAACGGGGAAAGCGCTAAGTAACTCAATTTTTATTGGGTTAATAACTCTATTAACGTTAAATGGCTGTAGCAAATCAATCAGCCCTATCAATGCGAACAGTCTAAACAGACAAATAACTAAGCAACAAATAACCGCTAGCCAACATGATTTTGCCGCTCATTGGTTAACAGCACAAATATTACTATTACCCCAATACAATACAGCACATCATTATTTTTTAACTAAAATGGTTAACAATAAACTCACGACCGTTAAATTAACGACGACAAGTTTTCCTATACAACTAAAAAACAAGTTCCCACATCTAACAAGTTTTTCAGCCTTTAACATCCCGCTTTCCCCAAAAAAAGCAAAAAAATGGCTAAAAAGTAAATTAATAGTAACAGAGCAAGATAAAAATAATAATTTAATGGCATCATCTTACGTACAAACGGGTAATCTATTGGATGTGCTTTATACGCAAACAAACAATGATGCAGATGAAGAAAAAATTTTAGGGGCAGCAATTCATAATAAAAAGAATAATATTAGTTTTAAGTTATGGGCACCAACGGCACAAAAACTTAAAATATTGTTATTTAAAATGGCTGACAATGGTAAAAAAATCCCCGCAACGCCAGCCTTTATTAACATGATTGAAGATACCAGCACAGGTATTTGGCAAGCACAATTAGCAAACCCAAAGCATCAATTTGATAATATTTATTATCAATATAAAATCACCCTTTATCACCCCACATCACAAAAAACTGAAACCTTAATCACGACAGATCCCTATTCACTAAGCCTATCTGTTAATAGTGAATACTCACAAGTGGTCGATTTAAATAATACCAACACGCAACCGCAAGGTTGGCAAACACAAGCAAGGCCAAGCCTTAAAAAGGTAGAAGATAATATTTTATATGAAGTACATATTCGTGATTTTAGCGCCAGCGATCCGACACTAAATGATCCTAAAAATCGTGGTAAATACTCAGCCTTTAGTGAGCAAAATAGTGCTGGCATAAAGCATTTTAAAGCATTAAAAAAAGCAGGGTTAACCACTATTCACTTATTGCCAGCCTTTGATATTGGCACGGTGAACGAAGATACTAACAAAGCGATTGATTTACATGACAACTTAGCTAAGGTATGCAAAATTGCGCCACAAACCAGTATTTGTACAACTAACTATAATACTAACCAAAGTTTAATTAGTTTATTAAATGACTATAAACAACAAGATAAAAGCCAACAAAAAATTCAACAGTTAATCAGTGAAATACGCCCTTTTGACAATTATAACTGGGGCTACGATCCTTATCATTACACTGTGCCAGAAGGCAGTTATGCACGAAACCCTGAAGGCATTTCTCGTATCAAAGAATTTCGCCAAATGGTGCAAAGCTTACACAACTTAGGTTTTCGTGTGGTGATGGATGTGGTTTACAATCACACTCATGCCGCAGGCTTAGCAAAAACCTCAGTACTCGATAAAATAGTGCCTAATTATTATCAACGCTTAAACCCAATAACGGGTGAAATAGAGCATTCTACCTGTTGTGATAATACTGCCACCGAACGGGTAATGATGGCAAAATTAATGATCGACTCACTCGTGGTGTGGGCGCGCGATTATGCTATTGACGGTTTTCGTTTTGACCTAATGGGACATCAACCGAAAGCCGTCATGCTAAAAGCCCGTACAGCGGTACGTAAAGTAGATGCCGATACCTATTTTTATGGTGAAGGTTGGAATTTTGGTGAAGTTGCCAATAATCAACGGTTTGTTCAAGCCTCACAATTGGAACTTGCAGGCAGTGAAATTGGTACTTATTCAGATCGTTTGCGTGATGCGGTACGCGGCTCTGGTTTTAACAAATCTGGTAATGCTATTCGTCAAGCGCAAGGCTTAGGTAATGGTTTGTTAACAGCTCCTAATGAACTAACCGAACAACTCTCCGCGAACATAACAGCAGCAAGTTATCACTTACTTGCCGATCAAACCCGACTTGGCTTGGCGGGTAATTTAGCCAATTTTCCATTAAAAGCAGAAAATGGCAAAATTCTATTGGGTAAAGATATTCCTTATGGCAGTCAACCGACTGGTTACGCACTTGATCCCGCTGATACCATTAATTATGTCTCAAAACACGACAATCAAACCTTATGGGACAATAATCAATATCGCAATGCCTTTGCATTAACGAGCGAACAACGCGTACGCATGCACCTGCAAAGTCTCGCGTTTACACTATTTGCACAAGGTATTCCTTTTGTACAAATGGGCACAGAGTTACTGCGCTCTAAATCCTTTTTACGCGACAGTTACGATTATGGCGACTGGTTTAATGCCGTTGATTTTACCATGCAAAGTAACAACTATAATGTTGGCTTACCACCTGCCGAAAAAGATCAAGCAAATTGGCCATTAATCAACAAACTGTTAAAACAAAATCAAGGTCGCGACATAGTAACGCCTGCACAAATAAAATTTAGCAGTAATGTTTTTAACGAAATGCTAAAAATTCGCACTAGCTCAACTTTATTTAGACTGACCAGCGAACAAGCGATCATCAAACAGCTACACTTTTTAAATACGGACTATGAACAAAAAGAAAAGCTCAAAGCAGCGCAACAAGGTTTAATTGTAATGAAACTTGATGCTGCTAATACATCGACACCAGACGAACCATATCAAAGCATTATTGTTATCTTCAATACCAACCTGCAAAGCAAAAATTTTTCTTATAAAAAGGCTAACCAATATCAACTACACACTGTTCAACAGCATAGCGTTGATAAAGTGGTGAAACAAAGCCGAGTAGATAAAAATAGTTTTATAGTACCTGCGCTAACCACCGCCGTCTTTATAAAAAAATAACGTCATTGGCTATAACCTAAACATTATATAAAAATAGAAAAGCCAGCATTTGCTGGCTTTTCTATTTTTAAAAACAATTTTAAATCATAAGATTTAGCGTTACTTCAAATATTGTTCAAAATAGTTTGTCATTTTGGTTTTAATAAATAAAGTGGTGCCTTTACCTTCACGTAAACCATGGGTACGATTAGGAAACGACATAAAATCAAATTGTTTATTGTGTTTGATCAATTCATTAATTAAACGTTCACTGCCTTGATAATGCACATTATCATCACCCGTACCATGCATTAATAACAACTTACCTTGTAGGTTTTTGGCATAAGTAATAGGCGAGCCTTTTTTATAACCTTCAGCATAATCAGGTAATAAGCCAGAATAACGTTCTTGATAAATAGTATCGTATAACAATTGATCTGCCACGGGTGCGAGTGAAATTCCGACTTGATATTGCTCTGGGTATCTAAACAGCATGTTAAGTGTCATCGAACCACCGCCCGAATGCCCCCAAATTCCGACGCGATCAGTGTCAATGTAAGACCAACGTTTAGCCATCGCTTTTAATGCATCCGATTGATCGCGTGATGATAAAATACCCACCGCACCATAAATAGATTTACGCCATTGCTGCCCTTTGGGTGCGCGCGTACCACGATTATCAATTGAAGCAACAATAAAACCGTGCTGTGTTAGCATTTGATCCCACANATANGCATTACCNCGCCATTTATCTTGTACCGTTTGTCCCCATGCTTCACCGTAAACATAAAAAATTATTGGATANNTTTTATTNGNATCAAAATCAGCAGGNCGAGTNATATAACCNTCTAANACCACACCGTCTTGTGCTTTTACTTGAAAAAANTCNGTTTTAGCGNGNTTNATTTTNGCTAATTTNGCNTTNANTTTTTCATTNGTCATNANNGTATGTTTNGNTTGATGACCNTCAATTTTTACTAANTATTTNCTNGTNGGTTGATCAAAATTTGAAAACGAGTGGATTGCCCATTGTCCATTTTCAGCCATGTAATAACTATTAAAGCCTTTATATTTTTCGGGAGTTACCCGTTCATTCACAATACTGCCATCTAATTTGCTGCGAAATAAATAACGCTGTTCAACATGTTTAGGGGCTGCCATGTAATACAACCAGCCACTTTGCTCGTCTAACGCTTTAAATTCAGTAATATCAAAGTCACCTGGGGTTAAATCAAGTACAGTTTTACCATCGCGAGATACTTTATAAAGATGACGCCAACCACTACGCTCACTTGTCCAAATAAAGCTTTTACCTTGATCTAACCAGCGTGCATCAGCTATAGCATCTAAAAAGTTTTGCTCTTGTTCAACAAAAGCTTTGTGTACTTTGCCCGTATCAACATCGGCTAAATACAAAATATCGGTGTCTTGTTTACGATTTAAATGCTGCACCAAAATTTGTTCGCTATTACCCGACCAATTCATTCTTGGAATATACATATTACGGGAATTATTCGGCAGCTTCACCCACACCGTTTTTTGTGTATTTAAATTAACTACACCAACATTCGCCAACGCATTTTGTTCACCTACTTTTGGATAAGGAAATGTCGTAATGGTAGGATAAAGCTCGTCGGTGTTGTTGATCAAAGTAAAGTCTTTACTACCACTAGTGTCTAATTGCCAATAGGCGATTTTTTTACCATCAGGGCTCCAACGAAAACCATCTTTGATCAAAAATTCTTCTTCATACACCCAATCAAACAAACCATTAATCACGCCGTTACCTGAACTATTGGTTAATTGCGTAACAGTAAAGTCACTTAAATTTTGTAGATAAATTTCATTATCATACACATAAGCAACTTTACTGGCATCAGGAGAAAACTTAACAAACATTAATTGGCTTGCTGGTATTTTGTTTCCTTTGACTAAGCCCTTGCCTAATTGCGTTAATTTATTAGTGGTTAAATTTAATAGCCAATAATCACCGCGACTGTTAGAACGCCATACTTTTTTACTGTTGGTATAAATTAACACTTGCTGGCGATCTGGTGAAAAGGTGTAATTATCAATCGTTAAAGGATCTTCTTCACCTTTGGGTGTCAACTGTTCTGCGGTCACTAAAGTTTTGCTGGCTAGAGTTTCTGGGTTATATTCTAAAATATCTTTACCAAGACTAACCTCTTTACCGTCTTTATCTTTTTTCTTCGCTTTTGACGGTTCAACCGCCATATAAGCGCTACCATCTTTTAACCAACGAATGCGACCGATGTGTTCTGATTTGAACTCATGATCTTGATAAATACGTTTTAATGTTAAGGGAGCATCTATTTTATTAATCACAGCTTTACCTGTATTAGAGTTATCGTTATACCCTGTACTTTGACATGCGCTTAATGAAGCGGTTAGTACCGTTGTTATAATTAATGTCTGTAATGGTTTCAAATTCATACTTTGTATTCTTATATTTAATAAGCCCTTTGTTTTTTAAGCCTGATTTACTAGTGCTTCACTATAAATTGTATACAATTAACAGGCAAATGATTTACACCATTAATCGATAAACAAACTAAAATTTACGTTCAAAAACCTTAACGATTAACGATAAATGCTTGCTATAATGCGCATTTACTTTCCATCATTTATAAAACAAGTGGTAAAACCGTGACCAAAGCTAACGCGCATCTCCAGCAAAACACAACGAGCGGTAAACGCTTGAATAAATATATTAGTGAATCTGGTTATTGCTCGCGTCGCGGTGCCGATAAGTTAATTGAAGAACATCGCGTCACAATTAACGGTAAAATCCCCGAATTAGGCACGAAAGTGCAAACAGGAGATATAGTAAAAGTTAACGGTAAAACTATTGGTGCCAGTGCAACAAATAAATCTGATCGCATTTATATCGCGTATAACAAACCCGTTGGCATTACCTGTACAACTGAGCTTCATGTGCGAGGTAATATTATTGATGCCATAAATCACCGTTCACGTATTTTCCCTATTGGTCGTTTAGATAAACCCTCAGAAGGACTGATTTTTTTAACCAGCGATGGCGACATTGTTAATAAAATACTACGCGCCGAAAATGCCCATGATAAAGAATATTTAGTGACTGTTGATAAGCCATTAAGCGAACGTTTTGTTGAACGTATGCAACGTGGCGTTCCTATTTTAGGCACTATCACTAAGCCTTGTATAGTCAAAGTAAAATCTCGCTTTGTGTTTACTATAATTTTAACGCAAGGGCTAAATCGCCAAATTCGTCGCATGTGTGAATATTTAGGTTATGATGTAACTAAACTTAAACGCACCCGTATTATGTCGATAAATTTAAAAGGCTTAAAAGTAGGCCAATGGCGCGACTTAACGAGCGAAGAAATGACTGAAATTAACAATGCGGTGGCAACGTCAAGTAAAACAGCCGTTGAGGTAGAAACGTTTGAACACCCCCCATTAAATATACAAAGAAGTGAACCACAATCACCTTATAAAAATTCACCTTCAGATCATTCATCAAATAATATTAATGATATTCATGAAACATCTGCACCCAACGAGATTGATGACACTGATGAAGATTTTTATGACGATTCTTATGATGAGAAAAAGTCTGAAAATGTCTCTGAAAAAATCCCTAGTAAAATAATTGTTCCTGAAAAATTTCAACCAAATAAAGTAAGATTAACCGCTAAAAAAACAAATAAACGCGTGCTTTCGTTAAAAAAATAACTGATGAATAATCATTACAACGACTCATTAGCCTAAACATTATCTTGCTGGTTTAATACTGATCACGGCAATTGCCGCAATAAACAATAAAATGGCCATCAATAAAAATCCTTCGTTAAAGGCCATAACACTCGCTTGATTAACGATATTTTTCATTAACACCCCGTAAGCTTGTTGTTCGTTACCACCTTGCGCGGTTAACATTGCGCCAGCATGCGTTAAGTATTCGTTTAAATTTAGACTCCCTGCACTTAAATTCTCTTTGAGTTGCCATAAATAATGCCGACTACGCGTATCAATTAATGTCGCTAACATCGCTATGCCGACAGCTCCGCCTAAATTGCGCATAATATTTAATATGGTCGATGCTGAACTCGCATCCTCTGGTTTTAAATTTTGCGTAGCAATAATTGATAGCGGCACCATCATAAACGGTTGCGCCATCGCTCTAACCAATAATGCAGGGATCAAATTAACGCCAGCATATAATATCGTCATGTGGGTGTTCATCATCATGCTGATCGCGATCCCCGAAAAGCCAGCAAAGGCTAAATAACGAGGATCAATTTTTTTGATAATTTTAGGAATAAACGGAAATATAGGTAATTGCGGCAAACCAACCCACATTAATACTAACCCTATTTGTAAGGCGTTATAATTATGTACTTGCGCAAGATAAAGTGGCACTAAATAAATAGAACCAAACAAGCCAACACCTAAAGCAAAATAAGCTAAGCATGCTTTTGTAAAATCTACATTTTTAAATAAGGTCAAACTGACTAATGGGTGCTTATTCACTAATTGACTACGAATAAAAACAGCTAAACTAATAAAAGCAATAACACCAAGATAACAAATATAATTAGTTTCAAACCAATCTTCACGTGCTCCCTCTTCCAGCACTACTTCTAAAGAGCCTAAACCAATTGCCATCGTTATAATGCCGACAAGGTCTATTTTTTTTAGTTCTTCATCATCGCGTTCAGTTTTATCTAGTCCTTGGGCAAGTAAAAACATCACCAATAACCCTGGAATAACATTTAAATAAAAAATATAATGCCAGCTAAATGATTCGGTTAACCATCCTCCTAATGAGGGACCAATGGATGGTGCAAATGTCGCCGTCACACCAAATAAAGCCATACCAATGGGTTGTTTTTCTTTCGGTAATAACGTCATAATTAGCGTAAACGCCATAGGAATTAATGCACCGCCAGTAAAGCCTTGCAAGGCACGAAACACAATCATCGAGGAAAGATCCCACGAAAATGATGCTGCCAATGAAAATAAAATAAATCCTGCGGTATTCCATAATAAATAACGTCGCGGGGATAACCATTTTGAAAAAAAGCCAGTTAAAGGAATAGCGATCATTTCGGCAACTAAATACGCCGTTGCGATCCATGATGACTCACTAAGATTAGCGCCTAATGCCCCTTGTATTTCTTTTAACGACGAATTGGTTATTTGAATATCGAGTATTGCCATGAATGCGCCAATTAATGCGCCTTGAATAGCTAACCACTGTTTAGGAATTTTCGAAAACATTCTTACCCGTGCTTATTTATGTTGTTTGTATCAACAGTAACGACAACCGACATACCGGGATGAATAGCGGTTAAATTTTGTTTTGCATTAAATCGTATTCTAACCGGTAAACGTTGCACTACTTTGGTAAAATTACCCGTTGCATTTTGCGGTGGTAATAGCGCAAATTCAGAGCCTGTTGCCGCCGCAAAACTAACCACTTTGCCATAAAATATTTTATCATTTAAGGCATCGATACTAATTTCTACCGCTTGCCCTACTTTGAGTCTAGCGAGTTTAGTTTCTTTGAAATTGGCGCGTATCCACAGTGGCTCTGTCACTAAACTTAATAAGCGCGCTCCGGGGGCTACCATTTGCCCAACTTGAATTTGCCTATAGGTTATAACACCATCGCGTGGCGCAATAATTTTGCTATAAGAAAGCTGTAATCTAGCTTTTAATATTATAATTTTCGCCTCATTAACCTTTGCGGTTAATTGCGGTTTTTCACCTTTAATTACATTTAAAAGTGCCTGCTGTGAGGCTATTTGTTCGCTCACTTGTATTAATTTAGCCTTCGCAGAGTCAAGTCCTAAAACAACAGCATCTAGCGAATCTTTTGCCACATATTGCTTTTTAGATAACTGTATTAATCTATCCACTTTTTGTTGATCGCGTTCTAAAGCAATTTTCGCAATATTAACATTTGCTTTAGCGGCATTTATTTGTGCTAATTGTGCTTTTATTCTGTCACTTAAATGATCAAGCTTAGTTTGCTGTATTGCTAAACCAGCCTGAGCTTGCTGTAAAGCAATAATCAAATCACTCTCATCTAAAGAAAATATTACTTGTCCTTGTTTAACCGCAGCATTGTCAGCAACATTGATTATTGACACTCTACCGCTAATTCGACTCATAATAGGCAAAATATCGGCTTTAATATAAGCATCATTTGTACTCACTTCAAAGCGATGTAACCACCACCAACTCGATATAGTTATAAGAGAAAAGAAAATAACAAGAATAAAAACAAAACGGCGCGACATAATAACTCCTCAAAGTAGCATGATATTATAACGGTGTTACGTACATTCAACTAGATACTTAAAAGGTGACAAACTGTTTCACTGGTGTAACAATGAAATTAACCAACGAATAGGTATTAACCAGCAGGACTCGCCATTGCCATGACTACCGATTTAAATGAATTATTATTTTTTACTAAAGTGATTGAATGTGGTGGCTTTACTGCCGCAAGTAAGCGACTTAATGTCACCAAAGCCACAGTAAGTCGTAAAGTTGCCGATTTAGAAAAACGTCTTGGTGTAAGATTACTAAATAGAACCACACGACAACTTAATTTAACCGAAATTGGCAATGCTTTTTATCTCCGCTGCTCAAAAATAATTAACGATTTAGACGATGCACAAAGCTTAGTCACCACGCAAACAGAGCAAGTAAAAGGTCAGCTTAAAATCGTGATGCCAGTAGAAATTGGCCAACTGTTATTGGGAGAATTTATTGGTCATTTCTTACAAAAATATCCTAATGTGCAGATTGATGCCGAGCTAACTAATCGAAAAGTCGATATGCTGCAAGAAGGTATCGATATCTATATTCGTATCGGTTTAGGGCAAGATCCTAAACTTATTGCTCGTCATCTGGGTGATTTTAAAAAAATATTAGTAGCAACACCACATTATTTAGCAGCCAAAAAAACAATAAATCACCCCAATGATTTAAGCGATCACGAATGTATTATTTTAAAGCAACCTGGTGATAGCTTTCAATCTTGGCAATTTAAATTACAGCAAGAAAGCGTAATAATTTCCCCAAAAGGAAGGTTACAATGCAATAATATTACCTTCTTACGTGAGGCTCTGTTATCAGGATTAGGTGTCGGCTACCTACCTTACTTCCTTGCTTTACCGCATATAAACGATGGTTCACTTTGTAATGTTTTAGAAAAATGGAACGTAGACAGTGCTAAAATATATGCCTTGTATCAAAGTCGACAATACATGCCTAAATTATTAAAAACTTTTTTAGATGAAATGAGTAAAATTGTTATGGATTATAAAGATTAAAACAATAACTAAAAACGTATTATATTTTGAAAATAACGCTTATTAGTTACCGACGATTAAAATAAAAACCAAATAAAACTAAGAAAAAATTTGAATGCCGCACAAGGTTAAATCATCACATAACTCATCAGTACCGCTAAATGCGGTTAAAGCATCGGCAACCTCATTAACCACACAATGAGGACAACTTTCAGAATTAATTAATACTTGTTCGAGTCGTTCAAAACCAAATTCTTCGCCGTTAGTATCACGAGTTTCTAACACCACATCAGTATAAACAAAAACAATATCATGATGTTGTAAAAATACATCATGATTATGCCATTGATAATCAGTTAACACGCCAATAGGAATATCTTTTGATTGATCAAGTTTGATCAATTGCTGACCACGTTTAATAAAACCATAAGGATGTCCTGCACAAGCATAGCGTAAACGCCTTAGTGTTGGCTCATAGCTAAAGGTGAGCGCGGTGATAAATTTACCACGAGTTTTACGGGTAAAAAAATGTTTATTTACATAAGTAAGTACCGCCGCGGGTGACTCTTCACCACCATCTGTTGGAGTATAAGTTCTTAATATCGCATCAAGCATGGCAGCCTCTACCGCCGCACTAGGGCCATGCCCAGTAACATCAGCGATTATCGCACCAAAACGATGAGCCTCGGTTGACTGCCTATCATCGGCTAAGCTAGTAATGTCAAAATAATCACCACCCGCTTCTTTGTAAACCTGATATTTAAACGCGACCTCTATACCGGGGATAGCAGTGCCAGCTTCGGGAAGTAGTAAATGCTGTAAACGTGAAATTTCTTTAAGTTCTTGATCACGCCAAATGGTTATTTCGTCTAATTGTTTTTTTTCAGCCGAGCGCACTAAACTCAGTACCGCAAAGTTAACCAGTAAAGATAATTTTGATAAGTCGATGGTCGCTATATCATTTTCGGCATTAAGCACTAAAACCCAACGTTCTATTTTTAGGTCAATCAAAATAGGTAACACTAACACTTCATCATGAGCGGCTAAATCATCACGAAATAACTCTAAGCAATCTTCTTTTTGTACTAGATTAGGCTGCCGCATTGCTTTCCATGTTTCAATAAAAGCACCTGAGAAAGTACGCGCTTTTGTTTGCGGATTTAATAATTCAGCGGCAGAGTAAATAGGACAATAACGACCATTACAATAATGTGACATTTGAAAATGATTAACACTTAGCCCTAAACTATTCACCATGATCAACGTACAATTACCGATTTCTTTACGTAATATATTTTGTAAGAAAGCCAATGCATTTTCATTTTGTTCAACATGACTAACTTGAGTAATATAGCTCACAAATTTTCCTTGTTAGTGTCAATAAAAGGGACTCATCAAACCAAGGTAACAGATAGAGTATTTGTAGGTCGGGCTTCAGCCCGTCAAATATAGATTGATGGCCTAAAGGCCAACCTACAAGTGTTACCCTAAAATATAGCTATTTGACC
>JAESPQ010000032.1 GCA_016765535.1 Alteromonadaceae bacterium | reverse complement strand
TAATAAAATAAAAGAATTAGCGATACAACAAAAAGCACTTTACGATATTTTAGATGAAGCAAGTGCTATTTTAGGGGATTTATCTTATTTGGAAGATCCTAAAAATCAGCGAAAAATAGATCGTATTGTTGGCTCGGCGAGTCAAATAGAAGGTTTTTTGTTTAATTTAACCGAGGCATCAAAATCTATCCTTTCTATTGATAACATCGCAGAAGTTAAGAAATCTCAAGAAACCATTAACTTTGGTATTGATAATATAGTACAAAACTTAACCTTTTTAGTTCGTTTAGGTGAAGATTATAATACTGACGGTTTAATTGATCAGTTTGTTGAGCAGTTCGATAAATCTAAAATAATGCTACAGGGTGATAAAAATTTATTTGATCTTAAAATAGCGCAATTAGAGCAAAAAAATGGTTTACAGCATTCTTTTCAAAAATCAGAGCAATATATCAACGCGGCAATTAGTGATATTAATAACTTTTTACAAACGGTTGTTAAAAATGTTGAACAATTGCAAGTCGATGTATTTGATAATGTAGATCAAGGGAATATTGAAACCATTGTTATTTTAGTGGTGTTGTTTATTACAGGTGCAGGTATTGCCTTTGCTACGATTAGAGCGATGATTGTACCATTACGTCGTATTAATAAAGTGTTATCGTTTATTGCTAAAGGTGATTTGTCACGGCAGTTAACGGTTAAATCGGATGATGAGTATGGCGAGCTTGCTAAAAATGTAAATTTAGTCGTTGCTGATTTACGTAAATTAATCACCAATATTACCGAAAATACCTTACTACTTAATACTGCCGCTGAACAATCAAGTAAAGAAATTGCCCAAGTAACTGATTCATTAGCTCAGCAAAAAGAAACCATTGAACAAGTAAGCATGATCACTGATGAATTGGGACAAAGTGCTGATCATATTTTATCAAAAGCTAACAATGCAGAGCATCAGATGAACAGTGCATTAGAGCAGAGTAATGAGCTTGAAAAAACGGCCAATATTACTAATGAGCGTATGCAAAATTTAGTGACCATGTTAGATGATACCACGCAAGTAATGACGGTATTACAGCAAGAGTCGGCCAGTATTAGTGGTATTTTAGATACCATTCGTGGTATTTCAGACCAAACTAATTTATTAGCCTTAAATGCGGCAATTGAGGCTGCACGAGCAGGTGAAGCTGGGCGCGGCTTTGCAGTAGTGGCAGATGAAGTTAGGCTGCTGGCAAGCCGTACACAAGAGTCGGCTACTGAAATTCAAAAAATGATTGAATCATTACAAAATCAAACTGAAAAAGCAGCTAACGATATTAGTAAAGGTAAGAATGAAGCAAATAATTGTCAAGATCACACCAACCAACTTTTAAAAACCCTATTGTTGATCACGCAGGCGATAGAACAAATGCATGAAATGAGTAGTGAAATTTCTAGTTCAGCAACTCAGCAAAATAGCTTAAGCGCTAATATTGATCAAAGTATTCAAGTGGTGGTAGAACTAAGTCAACAAAGTAGTGATAAATCGTCTTCAACCTTAGTTTATAGTAAACAAGTTGCCGACTTAGCGGCAACTTTAAATCAGGCTATTGGCACGTTTAAGGTGTCTTAACCGTAAGTTGTGTAACAATGAAATTGTGCTGATGGTTCATTATTATANATGCTTATGTNCTTGGTTCAGGTAAACTTGTAGGTTGGGCTTCAGCCCATCAATTCAGCCCATCAATTCAGCCCATCAATTCAGCCCATCAATTCAGTCCATCAATTCATGTCATTTATTCTGCCTTTGACGACATAAATGTCGACCTACAAAAGAATTACCGAATTAAATAAGGGCTCCTGAGTTATCTGCATAGGCATATTATTATAAATGAATCGTCATGCTAAATAGATAAACCGTCATGCTGACGAAGGCCAGTATCTTTTATTGTTACTATTCATACTCAATAGGATCAACCGCACCATTTTCTTGAAATGCCTCTAAACGTTCTTGACATGCACCACATTTTCCACAGGCTTTTTCTCGCCCATTGTAGCAAGTCCATGTATTGCTATAGTCTAAACCCATGCTTAAACCATCCGTTAAAATGGCCGTTTTATTAACATTTAAATAAGGGCTGAATATTTCAACGGACTCATAATTGGCGATCATACAAACGTCATTCATTTTTTGTACAAATTCGGGGCGACAGTCGGGATAAATAGCATGATCGCCTGAATGAGCGCCGTAATATACTTGGCTGGCACCAACTGATACGGCATAAGCAACCGCGAGTGATAATAAAATCATATTTCGATTCGGTACTATGGTTGACTTCATACTCTCTGCTTCATAGTGACCTTCAGGAATATCAATGTCATCGGTTAAAGATGAGCCAGTTAATAATTGATTAATTGCCGAAATATCAATAACTTTATGATGTACATTTAAGCTATTACAAACACTACTTGCACATTCAAGCTCTTTTACATGGCGTTGACCATAATCAAATGATAACGCAAAAACTTCTTTGCCATCTTTAAGGGCTTTATTTAATACGGTGAACGAGTCCATGCCGCCTGAATAAATTACTACAACTTTTCCAGTCATCTATTTTGTCTCTTAGCTTTTATAGCATTTACTAAAACTGCTATAATTAATAATGTGCGCGATTTTACTCGATCTTAGCAGTAAAAAGCCAATAAAATTCACGTTAACTTAGTATAAAAATCTCTACTAAATAGCGTTAAACCAATAAGGCGATGTTATTTCTGATGACGGCTATTTACAAAATTAATGAATTATTTGAAACTATTCAAGGCGAAGGCTTTTTTACAGGGCAACCGGCTATATTTATTCGCTTGCAAGGTTGTCCTGTGGGTTGTGCATGGTGCGATACCAAACATACTTGGGAGATAAACGCTGCAGATCAAATAATTACAATGCAAATGCTTAATAAAGTTCAAGAAACACAAGAATGGGCGGCATTGTCTGTTAGTGATATTTTAACGGTAGTTACAGAGCAAGGTTATCAAGCAAAGCATATTGTTATTACTGGCGGTGAGCCTTGTATGGTGGATTTAACGCCTTTGTGTGCTGCGTTTGAACAACAAGGTTACAGCACTCAAATTGAAACATCAGGTACTTTTGAGGTTACAACAACAAAAAATTGTTGGGTAACCGTTTCGCCCAAAATAAACATGAAAGGGGGTTATAAAATTTTAACCTCGGCAATGCAACGAGCGAATGAAATAAAGCACCCAATAGCGACTGAGCAGCATGTAGATGAGCTAAAAAAGCTACTGGACGATCACCAAATTACTGATACTCCCATTTATTTACAACCCATTAGCCAGAAGAAACGCGCAACAGAATTAGCAATACAAACGTGTATTGCTAATAACTGGCGTTTATCGGTACAAGTACATAAATATATTGGTATTGAATGAGTTAAAATAACAAGCAATGTTTATGCTTGATAACTGTCAACAATAACCAAAAGGATCATCAATGCTGTGTGCGGGCTCAGTAAACCATTTAGGGCCATTAACACTGATATAAAAATGATCTTCTAGACGAATACCAAATTCATTAGGAAATACCAGCATAGGTTCATTAGAAAAACACATACCTTTTTTTAGTACGGTTGTATCGCTACTCACTAAATAAGGCCATTCATGAATATCTAAACCAACACCATGGCCTGTTCTGTGTGGGCAACCGGGTGTTTGGTAATCAGGCCCCAGTCCTTGGCTAGCTAAATATTCGCGAGCAGCAATATCGGCTTTTCCGCAAACTACACCTAATTGCGCAGCATTAAAAGCGACTAATTGGGCATTTTTTTCTATTTGCCACATTTTGCGCTGTTTTTCTGTAGGGGTACCAAAAACATAGCTGCGAGTGATATCTGAGTTATAACCTTCAACTAAGCAACCTGTATCAATTAACACCATGTCGTCTTGAACAAGCACTTTGGGGGTTTTAACACCATGAGGATAAGAGGTGTCTTTACCAAACAATACAATGCAAAAAGATGATCCTTGTGCTGCACCAACTTTTTTATGGGCTTGGTTAATAAAATCAATTACTTCTTGCGTCGTAATACCTATGTGTAAAATTTTTGCAACCGCTTTTTGTACCGCCATGGTCATAGTTTTAGCTTGTTGTAATAAACTAATTTCATGATCTGACTTTTCAGCTCGGCAACCTGCGGTGATCACTTTTGCATTGATCAAATTATACCGTTCACTATGTTCTGTTAGAGCATTTTTAATGCCATCAGTAATAAAAAAGGCACTGTCTTCAGAGAGTGCAATAGTACCTTGAGTTATGTTTAATTGGGATAAAATAGTTGCAAATAATTGGTAAGGACTTTCATGCTCGTGCCAACAATGTACGGTGCCATCAAGTAATATAAACTGCTTAATGGTCTCTTCTTCAAAGTTAGGAGCGATATATTGAATATCACCTTGTTGAGGAATAATTGCGCCAACCATACGCTCACTGGCATACCACTTAGTTCCGGTAAAATAACTTAAATTAGTTCCCGCAGTAACATAAGTGGCCGCAATATTCTGTTTTTTCATTAGTTGCTGAGCTTTTGTTATACGTTGTTGATATTCCGACTTTGTTACCGATTGTACATTTTGAGTCATATCGTTTAATTTAGCTAACTCTATGGCTGCGGTTGAACCACCAATACCGACAGACATATTTTTTATCATCTTCAGAACCATATTTAATCCCTCTACTTAAGTTTTTGACATATTTTAAACTAAAAAAAACAGCAAGTATACATTATACAATATAGAGTGATGATTATANCAAAATGTTTTNTTGACAACAAAAAAATAANTAATTACATGTTTTAAACTTGTTCATTGCTAACGTGTTAGTTTTTTTACTATTTTCTTGCTTTATTGCGATCTTGTCATATATTTAAAGTTATGAAATCTATCTGCTTTAGGACTTTTGCTACTTTTATTAGGCAATTATAAGCATTTAATGGGACTCATCAAACCAAGGTAACAGATAGAGTATTTGTAGGTCGGGCTTCAGCCCGTCAAATATAGATTGATGGCCTAAAGGCCAACCTACAAGTGTTACCCTAAAATATAGCTATTTGACCAGTCC
>JAESPQ010000031.1 GCA_016765535.1 Alteromonadaceae bacterium | reverse complement strand
TTTAATGGTGGTTTCATAAACACCATGCGTAGACGGATAGGTGATCATTAAACAGGCTAAGTTGTCGGCTAACTCTTCGGCTTTGGTTTTTAAATCATCCATATCAACATTACCTTGCTTGTCACAAGCAACTACCACTACTTTCATACCAACCATGTTGGCAGACGCAGGATTAGTGCCGTGTGCAGAGCTTGGAATTAAGCAGATATTACGGTGTTCGTCACCACGGCTTTGATGATATTTGCGAATAGCAATTAAGCCTGCATATTCTCCTTGTGAACCTGCATTAGGTTGCATTGAAATTTTGTCATAACCAGTTAATTCAACAAACCAATCGGCTAGTTCGTCGATCATTTTTTTATAGCCTTGTGCTTGATCCATTGGTGCAAAGGGATGCATATTGGCAAATTCTGGCCAGCTCACTGGGATCATTTGTGCGGTGGCATTAAGTTTCATGGTACAAGAGCCTAATGAGATCATGGAATGATTCAAAGCTAAATCTTTGTCCTCTAAACGTTTAATATAACGCAGCATTTCAGTTTCGCTATGATACGAATTAAATACAGGATGGGTTAAAAATTCAGACTCGCGTACTAATGCCGAAGGAATAGAGGAATAATCACAAGCAACCACTTGTTGATCAAGTGCGGTAATGTCTAAACCATGCCCTTCGCCTACTAAAATATCAAATAAAACAGTAATGTCTTCACGCGTTGTGGTTTCATCAAGTGATATACTAATTTGTCCGTCGACATCGGTGCGTAAGTTAACATTTGCGGCTAATGCGCGCGCAACAATAGCGTTTTTGTTAAAGCCGTCTTGAGAACTAGCATTAAAAGTCAGTGTGTCAAAATAGTGTTTGTGAACAGCAGTTAAACCTTTAGTTGATGTACCTTCCCATAAAATATCAGCAAAACGATGAATGCGATTTGCAATAGTTTTAAGTCCTTGAGGGCCGTGATAAACCGCATAAAATGCCGCCATATTGGCTAATAATACTTGTGCTGTACAAATGTTTGAGTTGGCTTTTTCGCGGCGAATGTGTTGCTCGCGCGTTTGCATTGCCATACGTAATGCCGCATTACCGCGTGCGTCTTTAGACACACCAATAATTCGACCCGGTAAAGAACGTTTATATTTATCGCTAGTGGTAAAAAACGCAGCGTGAGGACCACCGTAGCCCATTGGTACACCAAAACGTTGNGTAGAGCCAATAACCGCATCAGCACCTAATTCACCCGGTGCTTTTAATAACACTAAGCTCATAATGTCGGCAGCAACGGCAACAATGGCTTTGTGTTCATGTAACTTTTCAATTAAACCGCTAATATCGGTTATTTCGCCTGTGGCACTTGGGTATTGTAATAATGCGCCAAATACATCGTGATCGGCTGCTTCATTGGCTGGGGCAATAACAAGATCAAAACCAAATTGTTCAGCGCGAGTTTTNACTACGTCGATAGTTTGTGGANAAACATCTGNTGANACAAAAAANAANTTAGATTTTTTGTTTTTAGACACACGTTTTGCCAGTGCCATTGCTTCTGCGGCAGCGGTTGCTTCATCAAGCAATGAGGCACTAGCTAAATCTAAACCGGTTAAGTCTAAACACATTTGTTGAAAATTTAATAANGACNCTAANCGACCTTGGGCAATTTCAGGCTGATAAGGCGTGTACGCTGTGTACCAACCGGGATTTTCTAACACGTTACGGGTAATTACATTTGGCGTTAACGTACCGTAATAACCTAAACCAATATAAGAGGTGTTTACTTTATTTAAACTCGCTAACGCTTTTAAATCGCTCAGTGCTTGCGCTTCTGTTTTACTTTCACCAATGTTAGGTAAATTGGCTAAACGAATATCACTAGGGACAATTTCATTAATTAGTGCATCAACCGACTCAGCACCAATGTCGTTAAGCATGGCTTGAGTTTCTTGCGAGTTAGGACCAATATGGCGGCGAGTAAAATCTTCTCTTTGCTCTAATTCAGCTAAAGATTGAACAGATTGTTGAGTAGTCATAAAACAGCATCTCTTTAAAATATGGTTATAGTCATTTAAAAATAAATTTGTATTCATTGTAGGTCGTCGCTTGCTGCGACACATTGTAGGTCGCTGCTTGCTGCGACAAAGTAATAGCAATTAATTTACCTTGTTGCACCTCGCTACGCTCGGACAACCTACATTTTATGAATATCTAAGTTCATAAAAAGAAAGCCTCATCTTCTTATTATTACAAAAGAAAAGAGGCTTCAATATTCTTTAGCTAAGACAATCGGCGTTTATATAAAGCNGTCAAGTTATGAGCCCTTGAGCTTAGTGCGCTAAGTGATGGGCGAATAACGAAGACAATGCAGTATAAACCTGATTGACGACGCTAAAGTTAATCTTCGTCGATTGAGTTTTTATACCCTTCCGCATCTAATAAAGCGTCAAGTTCGCTTTCGTCAGCTAATTTAACTTTGAACATCCAACCGTCACCAAAAGCATCAGAGTTTACTAACTCTGGGGAGTCTTCTAAATCTTCATTAACTTCAATAACTTCACCTGAAATTGGCGCATAAATATCTGAAGCGGCTTTTACTGATTCAGCAACAGCAACGTCATCACCAGTGCTGATATTGTCGCCAACATCGGGTAATTCAACAAAAACCATATCACCTAATAAGTCTTGTGCGTGTTCAGTAATACCAACGGTAACAATACCGTTACCTTCGTTACGTACCCATTCGTGTGATGTTGCATATTTTAATTCTGAAGGAATGTTGCTCATTTTTATTTTCCTATTTTTAAATTTGTTATAAATTACGGGTTNAAAAGATGCTACTTTTCAATATAGAGCATCTTTTTTGTTAATCAACTCTTTATCCCATTCTCGAATAAAAATTTTAATATTAATTTTTAAAATGATTATCCTAAATAATTGTGTTCACAGTGAAGCTGTCGAGTTGTGAACCACATGAGCTTAGTTTACTAAGTGATTGTGGTGAATAACGATGACAATAAAACTGTGGGCGCAAGTATGACGGATAATTTACCAAACTTTTTTGCCATTACGCACAAAACTAGGTTTAGTGACGATCACTTTAACTCTTTTTTTACGCATTTCAACTTCAACAATATCACCCACTTTTACGCTACGTGGCACACGCGCTAGGGCAACACTGTATCCTAATGTTGGAGAGAAACTACCCGAAGTGATCTCACCTTCACCAAATTCAGTAACAACTTTTTGATGTGAACGTAATACGCCTTTTGCTTCAAGTACTAAACCAACTAATTTAGGTTGGTCACCCGCTGCTTTTTGCGCGGCTAATACTTCGCGACCAATAAAATTACGATCTTCTGGTTCCCATGCAATAGTCCACGCCATGTTGGCGGCGATTGGCGAAATAGTTTCGTCCATATCTAAACCGTACAAATTCATACCCGCTTCTAAACGTAACGTGTCACGTGCGCCTAAACCTGCAGGAGCAACTCCAGCATCTAATAATTTTTGCCAAAAATCAGTGGTTACGGTTTCAGGTACAATAATTTCATAACCGTCTTCACCCGTATAACCTGTAGTGGCAATAAATAAATCACCAACTTGTACACCAAAGAAAGGTTTCATGCCTTCAACCGCGGCTTGTTGTTCAGCCGTTAATAAAGTGGCAACTTTTGCTTTAGCATTAGGTCCTTGTACGGCGATCATGCCAAATTCAGGACGTTCGGTAATAGTAATATCAAAACCTTGGGCTTGCTTATTCATCCACGCTAAATCTTTTTTGCGTGTTGCTGAATTAACCACTAAACGATAATTCGTTTCAGTGAAAAAATAAATGATTAAATCATCAATAACACCGCCAGCCGTATTTAACATACCAGTGTAAAGCGCTTTACCTGCAATCGTTAATTTAGCAACATCGTTAATCACTAAACGGCGTAAATACGCTTTAGCATCGCTTCCTTGTATATCGACAATAGTCATATGTGAAACATCAAACATACCAGCATCAGTACGAACGGCATGATGTTCTTCAATTTGAGAACCATAGTTAATTGGCATTTCCCAGCCATGAAAATCAACCATTTTGGCGCCAGCTTCTATATGCTTAGCATGTAATACGGTTTTACTTACCATTATATTTCACCTACAAAGTTGTATGTTAATTGTGATTTTTAGCGTCTCTATTTTGTTTTGCCGACAAACACTAACTAAATTTTGCGCAGATTATAGCGCTGGAATTGCGAATATTCAACAAAAACCCCGTAAAATTCAAATTTAAAACTGGTTTTTAATTTTAAACCGAATTTAATTTTAAAATATCTAAATTTAAAAAATTAAAGATAAAAAAAGAGCAATTAAGCTCTTTTCGATGAAGTTTATTTTTTTCTTGACGGATATGCCAAGTTATTTATATGAATGGCGATATTAGTTTTCTAGTGGGTCAAGTGCTTTAGCCAATTCTGGTAAGTGCGTTTTAAATCCTAATGCTTGCTTTATCATGAGATGTTTAACGGGTGAAAAATTATCAATCAACGATAAGCCTAAACCACGTATTAACTTAACAGGCGTGCTTGGTAACTTAAAAGGTTGCTCACTAAAAATATTTTTAATCGCTGCCATTGCCGCGATCATTTCTGTTGCTTCACTTTTACGCCAACGTGAATATTCATTTAAAGCAATACTGCTTGTTAATGGTTTATTTTGTTCAAGCTGTTTCAGTAAGGTTTCTGCCAATGAAGCGGCGTCGAGTAAGCCTAAATTTACCCCCTGCCCAGCTAGAGGATGAATAGTATGGGCAGCATCACCCACTAATATCGCTTTATCTTTAACAAAATCATGGGCTAAACGCATGGTTAATGGAAAACTAACTCGCTCACTTTGTAAGGTTATATTACCTAATTTACCATCACTAGTGGCGGTTATTTCTTTACTAAATTCTGCACTTGATAATGCTTGTAAACGCTGCGCTTCATCAGGTGTTGTTGACCAAACAATTGAACATTGATTCTTTTCATAACAGCCTTCAATATTGCTTTCAAAAAGCGGTAAAAACGCTAAAGGCCCTTCAGGTAAAAACACTTGCCATGCGGTATTATTGTGCCCTTGTTCACATTCAATTGTGGCAACTAAGGCATGGTGGTCATAATCTTGAAACATTATTGGCATGTTCATTTGCTTACGCAACCAAGAATGCGCACCATCAGCGCCCACCACTAATTTAGCTAAAATAGGTGCGCCATCAGCAAAGCTGGCAAACACTTCATTATCGCCCATGGTAACATTCGTTAAAGCTTGTTCAGTAAAAAAATGAATACCATCATCGGTTTGTGCTTTTTGCCACAACGCATTGCGGATCACTTTATTTTCAATGATCCAACCTAAATCTTTTTCGTTAACATCAGTATTAGCAAAGTTTAACTGCCCGTAACCGTGTTTGTCCCAAATATGCATGTGTTGATACGCTTGTAAGCGCTGATTTTTAATAGCAGCCCATACGCCCAAATTAGCAAAAATTTGCTGACTGGCTAAGTTAATGGCACTCACCCGTAATTCGGGCTGTTCGCTTAACGCGCTAGGTTCGTTATTATCAACAATAGCAATGGATAAGGGTTCAGATTGGCTTTGTTGATTTTGGTGGCGTAGTGCTAAAGCGAGCGTTAAGCCCACCATGCCACCGCCAATAATTAAAATATCAAATTTTTGCATTTTGTTTCTCAAATAATTAATCTTATCTATTGCCTTTTTTAGTCGAGCCTCGCTACGCTCGTGTCGACCTACATGCTATTTTGTAGGTCGCCGCTTGCCGCGACAAAAACATTCAATAACCCATTGTTTTTTGCACTAAGGCCTTTTTAAGTGGTTTTATGTAATTAAGTGCTTTTAAACCAATATTTCGACCGACCACTAATGGCGGCAACTGATTTGAAAATAAGGTGACTAATGAGTCAGTAAGGGTGATCACTTGTTTTAAATCTTTAGCCCGTAACTTGCTGTATTTATTCAACAAGGCTAACGAACCAATATTTTGTCCTGTCGCTAATGCTTGCTCTAACAACTCTGCCATTTGTTTTACATCGCGCAGACCTAAATTAAAACCTTGTCCCGCAATGGGATGAATAGTATGTGAGGCATTGCCTATTAATGCCATACGATGATGGGTTTGTTGTTTTGCTTGTGTAAGCACTAACGGATAAACATCACGCTTACCCACGTAATTAATTTTACCCAACCAAGTGCCAAAATTTAATTCTAACTGCTGAGCAAATTCAGCATCACTTAATTGTGCCATCGTTTGTGCTTGTTCAGGAGGCAAAGTCCACACCAATGAGCAACGACCCTGACTATTTCGCTCCATTACTGGCACACTAAAATGGGTCATCGGTAGCATGGCAATGGGACCATATTCAGTAAAGCGCTCAAAGGCTTTACCCTGATGATCATGCTCGCAAGCAACATTAGCGATAATGGCTGATTGTAAGTAATCGTCATGGGTTATCGCAATATTGGCTAATCGTCGACAAACAGAATTACCGCCGTCACACCCTAGTAGTAACTTAGCCGTTAATTGCTGCGTTGAATTAAGCGTAATATCCACCTGCTGTGCTTTAAATTCAATGGTGTTGATCGCATCTGGCGTAAACCAAGTAATGTTGTTGTTATTCTCAATACTGTTTACTAAGGTTTCACCAATAACCGACATCGCCACCACGTAACCCAGCGCATTAACGTTAGAGTCTTGAGCTGACAAACGGGCTTTACCATAATGACCGCGATCAGATATATGAATATTTTTAATCGCACACGCCTGATTTTTAATCGCCGCCCAAACGCCTAATTGTTGTAAATAGTTGGCACTACCATGCGCTAACGCTAAAACACGATCATCGAAGGTTTGCTTTATTGACTGTTTTATGGCGGTATTTTCAATGATCGCGATGGTTAAAGGTGTGTCATCTTGATGTTTTAAAGNCGCTAAGCTTAATGCCATTAAACAGCCCGATAAGCCGCCCCCTGAAATTACGATGTCAAAATGTTTTGTTGTCATTAATTCAATACGCCGTCATTAACTATTTAGTTAGTTTTTGATACAAGCTTGTTCTATAGCTGTTACAGATTTTACCGCACTAGTGGTTAAGTTTTCATGTCCTAGAACATTAATGGTAGGATCTGTCACTAAAATATTGTCTTCAATACGAATACCAATGCCACGCCATTTTTCATCGACATAGTCATCGTCAAGTGGAATATAAAGCCCCGGTTCTATGGTCATTACCATACCTACTTCAAAGGGGCGAAGTTGTTGTTTATCGGTATTTACCTGATAGTCACCCACATCATGTACATCTAACCCTAACCAATGCCCTAAGCCGTGAATAAAATATTTTTTACAGGATTTTTCTGCAATAAGTGTGTTGATATCACCCGTTAAAATGCCGAGTTCTAGCAAGCCTTGCGTTAAAATTTCATTCACTAAGACATTTAACGCTGCAAAAGTATTACCGACTTTTACCGCATTAATCGCGGCATTTTGTGCGTTGAGTACTAACTCGTAAAGTGCCTTTTGTTCCGCTGTAAAGTGTCCGTTTACAGGAAAGGTGCGAGTAATATCAGCGGCATAACCCGCTAGTTCACCACCCGCGTCAATTAATAATAAATCACCATGATTAAGCGCGTCATTATTGTCGGTGTAATGTAGAATATTGGCATTATCACCACCGGCAACAATTGAGGCATAAGCCGTATGACGTGCGCCATGGCGTACAAACTCATGTAATAGTTCGGCTTCTATTTGATATTCAAATTTTCCTGCTTGCGCTTTTTGCATCGCCCGTTGATGAGCGCCACAGCTAATATTATTAACTTGGCGCATAATAGCAATTTCGTTGTCACTTTTTATTAGCCTAAGCTCATGAACAATAGACGAACAATCCACTAAGTTGCTAGGAGCTTTTGCTCCTTGTTTAACGGCTTGTTTTACTTTTTTTAGCCAAGCCATTACTTGCAGATCAAAATTTTGTTTTTCACCTTGGCAATATAATAAGCTTGTTTTATTTTTAATTAATTCAACTAACGAATCATCAATTTGTTCAACGGTAAACGCATCATCAAAGCCATACTCAAGTTTAGCTTTTTCAGCACCAATACGACGACCTTGCCAAATTTCAGTTAAGGGATCTTTATCACGGCAAAATAGATAAGCTTTTTGTCTTTTATTATCATCTTTATTTTTGTCTTTAATCAATACCAACAGTGCATCGGGTTCATTAAACCCCGTTAAATAATAAAAATTCTTATTTTGACAAAAAGCATATTCGGTATCATTACTACGAGTAACCTCACTAGCGGCTTTAAATACCGCAATGCTATTTTCAGGCATTTGCGTAAAAAATTTGTCACGACGGCTGGTAAATTCAGCCAAAGGTAAATGTGTTTGTGCAAGCTGTTGAGAATTATTGATTGAATTCATGATCACTTTTCTTTAGTGTTTTAGTGCAAAGTAGTTTTTGCTGTAGTTTGCTCTGGCGGCACGCCATATTCAGAAAAACACAGCAATGCCGAAATGCGCACATATTCACTTATCTCAAAAAAAGCTTTTTCGCTGTCTTCATCTTCGTCTATATCATCAGCAAGATTCGCTATTTCAACAAAATCGCTCAGTACTTCTTTGACATCAGTTGACAACGCATTGCTATCTTTTTGTTGTAAACCAAAGCCTAAAATAAAGCCTTGTACCCAGTGACATAAACCAGCGCTACGCTCGGCTAAACTATCATCGTCATCAGCAATTAATGGTGAAAAGGAAAAATCATCATTTAAAATCGCTTGCCACAACTCATTATATAATCGAGCAAATGCTTCACTAAGCGTTTTTGGCAATTTTTCACCATTGTTAAGTAAATCAGTAATTAACGCTAAATAATCATGACTTTCATTATTAGCGTCTTTGCAACCTTCTTCAAAGGTAAAACCGCCACAAATTAAGCCTGCCAGTACACCATGTACTTCACTGGCATGTAATTGTACACCTGCGGTGGTAATGAGTGCTTGTAAACTGGCAAAATCAAACACGGTATCTATTGAATTATTTTTAGTCATATAAAGAGAATAAATGAAGGGAAATTAATAAACGCTATCCTACCATTAGCAAAAAGTTGATACCAGAAAAAGACAATTTCAGTATCAAACTTATTACGATAAACCTATTTACGGTAAAAATATTACGATAAAAATGCAATGAGTGATAAATCAAACAACTATTGTTTAAAAAACAACTGAACAGTCAAGTAATTAACAAAAAATTACTATTTAAGTTTAAATCTATCGCTAAAATTAGCTATAATAAGCTTGAATCTTCTGGGGTGTTTGTCAGTTAACTACGTCCCTGGCCGATAAGTTTTATTTTAGGAAGTTCATCCTTTGCTATTGCGTAAGCCCGACTTGTATCGGGAAACCTACGGTGAATGAGCAACTTCCGCCTTGAGCACACGTGTTCAAGGGCTTATGTTGACTACGGCACCTTGGAAGTTTCATCTTTTATTACCTTTTTAGCTACTCTTTGTTATTTTAACCCTGTTTTTATTTGCTTTTATAAGCAAAAAAGCCCTACAATTTATTTCCCTAATTTTATATCAATATTTATTTATGAGTCGTAATACAGCAGCCATAGGTATAATCGACTCTGGTGTCGGTGGTCTTGCTATTGCCAAAGCAATTCACCAACACTTACCTAATGAAAAACTTATTTATTTAGCTGATAATTACTATGCGCCTTATGGTGAAAAAACGGCTTACTTTATTCAACAACGTATAAATTTTATCGTACAAAAATTTATTGATAAAGGCTGCAAGGCTATTGTTATTGCTTGTAATACCGCCACAGTTATCGCTATAGATCAATTAAGGGCGCAGGTCACTATTCCCATAATAGGGGTTGAACCTGCCATTAAACCTGCCAGCAAACAAAGTGAAAATAAAAAAATCGGTATTTTAGTCACTCAAGCAACCAGTGAAAATAAGCGTTTTTTGACTTTGATCAAAACACATCAAAATGACAATGACATTTTTATTCAACCTTGTGCTGGTTTAGTAGAGTTAATTGAGCAAGGACAATTCACTAGCCCTGTTTGTCAGCAATTATTACAACAATATATACAACCGTTATTACAGAAAAATATTGATACCTTAGTGCTAGGTTGTACTCATTATCCTTTTTTAAAACATCAAATAGCAGCATTAATTGGCGATAACATTAACATTATTGATGGGGCTAGTGCTGTTGCAATTCAGCTTGGCAATATTTTATACCAACATAATCTATCAGCAGCATCAAGAGAAAAAGCAACCACAAAAATAGATTTTTATTGTTCTAAAAAAACACCTAACTATCAGCAACTTTTTGCACAATTATTTTATGCAGAGCCGCAACAGTCAATTAATTTACAACACTTTGATCAAAATCAAATAGAAGTTTAGCCATCTAGACGTAAAAAAACTTTCCTATTTTTGATTTTGCCGTTAGAATTAACACAATTAAATATTTTTATAACTTTTGGCTATTTAATTAAAGCATCACTTTAACTAAATACTCACCAGTTTAGCTAATTTATACCGAGGATTTATGTCTAGACACCTTTTTACTTCAGAATCAGTCTCTGAAGGTCATCCAGATAAAATTGCCGATCAAATTTCTGATGCGGTACTCGACGCTATTATTGCCAAAGACAAATACGCCCGCGTTGCCTGCGAAACTATGGTTAAAACAGGTGTCGCCATTATTTCTGGTGAAATTTCTACCTCAGCATGGGTCGATTTAGAAGAGTTAACCCGTAACGTGATCAACAACATTGGTTATACGTCGTCAGAAGTAGGCTTTGATGGCGCAACATGCGGTATTATCAATTTAATTGGCAAGCAGTCTCTTGATATTGCGCAAGGTGTTGATCGCTCAAAACCTGAAGATCAAGGTGCGGGTGATCAAGGCTTAATGTTTGGTTATGCAAGTAACGAAACTGATGTATTAATGCCTGCCCCAGTAACTTATGCACATCGTATTGTTGAACGTCAAGCACAAGCACGTAAATCTGGATTATTACCTTGGTTACGTCCTGATGCAAAATCACAAGTGACTTTTGTTTATGAAGACAACAAGCCTGTTGCCATTGATACTGTGGTGTTATCAACTCAACACAACCCCGATGTTAAACAATCAGACTTAGTTGAAGCGGTAATGGAGCTTATTATTAAGCATACTTTACCTGAAAAATTACTGACTAAAGCAACTAAATTTCATATTAATCCAACAGGTAATTTTGTTATTGGTGGTCCCGTAGGTGATTGCGGCTTAACGGGTCGTAAAATTATTGTGGATACCTATGGTGGCATGGCTCGACATGGTGGTGGAGCCTTCTCAGGTAAAGATCCATCAAAAGTTGACCGTAGTGCGGCTTATGCTGGCCGCTATGTTGCTAAAAATATTGTTGCCGCAGGTCTAGCTGAACGTTGTGAAATTCAAATTTCTTATGCTATTGGTGTTGCACAGCCAACATCAATTAACGTTGAAACGTTTGGCACAGGAAAAATATCTCAAGATAAATTAGAACGCTTAGTGCGCGAGCATTTTGATTTGCGTCCTTATGCCATCACTAAAATGCTTGATTTATTACATCCTATGTATCAACAAACCGCCGCTTATGGTCATTTTGGTCGTATCCCTGTTGAAACCACCGTTGATGGTGAAACCTTTACTACCTTCAGTTGGGAAAAAACTGATAAAGCCGACGACTTACGCAGTGCTGCAGGTTTGTAATAACATAATTTGTCAATTATAAAATAATCATCAAGAAAAGGTGGGCAAAGTGCCCACCCTACATCATTTCCCTATTTGTAGGGTGCATGAAGAATGAATGCCCACCGATTTGTTTTATTCTATTTTCTCTACCCACTATTGTTTTTTAACGACTTCGCCCCTATCTTGTAAGTATTATTCTCATTAATATTTTATTCAAATGTCAAAGCCACGTATCTATCAAAATTCATCTTTTATCGTTGGGAAAAGTATCTATTTATCCGATGATGCCTTTGGCCATGTCATCAGAGTATTACGCTTAGACGTAGGCGATATTATTATGTTATTTAATGGTCAAGAAAACTACCAATATACGGCAAAACTAATTGATATCGCCAAAAAGCAAGCACAAGTAGACATACTTGCTAAACATGAAATAAATAACGAGTCACCACTAAATATTCATTTAGGGCAAGGCATTTCACGTGGTGAACGCATGGAATTTACCTTACAAAAGTCGGTTGAATTAGGGGTAAATACCATTACGCCACTATTTACCGAACGTTGCGGGGTAAAACTCAGTGGTGAACGCCTAGAAAAAAAACGGCTGCAATGGCAAAAAACAGTGATCAGTGCATGTGAGCAAAGTGGCCGTTGCTTGGTTCCCGAGGTAAAACAACCTATTACATTATCACAGTGGCTAGCACAAGAAACCGCCGCGTTAAAACTTAATTTACATCCACGTGCTAGCCATTCTATTATGACTTTAAAAGCACAAGCACATCGAGTACGCTTATTAATTGGCCCAGAAGGTGGTTTAAGTGACGATGAAATAGAGCAAGCCAACGATGCTGAATTTAAAGATGTATTACTAGGCCCACGCGTATTAAGAACAGAAACAGCCGCACTTACTGCCATTACCGCATTACAATGTCGTTTTGGCGATTTAAAGTAATTTAACAAAAGTACGATTAACAAAAACACACTTAACAAAATGGATAAACAATATAATGACCATTTCAAAAACAATTAAACTTGGCGTAGTAATGGATCCTATTTCATCAGTCAAAGTACAAAAAGACTCATCTATGGCAATGATGCTTGAAGCTCAACGACGCGGTTATGATATTTATTACATTGAAATGAAAGATTTATACCTTGATCAAGGACAATGCCGTGCCAATACCTGTACCGTTGAAGTGTTTGATAATAGCGATTGTTGGTATCAATTAGGTGAACCACAAAATATAGCCTTAAGTGAATTAGACGCCGTATTAATGCGTAAAGATCCACCTTTTGACACTGAATATATTTATGCTACCTACATGTTAGAACGTGCCGAAGTTGAAGGTACGCTCATTGTTAATAAACCGCAAAGTTTGCGTGATTGTAACGAAAAACTCTTTACAGCGTGGTTTCCTGACTTAACACCACGCACATTAGTTACTCGAAATGCTGGACAAATCAGAGATTTTCATCAAGAGTTAAAGGACATCATTATAAAACCACTTGATGGTATGGGTGGTTCTTCTATTTTTCGTATAAAAGAAGATGATGTAAATGTTGGTGTGATCATTGAAACCTTAACCGAGCATGGTAATATTTATGCTATGGTACAAGAATACATGCCAGCGATTAAAGACGGCGACAAACGTATTTTAATTGTTAACGGTGAACCGATGCCATATTGCCTAGCACGTATTCCAGCAAAAGGTGAAACCCGTGGTAATTTAGCCGCAGGTGGGCGAGGCGAAGCAAGACCACTTTCAGCCAGCGATCGCCTAATTGCTGAAACCATCGCACCCGAGTTAAAAAAACGTGGTTTGTTTTTTGTTGGGTTAGATGTAATAGGCGATAAAATAACCGAAATTAACGTGACTAGCCCAACCTGTATTCGCGAAATTGAAGCCGCCTACCCTATTAATATTAGTGGCAAATTAATGGATGCCATAGAAGAAAANATTAATCGTAAATAAAGAAAAAGTAACATAAGCCCGAGATAAATAACGCAATGCAACTAAAAAAGGTGAAATGTATGGACAGTTTAGAAAACAGTTTACTAATAGCAATGCCAACGTTAAATGATTCATTTTTTGAAAAAACAGTTACTTATATTTGTGAACACAATGACAAAGGCGCAATGGGGTTAATTATTAATGTACCCATTAATATCACGTTAACCGAATTATTAAGCCAAGTAGACAGCGAGAAAAAAACCAGCCACATTTTAAGACAACAAGTATTAAGTGGTGGTCCTGTTTCGCAAGATAGAGGTTTTGTGCTACATGATCCTCAAGATGGCTGGACCAGCTCTTTAGCATTAAGTGACGATGTGATGATCACCACCTCTAAAGATATTTTAATGGCGCTTGGCACCGAACAAGCGCCCCCTAACTTTATTGTGACTTTAGGCTATGCTGGCTGGGGGCCTGGGCAATTAGAACAAGAGATATTTGAAAATTCATGGTTAACCATTCCTGCAAGTGGTGATATTTTATTTAATACTCCGGCAGATCAACGCTGGCAAAAAGCGACTGATACACTTGGGATAGATCTAGCGCATTTATCGCATCAAATCGGTCATGCATAACTTTATATAGTTTAAGGTTTAACTTGGTAGGCAAAAATGCCTACCCTACATCTATATTCAATCGTAGGGTGGTGCATGAGGTACGAAATGCCCACCAAAAAATATTTAACTTGGTAGGAAAAAATACCTACCCTACATCTATATTCAATTGTAGGGTGGCGCATGAGGCACAAAATGCCCACCAAAAAACATTTAACTTGGTAGGAAAAAATACCTACCCTACATCTATATTCAATTGTAGGGTGGTGCATGAGGTACGAAATGCCCACCAAAAAAGTACTCAACAATGACAAAAAAAANATCAAAAACACTTATTGGCTTCGACTTTGGTAAAAAATACATTGGCGTCGCCGTCGGTCAAGAACTCACGGGTAGCGCCACCCCNTTAGGNTCNATNAAAGCCAAAGAGGGCATTCCTAACTGGGATAACTTAAAGCAATACATTAACGAATGGNAACCCGATATGGTTGTCGTTGGCTTACCGTTAAATATGGACGGTAGTGAGCAACAACTTACNCNNGACGCACGTAAATTTGGTAANNGNNTNAGTAGCCAATGCAATATNCAAGTNGTATTTCAAGACGAGCGCNTNACNACTGNCGANGCCAAAGAACGCTTATTTGCTCAAGGNGGCTANCGTAATTTAAAAAAAGATAATATCGANGCNCTTTCAGCGGTACTTATTATTGAAAGNTATTTTNNAGCNCAAGTATCTAGATAAAGATACTGAAATAAANTCAGCNNGACTGACATACGTTATANTGTCATCCTAACGCAGGTCAGGATCTGATCAGTTTGCATGTTTTCTCACTGAATCCGCCAAAACCATAAACATTAATGCCAGAATTAAAAATGAATATTATCGAGATCATAAGCCCATTAATTTTTATCGCCTGTTTAGGTTTTATGTGTGCTAAAACAAAATGGCTCAGTAAAAATCAACTTGATGGTATTAGCAAACTCACCTTTAATTTATGTATTCCTGCCTTTTTATTTAGCAAAATGGTAACCGCTAAGCTGGTACAAAATATTGAGCTAAGTTTTTTCTTAGCTTTTTATTTACCCGTTATTACTTGCTACTTTATTGCAGGATTAAGTAACTATTTTTTTCATCATAAACCGAAAAAAAATTATCAAGCTTCAGCAGTATTTGCTTTATCCAGCAGTTATTCAAACACGGTGATTATTGGCTTGCCGATTTTATTTAGTTTATATGGAGAACAAGCAATGTTATTAATTTTTGCCATTGTCACCTTCCATAGCGCTATGTTATTTACACTAACCTCTGCCCTTGCTGCTAAAGAAAACAAAACAAGCTGGAAAAAAACATTGGCTAACACCTTTAAAAATCCATTATTAATTAGCATACTTGGCGGCGCATTATTTAATTTATTTAACATCCCGTTAGGTACAATGGTTAACCAAAGTTTATTATTATTAGGCAAACCAGCAATAGCCTTAGCACTATTTGTACTCGGCGCATCATTAAGTTTTTATCCCTTAAAAAGTGAGATGAAATTTGTCAGTTTAAGTAGCACAATAAAGTTAATATTACTCCCTAGTTTAGTTTACACGAGTGGTTACTATTTATTTAATTTAGACAGCATACAACTAAACACCTTGGTTATTTTAAGTGCTTGCCCTACAGGAGTTAATGCTTACTTAATTGCTCGAAATTTTCATAGTCACGAACAAACCGCTGCTAGTACTGTCGTCGTAACAACATTATTATCAGTGTTTAGTTTGTCTTTTTGGTTGTGGTGGTTAACTTAACGATATTTTAATTATTTAGTATTAATATTTACAACTCGTCTGGTTCCATTCCTTCAATGGTTACACCACTTAAACCGCCCATACCACCTTGGTCATTACTGCGTAATTTAATCATTAAGCGTAAATCATTTGGCGAATCAGCGTGATGCAATGCATCGGCATAGTTTATTAGCCCACGTTCATAAAGTTCAAATAATGCTTGATCGAAGGTTTTCATCCCTAATTCATTGGACTTTTCCATGACTTCTTTAATACTGCCGATTTCACCTTTTTTAATTAATTCTGAAATATAAGGCGTGTTCAGTAATATTTCAATAGCGGCAACACGTCCATGACCATCTTTAGTCGGAATAAGTTGTTGCGCAATAATACCGCGTAAATTTAAAGCTAAATCAAATAATAATTTATCATGTTGATCTGACGGCACTAAATGCATAATACGATCAATGGCTTGGTTCGCATTATTAGCATGTAAGGTGGCGATACATAGATGCCCTGTTTCAGCAAAACTTAGCGCATGTTCCATAACTTCACGACTACGAATTTCACCGATCAAAATAACATCAGGCGCTTGTCGTAAGGAACTTTTAAGTGCGGCATCAAATGACTCGGTATCTAAACCAACTTCACGTTGAGTGATCATACTTTTAGCATGCTCATGTACAAATTCAACAGGATCTTCTATGGTAAGAATATGTCCACGGGAATTACGATTACGATAGCCAATAAGTGATGCCATCGAGGTTGATTTACCCGTTCCTGTACCACCAACGAATAAAACCAAACCACGTTTCGACATCACCACATCTTTTAAAATGGAGGGTAATCCAAGTTCTTCTGTATCGGGTATTACCGTTTCAATACGACGAATAACCATACCAGCCATATCTCGTTGCCAAAAAGCTGAGACACGAAAACGACCAATATCATCAATTGAGATAGCAAAGTTACATTCTTTAGTCTCTTCAAACTCTTTGATTTGTTTTTCGTTCATTGCGTTATGCACTAATGCTAATGCTTGTTCTGCTGTTAAAGGCTTTTCGTCTATAGGCTGTAATTCGCCATTAATTTTGGCACTAACCGGAAGCTTAGCCGAAACAAACATATCNGAGGCTTTTTCTGCGACCATTTTTTGTAGCAATTTATGAAAATTCATTACTTTATCCTAAATTTTACTTTTAAATCATTCACAATTAATGAATATTTAATAACCCACAAATTGATTTTTATCTTGAGCTTTTTCCATCGCATCTTGTTTCGTAATAATGCCGCGATTCACTAAATTTTGTAAACATTGATCCATAGTCTGCATACCATGTGATAAACCCGTTTGAATGGCAGAATACATTTGTGCCACTTTATCTTCACGAATTAAGTTACGAATAGCAGGGACACCGATCATAATTTCGTGTGCAGCAACTCGACCACCGCCTACTTTTTTAATCAACGTTTGTGAAATAACCGCACGTAATGACTCAGACAACATTGAGCGCACCATAGATTTTTCTTCTGCGGGGAATACATCAATAATACGGTCAATAGTTTTCGGTGCAGAAGTGGTATGCAGCGTACCAAAAACTAAATGACCCGTTTCTGCTGCGGTCATGGCTAAACGAATGGTTTCTAAATCACGCATTTCGCCTACCAAAATAACATCAGGATCTTCACGCAATGCTGAGCGCAAAGCATTACTAAAACTTAATGTATCTCGATGAACTTCACGCTGATTAATTAAACATTGATTATTTTCATGAACGAATTCTATCGGATCTTCAATAGTTAAAATGTGATCGTTTTTAGTCGCATTAATATAATCAACCATCGCCGCTAACGTGGTTGATTTACCCGAACCGGTAGGCCCAGTAACTAAGACTAAACCACGTGGCGTATCAGAAATAGTTCTAAAAATTTCAGGGCAGCCTAAATCATCAAGCGATAAAATTTTTGATGGAATAGTACGAAATACTGCGGCAGGACCACGGTTCTGATTAAAAGCATTAACACGAAAACGTGCTAAATTAGGTACTTCAAATGAAAAATCCACCTCTAAATTTGCTTCATACTCTTTGCGTTGACGATCATTCATAATATCATAGACCAAAGCATTAACGTCTTTTGCATCAAACGCAGGAATATTGAGTTTACGCACATCACCATCGACACGGATCATTGGTGGCGTTCCTGTTGATAAATGTAAATCTGACGCGTTATGTTGCACACTAAATGCTAATAGCTCGGTAATATCCATAAATAGCCCTTTTTTAAAATATGAATTGTTCTTGAATAATTCTTTAAATAACCAATATTAACAGTGAAGTTAAAAAAAGAAACGATAAACCAATGATAAACATTAAAAATAATATAGCTGATATTGAACAACAAATCTCGTTAGCTTGCCAGCAAAATGCACGTAATAAACAAGACATTTGTTTACTAGCGGTAAGCAAAACCAAACCCAACACCTTGATTGAACAGGCATATCAAGCGGGTCAACGCCATTTTGGTGAAAATTATTTACAAGAAGCAATAGAAAAAATACATGCATTAAAACACTTAAATGAGCTTTGTTGGCATTTTATCGGTCCTATTCAGTCTAACAAAACTAAGTTAATTGCTGAAAATTTTGCTTGGGTACATAGTGTTGAACGTATAAAAATAGCCGATCGCTTAAATAAACAACGCCAGCAAGCAATGGCTGTCGATGAAAACTTAAAACCACTCAATGTTTGTTTACAGCTTAATATTAGCGAAGAAATAAGTAAATCAGGTATTAGAACCGAAGAATTAAACGAGTTAGCCAAGTTTGTTAATCAATGTGATGGGTTAACTTTGCGTGGTTTGATGGCTATTCCTGAAAAAAATGCCCCAAAAAGTACCTATCTACAAATGCAACGCTTGTATACGCAATTAAAAACACAATATCCTAGTATAGATACGTTATCATTGGGTATGTCGAACGATTTAGCACAAGCAATANCNGCTGGNTCTACTATGGTNCGTATTGGCACCGCCATTTTTGGCGCTCGTNNTTAACAAAGTAAAAGAATAAAAAACATCAAGTAATAAAAAATTAAGCTAGGAAATAAAATGATAAAAATAGCCTTTATCGGTGCTGGTAATATGGCACGCGCAATTATAATCGGTTTAGTAAAATCTGGGGTAGCACCACAAAGTATTATGGTGGCAAATCCATCGTCGCAAAAACGCCTTGCTTTAGCAGAAGACTTTGGCGTACAACAGACAAATGATAATATCGCCGCGGCTGAATTTGCCAATGTTATTGTATTGAGTGTAAAACCACATTTTATTAGTGACGTTTGCCAACAAATTGCTACGGCTCATGTTAATAAAGTAATAGACATAAAAGACAAAACCTTTATTTCTGTTGCCGCTGGCACTACGGTTGCACAAATACAACAAGCATTGAATGGCAACTATCCAGTAATTCGTGTTATGCCAAATACACCGTCGCAAGTTGGCTTAGGTATGAGTGGTTTATTTGCCTCAGCAGAAGTTAGCGATGCTGAAAAAGCCGTTAGCGAAAAACTAATGAATGCCGTAGGTAAAAGCATTTGGTTACAAACTGAAGCGCAAATTGATGATATTATTGCCGTTGCAGGTTCGGCTCCTGCGTATTTCTTTTTGTTTATGGAGGCCATGGAAAAACAAGCACAGCAATTAGGCTTTAATGCTCAAGAAAGCCGTATGCTAGTTGAACAAACAGCATTAGGTGCAGCGCAAATGGTAGCGCAAAATAATATCCCTATTAGCCAACTACGTGAAAATGTCACCTCAAAAGGCGGCACCACACAAGCCGCATTAAAACAATTTACTGACGATGGCTTAGAAACCTTAGTTGCCAATGCCATGAATGCTGCGATAATGCGTGCAAAAGAAATGGCAAAGCTAGAGCCTAGAAACTAGAACCTAGAACCTAGAACCTAGAACCTAATTTATATTTTGGAGAAAAAAGTGGAAGCACTAAATTACTTAATAAAAATTTTATTCGATGCCTTATTTACCGTGTTAATTTTACGTGTATGGTTACAGTTAGCAAAAGCTGATTTCTACAACCCCATAAGTCAGTTTGTGGTTAAAATAACTAACCCTATTGTGGTGCCTATTCGTAAAATAATTCCAGGTTTTGGCGGTATCGACTTAGCGACAGTACTCATAGCTTACGTAGTGGCGGCATTGAAATTCATTATCATTATTCGTTTAAATGGTGGCCCTTTTGATATTCCAGTTTCTTTATTTATTGGTCTACTATTTTTTATTAAGCAAGTCGGTGTATTGTTATTTATGATCATGTTGGTTATGGCGATCATGAGCTGGGTAGTACAAGGTTACAACCCTACTATGGCGTTATTTCAACAATTAACTGATCCCGTATTAAAACCGATTCGTAAAGTGATCCCTGCTATTGGCGGTTTAGACTTGTCGATTATCGTCGCTTTTTTAGCGCTCAATGTTATTAATATATTCTTAGCAGGTATGTTTCCTAATTTTTGGATTGGNTTATANNNCTNAAAATANANNAGCNANNTANNANNTATNNAGCAGCTATAAGGTTTGCATNAAAAACAANCAATAAANAGNCNCTTTTTCAGGTCTNGTTTATAATTAAAGGTACTATTGATNATAANTAGTANAATANACACCAANNTTTTTGGAGAGTGATCATGAATAAATGGTGGCAACAAATAACAAAAACAGCAGCAATAACGGTACTACTGCTAAGCGCTTTTACTAACACCGCTTTTGCAGAAAACATGCAAAAACTAGGTTCAATGAATGTTCATTATATAGCATTAGGTTCAACCTTTCTCACCCCAACGATTGCAAAAACATACGGCATAGAACGCAGCCGTTATAACGGTTTAATCAATATATCGGTACTAGATACTAACTTAAAAGGCAATCCCGCTAAAACCGTACTAATTTCAGGTACTGCGCGTAATAATATTGGTCAAGAAAAAACCTTGGACTTTAAAGAAGTAAAAGAAGGTAGTGCTATTTATTACCTAGCTCAAATTCATTACAGTAATGAAGAAACCTTTCATTTTACTCTTAAAATTGATGATGGCAATGGCGCTAAAACGCTAAAATTTTCTCAAAAATTTTATGTCGATTAATTGATTCACCACTCTCCTCCTCTATTAATTACGCTCATTGTAGGAGGGGATTTATCCCCGAAACTGTATAGCTAAAGCCTTATTTATTGCACAAAAAAACATCGTTAACTCATCTACTTTATTCACTTACTTTAATACGGTATGATCGCCAATAATTTTACTACCTACAAGCAATTATTATCATGCAAAAAATCGTTTTAGCCACAGGCAATCAAGGCAAAGTAAAAGAGCTTGCCAATATGCTACAAGATTTAACCATAAGTGTTGTGCCACAAAGCGACTTTAACGTGTCTGAGGTTGCTGAAACAGGCACTACCTTTGTTGAAAATGCGATTATAAAAGCACGTCATGCAGCGAAAATTACTGGTTTACCTGCCATTGCTGACGATTCAGGACTAGCCGTTGATTATTTACAAGGTGCGCCAGGTATTTATTCAGCTCGATTTGCTGGCGAAAATGCCAATGATGAAGAAAATATAGATAAACTATTAACTAAACTTAAAGGTGTACCAGCATCACAACGCAGTGCCCGTTTTTTATGTGTATTGGTGTTTATGCGCAATGCTGATGATCCTACGCCTATTATTTGTCAAGGCGAATGGCAAGGGCTTATTACGCAAAAAAGATCAGGTGAACAAGGTTTTGGTTACGACCCTATTTTTTATGTTGACCAACAACAAATGACCTCTGCGCAATTACCACGAGATTTAAAAAATCAGTTAAGTCATCGCGGTAAAGCCCTTGAACTATTAAAAGCACAATTAGCTAAACAATTTAAATAACAAACTATACCCTACTAAAATACCATTTAAGCGCGAGATAAAATCACATGCTAATTGCACCACCACTTTCTTTATATATTCATATTCCTTGGTGTGTGCAAAAATGTCCGTATTGCGATTTTAATTCACATGCGCTTAAAGAAACCATACCAGAGCAAGATTATGTAAAAGAGTTAATAAAAGATTTAGACAGTGACCTTAAACGCTTTAATTTAACTGATCGCCGCTTACACTCTATTTTTATTGGTGGTGGCACACCAAGTATTTTTTCTGCTCAAAGTATTCAAAACCTATTAACACAAGTATTAGCTCGGTTTGAATATGCCGATAGTATAGAAATAACCCTTGAGGCTAATCCTGGTACAGTAGAAGCCGATAAATTTGTCGGTTTTGCGCAAGCAGGCGTATCGCGTTTATCAATAGGAGTACAAAGTTTTGCGTCTGATAAACTAATCAAGTTAGGACGCATTCATGACAGTGAACAAGCGAAAAATGCTGCACTATTAGCCCATCAAGCCAAAAGCGCAGGCATTAAAAGCTTTAATTTAGATTTGATGCATGGTTTACCCAAACAATCATTAAGCAACGCGCTTGATGATTTAAAAACCGCGATCAGTTTAAACCCACAACATTTATCGTGGTATCAGTTAACCATAGAACCAAATACTGCTTTTTATTCTAAGCCACCACAATTACCGCAAGATGATGAATTATGGGAAATTCAACAGCAAGGGGTAAAGTTATTAGCGGCAGCAGGCTATCAACAGTATGAAATTTCAGGTTATAGCAAAACTGGTTTTAATTGCCAACATAACCTAAATTATTGGCAATATGGTGATTATTTAGGTATAGGCTGTGGTGCTCACGGTAAAATAACTGATAGCACAAACAACATTATTTATCGCACCGTAAAAGTAAAACACCCAAAAGGTTATTTAGATAAAAGCCGCGTTCATTTAGACCAACTTACCCAAGTGAGTGCAGCAGAGCGCCCATTTGAGTACATGATGAACCGTCTACGCTTATTTTCAACATTTAACTTAGATGAATATCAAACTCGCACAGGACTTAGTAGCGCAAGTGTTTTAATGCCATTAAAACAAGCAGAACANCAGGGTCTCATGCAAGAAATAAAGCAATCGTCACACAATCAACAACAATGGCAAGTAACCACCCAAGGTCATCGTTATTTAAATGACTTATTAACAATGTTTTTATAACCGCTAAATAAAATAAATATACAATGATAAACAAAGACCTCTATTACATGCAATACGCTATCGAGCTAGCTCAGCAAGCTGAAGCGATTAACGAGATCCCTGTTGGCGCGGTGGTGGTTTACCAAGATAAAATTATTGGTGAGGGTTTTAATCAGTCAATTAGTTTGAGCGATCCATCGGCTCATGCCGAAATGTTAGCTATTCGTCAAGCAGCTAAAACGCTTAATAATTATCGGTTGCTCGATTGTACTTTATACGTAACCCTAGAGCCTTGTGCGATGTGCGCGGGTTTGTTGGTTCACAGCAGAATTAAGCGTTTAGTTTTTGGCGCAAATGATGAAAAAACGGGCTCTGCAGGTAGTGTATTTAATTTAGTCNAAAATGAAAAACTAAANCATCAAATTGAAGTTTGTGCAGGGGTTATGGCTGAGCAATGTAGTGCGCTGCTATCGGCTNTTTTTAAGCGCCGTCGTCAAGAAATTAAAGCGGCTAGGTCATTAAATGAANTGTTAAATNANAATCAAATANAAATAGTTAAACGATCAAATAAATAGNTANNAATANNCTCANTAAAATGAAATGTTAAATAAAAATCAAATAAAAATAGTTAAACGATCAAATAAATAGTTAAAAATAATCTCACTAAAGGCATGCAAAAATAAACTCAGCCTATAAAAGCTAGCTTTCGCTGGCTAAATTTATTTCATTAAATTGTAGATGTCGGCGCAGTGATAATTTTTTTACTTGTTTTCTTATTTTACGTAAGCGGTTAGTTACCGCTAATTTTTTTCTAGTTCTCATTTTATCTCTCTCTTTTCTTATCTTATATCTTTTTATACCTAGATAGCTAAGTATCTTTATTCAATATATTTATCCTAATAATTATATTTGGATCACTATTCTATTTAAAGCATTTAACATTAGTAAAGTTGCTGACTCTGTATGTGGTAGGCTATAGACTTGTCTTAATATCTTACACGGCAAGCGCGATCCACATTTACCAGCTATTTAAACTACATTAACGCCCTTTTGTTACAAGCATATTAAATGCCATTACTACAAAATTAATATTATTTGACATAAATGTCAACAATAAAATCAATGTACATAAAATAACACTTAAAATATTAAATGAAAGCAAGTATATACTCATGTCACTTCAAAATACTCGTTTCAGACATTTTGAAGTATCATGAGTATAGAATTAGTTAGGTATTTCGCTGCTATGTTGTAAACCCTCAAGATTATTACCTTGCTGGTTCTTATTAGCATTAAGAGTAGATTTTTCAGCAATTTCTTTCATTTTTTTATTAAATTGTTGATCATCAAGCATAGTTAAGGTTTGATAATAACGGCGAATGTTTTCTACATAACGAATAGGTTCATCACCGCGAGCATAACCATATTTAGTTTTTTTATAGTATTTTTTTTGCTTTAATAAAGGCAAACGTAGTTTAACATCAAACCAACGATCAGGATCGCCCCCTTGGCGCTGAGTAATAATACGTGCATCATTTAAATGACCAAAACCAATATTATAAGAGGCTAAAGCAAACCAAGTACGATCAGGACTCGCAATACGTGCTGGCATTTTATCTATCATACGTTTAAAGTATTTCGCACCACCGCGCACACTTTGTTCAACATCTAATCGACTTTTAATGCCCATTTGTCGTGCGGTTGGCAAGGTTAACATCATCATGCCACGTACCCCTGTATATGATCGCGCACGCGGATTCCAATGAGATTCTTGATAACTAATTGCTGCTAATAACCGCCAATCAATATCTTCACCATATTTTTCAAAAACATCTTGATACTTAGGTAGTTTGTTATTAATAGCCTGAATAAATAAACGGGTATCAACATAATTAAATTGTTCAATATGCCCATAATATTTATCATCTAATGCTAACAAAGTGCCATCGTGATGCACTTGTCCAAAAAATTCAATAAGACTAGCAAAAATGGAATTATCACTTTGTTTTTTTAATACCCAAGCAAGCGGTTCTTTTCTTGTTAGGCTAAAGCCAATACTCACTTCTGGATGATAGCGGCGATTAATCGCTAAAGTGTTACTGTCCATTACGGTGTAATCAATGTCACCAGCAAGTACTTTTTCTAATAATTCTTCATTATCAAAATCATTGGTTTCTTGCCAATGTAGATTGTCGTGAGTTAACTTTAATTTAGCGAGGTTTTCGGCATGGCTCGATTTAGCCATAACCATTAAGGTTCCGGTTAAATCATCAAGATTGCGAGGACGGATATTGCCCTGCTTAAAAATTAATTTTTGACTGATTTGATCATAGCTAGGGGAAAAATCATATTGCTCAAGACGTTTTGGCGTAACAGATAATCCCGACGCTAAAAAATCAACCTCGCCACTATTAAGCATAGGAAAAAGATCAACAATATTATAACGAGGAACTATTTTAAGTTTTACCCCTAAAAAATTAGCATATTTTTGGGCTAATTCGTACTCAAAACCCGTCGCACCTTGTGCACCAATATAATAAGTATTGCTACCATATAAAGTACCAACACTAACATAACCGCGGTCAATGATACGTTGCAAACTTGCTTGTTCATTTTTATTGTCGCAGCCAGTTAATAACAAGCTAAATAAACACAATAAACACATAGTTAAAAGTCCTTTAGTCCTATAGACTAAATTCACTTTTAATGAGCGTTTAGGTGACAACTTGGCTAAAAATAATGAGTTGAATTTATTCATAGATCTCTATTGTGTCGTTAAAAGTAATTTTCATACAAGTTTTTTTTCTAAAAATAGTTTTTTGGTCATTAATCTATCTATTTTTTCTTACTTTAAAATAGTATTTACGTTGCCATTTATCATATTTAAATTATAGATACCCGTACTGCATTAATAAAAAAGGGACTGGTCAAATAGCTATATTTTAGGGTAACACTTGTAGGTTGGCCTTTAGGCCATCAATCTATATTGGACGGGCTGAAGCCCGACCTACAAATACTCTATCTGTTACCTTGGTTTGATGAGTCCCA
>JAESPQ010000030.1 GCA_016765535.1 Alteromonadaceae bacterium | reverse complement strand
GTCCTGAAAGTGAAGATGAACCAGCCGTTAAAGACGTTGTTGAAGTAGCAGCTCCTGTCGCAGCAGCACCAGCCTCAGCTGATGCTAGCAGCGACGAAATGAGTGAAGATGAATTTGAAGCGTTACTTGATGAACTTCATGGTTCTGGTTCTTCTGCTAGCAAAACAGCTGCTCCAGTGGCTAAACCTGCTTCTACCCCTTCTACAAGTAGTGGCTCTGACACGGATATAACCGATGATGAATTTGAAGCTTTATTGGATGAACTTCATGGTCAAGGTGCGTTTTCTGCTGATACAAATACCTCAAACAACAGTGTTAGCTCAACTGATTCAGATGAAATAAATGATGATGAATTTGAAGCATTGTTAGATGAATTACATGGCAAAGGGCAAGCGCCTAAAAAATCAGCTCCACAAGCTAGTGTTACGGCACCCGTTACACCAAAACCTGTAGCTAAAGCGGTAGTAAAACCTGCGGTAGCTAGACCTAGCGCTGCAAAAGTGACACCTAAACCTGCTGCGCCGAAATCAACTGCAAAAGCAAAAGCAGGAGGGGAAAAAGCCAAGCCCACTGCTGTTCCTCAGGGTGAAACCACGGTACGCGTAGACACTAAACGTTTAGATAAAATTATGAACATGGTTGGTGAGTTGGTATTAGTGCGTAATCGTTTAACCAGTTTAGGCTTAGCGAAAGATGATGAAGAATTATCAAAAGTTGTCTCTAATCTCGATGCGGTTACTACTGATTTACAAGGTGCTGTTATGCAAACCCGCATGCAGCCTATTAAGAAGGTATTTGGTCGTTTTCCTCGCGTTGTTAGAGATTTAGCACGTAGTTTAAATAAAGAAATTAAATTGATTTTAGTCGGAGAAGAAACCGATTTAGATAAAAATCTTGTTGAGGCATTAGCCGATCCTTTAGTGCATTTAGTGCGTAATTCAGTTGATCACGGTATAGAAGAACCCGATGTACGTGAAGCAAAAGGTAAACCTAGAGAAGGCTCCGTTATTTTATCTGCCTCACAAGAGGGTGATCATATTTTGCTTACCATCAAAGATGATGGTGCGGGCATGGATCCTGAAAAACTAAAATCTATCGCGATTGAACGTGGTGTGCTAGATGCTGATACGGCAGCTAGAATGCCTGACAAAGAAGCCTTTAACTTGATTTTTGCGCCGGGCTTTTCGACTAAAACTGAAATCTCTGAAGTTTCAGGTCGTGGTGTTGGTATGGATGTGGTTAAAACTAAAATCACCCAACTCAATGGTACCGTAAATATTGATTCAGAAATGGGACGAGGTACAACCTTAGAAATTAAAGTACCGTTAACGTTAGCAATATTACCCACATTAATGGTTAAATTAGGCAAACAAATTTTTGCATTACCATTAGCGGGGGTTAATGAAATATTCCATTTAGATTTAACCAATACTAACCTAGTTGACGGACAATTAACGATTATCGTACGAAAAAAAGCTATTCCATTATTTTATCTTGATGAGTGGCTTGTTAAAAACTTTACGGGTAAAGCAAGAGAAAAAGGTCATGTAGTTATTGTGCAATTAGGTAATCAACAAATAGCTTTTGTTGTTGATGGTTTAATTGGACAAGAAGAAGTTGTTATTAAACCTCTTGATCAACTATTGCATGGTACACCCGGTATGGCTGGCGCAACGATAACGAGTGATGGTGGCATCGCACTTATATTAGATGTAGCGAGTATGTTAAAATATTATGCAAAAAAATCATCGGTTCATAAAAGATTGCGTTCATAAAAATAAGTTTATATATGCTACTAACTTAAAAAAATTAATCTCTTTGTTAGTAGCGTTTAAATTATAAAAACCTGAATTCAATAGCTAACTAAAGAGAAAATTAATGGCGTATAAAGTTTTAGTAGTTGATGACTCCAGTTTTTTTAGACGTCGCTTGGCTGATATTTTAAATAAAGACAATAATTTAACAGTGATTGATGTCGCTGTTAATGGGCAAGAAGCAGTAGATAAAGCCATTGCTTTAAAACCTGATGTTATTACCATGGATATTGAAATGCCCATTTTAAATGGCATTGATGCGGTAAGACAAATAATGGCAAAAGCACCCACCGCAGTATTAATGTTTTCATCGTTAACACATCAAGGTGCTAAAGCTACTTTAGAGGCTTTAGATGCAGGTGCATTAGATTTTTTACCTAAAAAATTCAATGAAATAGCACAAAATAGTGATGAAGCCGGAGCCTTGTTACGACAACGAGTTACTGAATTAGCACGCCGTAAAAAAATAGTTACTCGTCAATTTACCAGTACGAGTGATCGTTCTAGAAAAACAGTCACGGCAAATGCCCCGATAAAGCAAAGTTTATCATCGCTTGAAAGATCAAAGCTTTCCCCTGTGCATAGTCGAACCACAACAAGCGCTTCTTTATCTACTTCAAAAAATTCAGCAGCAATATCGAGTAGCTTCAAACATTCGTCAGGTAAAAAATATAAATTATTAGCCATAGGCACCTCAACAGGAGGACCTGTTGCTTTACAAAAAGTATTAACACAAATACCAGAAAACTTTCCCTTACCTATTATTTTAATTCAGCATATGCCCGCTGCATTTACTAGCGCTTTTGCAAGTAGGTTAAATGTATTATGCAAAATTAATGTTAAAGAAGCACAAGACGGTGATGTTTTAAAAGCAGGGTGTGCTTATTTAGCTCCGGGTGGTAGGCAAATGATCATTGAAGGTAATGAAAATAACGCCAAGTTAAAAATTTTAGATGATAACTCGCCACGTATTACCTATAAGCCTAGTGTCGATATTAGTTTTGGATCTGCCGCTAAAGTTTATGCGGGTAATGTTTTGGCGGTTATTTTGACTGGCATGGGAGCAGACGGTAGAGAAGGTTCGCGCATGCTTAAAAGTAAAGGTGCTACCGTTTGGTCGCAAAACGAACAAACTTGCGTTGTATATGGTATGCCGCAAGCAGTTACTGTTGCAGGTATATCGCAATTAGAACTTCCCATAGAAGATTTTTCAGCAGCGATAATTAAGGAAGTTGCTCATGGATAAGCTCAGTATTACTGGGCTAATTATTGCGTTAGGTGCCATTTTTTTAGGTTTTGCTATTGAAGGCGGTAATGTTAGCGCCTTATTTGAGTTACCTGCCTTTATCATTGTTTTTGGCGGTACGATTGGGGCGGTAATGTTACAATCGTCAATACAGCAATTTTTTCATGCGTTTTCTTTACTTAAATGGGTTTTTATTCCGCCCGTTTATGATATTGACAAAGGGATTAATAATATTGTTGTGTGGGCAGAAAAAGCGCGCGAGTCGGGTTTTTTAGTCTTAGAAAATCAAGCAGTAGAGGAAGAAGATCCTTACGTACAAAAAGCATTGAATTTAGTCGTTGACGGTGAAGAAACAGATAATATGCGTGTGGCGATGGAACTAGATTTAGATATTAGTCGAGAGCATCATTTACGTTCGGCAGCAGTATTTGAATCGATGGGCGGTTACAGCCCTACTATTGGTATTTTAGGTGCGGTATTAGGGTTAATTCAAGCAATGGGACATTTAGATCATCCTGAACAATTAGGTCAAGGTATCGCAACGGCATTTATTGCCACTATTTATGGGGTTGGCTTTGCTAATTTACTCTATATTCCTATTGCTAATAAGATAAGAGCGATTATTCATCAACAAAGTATGTTTAGAGAAATGATGATTGAGGGCTTAGTTGCGGTCGCTAATGTTGAAAATCCACGAGCGATTAAAAATAAATTGTCTGCGTTTAGGTTGCAGTAATGAATCGGTTACGTCAACGGCGGCATTGGGTTGAACATGATAATGTTGATCGGTGGTTAGTGTCTTATGCCGATTATATGACGCTGTTATTTGCCTTGTTTGTTGTTTTATATGCCATGGCAATGGTTAACGAGAAAAAATTCGAATCGGTTACTGAATCTTTTGGACGAGTATTTCAAGCAGATCAGAAGCAACCTAAAGAGCGTGGCCATGGTGACGATATATTACCAGTGAACACTAGCCAAACAGATAAACGTTTATATGGTGATGGTATTTTAGCGAGTGCAGGTACTGAACTGGTTAACGCTAAACCGCAATTATCGAATGTAGATCATAATGAAGTTGGCACTAATTTGTCATCATTAGAAAAAAAATTAAATACCGCGTTATTTGATATTATTGAATCGGGATTTGCACAATTACAAATAGATGGTGATTGGTTAGAAATAGAATTAAATAGTGGGTTACTTTTCCCCAGTGGTTCGGCATCATCTACTAATGCAGCTAAAAGCATTATTAATGTTATTGCTGGTGTTATTGGCAAAACAAACAACTATATTCGTATTAGAGGTTATACTGATAATAAAGCAATACATAATGAAGTATTTACCTCTAACTGGCAATTATCGGTCGCGCGAGCAACCTCTATTTTAACCTTATTAGAAGCGTTAAAATTAAATCCAGCGAGAATGGCAATAGAAGGGTATGGGCAATACAGTGCTAAAACAGATAATAAATCGGCACAACAACGCGCGAAAAATAGGCGTGTAGTAATTGCTATTTCAAAATACAGCTTAGCTAAGAAAGCGTTAATTGCAGCGACATTGAATAAAAAAACTAAAAAATCGGATAAAACAACGACTATTGCTGAACCAGATAATAAAATAAAGGTTATTCACCTTAAAAATGGTGGTTTGCGGATCACCACACGTAATGATGAAGCGATGAAAAATAGTCAGAGCAAAAACAACTTGAACAAAAAAGAGCCTTAAAATTCAAGTAAAAAATACTAGAACAGATAAAGTTAATAATAAGTAATAAAATAGGATAAACACTTGGTAGTCTGGACAGTAGCAAACCAAAAAGGTGGTGTTGGTAAAACCACCACAACGATTGCATTAGGAGGCTTACTCGCAGAGCAAGGCCATAAGGTATTATTAGTTGATACCGACCCGCATGCGTCTTTAAGTTATTATTTTGGTATTGAGTCAGAAGATCTTGATTTAAGTGTGTATAATTTATTTGTGCAAGTATCCTCTAAAGAACAAATTTTACAAAGCCTGTGTCCTACGTCATATGAAAATATTGATATATTGCCAGCAGTTATGGGGTTGGCTACGCTAGATCGCTCATTAGGTGCCAAAGGAGGAATGGGCTTAGTGTTGAAAAAAGCCATGCAGAAGCTCGAAGGTGAGTATGATTATATTCTCATGGATTGTCCTCCTGTTTTAGGTGTGTTAATGGTTAATGCGCTTGCCGCGTCTGATCGCATTGTAGTGCCAGTACAAACTGAATTTTTAGCCTTAAAAGGGCTAGATCGCATGATAAAAACGATGGAAATAATGCAAGGTGAACAAACAAATATTTTTAATTTTACTATTGTGCCGACGATGTTCGATAAACGCACTAAAGCATCATTGATGTCTTATCGTAGATTACAAGAATTATACCCAGAGACCGTTTGGAGTGGTGTTATACCCGTAGATACTAATTTTAGAAATGCTAGCCAAATACAAAGAGTACCGTCAGATTATGCGCCATCGTCTCGTGGTGTGAGTGCCTATCGGTCTTTATTAACTCATTTACTTAAATTACCTGTAAAGAGTCGTTAAATGTCAAAATCATTACCCGCCAGTAAAAAAGTAATGAAAACATATTTGTCAGAATTGTTGACAGAAGATGTCGTGCCAGAAACAGTAAGTAAGGTAAAAGAGCAAAAACTTGAGCGTTTATTGCAAAATGTTAGTGTTGTAGAAACGCCTACGGTTGTTACACAAGTTAGTGCGTCAGTAGAAAAATCTACTCTTAGTTCGAAAAAATCAAGCACGAAAAAAGTTGAAGAAAAATACGCTATTAAAACATCTTCAGTAGAAGTTAATAATAGCGGGAAATTAGTGACAGCTAAATCATCAGCTAAAATAGATGTTGTAATCGAAAAAAGTTATCGACAAGGTGATTTTCAAGCGATGTTTTTTGATGTTGCTGGTCTTACCGTTGCAGTACCTTTAATTGAACTTGGTGGCATTCATAATACTGATAAAATTACCGCATTAATGGGGAAACCTGACTGGTTCAGCGGAGTTATGCTTTATCGTGATGAAAAAATTAATGTGGTAGACACCGCTTTATGGGTTATGCCTGAAAAATGTGATGAAGCATTAAAAAATTCGCTAAACTATCAATATATTATTATGCTTAGTGATAGTCGCTGGGGATTATCGGCTGAAAAGTTAGTCGATACTGTGGTACTTAAGCAAAGTGATGTAAAATGGCTTGATAGCCCAAATAAAAGACCGTGGTTAGCTGGCTTGGTAAAAGATAGAATGTGTGCACTATTAGATGTTGAATCATTAATATGTTTACTAGATAAAGGTGCTGGCATTCAAAAGTAAATAAATGTTGAATAGCTCTGTAGGGTGGTGCATGAGGCACGAATGCCCACCTTCAATGCGGTAGTTGTAAAATAAAAAACTAAATAGATGTTGAATAGCTCTGTAGGGTGGTGCATGAGGCACGAATGCCCACCTTCAATGCGGTAGTTGTAAAATAAAAAACTAAATAGATGTAATAATTTTAGTATTATTGATAAAAGTTAACTATTATTGATAAAAGACAGTTACTTATTTAAAAAACAAACAAATCGAAAAGAGGCAAGTCGTATGTCTGATGAAAGACGCATTAGTAGTGATAAAGTTGATCCTAATGATGAAGTTTTACAGTGGGTTACTTTCAAATTAGAAATGGAAACCTACGGTATTAACGTTATGCAGGTGCAAGAAGTATTACGTTATACCGAAATAGCTCCTGTACCTGGTGCGCCGAGTTATGTGTTAGGTATTATTAATTTACGCGGCAATGTTGTCACGGTTATCGATACGCGCTCAAGATTCGGTTTAGAGTCAAATGATATTACCGATAATACTCGTATTGTGATCATAGAAGCCGAAAAACAAGTCATTGGCATTTTAGTTGATAGTGTTGCTGAAGTCGTTTATTTAAAAGCTTCTGAAATAGATGCTGCGCCAAATGTTGGTAATGACGAAAGTGCTAAATTTATTCAAGGTGTAAGTAACCGCGATGGTGAATTGTTAATACTCGTTGATTTAGACCAACTACTTAGTGATGAAGAATGGGATGAATTAAAACATTTTTAAATATTTAAACATAACTATGCACTTGATGTAGGTCGCCGCTTGCCGCGACAAGTAGGTTGGGCTTTAGCCCATCAATCCATGTCATTTATTCTGTATTTGACCCCAATTTGCTCTGACCCTAGTCGCTCTCGCATTGGTATTTGAAAGGTAATTTATGTCAGCAATTTTTACTATCCCTGTGATTATTTTCATTGCTATTACGGTTGTTTTATTTTTATTTTTGTTTTTACTTGTGAGCAAACAAAATAAAAAAATAGCGCTTATTGAACAGCAACAAAACGAATTATCATTATTGTGCGATAACATGCAGCACTCTATGCAAACCACCGTTAAACTTATTAATAAAGAGAAAGAACAAGAGTCGTTTAATAAATTAACTGAGCAAGTAAACCAGCAACAATCAACAATGACTACCAATATGGCAACAACAGAACAACAAATAAAAAGCATTACCACTCGATTAACTGCACTAGTTAATAACGTTGACATATTAGCTAATCAACAACCCGAAGATAAACTGTATTCGCGCGCTTTAAAATTGGCAGCATTGGGCGCTGGTATTGAAGAAATCTCTCAAAATTGTGAAATCCCCATGGCTGAAGCTGAAATGTTATTAGCGGTACATCAAACTAAATTACGCGACACATAACCTCAAATTTTGAACCCAGAAATTCTTGGGGTCAGTGACAAGTACAGAATACACTTATCACAAAATTAATTCACTATTTGTCACTGACCCCCTAGTAGCCAATAAAATTAACTCACTATTTGTCACTGACCCCTAGTGTCTAACTTCTCATATGTTAAACTAAACAAAAATACTATCGAATACCTGTGGTGCATTTAGAAAAAAATACAGTTTTCGGTTGTTTTATCTACGTTAAACTGGCGGTATTATTTCTGTAGGTCGGTATTTATGCCGTCAGTTGTTATGTTATGTGATGGGCTAAAGCCCAACCTACAAATGATAAATTAATAAGCAGCTTTAATGCACCACGGGTTATCGAATATACACTTTCATCTAAACATAAAATACTCATGCTAAAAAATAAAAACATTATCATTACCTTATTTATTCTTTCTTTTTTAACTGGTTGTGCTTCTACTGCACAAAACCAAGCAGAACAACAAAGCGATCCCTTTGAAAATATTAACCGTTCAATGTGGACTTTTAACTGGGATTACCTTGATAAATACGTGGCTGAACCCGCATCCAGAAATTACGTAGAATATACACCAACAGTCTTGCGCAGCGGTTTGTATAATATTGCTAAAAACATTGAAGAACCCGCTACCGTCATTAACGATTTGTTACAGCTTAAATTTAAAGATGCTGCACAAAGTACAGGTCGTTTTATTCTAAATTCAACAGTCGGTATTTTTGGTTTTTTTGATCCTGCCAGCGATTTTGGTTGGTTAAGAAAGCGTGAAGAGTTTGGTGAAGTATTAGGTGTGTATGGTGTAAACGATGGTGCGTACTTGATGTTTCCAGCATTAGGGCCAAGTTCAGTTAGAGATTTAACCGGTGCTTATGTTGATCAATTATATTGGCCAATGGCTATTATTGATTTTTGGCCTAATGTATTGAGATTAACCATAAAAGGGCTTGAAACTCGTGCCAGCTTAGCCGATCAAGAATCGTTAATTAATGATTCTTTAGACTCTTATACCTTTGTTAAAAATGCTTATTTTCAAAATATGCGNTANAAAGTTTACGATGGAAATCCACCTGTCGAAATTAACACTCAAGAAGATGATGAGTTGGAATCGTTTATGGATGAGATTGATCAATAAAAATAGTGGCTTTGTTGCAGTACTTAACGGTTGTTCAGTAAATGACACCCCGTTTAAACCAATTTTGTAAGTTGGGCTTTAGCCCATCAAAATTGACGGCTTTAGCCCATCAAAATTGACGGCATGAATGCCAACCTACAATGTATTGTATCTACAGTGTTTTATTAAAGTAACAATAATTAACGGAAACATAGCCAAAATAATAATTTAAAGTAAATAAATTAAGCTGCTTACTGGCTAATTCAGCTTATTTTAACTATAATGTGCGCGAATTTATTACTTGTTTTGTTGTTTAATGTTCTCGTTTATGAAAAAAATTAACAAAATAATAACTTACAAATAAATGGTAGCTTATCAATGTTATTTTTTCTCCCTGCAATTTTAGTTGCATTTTTTTCTTCTATTTTAACTATAAAGTTTTTATTACCATTAGCGCCCCATATTGGTCTTGTTGATCTACCCAATGAAAGAAAAAGGCATGATGGTGCTATCCCTCTTATCGGTGGAATATCTATTTTTACGGGTGTTTTAATTGCCGCAAGTTTTTTTGTTGAACAAAGTCAGTTATTAAATTTATATTTGATTTCATCTGCTTTACTTGTTTTTATTGGCACTATGGATGATATTTACGACCTTAACGTGACACCTCGTATTATCTTTCAAGGGCTTGTTGGCGCTATTATGGTGTTTGGTGGTGGTATTTATATCTCTGATTTTGGCAATGTATTTGCTACGGGGATTATTGATATAGGCTCCTATGGCATGATTTTTACCTTACTTGCCTGTATTGCCGCTATAAATGCTTTTAATATGATTGATGGTATTGATGGCTTAGCGGGTTCTATGAGTATTATTAGTATTGCCTCTATCGCTATTTTAAATGCTAATGTTAATAGCCAAGTACTTTTGCCATTAATCTTGATTGTCGCCATTATTCCTTATTTATTTTACAACGTGAGTACCCGTACATCACGAGGTAAAAAAATATTTATGGGGGACGCGGGTAGTATGTTTATGGGGTTAACGGTAATGTGGCTGCTGGTTATGGGAACACAAGGTAAAACCGCATCATTTCATGCAGTCACTGCATTATGGATTATTGCCGTGCCTCTTATGGATATGTTTGCCATAATGATCCGCCGTATGCGTAAAGGTGATTCTCCTTTTAAAGCTGATAATGGTCATTTACATCATATATGTATGCGTTTAGGGCTAACTTCTCGTCAGTCATTATGGGCAATTAGTACTTTGTCTACAATACTTGCTGCATTTGGTATTATGGGAGAATTTTTACAATTTCCACAATGGTTAATGCTCGCATTATTTGTTGTACTTTTTATCGCTTACAGTTATGCACTACAACATGCATGGCGATTTACTAAAGTTGTTAATAAAATTAAAGATTAATATTTAACATGCCTATTTACTTGGTTCAGGTAAACTTGTAGGTTGGGCTTTAGCCCATCAATTCATGTCATTTATTCTGCCTTTGACAACACAAATGTCGACCTACAGAATAATTACCGAATTAAATAAGGGCTCCTGAGTTATCTGCATAGGCATAATATTTTATTGTTACAATATATAGCACAGAACTAAATTATTTTTTATCGACTATTTTTTATTAAATTGCTAATATTCCTGCTCGTTTTTGATCCTCATTTTTAAGTTCATTTTAATGGAAAATTTTATGCGTAAAAACCGTGGTTTTACAATGATCGAATTACTCATTGTTATTGTTATTTTGGGCTTGTTAGCGTCATTAGTTGCACCAAAGTTTTTTAGTCAATTAAGTACTGCCGAGCGCGGCATTGCTTCAGCGCAAATGAATGCTTTTGAAACAGCATTAGACACTTATCGTTTAGATATGGGCAGTTACCCTGCTAAATTAGAAGATTTACGTAAAAGTGACAAACCACGTTGGGATGGCCCTTATTTACCTAAAGCAGTGCCGTTAGATCCTTGGGGGAATCCTTATATCTATAAAATTCCGGGTGAAAATGGTGCGCCCTATAGCATTATGACTTATGGTGCTGATGGGCAACCAGGTGGTAAAGACAATAACGAAGATATAGTGCATAAGTAAATGAGTTCACAAACAGTGCCATTAGCCCAATTATTAACACAAAACTTTTCTGTTGCGCAGGACGACTTAGCCAAAGCTGAAAATTATCAAAAAAAATTTGGTGGTCGTCTAGAACAAATTTTAGTGAACATGGGCAGCATGCCCGATGATCAAATTGCCGACCTATATAGCCAATATTTAAATATTCCCTTGGTCAATATTGACGACTGGCTTGAAAAGCCTTTTCCCCAAGTAGGTGAGCAGATAGATGAAAGTACGCTAACATTGTTACTTAATCATCAATGGGTACCACTCTCTATTACCGATAATTGCTGGTCATTTGCTTGTCGTTTTCCCTTAGAATTAACGATTAATGAATGGTTAAGCCAAAATAATATCGAGCCAACACTTTATATTGCTAGCGAGAGTGATATTTTAGCACTTTCGGCTAAGTTTGAACAAAATAATAGCTCATTAGACAGTGACCAAGAGTTTTTAGGAGACGAAGAAGATCGCCTTCGAGAATTAGCAACAGAAGCGCCCACCGTTAATTTACTTAATTCATTAATTACCCGCGGATTAAGACAAGGTGCCTCAGATATGCACCTTGAACCCTACAATGGGCGTTACCGTGCTCGTTTTCGAGTTGATGGCGTATTACATGAAGCCGAATTATTATCACCAAAAATGCAACTGCCTATTATCACACGTTTAAAAATATTATCAGGCATGGACATCGCAGAAAAACGTCGTCCTCAAGATGGTAAAATTGAAATGAAAATAGCCAACCAAGAATTGGATATTCGTGTTTCAGCACTACCTCTTAATGATGGCGAATCAATGGTATTGCGTTTTTTACGTAAAGACAATGTGCAATACGATATGTCGGTGTTAGGTTTGTCGGGCGATATTGAAGCCATGATCCGCGATGACATAAAAACGACTGCTGGTGTAGTGTTATTAACAGGGCCTACAGGTTCAGGTAAAACCACTACGCTTTATACCTTTTTAAATTCGTTAAATAATGACGATGTAAAAATTATCACGCTAGAAGATCCCGTTGAATATCAGCTTGAAGGCATAAACCAAGTACAAGTTAATAGTGATATTGGTTTTGATTTTTCGGCGGGTTTGCGCTCTATTGTTCGTCAAGATCCCGACATAATAATGTTGGGTGAAATTCGTGATAAAGAAACCGCACAAATAGCCTTACAATCAGCCTTAACGGGGCATTTGGTTTTTTCTACAGTACATACTAACGATGCTGCCAGTGCCTATACACGCTTACTTGATTTAGGTGTAGAAGAGTTTTTACTTAATGCTGCCTTGGTTTCTATTGTTGCACAACGCCTAGCGCGAAAAGTATGTGAACACTGTGTAGCACCGCATCCCGACAGTGCAAGCTTAATTGAAAAATACAATTTACATGCCTTAGCGCAACAATTTAAACTAACCGAAATAAAATTAACTAAAGGCAAAGGCTGTAGCCATTGCGCTAATACGGGTTATAAAGGACGTATGGCAATAACAGAATATTTACGCTGTGATGATGAAATAAAAGCCATGCCAAAAGACGCTGATTTCATTCCAAAAGCAAAAAAACATAATGCTAGTTTACAACGACGAACCTTACTTGAAGACGGATTTTATAAAGCAATTCAAGGATTAATAACCGTAGAAGAAGTTGTGCGAGTTGCGGGCTAATGGCACTTTTTCTTTACAAGGCATATGATCACTCAGGTGCAAAAGTCGATGGTCAAATTGAAGCTAACACTAAAGAGCTTGCCTTAGCCGAATTAAAAAAACAAAATTTATTACCTACTGAAGTTAAAATATTTGATGAAAATAACAATAGTGTATTTAAATTATCACAAAAAGTTTCATTGGCTGACTTAGAATTTTTAACCGCAGAATTAAGCTTATTATTAGAGTCGGGGGTTCGTATTGATAAAGGTATTGATATTATCAAACGAACTAAAGCTAAACCTGCGCTCGCTAAATTATTAACGGATATTAGTAATGATATAAAAAAAGGCAAAAGTTTATCGGCAGCTTTTGCTGATCACGACAAAGTGTTTGACCCGCTTTATTGCAATTTAATTGAATTAGGTGAAGCCTCGGGTAACTTAAGCGAAATATTTGCAGGGCTTGCCAAAGACTTAAAATTTCGTCGTGATTTGCAGCGTAAAATAATTAGCTCACTCGCTTATCCGTTAGTGATATTTTTCGTGTGTATATTAAGTATATTTTTTATCTTTAATTTTATTATTCCTAAAATGTCAGCCATGTTTAATGGCGTTGAAAACTTACCTTGGTATACCAGTGCTATGCTATCAACCAGTGCATGGATGACCCAGTATCAAGGTTTATTAGTTATAGGTATTATTGCCGCAGTATTTGGTTTAATAACCGCTGCAAAACAGCCTGCTTTTATAAAATGGTGGCAAGGTGTTAGTTTAAAACTTCCCATTATAAAAACAGCGATTGTTACCGTTGAACGTATTCGTTTTAATAGTGGTTTAGCAATGATGATAAAAGCGGGCGTACAAATAGACCGCGCNATAGGTTTGTCGGCAGGTAACATAAAAAACCAATATTTAAAGCGTGAAATGGAAATAGCCAAAAATAAAGTAAAAAGCGGTAGCGCATTAACACCAGCANTNCAACAAACCTCACTTTACCCTGACTTTTTCATCTCTTTGCTCGAAGTGGGTGAAGAATCAGGCAATTTACAACGCGTATTTGACGAAATTGCCAATCGCTCACGCCAAGAATTTGAAAGCTGGACAGAACGCATGACCACCTTACTTGAACCCTTAATGATATTATTTATGGGCGGCTTTGTTGGTGGCGTAGTGGTAGTTATGCTACTAAGTATGGTTTCGATAAACGATATCGGTTTTTAACCAGATATAATAACGATAAATGTAGGTCGACACGAGCGTAGCGAGGCTCGACAAAANGGTTTAATGGGGTCGGTGACAAATAATCCTTATTTTCACCAATTATATTATTACTACTAATTTGTCACCGACCCCTTAGTTTGCCGCCCCCTTAGTTTGGTGTTTATAGATTAGGCTTTAGCCTATCAGTTNATTGCTGCATAATGTTTTAGTGTTATAATCTGTACTTAAAGTAACCTCAACTTAACTNAATTTAAAATAGTAATTTATGAATCGGCAACAGTTAATAAATCAAGTAAAAGCGATTATTNTTAAGCATAGCAAGCCCGANCGNATCTGGTTGTATGGNTCNGAAGCATTAGGTACGTCACTAAATACCAGTGATATAGATATTGCCTTTTATGCCCCAGTAGAAGACGACCATAAATATCTNATGNTTGAAGAAATAGATAAATTAAGTACGTTAATTAAAGTTGATCTTAGTAATTTACACCAATGTGATGAACGCTTTATAAATCGTGTAAAAGCAACGGGTAAAGTTATTTATAGTGGCAGTAAAAATTTAAGGGCTGAAGATGCTATTTTTAATTTTGGCAGAGCATTAACACGATTAAATGAACTTAATGAAGACAAAGCCTCAATTGAAAAAAGTAAACATGCTTCAATTTTATTAGACGTTATGGTGAAACGCTTTGAATTAACCTTTGAAATGTCATGGAAAGCGATTAAACGAACCCTTAGTTATATGGGCATTGAAAGTAACTCGCCAAGAAGTTGTTTTAAAGAAGCGTTTCAGCAAGGTTGGTTACAAGATGAAATAGTCTGGTTAGACATGATAGAAATGCGTAATTTAACCAGTCATACTTATGATGAATCGCAAACTAGGCAGCTACTCGATAAAATTGACAAGTTTTTGGTTGCGTTTAATGAATTATATGCACTTTTAGAAAAAAAACTCAGTGACAAATAATAACTACCTGTGGTGCATTAAAAGCTGTTATCACTTGTAGGTTGGGCTTTAGCCCATCAAATAACAACTGACGGCATAAATGCCAACCTACAGAAATAATATTTAATGGGGTCGGTGACAAATAATCACTTACTTTCACCAATTATATTATTACTACTGATTTGTCACTGACCCCTTAGTTTCTGACCCCTTAGTTTTTTTGTCACCGACCCCTTGAATCCGTTAATTGTAGGTCGATTTGATCGTAGCGAGGCTCGACAAAAAGAAGTGTTATAATAAGACAATGTGCCACTGACCTTTTAGAGTATTTATTNTTTATGAGCTATATTAACCAAAAATATATAAGTTTGTTTGCAGCAAATTGGTCAGAGTCAATTANAACGGCTAAATTGCTAAAATCTTCCCATGTACGTTTAGCCGCTTTTTTTCCTATAAAAGGCCAAACATTGNAAATGACCGATGATGATTTTTTAGATAAACTAGACGCCTTTAGAGTACGCTTTGCCGATTTACAAGACAGTATTGGCAATAAATTATTTAGAAACTTACTAAAGTTAGAAGATGAAAGCTTTATTAGCATGATTGATATATTAAATGCTATTGAAAAACGCGCTATTGTTAGTAGTACTCAAGAATGGCGTGAAGTTAGAGAGATTAGAAATGCTTTTTCGCATGACTACCCTGAAACTCTGCAAGAAAAAGCTGAAGCATTAAATTTAGCGTATAATTCTACACCTGTACTTTTTACCACATTACATAAAATATCTACTTATACGCAGCGTTATAATTTGGCGCTTGAAATGCCTNAAAATGAGTAATAAACCATGAGCAATAAGCTATGAGTAATAAACNATGAGAATAACGCGTGAAGAACAAAAAATNATTGTTGATTCCGTACATTGTTTTATTGAAAAACAGGCGAAAATTTGGTTNTTTGGCTCTCGTTGTGACGATAATGCAAAAGGGGGAGATATTGATCTTTATATAGAAAGTAAAGAAATTGANTCNCCNTTANTACANCGTATTAAACTAAAATTAGCGCTAGAAGATAAATTAGGCATACAAAAAATAGATCTTTTATATCACAATAAAAAATTACCCCTACAACCGATCCATAAAATTGCAAAAACCGAAGGTGTTTTATTAAATTAGTAGTAAATGTTATTGGTAAATGTAGGTCNACACGAGCGTAGCGAGGCTCGACAAATGAGCAATAATGTTGTTGTTAACAGTTTTAGCTATTTGTCACCGACCCCTTGACGTCTAATATAGCATTGATGTTGCATCATAAACGGGGTCAGTGACACATAAGNAATAAACGNGGTNAGTNACANANAANTNATNTATGTGTCACTGANNCCTTANAATAACATGACAATACATTGAACTTGTAATNGTTATGTNTNANTNNNNCNATTANANTACTCTTGAGAATATAATTATGCTGACCATACAAACTCGGGTGACTGACGAACTTAAAATTAAAGCAGATGCCTTATTTAAAGATATGGGGTTAACAACCACAGACGCAGTAAGAATGTTTTTAATGCAATGTGTTAATTTAGGACAACTTCCTTTTGTTCCAACAGGCAAAAAACCTAATGCACAAACATTAGCGGCGCTTAATGACACTCTTAATAATGAAGATAATAGGTATGCCAATATTGATGAGTTATCAAACTTGTGGAAATAGTAACTAAAAATCAGTTTGAAAAAGACATTAAAAAGTTAAAAAAGAGACAAAAAAACTTTTTGAAATTAGAACAAATTTTAAAAAAATTATTATCTAGNGACATTTTAGAAAAAAAATATAATAACCACCCCTTAGTTGGCAATTGGCAACCCTGTTATGAACTGCATATAGAACCTGATTGGTTGCTTATTTATTATCTTGATATTAAAAATAATGTACTTGTTTTGTATCGAACTGGCANACATGCAGATTTATTTTNAAAATTATACTTAACAAATCAACGGGGTCGGTTTATGTAGGTCGGGCTTCAGCCCGTCTTGAAAGTAATAAATTAGCGGGGTCGGTGACTAAATTAGCGGGGTCGGTGACAAATGAGTAATAATGTTGTTGATAACAATATCAAGTTATTTGACCCCTTAGAACACTGACCCCTTAGACTTGAATATATTAGTATGAAAAGGATAAATAAATGGCAAACACTTTAGGTTATAAAATAACTCAAAGACTCGTCAGTAAATTACCTCATATTGGGTTTATTTATCTATTTGGCTCACAAGCAGCAGGAACAGCCACTAAAAAAAGTGATATAGATATTGCAGTGTTTTGTGGTAAAAAACTTGATCCAATTACTCGATGGAATATCCAAGCTGAACTTGCCAATGAGTTAAACTCTGAGGTCGATTTAATTGANTTNCTTAATACCTCAACCGTTATGCAGCACCAAATTATTTATAATGGGCAGTGTATTTACGATCCTAATAAAAAATCAGCCGCCTTTGAAATGCAAGTTATCTCAATGTACCAAGATTTAAACGTACAACGTGCTGAAATATTAAAGCAATATAAAAAAGTATAATTATGAATGATGTTATTATAAATAAAATAGCGACCATAGAACGATGTTTAAGCCGTATTGATATTGTGTATAAAGAAGTGGGAGATAAATTTTCTACTGACTACACGCGTCAAGACTCTATTATCTTAAATTTACAAAGAGCGTGCGAAGCAGCAATTGATATTGCTAACTTTATTAACAAACAAAAAAAATTGGGTATACCACAAAGTAGTCGTGACAGTTTTGAATTACTGCTTAAAGCACAATTGTTACCAGAAATTTTAACGCTTAATTTAAAAAAAATGGTAGGCTTACGCAATATTGCCGTTCACGATTATCAAGAACTTAATTTACCCATTATTAAATATGTTATTGAACATCATTTAACTGACTTTGAAGAATTTATAAAGGTAATAAAACAAATGGGACTCATCAAACCAAGGTAACAGATAGAGTATTTGTAGGTCGGGCTTCAGCCCGTCAAATATAGATTGATGGCCTAAAGGCCAACCTACAAGCATAAACGGGGTCAGTGACAAATGAGTAATAATATAGTTGGTAACCACAAGCAAGCTATTTGTCACCGACTCCTTGAATCCAAGCATAAACGGGGTCAGTGACACATACATATAATTTAAGTATTAAATATAGAGTAATCCAATAAGTGCATAAACGGGGTCAGTGACAAATGAGTAATAATATAGTTGGTAACCACAAGCAAGCTATTTGTCACCGACCCCTTGAATCCGACTCCTTGAATCCAAGCATAAACGGGGTCAGTGACAAATGAGTAATAATATAGTTGGTAACCACAAGCAAGCTATTTGTCACCGACCCCTTGAATCCCAAAGAACCTATAAACATGATAAAAAAATTAAAATTAAAACAAAATTCCAATTATAAACATCACGCTTTCACCCTAATCGAACTTATGGTCGTTATGGCTATTGTTGCCATATTAATGACCATGGTTGGCCCTTTAGCCATAAATACACTTGACAAAGCACAAGCGAAACAAGAAATGCTCACCATGAAAAACTGGTTTAGAAAAATCAGTTACCGTGCCTTTGCCACAGGTCAAACATACCAGCTAAAATTGACAGGAAAAAAAGCAGAATTATTTCTAATTAATTCAGATCCGCAAGCAAAAAAAGCGAAATTAATCTTATCAAAAAGCTTAGAGTCATTGTTTTTTCAACCGCAAACATTAACTTATAGCGCAAAAGGGTTTGTTTCACCTTTATCCGTTACAGGAACGTACCGACATAAAGCACTTACCATTGACTTAAACTCTTGGGTTAATGGAGAAAAAACAGTCCCTAAAGAACGATTAAATTAGAGGGAACTATGGTCAAACAAGCAAAGCAAGTTATAATATTGCAGAACCTAGAACCTAGAACCTAGAACCTAGAACCTAGAACCTAGAACCTAGAACCGAACCCAACATGACAAAAAAAATGTTCAAACAAGTTTCATACAAAAAAAACTCCGGTTTTACACTTATCGAAGTCATGGTAGCAGCGGTTATTTTGTTTTCAGTTATCGCTAGTGTTTCTATGATTTATCGTGGTGCTTTTATCAGTAGTCAAAAAGCGAATAATAATATAGAGATATCGGGTGTACTGCCATCAATATTAGCGACACTACGTTTCGATATTCGCCAGCAAGGTAATTCGTCATTAACCGAACTAAATAAACAAGGAAATGTTTGGGGAATAAACTACCAATGGCAAGCTCAATTAATTGCATTTAAATCAGCGCCTGAAAAGTTTGACGTTGACAGGGGAGAATTTATCACGCCACCTAAAAAATATAAACTATGGCAAGTGACATTAATTTTAAAAAAAAATGGTTTAACTAAACAATACACCTTAAAAGAGCTAAGTTGGTCTGATGTTTAATCAAAAAAGCAAAAATAAAAAAATAAAATTAATGGGGTCGGTGACAAATGAGTAATCATGTTGTTGGTAACCATAATCAAGCTATTTGTCACCGACCCCTTAAACGGCCTAAACGCAATAGACAGCAAGGTTTTACACTAATAGAGCTAATGATCTCAATATCTATTTTATCAATGTTACTTTTTACAGGATCTTATGCCTATAGCTTAATGTCTACGCGTTGGAATAAAGAGCTTGGACATTTTTCAGTATCAGCAAAAACCACTAAAAATCTAGAAGTACTGCAACGCTTACTTGAAGGGGTGCAATCGTTTGTCGTGGTCGATAATAAAAAAGTACCCTCATTTTTCTTTATTGGCGATAACACAAGTTTATTAGCGGTGAGCCGAGCAGGGCTTTTTAGTGGTAAATATCCTGAAATATTTCGTTTAACCACCATAGAAAAACCCAATGGTTTAGTAGATTTAGTGTATCAGTCAGCATCAACTGAAAATGTATTATTAACAGGAACAGAGCAATCAATTGATTT
>JAESPQ010000029.1 GCA_016765535.1 Alteromonadaceae bacterium | reverse complement strand
TTATGTCGTCAAAGGCAGAATAAATGACATGAATTGATGGGCTACGTTACATGGATGTAACTTATTCGACAATGCAGGAGCATATTGTCCTGAAGCCCAACCTACAAGTTTACCTGAACCAAGTACATAGGCATGTTATTTTTTATTTAAATAAATCTAAAAGGTTAAGCTTAGCTTAAGTAGTTATAAATAAATATTCAATATTAATTTATCTTTGTGCTGTCATAATGATTTTATTCAAAAGATTGTTGAGGAGTAAAGATTAAATATGAGTATAAAAAACACCAATAGCCATTATGGTTGGTTAACCATAACCTTACATTGGCTGGTTGCTGTGCTGATATTTACTTTATTTGCCCTTGGTGTGTGGATGGTTGATTTAACTTATTATCATGCTTGGTATAAAAGTGCGCCTGCATTACATAAGAGTATCGGTATTAGTTTGTTGTTATTAATGCTATTGCGACTACTATGGCGATTGCAGCAAATACAACCACAACCTTTAAGCACTCATCGTCAATTTGAGCGCAAAGCAGGGCATACGGTACATTTATTATTGTATGGTTTGTTTTTTTTAATTGCCTTAAGTGGTTATTTAATTTCTACGGCTGATGGCCGCGGTATTGACGTGTTTCAATTATTTACTGTACCGGCGTTAGGCGCATTTATTGAAAATCAAGAAGATATCGCTGGCGTTATTCATCAATATTTAGCCTACAGCTTAATTTTATTAACATTACTTCATGCGCTGGCTGCGCTAAAACACCATATTATTGATAAGGATATCACCTTAAAACGTATGCTTGGCTGGCGTGAGCGCTAATTAATTATTTAAATTTACAAACTGAGAGAGAACTATGAAAAAAACACTTAAAACAACATTAATAGTCACAAGTTTAATGACAACTTTATTGGCACCACTGAGTCACGCCGCTAATTATGTTATTGATACTAAAGGTGCGCATGCGTCAATTAATTTTAAAATAAAACATTTAGGCTATAGCTGGCTAACGGGACGTTTTGACAAGTTTAGCGGTAAATTTAATTATGATGCTGATCATGTTAATGATAGTAAAATTGAAGTCAATATTGATACAACAAGTGTTAATACTAATCATGCTGAGCGTAATAAACATTTAAAAAGTGCTGATTTTTTAGAGGTAAATAACTTTGCTACAGCGAAATTTACTAGTACTAATATTATTGATAAAGGCAATGATAAGTTAGAAATAACAGGTATATTATCATTACACGGTATTAGTAAAAATATTGTAATTGATGCAGTAAAAATAGGTGAAGGTAAAGATCCGTGGGGCGGTTATCGTGTTGGTTTTAGCGGTACAACAACACTCACCTTAAAAGATTTCGCCATTAAAATGGACTTAGGTCCTGCCTCAAGCCAAGTAATTTTAACGTTAAATATTGAAGGTGTTAGGGTTAAATAAAATCTGTTACAGGCTCATAAAATCGGCGACTTAGGCCGATTTTATTTATTTGTTTATTCGTCTTTTAATAAATGACTAAAATTAGCCAAAAATTTCTGTATTTTTTTCGCAACAACTAACTGACAATATTGGTTGTCTTGATTATTGTCAAAATAGTCATCATGATAGCTTTCGGCGCTATAAAATTGCTCAAATTGTTTTATTTCAGTCACTATTTTATTTTCATCTTTGTCGGCTAAATAATCAGCATTAGTTAACTCAGTCATTTTTTCTTCAGCAATCATTTTTTGTTGATCATTACGCGTTAAAATAATAGAACGATATTGACTACCCACATCATTCCCTTGACGGTTTAAGGTGGTAGGATCATGAATACCAAAAAATACGGTTAAAAGTGTAGCAAGGTTAATAACATCGGTATTAAATTCTATGTCAACCACTTCGGCATGATTGGTTGTACCGCGGCAAACGTCTTCATAATTGGGGTTAATATTATCGCCTGCTGAATAGCCACTATTGACAGAAATAACGCCTTTTACACGTTTGAAAATGTTTTCTATACACCAAAAACAGCCAGCACCTAAAGTTATTTTTTCTCTCGTCATGATTATCTCCTCACCTTTCATTTTAAGAATGTATGTCTTGATTTACTATTTGTAATTACAATGATTAAATTACATGCCTATGCAGATAACTCAGGAGCCCTTATTTAATTTGGTAATTCTTCTGTAGGTCGACATTTATGTCGTCAAAGGCAGAATAAATGACATGAATTGATGGGATGAAGCCCAACCTTACAAGTTTACCTGAACCAAGTACATAGGCATGTTAAATTAACGATTAAGATCAAATAAGAACAAAGCTGTTAAGATAAAATTACAAAGTTGATCGCTGAATAATAATATATAGACGTTTGGACGTCTATAGTTTTGTTGCTAAAATAATACAAATGAATAACAAATAAGGTTTAGTTTATAATTTATGGGGCAATTTTTTAAAGCACAAAATCAAATTCATACCATGCTGTCTTTACGTGGTGCGGCGATTATTATTCAACTTATTTTAATCTTTATCGTTAGCCAAGGGCTTAATTATCAATTACCACTGCTGGCGTTATTTTTCATAGTATCGTTAGAAATGGTCTTTACGTTTGTTTGTTATTTTTATTATAAAAATAACAAACAAAAAACTAATAAAAGTGCATTGTTTATGCAAGTGCTTGCCGATGTGTTTTTTCTTTCCTTACTGCTTTATTTTAGCGGCGGTGCGACCAATGCGTTTGTTTCATTATTATTAATTCCTATCGCAATTGCGGCAGTAACTTTACCGCTATGGATGTTAGTGATAACGGCTGTGCTTGCTGTTATTTCTTATAGCTTTATGTTGTGGTTAATGCCGATGCACGTCATACATGGCAATATGCAAGGGCATTTTATTGGTATGTGGGTTAACTTTTTATTTTCTACCTTGGTGGTGGCGTTGGTGGTGGCTAGGTTAGCTCGTGCTATTAATAAAAAAGAGTTAGCTATTGCTAAATATCGTGAAGAACAACTCAAACAAGAAAAAATAATTGCGCTGGGCATTGCTTCTGCACAGGTGACGCATCAATTAGCTACGCCTTTAGCAACCGCACAATTATTGGTAGATGAATTAGATGATGAATTTACCGATAATGCGGTGCTTAATGAACTTAAAGTACAGTTAAGTCGTTGTGGGCAAAGCCTACATGATTTTAGACAGCAAACCTTTGAGATTAAAAACCAAGTAGCTAAGCCTATTTTAATAAACGTTATTTTAAGGCAACTACAAGAATACACGCAGTTAAATTATCCTGACATTGACTTACAAATTAATTTCTCTGCTCAAACTAGCGGTAGTGTTGTCGCTGATGGTGCCTTGTTGCCTGCTATTTTAAACCTACTCAATAATGGGGTGCGGGCGAGTAAGGCTAATAACAGTAATAAATTACTTCTGTCGGTAAAAACTAATAATGATCATTGCTCATTAACTATTAGAGATTATGGGGATGGTTTTACGGCAAATAAACTAACGCGTTTAGGTATTGAACCCGTGGAAAGCGAACTAGGTTTAGGTATGGCGGTTTTTTTAAGCCACGCCAGCTTAGAACGTTTAGGTGGTAAGTTAAGCTTAACTAACCACCCTGATGGTGGCGCTTTAGTGTCATTATTATTACCGTTAACTACAATAGATTTAAGTGAAAAAAATGTTAAATAGTAAAGAAAATAATTTACTTATAATTGAAGATGATATTGCTTTTGCAAATACTTTAATGCGACGTTTAAGTAAATATGATTATCACTGTGAGCATGCTATTGACAGTAATCAGGCTTTATTATCAGCTCGCAGAATAATGCCCGCAATTGTTTTGTTAGATATGAAGTTAGCGGATGAAAGTGGCCTTAATTTAATTAAACCTTTACGGAATTTATTACCTAAAAGTAAAATTTTATTGTTAACGGGTTTTGCGAGCATTGCTACTGCCGTTGATGCGATAAAGCTCGGAGCTGATGATTATTTGGCTAAACCACTAGATACTAAAACGCTATTATCCGCAATAAAAACGTCAATATTAGATAGTAGTCTTTCATCGTTAGTTGATAAAAGTATTAATGTTGATGAGGTTACACTCTCAACAGAGCAGGTAGAATGGCAACATATTCAACAAGTTTTAAAATTTAATAAGGGCAATGTTTCAGCGACGGCAAGACAACTATCTATGCACCGTCGTACCTTGCAACGTAAATTACAGAAAAAACCTAAATATTAATAAAATCAAAGAGAAATTATGCAAAATAACTTACATTTAGCCGATAGTGATTTTTTATCGGCGGCCATTAATCAAAAAATGCCATTTGGTAAATATGCTGGTCGCAAGTTACTACAACTGCCTGAACCTTATTTAGTGTGGTTTTATAAAAAGGGTTTTCCTGAAGGAAAATTGGGGCAGCAGTTGGCATTAATGTATGAAGTTAAACTCAATGGTTTAGAGGCGATGTTAAAACCGTTATTAAAATGATCATTGATCGCTTTAATTGTTCGTGTGAACGGTCAAGATTTACGCCAATTATTTTTTATAAATTATTTTTTTATAAAAATTTAATTGTATATGTTTTCTACTTATAAACCAAAAAAGACTAGAGAGTTGTTTTATAAATAAAAGTTTATTTTACTTACGGTAAAGTATTTTTTCTTTTAACAAAATGTAACAATCTTGAACAATTAATCACTTTTTTTTACTTGTGTTCATTGGCAAATTGTTTTTTAATGAATTGTCAGCGAAACAAATAACAGCATTAAAAAAGTTATTGTTTTGCTGATCGCTTTAATTATTATTACCGCATTTTATTAGCATTATGAATGTTTTTTATAATTGTTATTGTGTTAATAACAATGCTGGTATTTCAGTTAATTTTGGAGATTCATCAATGAAAAGACAAAAGAGAGATCGTTTAGATAGAGCGCATTCAAATGGTTATCAAGCAGGAGCAGCTGGCAGAGCAAAAGAAAATTGTCCTTATCAAAATTCCACCGCAAGATCACAATGGCTTGGCGGTTGGCGAGAAGCTGTAGATGACCGAAATCTCGGTATAATTAAATAAATTAAATGTCCATTTCATGAAACTAATAAAAATCCCTCAGTAGAGGGATTTTTGTTTTAATAGGTGATTTTATTGGTTATAAATTAAAACTAATATGCTGATGCATACGAATAACTATTTCATCTTTTTCTGTATCAAGCTGTAATTCATTAGCTAAAGCGGTTAAAGTATTTTCTACTTTTTGTAAAAATTTTGCATAGCCTTGATGAGCAAAATTTTCTTTGCTTGCTGCCATCACAATATAAATCTCATTCACTAAGGCATTGCCATCACAACTTAATACAAAATCTTGTTGTGGATTTTCACTGTTATAGGTCAGTTTTTGAATTTCACCGACACGAGTGATGGCTTCTTGATCTTCATCGCTACTTAATTGACGTACAATCGGTACTAAACCATTGGCAATTACCGCTCCGCTTTTGATATTAAAGTGTTCTGCGGTTGCTTTAAATTTATCGTTAATTAATTCATATAACAGTTTAAAAGGCGCAGTGGTTGAAAAATTTAAATCGACTAATTCTCTTAACGCTTTTGTTACGGGTAAAGTTGCTACGGCATAAGATATTTCGGTAATTGTAGTCGGAAGTTCAAGCTGTTGACTGGCATAACGCGCTGGAATAGCACGTAATTTATGACCTTGACTACGCTGACAGCCTTTTTCTTTGGCAAATAAATCATACGTTAAATGTTGATGATCTCTAATACGTATTTCATGAACATCAAGCGCTGTTTTTTCGGCAAAGGCTTTTAATACTTGACACACTTGGGCATTAAAACGTGGTGAGTTTAAACGAATATCTTCGCCTGAAGCTAAAAATAATAATTTTAGTTTTTTAGCTTTATGCTCGCCATGAAAATAAGACTGACGTACGGTATGTAATGCTGGATCATAAAAAAACACGATACGCTGAGCACTTTCAAATTGATATTCTTCAGAGTTGAAATGCACCTTAGGTAATTTATCATTGGCAATAAAAGCTGCACTTTTAAGCTCAAATTGATCACAGAGATTAAAAAATAATTCTGATAAATTATAATAAAAAGCGCTTAAATTGTCGTTATTTACATTATTGTCAGACGATTGTACTTGGCTAATTAACTTGTTGGTTAGCGGAATGTCGACTAACAAATATTGGTTTTCACGGGTTGATTCAGGTAAGTAAATTTTATGGACTGAACTACGGCTTCTTGATAATGGCATAATAGTGCTTCCTTGATGCTTTTAGTGAATGTAAGTATTCATCTAATTAAGTGCTCTAATAGTGCGCAGTTTAATCAGCGAATATGACAAGCTGGTGACAGACTTCTTGTTATTTAAAGTACCGTTAAACTTGTCGTGATTAATAAATATGTATGGATTATAACTGTCAAAAAAATGCAACAATTGACCTGTATCAAAGAGCTTAGCAAGTTTATTTTTTAAACGTTTAAATGTGACTTAAATCACATTCTGATCCTTTGATGTTTAAATTATTGTTGCTTAGCAGTTGCTTAAATATCATTTTTATTTGCACAAATTTTACATTGGCTATTTTGATTAATATTAAATTGTTGCCATTGATTGGTTAAGCCATCAAATAAGCTTAATTGATTGGTAGGGACTTTATTGGCGGTAATATACTTTATGGCAGTAAGCGCTTGCATACCAGCAATGATCGCTAAAACAGGACCTAAAATTCCAGCTGTTTGACAGTTGTTAGCGGGTGCTTTTTCACTACTAGGATATAAACAATGATAACAGGCACTATTATCATCAAGTGGGTTAACCATTAAATGTTGGCCGTCAAACCCTGTGGCTGCCCCAATAATCAATGGCGTTTTGCTTTGTACGCATAACTTATTTATTAAATAACGACTATTAATGTTGTCGGTACAATCGAGTACTAAGTCAACGTCATTAAGATAATAATCTGCCAGTTCTTGATCAAACATTTCATCAATCACCTCTATTGTACAATCAGGGAACTGTTGCTGTAATTTATCGCTGGCAGTATCGGCTTTGTTATTATTCAGATCTTGTTCGCTAAATAATATTTGTCGAGGTAAATTACTTGTTTCAATATTATCACCATCCACTAAAATCAGCTTGCCCACGCCTGCTGCGGCTAAATATAATGCCGCAGGGTTACCTAAGCCGCCAATACCAATAATTAACACGGTTGCTTGTGTTAAAGCAATTTGACCTTGCTCACCCACTTTATTGATCATTATTTGGCGAGAATATTTAAGTTGCTGCTGTTGGCTTAACATCCGTTTTCCTCTGTAATTATATGATTTTGCGTTGTTGAATTGGTTAATGTTTTAATTGCTGAGGCTTTAAATTGAATAAATACTTTGAGACCTTGCGTAAGATTTAATTTTTTATACGACATTAATGATATTTGTGAATAAAACGTGTGTTGTACACAGTTAATCGCTAATAAAACGGCTTGTTTATTTGTTGACATACTTACTTGAGTGATCTTGCCTTTTAGGTGATTTACAATCGAGCTGTTAAAAGGTTCTTGTAAAGTAATACTAATGTCACTAGCAAAAATAAAGCAACGTAAACTGTTACCTTGTTTGTATTGCTGTGCATTTAGCAGCGGCATATAAAGGCTGTGCTGATCGTTAAGTTGTAATTCGGTTAAACCATGAGTTTTATCATGTTGTTTTACTACTAGAGCTAAACTCGTTTGCTGATGAATATTAATGTCTGTAGGTTGTTCGTTTAAGCGGTGTATTACTTGATGAATATTGCCATAATCAATAACCTTACCGTGTGCTAAGACTAACAACCTATCGGCACTTTGCTGTAATTCGGCTAGGCTGTGGCTAACATAAAGCATAGGGATATTAAGTTGTTGTTGTATTTTGATCAGCAGAGTTAGCATTTTACCTTTATTGCGTTGATCGAGCGCGCTCAGTGGTTCGTCTAATAATAATAATTGTGGCTCAGCTAATATTGCCCGAGCTAAAGCAACGCGTTGTTGTTCACCTGAGGAAAGCTGCTGGCTTTGCTTGTGAATTAAATTTTTAAGCTCGGTTAGTACAATGATTTTATCAATATTCAAGGTGCTTTTTTTTGATCTTTTTTGTGCGTAAATAAGGTTTTCGTACACCGATAAATGGGGGAATAAGCGACTGTTTTGAAAAACCAAACCAATATTACGTTGCTCTGCTTTGATAAAAATTTTATTGTTAGTGTTTAGTAATGTTTTTCCATTAAAATTTATTTCACCTTGAAGATGCTGTTCTAAGCCTGCTATTGCACGTAATAAGGTGGTTTTTCCTGATCCAGAAGGACCGAAAATGCCGGTGATACCTTTGTTTTCAATACGCTGATTAATCGCTAAGCTAAACTGCTTGTTAGTCGGTGTTTTTTTACTGGTAAGATTAATAAGGAGTTCAGTCATAAGTTATCGACTCACTTTTTTATAATTTAGTAAATAAACTAACGTCAATAAAACAAATGAGGCGAGCAATAAACTTAGTGATAGTGCTTGTGCTTGGGCGTATTCAAAGGCTTCAACATGATCAAAAATGGCAATAGACAATACTCTGGTTTGATCGGGAATATTACCGCCGATCATTAACACTATGCCAAACTCGCCAACAGTATGAGCAAAACCTAAACTAGCCGCAGTAATAAAGCTTGCTTTAGTCATTGGCAATACAATGCTGAAAAACCTATCTAACGGTTTTGCACCAAGCATAGTTGCCGCTTCAAGGTAATGATCGCCTAATTGCTCAAAAGCGCGCTGTAGTGGCTGTACCACAAAAGGTAATGAATACAGCACCGAACCAATAACAATAGCGCTAAAACTAAAGGCAAGTGGTGAGCCGGTGAGTTGTAGCCATAATTGTCCTAAAGTAGACTGTGGTGCAAAAGCTATTAATAAATAAAAGCCTAATACCGTGGGTGGTAAAATAATTGGCAGCGCAACAATCGCTTCAAAAATCACTTTAACTTTGCTCTGCATATTTGCTAACCACCATGCCAGTGGTGTGCCTAACAGTAATAAAATAATGGTGCTGATGGTTGCCATTTTTAAGGTAGTGAATAAAGCCATTAAATCAGCATCAATCATCAGTGTTAGCTTTTGTTAAATAGCCAAATTGGGCTATTTTTTGTTGGATTTTAGAGGATAATAAAAAATTACTAAATTGTTGTGATTTTTCTAGCTGCGAAGTGTTTTTTAAAATGACTAATTGTTGTTTTATAGGCGAATAACAATTTTTAGGTAATAAGCTACCCGTTAATTTATTAAGTTTTAATTGGCTGTAAGCAACAATCCCCATAGTAACTGCTTGGCTACGCACTTGTTGAAAAGTTTGGCCGATATTATTCCCGATGATCAAATGGTTTTTAAGCTGTTCCCACAAGCCTTGTTTTATTAAACATTGCTGCGCTGCTTTACCGTAAGGGGCTGTTTTAGGATTGGCGATGGCTAAGCGTTTACTTTTATTGTCTGTAATGTTTTTTAAATTATGCCAAGAAAGCTTAGGGTTTTTCGCGCTATAAAGCGCTAACTGCCCAAAAGCATAGGTTTTTCGGCTATGCGGAATAATTAAATTTTCTTGTGCTAGTTTTTGTGGGCGCAAACTATCAGCGGCTAAAAACACATCATAGGGCGCACCATACTTTATCTGTTGATATAAGCCACCCGTAACACCGCTAATAATTTGTGTAGCAACACCCGTTTGTTGATTAAACTCAGGTAAAAGTTGTTTTAGTACAGGAGCAAAATTAGACGAAACTGCTATGCGTAATGGTTGTGCTGCTTGGGTAGAATTTATGCTTGATAGTATGAGTGTAAAAAAAGTTAATAAAAATAAGCGTAAGTATGAAATAAGCATATTTAGTTATTCCATTGCTGTGCTTGTTTGTTGTCAGACTGTTTAGCATCTAACCATTTTTCACCTTGCTCGGTTAACTCTTTTTTCCAAAATGGCGCTTGTACTTTTAAATAATCCATAATAAATTCAGCCGCAGCAAAAGCATCTTGACGATGCATGCTAGTAACGCCAACAAACACTATTTGATCACCAATGGCTAATTGGCCAATGCGATGAATAACACTAACACGACCTATCTGCCAACGTTGTTGTGCTTGCGCTATAATTTTTGCTAACGATTTTTCGGTCATGCCAGAATAATGTTCAAGGTATAATCCGCTAACGGTTAAACCTTCATTCTTATTACGCACACGCCCTGTAAAAGTGACTACTGCACCATCAACAGCGTTATCTTGTTCAAGTAAATCTACTTCATCTTGTAAGTTAAAGTCTTGTGTTTGAATACTGATTTTTACGCTGGTGTTATTCATGTTTTTTGATCTCGAAAATTTTGTCATCGTGATACTGAAACAAGTTCACTATCACGCGAGCAATTAACCGCCCGTTACCGGTGGAAAAAAAGCTACTTCATCACCTGTTTTGACGGTGTGTTCGCTTTGTACCATGTCATGATTTATTGCGGATAATAAAGCGCTATGACTAAAAACTTGCTGCCAATGTTCATTTTTACGGGCAAGCTTGATTTTAATGTCTGCTATGGTGTTCACTTCACTTGCTGGCACTTGAACTTCGCTACAATCGAGCTGTTCACGCAAGGTAGCAAAAAATACTACTTTAATCGTCATTATTTATTCTCCAGCTTGCCAGTCACCTGATTTACCGCCCGCTTTAGTTAACACTTTTATACCATGAATTTCCATGGCAGGATCAACGGCTTTGCACATATCAAATAGCGTTAAACAAGCAACAGACACAGCGGTTAATGCCTCCATTTCTACGCCTGTTTGACCAGTTAATCGGCATAAACTGCTTACTTTTACTTGGCTATTTTCATTATCCGCCTGAAAATCTACTTGTACTTTGGACAGCATTAACGGATGACATAAAGGAATTAAGTTACTACATTGCTTTGCCGCTTGAATACCTGCGATACGAGCAACGGCGAAAACATCGCCTTTTTTGTGTTTGCCAGTTGTGATCAATGCCAAGGTTTTAGCACTCATTTTAATGTAGCCTTGTGCAGTTGCACTACGTGAAGTCATGGCTTTTTCGGTAACATCAACCATGTTGGCTTCACCTTGGGCATTAAGGTGCGATAAGGTATTTGCTTGCTCTTTTAGCCCTGATTGTTTTGTCCAACTGCTCATTAGCCGCGTGTCTCACATTGTTCAATATTCGTATCTTGCGTGGTAAATTTTAAATGTGGCACAAAATTACAGGGGCGATGGCTAGCATCTAATTGATCACTAATAACTTTATCCCAAGCGGTACGGCAAGCTCCTGTTGAACCAGGCATACAAAAAATTACCGTGCCGTTAGCAACGCCAGCAAAAGCACGAGATTGCATTGTTGAGGTGCCAATTTCAGTTAATGAAACCGCACGAAAAACTTCACCAAAACCTTCAACTGATTTATCAAATAAAGGGTGTAATGCTTCTGGGGTATTATCACGGGCCGTAAAACCTGTGCCACCCGTGGCAACAACGGCTTGAATATTTTTATCGGCGATCCATTGTGAAACTATAGCGCGTAATTGGTAGACATCATCAATGACAATTTTTTTAGCGGCAAGGTTGTGACCCGCGGAGGTTAAACGTTCAACTAATAACTGTCCTGAGGTGTCATTTGATTCATCACGGGTATCAGATACCGTAAGTACTGCAATATTTAGTGGCACAAAAGCATTACCACCATGTGTTGACTTAGTCATTAAAGGCTCCCTGATGTTTATTAAATAAAATTGGTTGTGAAACAGTTTGTTCTTTGCATTTTTCTGCTTTAATTAGCTGTTTTTTAAATGTTTGTTGCGCTTGTTGCCATTGCTCTGGCGTATTGGTGTTAAATAATAATTGCGCATTAGTTATGTTTACTTCTTGATGCGGTATTTGTTGTAACAAAGATCTTATTGAAGGACCGCGACCTGAATTTTTAAATTTATCCCCCTGAAATGCTTGTTGTAAAAACATCTCGACGAAAGCGTTAACAGGTAAGTAAAGCGGAATGCTATGATCTTGAAAAAAACAGGCTTTAGTGCTTAATTCACCAATTTGTTTTAGTTTTGCTAAAGCTTGGCTAGTCATTAGCGGTAAATCAATAGGTAAAATTAATAGCGCTTTGGGCTGATATTGTTTTATTACGCTATAAATGCCGCCGACGGGGCCTGCTTGTTCAACAATATCATTAATTTGTTGTTGGTCATTAATCTTGTTGGCATTACCGCTAATAACGACCTTGTTAATGCCAGCATTAGTCAGCAGTTGTTGAGAAAAATCAAGCATGCTGGTGTTGTTACGCATTAACAGAGCTTTATCTTCACCCATGCGCGAAGACAAACCACCCGCTAATACCACGCCTAAGCATTCGCTATTATTGAAATTATAGTTGAAATTATTATTGTTCATGGCACTAATACTCATGGGATCAACCGCCAAGCATGGCTAAATGTTTAGTGGCACCAGTTATTTTTTCATGAAGAAAATGAGTGGCTTTTTTATCGCCTAATAAAGCGGTGATTTTGGCTTTTAATGGCTCAAGATCATCACATTGTAATTGTTCGCGTAATGACAAGCCATTTTCGCCAAACAAGCATAAATGTAATTTGCCGTGTGAACTAACACGTAAGCGATTACATGTATTACAAAAATCTTTACTGTAAGGCATTATTAAACCGATTTTACCCTGATAATCTGGATGATAAAATTCTTGTGCTGGGCCTGATGATTTATCACTAATAACAGGCAACCAACCCGCTAATATTAAGTTTTGTTTAATACGCGAACCTTGCACATGTTGGGCATCAAAAAATTCTTTATTGTCACCTGTTTGCATTAATTCTATAAAGCGTAAAGTGACTGGAGTATCTTTTAACCAATCTAAATAACTCTGCATGTCATAAGCATTGTATTCGCGCATTAACACGGTATTTACTTTTACTGTTGGCGCATTGTTAGCGGCTAAGGCCAACTCAATGCCTTTTAATACCGTATTAAGTTTATCGTGACCAGTAATGGCGTGAAATTGACGCGGATCTAAACTGTCAATACTAACGTTAATGGCATCAATACCCGCATCTAACCAACTAGGTAAATGATCGGGCAGCTTAAAACCATTGGTGGTTAAAGCGACTTTTTTAATGCCTTGGGTTTGTTTGCAGGTGGCAATGATGTCGGGTAAGTCTTTACGCAGCGAAGGTTCGCCGCCAGTGATACGAATTTTTTCTGTACCTAATTGCGCGAAGGCTTTAGCAATGCGCGTAATTTCAGCATGATTTAAAAAATTACGATCGCCGTTGCATTCATAACCGTCAGGTAAACAATAATTACAACGAAAATTACACACATCAGTAATAGAGAGGCGCAGATAGTAAAATTTACGGCCAAAATTGTCGGTTAGCATAATGCATCTCCATTATTGATCTTTACTTTACCTAAAAGAGGTAAACGAGAAAATAGAGGCGCATTAGTTGTGCGGGTGCGCATAGGTAAAAACCTACGAGCAAAGTAGTTAGTTGTTAACATGTCACCTTTCCAAATGTCGGGAGGCCAGTTTGTTTCCAAAATAACCCTGGTGGTTTAAATTGCATCATTGCAACTAACCACGGCTAAAGGCACATAACAAAGCATTAAAAATGTTTGCGTTAGCACGAGTAGCTCGGCGAATAAATAAGCTTGTACACCATATATATAAAACAGTAATACCAGCTCGATTTAAAAAGTATAGCTTAAATTTTATGCTCGTTCTACCTTAAACTAATATCTTCAGGAGGAACGAGTATATTAAAAGCATAATAACCAAGCTGAAAAAACAAAGCTTGATTTGTATCAACAAAGCAAGATTACTTTTAAGCTTATTTCAGTAATAATAGTGTTATTAAATTGAGAACTTTTATCCTAAATACTATTTATCGAGAAAATCATGACAGATATACCCCTTGTTGATTGTTGTTCGGTTCCTGGCTTATTACCTTTTGAACAAGCACTTAAAAATATGCTTGCGCTTATTACACCAGTAATCGAAAGTGAAAGTGTTGTAATAACGACGGCGTTAAATCGCATTTTAGTTGAAGACGTAATCAGTCCTGTTAACGTACCGCCACACGACAATTCAGCAATGGACGGTTATGCTTTTGCTGCAAGTAGTTTAACAAGTGACCATTTAACCCTTAGTTTAGCGGGGCGATCTATGGCTGGAGCACCGTTTGATGGTGTTTGCCAACAAGGACAATGTATTCGCATTATGACGGGAGCAAAAATGCCTAAAGGGTGTGATAGTGTTGAAATGCAAGAAAATTGTCAGGTAAAAGGCGAACAAATCACTTTTGCGCAAGTTAAAAAGCTGGCTTCACATGTGCGCAATGCAGGCGAAGATATTACTATAGGGCAGGCGGTCTTTAGCAAAGGTCATCGTGTTACAGCGATTGATTTAGGTATGTTAGCCTCTCTTGGTATTGAAAAAATTAGCGTTGTGCGTAAATTAAAAGTGGCGTTAATCTCAACAGGAGATGAATTAAAAGCGCCGGGACAAGCGTTGCGTGAAGGTGATATTTATGAAAGCAATGCCCACTTTCTTGCAGGGCTATTGACAAAGCTTAATATCGAAATTATTGATTTTGGTATCATTAAAGATGATAAAATAGCGATTGAAAATGCGTTTAAACAAGCAGATGAATTGGCTGATGCAGTTATTTCGTCTGGTGGTGTCTCGGTTGGTGATGCCGACTATACCAAAGAAGTGTTAGAGTCTTTAGGGCAAATTGATTTTTGGAAAATAGCGATGAAACCGGGCAAGCCATTTGCTTTTGGTAAACTGCCACATAGTGTCTTTTTTGGCTTGCCGGGTAATCCTGTTTCTGCGTTAGTAACCGCACATCAATTAGCGTTACCAGCTTTAGTTAAAATGCAAAATGCAGAGGCGATAAAACGAGTTGCTATTAACGTAAAAACTGCTAATAATCTAAAAAAATCAGCGGGGCGTATAGATTTTCAACGTGGTATTTTAACCGTAAACGAGCAAGGTGAAACCGTTGTGAATAGTACAGGTAGTCAAGGGTCCGGTATATTGTCGAGTATTGCTAAAGCCAATTGCTATATTGTGTTAGAGGCTTGTCGAGGTCGAGTGGCGGCTGGTGAAATGGTCACGGTTGAACTCTTTGATCAGTATCTACAATGATAGTGATCACCTCTAATTAATTAAATTGGCGGTGTTATTTTTGTAGGTCGACATTTATGCCGCCAATGACTATTCGACGGACTAAAGCCTAGCCTACAAATGATAAATTAATCAAAATAGTTTTTAATGCATCATGGGTATCATTAATATTATTGCTGGCTTTGGATCCAATATTTTGCATTTTTAAAGTCAGTGTTTGGTGATAATTCGGGATTATTTAGTTCAATCGTTGGTACATTCATCCACTTTTTTAATGGGAATACATGCGCAGTAAGAGGGTGCGTTTTAATATGGTGTTCAAAACTACCATCGGCTATGGCTATGTTTAATCCTTCCTCTATCCATTGGGCTAATTGTTCATTATGTTTATTTACAAAAAAATAAACGGTAAATGGGTAATGTAAAATCAAATTATCGTAGATCATTAAATCTTTATAAATTTTTTGTCGTTGTGTTATTTCTGCAGCACCCTCGTGAATGCCTCGTGGAAAATAATCACAGCGGCCAAAATTAACTTGTAAAAAGAGGTTTTCGTATACTGGGCTGCTTAATACTTGGAGATCAGCTGCATGTAATATTTGTGTATCTGGCCAATGCGTTCCTTGACAGGCGACCAACTTTTGCAATTGTTTTAATGTAGTTATTTTTTCAAAATCAGCAAGTTTATCTTTGCGAATAATAAATTTACGAAAACCCATTAATCCCATTTCTAAAGGAATTTTAATCGCTCTAAGTTCTTTCTCTCGCTTTTTATCAGTACCCAGCCAAAAAACATCAAGTTTATTACCTTGAATTAATTCTTTAAGTGCTCGCCCTTGTTGCATTGGGTAAACAGCATTTAACGTGGGAATTTCTCGGCCATGAGCCGCTTTTGTTAATGCCATTATTAATAAATCTTTGTAGTAACTATGGCTAATGTCAAATTGAGAACGTGGTAGAGGTATATGAAGTATGTTTGCGCCAAAGCATAAAAAACTGATGAATTGTAGCAAAATAATAATGGAAAATTTATTAAACATTTAATTAATGTGGTTGTGCTGTTATAGACGTTATAATAGCGCAACTAGATAATATTATTTATATAAAGTGTTAGATTATCAAATCATAAAGTAGACTATTTATTATTTTTAATCATAAAAAGTTGAAATTTTATTCAATCTTATACTTGGCATATTATTAAATTGCCTGTTATGATACTGGTGTTATATACAGTTTTAGATAAGGGGAACACGATGGCAGTTGAAAGTCGATTTGTAGTAATTCGTAATGGGGTAGAGGTGCAAACATTTATGGATAAGAAAGCCGCAGATGAATATGATAAAATGCTTGATATGGCAGATAATTTAACAACGATGCTGAGTAGTTCAGACGTGGCATTAAGTGATGAATTAACTGAAGAACTAAGCATATTTTTAGCACAAAACCGTGACGAGGTGCTTATTGCTTTACAAGCAAAAAAAGCTAAAAGTGATAAAAAACCAGTTAAAGTCGCGAAAAAAGCAGTTACGCCAATTATTGATAATACAAAAAATAAAGCGTCTTTAGATAAAGCGAGTTAATACGCTTTTAAACTATATTTAGGTCAGTTAATTGTTAGATTATCAACTGGTTAGAAGTGCGCGGCGTAAAACGTTATTACTACAAGTTAAACAGGGTAAAGTAACTGTGCGCGCACCATTGCGATTACCGCTTGCACAAATAAAAACATTTATTAATGATAAATCGGCATGGATTAAACAAAAGCTAGCTGAGCAATACTTAACAAGCCAGCAATCAAATACCGTTAAGCCGATGGTCTTTACGCACAATAGCATCCTGTTTTACTTAGGCACAGAATACCGTCTTAATATTGAGTATGCACAAAAATCGATAGTTCACATCAAGCAATCATCCATTACTGTCGTACTTAGTTATCGTCAGCAAAAGAATTTAAAAAATACCTATGACTTAGCACAACAAGTTAAAAAAAGTTTGGCGGTATTTTTTAAACAACAACTACATAATTATTTACTCGAAAATTTGCCAATACTCGCTTCTAAATGTCAATTAAGCCCTAAATTTTATAAAATACGCTTTTATAAAACTCGTTGGGGCAGTTGTAATAGTCGTGGAGAGCTAAATTTTAACTATTTATTAATGTTGTTACCTAGCTGGGTAATTGACTATGTTGTTGTGCACGAGCTTTGTCATTTACAACAATTAAATCATTCCCTGATGTTTTGGCAGTTAGTTGAGCAGCATTACCCTGATTATAAAGCTGCTATTGTATGGCTTAAAACGCATCAACAGCGACTTATTTGGTAATGAGTTTATCTGATTACTACTGATAATTACGATGCAAATAAAATTTTTTTAAATCACAGTTAGTCTCATGTTTTGACTTCTTTGACCTTCTTATTTCATAAACCACCAATAAAGTGATTTTTTATTCATATTTTATAACTTTTTATCTAATAATACCAAGTTGATTAAGTTCTTTCCCACTCAGCGAGAATTAAAAGGCTTAGAGGCAAGGCATTGATTGAAGATAATGGTTATTCCCTTGTCAAAATCAATAACGTAGCATGTAAGCCTTTTAAATTCGACCTTTGGGAGCTTGCTCGATGTCCACTAACTTCGTTAAATTTATTTGATTTAGAATGACTAGATCTAAACAAATTTGCCTTGTTATTGAACATCGAGCACAGCTCTGAGTTGAGAAGAAATTTAATCAAATTGGTATAGTTATTCATTGACAGTGATAAAATGTTCAGGCATTGTACCGCCATGAAAAATTTTACTAGCCAGCTCACCATTATTATTACCACTACCACCCGTATCGGGATGGCGGTCGCTGGCTAACGTGTAAAAAAAATATTTTTACAAGCCCGTGACCTGAACAAGGTTACGGGCTTTTTTGTTTATAAGAGTTATTTATTTTTTAAGAGTTGTTTTCAAGAGGATGTAAAAATGCGAGTGCTTAAATTTGGTGGTTCTTCATTAGCTAATGCACAAAAATTTATGCAAGTGGCTAATATTATAGAAGAAGCTAGCCAAAAAACGTCAGTAGCTATTGTTGTTTCAGCACCACAAGGGGTGACTAATCATTTAGTTGCGTTAGCGCAAACCCCCAGTGATAACAGTGCTAATCATTTAGGGTTAACTCAATTTAAACAAGTTATTAACGCGATTATTGATGATTTATCTGCAACGTTAGAGGGTTTTGAGCATCAACACTGTGAACAAGCTCTTGTTCATTGGGAACAAGAGCTTAGTCGTTATTTACAAGGGGTTACGTTACTAAAATTTTGTCCTGAACATATTCGTGCTCGTATTATTAGTACGGGGGAGCGTTTAAGTGTGGCACTGTTAAGTGCTGTGTTAACCGCAACGGGGCAAGACGTTTCGACGATTGATCCTGAAAAATTTCTCACGACTAACGATAGTTCGCTTAATGCGGTGGCAGATTTAGTCTTATGTAAAGATCAATTTCAGCGGGTTTATCAAGGTAATTTAGCTAATATTGCTATTATGCCAGGTTTTATTGGCGTAAATAATAAGAATGAAGTGACCACTTTAGGACGCAATGGTAGTGACTATTCCGCGGCAGTACTAGCAGTCTGTACCGAAGCACAATGTTGTGAAATATGGACTGATGTTGACGGTATTTATAATGCTGATCCTCGGGTGATCCCAGAAGCCACTTTACTTGATTATTTATCTTACCAAGAAGCGATGGAACTCTCTTATTTTGGCGCTAGTGTACTGCATCCCAAAACTGTTGGCCCAATCGCTCAATATCATATTCCTTGTTTGATCAAAAACACGGGAAATCCTGCCGCTAAAGGGACATTAATTGCTACTGAAAATGATCAAAAGAAACAGGTTAAAGCCATTTCTAATCTAGATAATTTAACGATGGTTAATGTCTCAGGCCCCGGGATGAAAGGCATGGTCGGTATGGCGTCACGCGTATTTGCTACTATGAGCCGTGAAAATATCTCTTTAGTGATGATCAGTCAATCGTCTAGTGAATACTGTATTAGTTTTTGTATTTATTCCTTAGATGCCTTACAAGCAAAAAATAGCCTAGCAGAAGAATTTGAATTAGAGCTTCTTAATGGTTTGCTTGAACCAGTTAAACTGAAAAGTGAGTTATCTATTATCTCATTAGTTGGCGATGGAATGCACCATCAACGCGGTGTTGCGGCGAAGTTTTTTAGCTCATTAGCGCAAGCACGCGTTAATGTAGTCGCTATTGCACAAGATTCGTCAGAGCGTAGTATTTCAGTCGTTATTGAACAACGAAAATGTACTGATGCACTAAAAGTATCGCATCAAAACTTTTTTTCACATCGTTCAACCATTGATGTATTTTTAGTGGGCTGTGGTGTGGTGGGTAGTGAATTAATTGCACAAATTGCTCGTCAACAAGACACCTTGAAAAAACAAAATATTGATTTAAAAATCTATGGTGTTGCTAATAGTAAAGGTATGGTGTTTAGCCAAGCAGGCTTAAATTTAGAAAACTACCAAGCGGCATTAGGTAAAGATGCGGTTGCGGTAAATGCTGAAAATATTAAAGCGTTTGTACGTGATAACCACTTAATTAATCCTGTGTTGGTCGATTGTACGTCTAATGCGCAACTAGCAATGAGTTATGTTGATTATTTACAGCAAGGCTTTCATGTGGTTACGCCTAATAAAAAAGCCAATACTGATACTTGGCAGTATTATCAAGCATTACGTAGTGCAGCACAAAAAACTAATCGTCGTTTTTTATACGAAACTACCGTTGGTGCTGGTTTGCCGGTGATTGATACCCTACAAAGCTTGATCAAAGCGGGCGATGAATTAATGCGTTTTGAAGGGGTTTTATCTGGTTCTCTTTCGTATATATTTGGTAAGCTAGAAGAAGGCATGAGCTTGTCAGTCGCAACAGCTATTGCGAAAGAAAATGGGTTTACTGAACCCGATCCGCGTGATGATTTATCAGGCATGGATGTGGCGCGTAAATTATTGATTATGGCACGCGAAGCGGGTATGCAATTAGAATTGTCCGATATTAAAATTCAGTCGGTATTGCCTGAAAGTTTTGATGCGACTGGCGATGTTAGTACTTTTATGGCAAATTTAACCTCTTTAGATAATCAAATAAGTGAACAAGTTGCCACGGCGAAAGCGCAAGGCAAAGTGTTGCGTTATATTGGAAATATTGTTGAGGGTCAATGCCAAGTGAGTATTGAAGCCGTTGATAGCGCACACCCTTTATATGGTATTAAAGAGGGCGAAAATGCCTTAGCTATTCACAGCCGTTATTATCAGCCTTTACCTTTTGTGTTACGCGGTTATGGTGCGGGTGCTGCGGTAACAGCGGCAGGTGTTTTTGGTGATGTATTAAGAACGTTGGCATGGGAGCATCAAGACTAATGATAAGTTTAATGAAAGAAAATCAAGCTAAAATTTCTGTTTTTGCACCTGCGTCTATTGGTAATGTTAGTGTTGGTTTTGATGTTTTAGGGTTAACGGTAAAACCTATTGATGGAACTTTATTAGGTGATGTTGTCTCTATAGAGAAGGCAAAGACTAATGATCTTATCGTTGAGGGTCGTTTTGCTGATAAATTACCCAGTAATAAAGAAGAAAATATTGTTTGGCAATGTTTGTTATTGTTTAATGAAGCACTAGTTAAACAAAACATAGTTATTGATAAGGTTAAATTAACCTTAGATAAAAAAATGCCAGTGGGCAGTGGTTTAGGTTCTAGTGCTTGTTCAATTGTTGCGGCTTTACACGCCTTAAGTGCTTATTATAATCAACGCGAAAATAAAGAAATATTTAACGATAAAGTCTTACTTAAAATGATGGGACAAATGGAAGCGCTAATTAGTGGCAGTTTACATTACGATAATGTTGCACCATGCTTTTTAGGTGGTTTGCAACTTATGGTGACTGATAGCGACATTATTAGTAAAGCTTTACCATCGTTTAATGATTGTTATTATGTGATGGCGTATCCGGGCATTAATGTTTCAACTAAAGCGGCTCGTGATGTATTACCTAAACAGTATAGTCGCGCAGATTTAATTACCTATGGGCAAAATTTAGCGACCTTTGTCGATGCTTGTCATACGGGAGATAAAGCACAAGCGTTTGCGGTATTAACAGATGTTGTTGCTGAACCGTATCGAAAATTATTATTGCCAAAATATCAACAAGCACATGATTATTTAGTGTCGCAAGGCGCATTAGCCGTAGGTATTTCAGGCTCAGGACCGACGCTTTTTTGTGTCTGTCAAGAACAAGGCCAAGCAGAGAAATTGACGATTTGGCTTAAGGAAAATTATTTACAGGCGGTTGATGGTATTAGTAATGGTTTTGTTCATGTTTGTCGTGTTGACGAGCAAGGTTCAACTGTTTTATAAAAGACAAAAAAATCAATGTAGGTCGTAGGCTTGCTGCGGTATGTGTTGAAGCAATATCTAACCTAAAAATACAAGGTAAGGAAGTTTAAATGAAATTTTATAATTTAAAAGAAAATGATGAACAAGTTAGCTTTGAACAAGCGGTTCGCCAAGGGTTAGGTAAAAACCAAGGGTTATTTTTTCCACAACAATTACCTAAAATAGATAACTTAGCGGCATTGTTATCGCTGCCTTTGGTTGAGCGTAGCGTTAAAGTGCTTTATCCGTTAGTAAAAGATAGCTTATCGGAAAGTGAGCTTACAAACATTATTACCAATGCGTTCAATTTTCCTGCACAAATCCAACCGATCACCAAAAATTCCGCAATTTTAGAACTTTTTCATGGCCCAACCTTAGCATTTAAAGACTTTGGTGCACGTTTTATGGCGCAATGTTTACAGCATTTTGTTAAAAAATATGCGGCTCAAAATAAAACAGCTAAAGCTGAAAAAATCACTATTTTAACGGCAACTTCAGGTGATACTGGTGCGGCAGTAGCGCATGCTTTTCATGGCTTAGATCATATTCAAGTCGTTATCTTATACCCAAAAGGAAAAATAAGTTTACTGCAAGAAAAAATGTTTACTACGCTCGGTGGAAACATTTCAACGATAGCTATTGAGGGCAGTTTTGATGATTGTCAGACGTTAGTTAAAGATGCGTTTGAAGATAAAAAATTAGCTAAAACTATCGGTTTGAATTCAGCCAACTCTATTAATATTAGCCGTTTGTTAGCACAAGTTTGTTATTATTTTGAAGCGGTTGCGCAACTTAGTCGGCAAAATGGTGATAAACCATTACCTGAAATTGTATTTTCTATACCGAGTGGTAATTTTGGTAATTTAACCGCGGGTTTAATTGCTAAAGCAATGGGCTTACCGATTAAGCGTTTTATTGCGGCGACTAATGTTAATGATACGGTGCCGCGTTATTTAGCAACAGGTGAATGGCAGCCTCATGAAACTATCGCCACTATCTCTAATGCGATGGATGTGAGCAAACCCAATAACTGGCCTCGCGTAGAGCACATGATAAAATCTGGTCTTGTGCCAAAAGACAGTGTTAGCTCTAGTTCGGTTGATGAAGAAGAAACACAAATGGTGGTTCGTCAAATTGCCAAATTGGGCTACATTAGTGAACCCCATGCAGCGGTTGCTTATAGTGCGTTAAAACATAGCTTAGCCGATGATGAGTTTGGGGTGTTTTTAGGGACTGCACATCCGGCTAAATTTAAAGATGTGGTCGAAAGTATTTTAGGGCAACCTATTGGTTTACCGAAAGAATTAGCTGATTGTGCTAGTGAGACAATATTATCAGTTGATATGGCGGCTGATTTTGCGCAGCTTAGAACATATTTATTAGCGCAATAAATACAGTCATCTTGATATATTATGAGATCCTGACGCAGGTCAGGATCTCATGCTGCTATATTGTGCATTTTATTGATCACAATAAAGGATCAAAATAAATAATCATTTCTGCGGCTTCACAGTGGCAATCTAGCCCGCATAAAATACAATCGTAACCATTTTTACTTTCTTCATGCCATTTATCTGGATGCAATTTTACTAACTCACCACCACATTTAGTAAAATAACTTACCGCACTATTATTCGGACTTTGTTGCCATAAATGACTGACGCCCGCTAATGCTCCTTGCTTTGTAGCGATTTCAATAGACAGTTGTAACATTTGCGAACCAATTCCTAAACCTCGATAATGCTCGTCAACAGTATTGCATTTAAAGTAACAAACCTTCTTGCTGTCAACTTGCCATAATTGCGGTGTTAACCAGTGATCTATTTGCCAATGCCCAACGGCAAAAGTAATACGAAAACCCACTAATTTACCCTGATGATAAGCAACATAACTGGCGTTGTGTGGTGTTGGGGATTGGGTTAAGCCTTTTTTATACCAATTTTGTAGTATTTGAGAAGTTAAATAACCATCGCCATGCACGGTATTGCCTAAAACGATTAATTGACTAAAGTCACCTGGGCAGAGCGGTTGGTAATGAATATCGGTTGCACTAAGATTTTTTTTCATAAAAAGCTTAATATTAGTTAAAAATACAGGCATAGTCTGCCATTAAGTTGTGATCAACAAAAGCAGAAAATAAGGTTATAGCACATGTACGATCCTTTGCACGATAAAACCCCTGGTTGCGGTGAAGTTTACCCTAATAGTTATTGGGCTGATGTCTCTGGTGAGGCACCGCAAGATGATGGCATCATCAATCAAGACATTGACGTTGATGTGGCTATTATTGGCGCAGGTTATACGGGGCTATCTTGTGCTTTACATTTAGCGAAAGAGCATGGCATTAAAGCACATGTGCTTGAAGCGAATAAAACGGCGTGGGGTTGTAGCGGTCGTAATGCAGGCTTTATTTTAAAATCCTCTGGACGAAAACCTTATTCAACCATGCAAAAGCAGTGGGGTGAAGAAGTGATGCGTGACATTTATGACGAAATGTGCGCGGGCGTCGATACCGTAAAAGAGCTTATTAGCCAAGCGAGTGATTTAGGCATTGATTGTCAGCAACAAGCTGCGGGTTATATTAAAGTTGCTCATAAACCGAAAATGTTAAATGAGCTGATCGCCTTGGCTAAATTACAACAAAAAATGTTTGGTTATGATGTTGAAATACTTTCCCAGAGCGAGTTACGCCAGCAATATATGGATGATCGTAATGCTTATGGTGCCATTCGTTATCAAGATGGTTTTGGTTTAAATCCCTTAAAATTAGCTTGGGGCTATCAACAGCTTGCCCGTAATGCGGGTGTAAAAATTCATACCGCTTCGCCTGTTTTGAATTGGCAGGAAGAAAAAAACGGCACAAAAAATGTGCAACAAACGCTACATACCCCCAAAGGTATAGTCAAAGCAAAAAAAGTGGTGATAGCCACTAATGGTTATACGCCAAAAGGTTTTCATTCGTTGGTGACCAATCGAACTTTACCTGTGCTGTCACAAATTATTGTTACTGAACCATTAACGGATGAACAAATTGCTGCCTGTAATTTTTTAACCTCCAATGTGGTGATGGATACACGAGCACTAAAATACTATTATCGAAAATTACCTGATAATCGACTTTTATTTGGAGGCCGTGGTGCTATAACAGGAAAGTCAGCCGATGATCCTTATTATGCCAAGCGTTTACTGGCAGTATTAAAAACTAGTTTTCCGGCATTAACCAAGATCAAATATCAATATGCATGGTCAGGCTGGATCTGTATGGCATTGGATGATCTGCCCCATATTTACCAGTCACATGAAACAAATGAACAAAGTAATGTTTTTTACAGTATGGGCTATTGTGGTAGTGGCGTGTCGTTTTCAGTACAAGCAGGTAAGCGTTTGGCCGAAAAAGTGGCAGGAATAAACTCCCCTAATTTACCGCTTTATCAAAAAGCATTACCTAAATTTCCTTTAGCACCGTTAAGGCGAGTTGGGCAATGGGGATATTTTCATTATGGCAAAATTAAAGATGAATATTTTTAATTTTCAAAAAAAATTGCTATAGAAAATATCGGACACTATAAATATTTTTATAGTTTAAATTAAACAAAAGGTTACTAGAAATAGTCGCCTTTTTTTATTAGCTAAAAATACGATTGAGTCAAAATTGTCTATAAAACAAACAAAAAAGTATAACACTACAGTTGGCTATTAGACTTTAGTATGATACAAAGGGCATGTAAATATTTAGTTAATGTTTTATGTATTTAGTATGAAACCTTTCGTAGTTTTACTATTGTTGAGAATATTAATTAACACTTCAATTGGCACTTAGGGACGAGGAGTTAGCGTAGTAATTAAAAAGCAAAGTTTACTCAATTAACTTACTTTTTAACATGGTGTAGATAGTTGTAATGTCAGAACAGTTAGATGAAAAATTAAGTCCTTTTAAAACCATTATATATAGCTTGGTCTCTTATGCCATGCATCCTAAGTTAGATACTTTAATTGAAAAATTAACCCCTAATGAAAGGCCTGCATTACGATTTTTAATTAAAGTTGAAATCAAACGTTTGTCTAAACCTTGTCCATATACGCTAGATTTTCGTAGTTACTTTGAAGAGTGTGAACCTGTACAGCACTTAAATATTTGTCATCATTTAGATGAAATATCTAAAACCTTATTTTTAGAAAGTATTGAACAAAATAAGGGGTTATTCAGCCTTAATATTTATAACGAAATTAATAATCATGCCAAACAACGTCATTTAGAGGCAGAAAAGCAACGTGCAGAAAACAAAGCACACAGTAAAATAGAAATAGACCCCGTTAAAACCTTTAGCTTAATTAATAATAATATCTGTTATGACCAAGCATTAAATTTATTTTCTCGTTGTAAAATATTTACTTATGATCCACTTGGTATGTCGCGCAAAGGAAAAGTAGAAATTGGTATTAGCGCGACTATTATTGATCTTAATCCGCATAATTGTGTGCTTAAAGCGCCACTTTCTTCGTTGAGTGAAGACACTAAAATTATTTATTTGTGGTTCTATGATCATGATAATAAGTTAGATTTTAATGATGATATTGTATTGCAATATCATATTGAAGAACAAAAATCAATTCAATTTGATAGTTATACCCACTACCGTCTATCACTCAATAAAGTATCAGATAGTAAGATGATAAAACGCTTTTCTGATTTATTGGTGAAAATTTCTTGTGTACAAAAAAAATTATTAAAAAACCAAATTCAACCGTTAAGTGACTCTATTTTTGCTAAAAGCCACGAACAATTCTTACTTAATACGACGCAAGATATTGCCTTTTTGTGCGCGCCATATAAAAGTGGTTGGCGCCCTGCTTGTGGTTTACAAACGCATAGTAATCAAGCGCTATGGGATTTTTTCTCTTCACAAGGCGATAACGATCCTTTAACGCGCTTATTTTGCAGTGATAATGTACAACATGCATTAGAGTCAGAACAAAACTTTAATCAGTATGCTTATGTATTGCGTCATCGTTATCAAACAAAAATAGCCGAAAAATTAATTGCCAAAGAGCAATTTATTATTGTCTGGCAAGAACAATTTGAGCAATGTGAACTTGCTGAAAGGTTGGTACGAGAATTTGTTTTAAATGGTGATTACCGTTATGTTCGTTTGCAATTAAGTAAAATAGACGCGCAGGCTGACGGTTATAACCCTAGCGCAGTACCGAGTCATGTTGGCCCTGCAATGGCATTGCTTAACCGACCATTAAGCAAGCAAGTTAAAGGATTACTTAATGCCAGTAATTATTTTGCTGTATTGTCAGATGTTAGTGAAATAAACACTGTTTTATTACTTGATAAAATACTGAAAGAAAAAGAAAAATTGCATGCTACCGATGCGCCAATTGATTGTGATGAAAAATATCATTTACCGAGGTTACAGCGTAAATCACCGATGGAAATAGTGCGCGTTAAAGAAAATGACTTTAGAGTCGAAGATCGTTTTGATTGTACGCTTAATGTAAAAGTAACGCGTTGTGGTAAAGTCGCGTGCGATATTAAAGGTGAAACCCAAAATATTTCAACGCAAGGTTTATCTATTATATTAGCGCAGGCACTTAGTTATAAAGCAGGCGATATTATTTGTCTAACCTTAGAAATTCCCTATAAAAATAAATTAGTGACTTTATCGAAACAAAATTATCAAATTATAGGTGGTTCAGATGACAAAAAATTACGTCTATTAATTAATACCACGCAATCTCGTCACGCGGCGAGTTGGATGTTACGAGAATATATTTATCAGCACATGGATAGTTTAAAAGCTTCTGGATTTAATGTTAAACAGACTTATGGGCTAGAATCAGCACTACGTAACATTTATGCTAAAAATCATGCTTCAGTACCTTTTTTTATTCAACAAGATAAGCGTCAGTGGTTTATTAACTCCGTTGCCACTAATCAATATAGCACTATTGAAAGCCTAGCATTTACCGACAATAGTGCTAACAAAGTGCTAATTAATTTAATTGAGCAGGAAAAATTTAGAAATTATTGTTTATCGGTAATTAATAGAATCAGTAAAAACAACCCTGTAGAAGTTTTTTATATTTTAACGTTACCACGTAGTGTTAAAGATACCTCTAAACAAGCATTTTGGTTTAACGATATTAAACAATTACAACAAGCAGGTCACTTAACCGAAGTGGTTGAAAAAATAAAAGCCTTAGGTAAACCAACCATTTTGCGTGTTCAATTGACTAAACCTCATCGCATTATGGATAAATATTTTAGTGATGAATTGCAGTATTTAGGGCAACTATCAGCACGAAAAGTACAAGAGTTAAGTAGTGTTATGGAGCAAGTTGCAGGTGTTGGTGAAATAACCGATCACACTCAACAAGTATTAGCTTTAATTGACCGATGGCTTAATGTGGTTGAGCCGTTAACATTGGCAAATGCAAGTTAGCACCATAATTTTTATCGTTATTCCTCTTTCTACAAGTGATTCTATAAAAAAGTCAATAAAACTTGAGAATAAAGACTTTACTATCGATACTTAAATAACGTCTTATTAACTTGTTACTCTTTTAATATTTTATTTGTATATTTTGATAAATGTAGATAAGGATCATAATAATTATATGCCAGAACAATTAGCTGAAAATATAATACCTTATAAAACCATCATTTTTAGCTTGGTCTCTTATGCCATGCATCCAAAGCTAGATACGTTAATTGAAAAGTTAACGCCTAACGAAAAGCCTTCGGTGCGTTTTTTAATTAAAGTTGAAATAAAGCGTTTATCAAAACCTTGTCCTTATGTATTAGATTTTCGCAGTTACTTTGGCGATTGTGAGCCAGTAGATCATCAAAATGTACGTCATTATTTAGATGAAATATCAAAAACATTATTTGCAGAAAGCCTTGAAAAAAATAATGGTCTTTTTAGTATGAATATTTTTAATGAGTTAAATGCTCATGCTAAACAACGACATATTGAAACCCTTGCTCAAGAAAAAGCGTTAAAAGAATTAAAACAAGGGCAACAAGTAAAAATAAGTGATGTCGTTAAACGCTTCAGTTTAATCAACAGTAATCTTTGTCAAGATCCGCCTATTGATGTTGAATCAAGGTGTGGTATTTTTACCTATGATCCATTGGGTATGTCACGTAAAGGCAAAGACGAAATAGGCATACCCGCAGCCATTTTGGATCTTAATCATAATTATTGTGTTATTAAAACGGCTTATAAAGCACTTGAACTTAGTGATGATACTGATAAAGAAGAGTTAGCGTCTGTTTTTTTATGGATATACGATCATAGTGCTAGTTTAGAGTTAAGCGAAGAAATTATTCTTCAATACAGCATAGAAGACTCTAAAGAGCCGAAATCAAGAAAATATAGCCATTATCGCTTGAAATTAAATAAAGCATCTGAAAGTAAGATGATTAACCGTTTAGCCGAATTACTCAGTAAAAAAGTTCAAGTGAGTAAAACATTACAAGAAAATCAAATTCAGCCATTATTTGATTCTGTTTTTGCTAAAGGACATGAACAATTTGTATTAAGTCAATTGTATGAGCAAGTAATACTGTGTCAAAAATCACCCTCGGGATTGATCCCAGCAAGCATATTGCAAACTGAATATAATGAAGCGTTAATTAACTTTTTTACACAAGATGAAAAAATCTATCCACTATCGAATATACTCACCCATCGCTATATAAAAGAATGTTTAGCTAAACAAGATAATTTTAGCTGTTACGCCTATGTGTTACGTTATGACATTGAAGATGCTAATAAAGAACAATTTGCCATTATTTGGCAACAGCAGTTAAAAGAAAATGACGTTAAACAAGTATTAACAGAAATATTTTTTACAGGAAATTATCGTTTTATACAAATTAACGTGCGCTTAATTGATGCGGTGAGTGATGCCTATAATCCTAGTGCAATTCCAGATCATATTAACCCCTTGATGTCGCTATTAAATAAACCTATTGGTGAACAAATACAACAATATTTAGCACGTAATAATTATTTAGTACAAATTTCAGATATCACTGATATTAATCAAATATTAAATTTAGACTCTGATAGTATTGAACTTAAAGAAGAACATTTACCACTTAAACCGCCGTTAAAATACCGTTTACCTGCTAAGTATAAAAAATCTAAACTAGAAAAATTGCGTGTTAAAGTTAATGATTTTAGAGCAGAAGACCGTTTTGAATATACTATGACAATACGGGTAACAAAATGTGAACGTATCGCCTGTAATATTACGGGTATCACCCGTAATATTTCTAGTAAAGGATTACTTATTAAGCTCGCTGAACCCTTAAGTTATAAAGCAGGCGATAAAATTTATCTCACAATGGAGCTGCCTTATCGTAAGCGTATTGTCAGTATAGCTAAACAGCTGTATCAAATAGTGGGTGGTTCTGATGAATGTAATTTACGCTTATTAATTGCAGAAACAGATACGCGTCATGCAGCTAGTTATATGATCCGTGAATTTATTTATCAAAATATGGAAAACTTGAAAGTTTCAGGATTAGCGGCTAATCAAACCTATGGTTTAGAGTCAGCAATGCGTAATATTTACGCTAAAAACCATATTGCCATTCCATTTTTTGTTCACCAAGATAAACGGCAATGGTTTATTAGCTCTGTGGCGATGAATAAACACATTAATATCCCCACGTTAAAAGCTAAAAATATTGACTCCATTGATATGTTGCAAGCACTAATTGAGCAGGAAAAATTTCGCAATTATTGTATGTCATTATTGAATAAAGTTGATAAAAACAACCCGATAGAATCCTTTTATTTAATTATTTTACCAAGAAATACTCAAGATAAAGAAAAACAAATGTTTTGGTTTAATGATCTTAACCAACTGCATCAACAGCACCATTTATTTGAGGTAGTTGAAAAAATTAGGCTGTTGGGTAAGCCCACCATTTTACGAATACAGCTACTAAAGCCTAATCGTATTATGGATAAATATTATCGTGATGAATTAGAATACTTAAGTCATTTAGATGCCAATAAAGCAGGAGAAGTCGCCAATCATCTAGATAGCTTATTGGGCATAGGCGAAATATTTGATCACAGTAAGCAAGTACTTGCACTAATTGACGATTTAGTTAACGCAGTCTGGACAGAAGAATTTTAAACTATAACCCCCTGAAATTTTGGAGGTTATCTGCGATAAAATTAATTAATCTTTGCTGTGCCGACGTACTTGCCTAAGCAATATTAGCGATAAAGGTTTTACTGTCGAGAAATACTGCCTTCATGTTTTATTTATTACTTGCAGTTTAACCTAACATTAGCTTTAACCGGGGCGATCATCGGCACGATTAGATAACAACATAGGGCCATATTTAAAGACAAAACAGCCAAAAGCAATGATCCAACAAAAACCACTAATATCATAAAATAGTAATGCTTTTTCTGGCGCTAGCAACGGTCCGAAAACTCGAATAAGTGCCGCTAGTGAAATGGCTAAAAAAGCAAGGTTCATTATTTTAGGTGGTGCTAGCGGACGCCCAGTATGACCTAAAGAAACGCGTGAAGTCATGGCTAAAATAATACCGCCAATACCGCCAATAGTAAGTAAATGCCAAACATGATTAACAGGAACTTTACTTACAGACAGATCATTTTGAAGGTAACTTAATCCTAAAATAATAAGACCAAACCAAACAAACAATATGGCAAAATGAAACGACCATAAAAGTGGCACACCTAAAGTGATCCACGGGCGTAATCTTAACCACCGAAATGCTTGTGCTAAGCCCGCAATAATTAAAATAATGGCAAATACCGTTTTATTAAAACCGATAAGCGGTTGTAATAATAGCGATAACATTGCAATGGCTAAACTGCCATTGGTGACAATTTCGAGTGCTTTTATGGGTAATACTTTTTGTGTACCTGTGCCGTTGGCGGTAAACATAGGTAATACTCGCCCAGACATAACTGACATTAAAAATATTACTAACATTACGCCGCTGTATCCCGCAAAGGTAATGGTAAAAGTATTAGGATAATAAATTGCTAAATGCATTTCTAAATTAGCCAGTGTAAATAGGCCTAATAAAGGAATAAAAAACAGGTTACGATATTGTTTTACTTTAAAAATAGGTTGCGCAAGAAAAAAAGCCGTCAAGGGTAAAAAGCTCAAATCAATAAAGGTACTAAGGTTATTACCTAATAATTGTGGGTATAGCATGACAATGCGACCTAATAACCACACGGTAAATAACAGCATCAATTTGGCACCATAAATACCACGCGTACCTGTCCAGTTTTGTACTGCGGTAAGTAAAAAACCAGCAATAATGGCGCAGACAAAGCCAAAAATCATTTCATGAATATGCCACCAATAACCACTACCCAAGGGTTGTAAAGCAAACTTTCCTTTTAATATTAATAACCATATAACAATGGCTATTACGCTAAATAAAGCGCCGCTCAAGAAAAATGGGCGAAAGCCTAATCTAAAAAATGGTGTAATTTGTTGCTCTTGCTGAAGGTCGGTAATTTGCATCATGGTTTAACTCAAATAGTCTAAAAAGTACCGCGCTAGTATGCCGATTTTAGTGTTTGTTTGCACGGCAAAATACGAATTGTTTGCGTTTAATCAAACTTTTTTAATAAATAATAAATTTTTTTGAAAAAAATGCCTGTTTTGACTGAAATACTATTTCGTGAATTATTTATAGGTAGAAATAGTATTTCTTACTAGCTAAATACCAATCAAGGTATTAGTATTTATTTCTACTTTAAAGTTAGATGTTAGAATAAAATGAACTTAGATGGTGTAGATTTGCGACTTATTGCTATTTTACAAAATAATGCTAGTATCGCGGTTGAAGAAATAGCTAAGCAAGTGGGGTTAACCAAAACGCCTTGCTGGCGACGATTACAAAAGTTAGAAAAAAGCGGCATTATTCGCAAACGCGTGGCTTTATTAAATGCACAAATGTTAGATTTAAATGTCTCGGTATTTGTACAAGTAAAAACCTCAAAGCACAGTCGAATATGGTTAGAACAATTTTCAGTGATCGTTTCTGCTTTTCCTGAGGTAGTTGATTTTTATCGCATGAGCGGAGAATACGACTATCTTTTAAGAGTGATCGTAAAAGACATCGCCGCTTATGATGCTTTTTACAAGCGTTTTATTGAAGCAACCGACTTAACGAATGTGACTTCAAGTTTTGCGATGGAAGAAATTAAATGCTCTACCGAACTACCACTGCCAGATGTGTAAAAGTTCATACCAAGCGACAAATTTTAAGAGGTTGATATTATGTCAAATACGAAAAAATCATTAGAACAACATTTTCAACAATTTCGCCAACATATTATTGGTGAGGGTTTGACTCATAAAATCAACCAACAACAACTTGCTATCATTTATACCGACTGGACGGCTAGCGGTCGTTTGTATCAACCGATTGAAGAGTATATAACTAGGCAATTAGGACCTTATGTGGCGAATACTCATACCGAAACAAATTTAACAGGCAGTGCAATGACACATGCTTATCATGATGCGCAAAAAATTATTAAACATCATGTTAATGCCTGCGATAATGATATTTTAATAACCGCTGGTGCAGGTATGACTGCGGTGGTGAATAAATTTCAACGTATTTTAGGGCTGCGTATTCCAGAGCGCATGCAAGAACAAGTAAATTTTGCTGACGATGATAAACCTGTGGTATTTATTACTCACATGGAACACCATTCTAATCAAACCACATGGCATGAGTGTGATGTGACTTTAGAAATTATCAATCCAGATAAAAATGGCTTACCTTCATTAGCTCATTTACAAGAACTACTTGAACAATATCAATCACGAAAGATTAAAATTGGTTCTTTTACTGCTTGCTCTAATGTTACTGGTATTAAAACACCTTACCATCAATTAGCTGAAATTATGCATCAACATGAAGGTGTTTGTTTTGTTGATTTTGCCTGTTCAGCACCTTATGTTGATATAGACATGCATCCTACAAACCCACAACAAACCCTTGATGCTATTTTCTTTTCACCCCATAAGTTTTTAGGTGGGCCGGGTAGTTCAGGCGTGTTAATTTTTAATAAAGCACTTTATAAAAACAAAGTGCCTGATCATCCTGGTGGTGGCACAGTAACATGGACAAACCCGTGGGGTGAGCACAGTTTTTTTAATAATATTGAAGTACGCGAAGATGGTGGTACACCGGGGTTTTTGCAATGTATTCGTACTGCATTAGCGATTAAAGTAAAAGAGGCTATGGGGGTTGATAATATTTTAGCTCGCGAGCAAGAAATTACTCAGTATGTAATGGGGGAACTAAGCAAAAATGATAAAGTGGTGATGTTAGAACCTAGTATTACTGAACGCTTAGCTATTGTTTCTTTTTACGTTCCTAATGTGCATTATAATTTAGTGGTACGAATACTTAATGATAAATTTGGTATACAAACCCGCGGTGGTTGTTCGTGTGCAGGGACTTATGGGCATATTTTATTAAATGTTGATCACGATACTTCTAATAAAATTACTGAAAAAATTAATCAAGGTGATTATGCTGAAAAACCCGGTTGGGTGAGAGCCTCTTTTCATCCCACAACGACAGATGAAGAAGTTAAATTTGTAGTTGATGCTATTAAGCAGTTAACCAATAATGTTAAACAGTGGCAAAAAGAATATCGCTTTAATCCTGCGATTGGTGATTTTGAGCATACTCAATTTGAGGTAGAGTTTCCTAATATCAATGATTTTTCTCCGTTAGCGATAACGGTAAAAACTAAAAATAGTGTTGTTGATGAGGATAAAAAATCCCTACTTGGGCGAATATTTAGCTAAACTTATGTCGCGTCTTTAAGCAACTAAATATGAAAAAGAAACATGAAAAACAAATCAACATTAAAACAATGGTGGCATACTGATTGTAAGTTTTGCCAAAAAACACGATTAATTGTGTTTTGGTTGGTGATCATGTTTGTTGGCGATGCTTTTTGGTTTCATTTGATTTTTAAATTTTAGCCGTTATAAATTTTAGTCTTTAATAACAGGAAAATATTATGAACCTACGGTGGACTGACTCACTAGAAATAGCGTTAGATTTAATGGAACAGCACCCAGAAGTTGATCCGTTAAAATTACATTTTACTGAGCTGAGAGCTTGGGTATTAGCGTTAGAACGTTTTGAAGATGATCCCAATCATTGCGGTGAACGAATTTTAGAAGCGATCCAGCTAGCGTGGATCGCCGAAAGTGATTAAATATGCCAGTGATTAAAACCTAAAAATCAGCGTTAATTTGTACGCCAAACTCTTTATTAAACGCATAAGGGGTAATAGCAAAACCATGATATTTTTCAGTAAAAATATAACTACTTAAAATACCTATTGCTGCACCCGCAACTACATCACGGGTATAATGTTGGTTAGTTTGTACACGACTGTAACCGACATAACTGGCAGCAACATAAGCTGGAATAGCATATTTCCAGCCATATCTAAATTGTACAAATGATGCCCCCACAAAAGCTAAAGTAGTGTGACCTGATGGAAAAGAATCACAACATTCACCATTAGGACGTTGAGCACTAATTGACTTTTTTAAGGCTAACGCACTTAGTTCAGCAGCAACGGCTGATTTTATAAAGGCGATGCTACCCGCGTAGTGTTCTTTGTTATTATCTTCAACCAATAAAGTGCTAGAAAAACTGATTAAAGGGATAGCATATTGTAGTAAATCACCTGCCCGCTCAGTATTGCTTTTAGCGAGGGCTGAAAGTGAAAGAAAACTAGTTGATAACAATAGAAAAATTTTATTAAAGGTCATTTATATGCCTATAAAAAGGTAACTGAGATTTTAGGGGGTGATTTTAGTAACTTAGCTATTTTTAAACAAGCGCTATTTACAATAAAGTTAGCTTAACTTTAACTGATAAGCTTTGTTGTCTAGGTAAGTTCAACTATACTAATGAAAAATAATAATAAAATGCTAGCAGTAAAACCGTGCTAATCATAACGTTGGCATATCATTCGCAAAAATAAAACGCAGATAACTACAATTATTATGACAAATAAAACAAGACCTTTATATATCCCTTATGCTGGGCCTTCACTATTAGAAACCCCTTTACTGAACAAAGGTAGTGGTTTTAGCAAAGAAGAACGCCGTAATTTTAACTTAATTGGTTTACTACCACCTCGTTATGAAACAATTGATGAACAAGTTGAACGAGCCTATATGCAATACAGCAGCTTCAAGGGGAGTTTAAATAAACATATTTATTTGCGCGCAATACACGATAACAACGAAACACTATTTTTTAAATTAATGCAAAACCATTTAGCTGAAATGTTGCCAATTATCTATACGCCGACAGTGGGTGACGCTTGTGAGCAATTTTCTGATATTTATCGCAGTTCGCGTGGCTTGTTTGTTTCTTATGAGGAGCGTCATCACATTGATGATATTCTACGTAATGCCACCAAAAACAAAATAAAAGTGATTGTTGTAACCGATGGCGAACGCATTTTAGGTTTAGGTGATCAAGGCATTGGCGGTATGGGTATTCCCATTGGTAAATTATCATTGTATACCGCTTGTGGTGGTATTAGCCCTGCTTATACCTTACCAGTAATGCTTGATGTGGGTACCAATAATGAAAAATTATTAAACGATCCTATGTATATGGGTGCACGTCATAAACGTATCGGCCAAGCAGAATATGATGAATTTTTAGATTTATTTATTCAAGCGGTAAAACGTCGTTGGCCGCATGTGTTATTACAATTTGAAGATTTTGCGCAACCCAATGCAATGCCATTGTTAAAACGCTATCGCAATGAATTGTGTTGTTTTAATGATGATATTCAAGGTACAGCATCGGTTACGGTTGGTACTTTACTGGCTGCTTGTCGCACTAAAGGCGAAAAGTTATCACAACAAAAAGTCGTGTTTGTTGGGGCTGGTTCCGCAGGGTGTGGTATTGCCGAGCAAATTATTACTCAAATGGTGCGCGAAGGTCTATCTGAAGAGCAAGCACGTAGTCAAATTTTTATGGTTGACCGCTTTGGTTTATTAACGCAAGGCATGACCGGCTTACGTGATTTTCAAGAAAGCTTAATGCAAACATCAACAGTTATTGGTACTTGGAAAGTAACCAGCGAATATGCCAATTTAGTTGAAGTGTTAGCGCAATCGCAAGCAAGTATTTTAATTGGTGTTTCAGGACAACCGGGTTTATTTACTGAACAAGCCATTAAAACCATGAAACAGCACAATGCTAAACCTATTGTATTTCCGTTAAGTAACCCGTCTCGTCAAGTTGAAGCAACACCTGAGCAAGTTATTCATTGGTGTGAAGGCGAAGTCATTATTGCCACGGGCAGCCCATTTGCACCTGTTGAATACCAAGGTAAAATTCATAATATTTCACAATGTAATAACAGTTATATTTTCCCTGGCATTGGTTTGGGTATTGTTGCTGCAAATATTAATCGTGTTACCGATGAAATGTTAATGGTAACCAGTGAAACGTTAGCCGCTGCTTCACCACTGGCTAATACAGGAAGTGGCGAATTACTACCTGCTTTGACAGAGATAACTAACTTGAGTAAAAATATCGCTTTTAAAGTCGCAAAAGTAGCTTATAAACAAGGACATGCTTTAGCGGTATCTGATGAGCAGTTGAAAGCTAAAATAGAACGAAATTTTTGGGAACCTGAATACCGCGAATATCGTCGTATTAGTTTATAGTTACCTCAATATGCCATTTTTATTTTAAAGCCTATTTTTATATTAAAATAGGCTTTTTGCTTAAATTAGACTATAATTTGCGCCAAAATTTTATTCGACGTATTTTATACATTAATTTTAAAAGGGCTTATCATGGCTATCGAACGTACTTTTTCTATCGTAAAACCTGACGCAGTAGCGAAAAATTTTATTGGTCAAATCTATAACCGTTTTGAAACTGCGGGTTTAAAAATTGTTGCTTCAAAAATGGTTCATCTTTCTAAAGAGAAGGCCGAAGGTTTTTATGCAGAGCACAGCGAACGTCCTTTCTTTGGCGCTTTAGTTGAATTTATGACTTCTGGTCCTGTAATGGTTCAAGTGTTAGAAGGTGAGAATGCGGTTCTTAAAAATCGTGAAATCATGGGCGCTACTAACCCAAGCGAAGCATTAGCGGGTACTATTCGTGCTGATCTTGCTGATTCAATTGATGAAAATGCAGCTCACGGTAGTGATGCTTTAGAGTCTGCGGCACGTGAAATTGCTTACTTTTTTAGTGATGATGAGATCTGCCCACGCACTCGTTAGTCATTATTTTAATTCAATATTAATACTATTGAATATTTTAAGGGATTTTATCAAGTCATTGGTAAAATCCTTTCTGTTTTATAGCTCAAATTGTCGTATAGCATTGTTGCGCGTACAATAGAGTGAGTTACCTTTGTTTTTTTGAGATTTTTATGCCTGATACTAACACTGCACCTATTACTAAAATTAACTTACTTAATTTTGATCATCAAATGATGCGTGAATACTTTGCCGAAATAGGTGAAAAACCCTTTCGTGCTGATCAAATTATGAAGTGGATTTATCATTTTGGTTACAGTGATTTTGAGCAAATGACTAATTTAAATAAAAAATTACGAGAAAAATTACAACGTAATTGTGAGATCACCGCACCAGAGATCTCAAAAAAACAAGTTTCAACTGATGGCACAATAAAATACGCCTTAAAACTTAACGGCGGACAAGAAATTGAAACCGTATGGATCCCCGAAAATGATCGCGCTACCTTATGTGTATCATCACAAGTGGGTTGCGCCTTAGAATGTACTTTTTGTGCCACAGCACAACAAGGTTTTAACCGTAATTTGTCTATGTCAGAAATAATTGGTCAAGTATGGAGAGTAGCTAACGATATTGGTGCTACACGTATTGTAGGTAAGCGTCCAATTACTAATATTGTGATGATGGGCATGGGCGAACCATTATTAAATATGAAAAATCTTATTCCAGCCCTAGATACTATGCTCAATGATTTAGGTTATGGTTTATCAAAGCGCCGCGTTACGGTAAGTACCTCTGGCGTTGTTCCTGCCTTAGATATGCTTAAAGAAAAAATTGATTGCGCGCTAGCTATATCAATACATGCCCCGAACAATAAATTACGGGATGAATTAGTCCCGATTAATAAAAAATATCCATTAGAAGAATTTTTGCAGGCGGCAAAACGCTATATCGATGGCTCTAAAGCCAATAAACAAGCGACTATTGAATATGTAATGCTTGATCATATTAACGACAGTACCGATCAAGCACATGAATTAGCCCATGCCTTAAAAGGTTTACCGAGCAAAATTAATTTGATCCCCTTTAATCCTTACCCCGGTTCGGTTTATAAACGCCCTAGTAATTCTCGTATGGATCGTTTTGATAAAGTTTTACAATCTTATGGTTTAACGGTGATCACTCGTCGTACTCGTGGTGGTGATATCGACGCCGCTTGTGGACAACTAGCAGGTGAAGTTTTAGATAGAACGTTACGCACCAATGATGCGCGTACTAATAAAACTAATAGTCATAAAAGTGATGAAATTGCGGTAAAAGTAGTATAACTAACAACAAAGTGCTTTAATAGTTAATTAGCATTACTTATTTATTTAAAAGTTACTATGTATCAGCAGATTATGACTTTATTTTTATCCAAGTATTTCTCTAAAAATGTATTAACATTTACCTTTATTGCTCTGGTAAGTGTCTTTTTGAGCGCTTGCGTTACACAAGAATATAAAGCTGATAATACGCCTATTATTGTAAACCCTGTTAAAAATGATGAAATAGCGATGACCCGTATTCAATTGGGCTTAGGCTATTTAAAAATGGGCAACACCACTCAAGCTAAACTCAATTTAGAAAAAGCGAAACGTATTGCGCCAAATTTAGTGCAGGTGTACACCGCATTTGCTCATTATTATGACAAAGTAGGTGAAATTGATTTGGCCATTAATGCTTATGAAAAAGCGTTAGCGATTAAAGATGATGATGCTGATACATTAAATAATTATGGTGTATTTCTTTGCAGCCAAAATAAAATTGATGAGTCTGAAAAACAATTATTAAAAGCGATTGCTGTACCCAGTTATTTATTAGTTTCACAAAGTTATGAAAATATTGCCTTATGTCAGCTAAAAGTCAATCACTTCGAAAAAGCTGAAAAATATTTAAAAAAATCAATCGAACATAACCCAAATAATGTCTCCGCTTTAGTACAAATGGCGCAATTGCAATACGCAAAAAAAGCTTACCCAAAAGCTGAACAGTATATAAAACGCTTTGAAAAAGTCACTCGCCATTTTAGCCCTGTACCGTTAGCACTTTCTTATAAAGTGTATCGTAAGCAAGGTAAAAATAATATTGCCAAAAATTATGCGTCAATGCTAGTTAAAATGTTTCCCCGTTCATACCAAAGTCAGCAGTATTTACATAATGGTTTAGCACACATTGAAGCAGATAGCTTAGCCGAAAAATACCAACAGTTATTGCTTTCAAGCCAGCCTGTTAATGTTAAAAAACGGGTATTTAAATTATCACCTAATCATCAAAAAAAAATAGTGGCAACAACGTATAAAACGCCATTTAAAGTAAAATCTGAATTAAATCGCTTGCCGATTAGTCGTAGTATCGAGCCTGAAAAATTGATTGATAAAAATGAATCAACAAAAACTGATAATGAAAACGTGATCAGTGATGAAATGATGGATGCACTTATAAATGAAACCGTTGTAAGTACTGTCAGTAGAAATGATGGTGAAGATAATAGTAAAGCTAATAGTCAAATCAATAATAAAAACGCTGACAAAATGATTGATACGATAGTTTCTGCAGATATTGCTACTGATATAGCAACGAATGACACCAATGATAATGTTAGCAAAAATAGTGCAGAGCAACAAATTGATAACATAGTAAATGATGATATTACTAATGATACGACAAGTAATATTGCAACAAATGACAATGTTAGCAAAAACGGTACAGAGCAAGAAATAGATAACATAGTAAACGATGATATTGTTAGCGATGTAGCAACGAATGATAGTAAGAATAATGTTAGTAAAAACGGTACAGAGCAAGAAATAGATAACATAGTAAACGATGATGTTACTACTGATACAACAAGTGATGATGCTACCGACAAAGCTATTGATGAGGCGATCAATAATTTGGTTACTGGTGATGCTAGCTATGATACAACGACAAAAAATAGTGATGCAGAAAAATCAGTATTAGAAAATTCTAGTGAACCATTAATTCATATAATTAAAAAAGATCAAAACCTATTTTATATTTCGAGAACTTATAATATTCGTTTAAGTGCATTGCGGCGTTGGAATCATTTAACTAAAAGTTCGGTGTTACAAGTTGGCGATGTCATCCATTTAACGGATCCTGTCACTGTAAAAGACAGTAATAAAGTGCAACCATGATTAAAGAGCATCACACAGAATTAACAGAAGATATGGAAGTTGTCGGTCCTGGGCAAATGCTTAAGGAAGCGCGTTTAGCCTTAAAATTAACGGCAAAGGACGTTGCACTTAAATTAAATTTTACCGTTGCCTTAATTGAAAATATTGAAAAGGAAGACTTTGATAATCGCCTACCGAGAACTTATATGCGCGGTTATTTAAAAAATTATGCCAAGCTCGTCCATGTTTCTTGTGAAGATGTACTCGCTAGTTATGAATTGTTAGGTGTTGCTGCGGTACAGCAAGCTGAAATGCAAAGTTTTTCTCAAAGCACTAAAAAACAGGCAGAAAACAGTCGTTTAATGTGGTTTAGTTATTTTATTTTAGCCATTTTAGTTGGCTTAACCGTTATTTGGTGGCAACAAGAACATCAGCAAGATCAAACCGCCATTACTGCTAATCAAAATGAAAAATTACCGTTCTCAAACACTCGCTCAAATAACAGTAAAGAAATAGTGCCTAGTGTAGGAACAACACCAGCAGAAAATGATAATGCAGAGGTTAACTTAACACCACAGTCCGCTAGCATTAAGCAGCCGACTGAAGCGATAGTAGATAATATTCAAAAAGTAAATGCCAAGGGGGAAACAGCTAACCTTGTAGTGCAAAGTAACGTTAGCGCTTTAAAAGAGTCAGCGGCTAGCAATACTTCAACAATAACTCCGTTAATTAGTGACGTTGTTTTTACTTTTTCAGGCGATTGTTGGGTAAATATTTATGATGCTACAGGTGAACGTATTGCTTGGGGCATAAAAAAAGCGGATTATGTTATGACTATTAAAGGTAAAGCGCCTTTTGCCATAACCTTAGGTAAACCTGAGTTAGTAAGCATTCGTTTTGATGGTAAAGACGTTAATATGTCGCAATTTGGTGCGGGTAATATTGCTAAATTTTCTTTACCGTTAAAGCCATAATTCTTATTTAGCTCTTATTTAAGCGCTTTAATTTCTATTTATATTATAGGCGGGAATTTATTCTCGAAAATATCATGTTTAAAGAATCTCCTATCATTCGTCGTCAATCGACAAAAATAATGGTTGGCAATGTTGCTGTTGGCGGTGATGCACCTATCACTGTACAGTCAATGACTAATACTCTAACGACCGATGTTGCGGCAACGGTAGCACAAATAAAAGCATTAGAAGCGGTTGGCGCTGATCTTGTCCGTGTTAGTGTGCCGACCATGGACGCTGCTGAAGCATTTAAGCAAATTAAACAACAAGTTAATGTACCCTTAATTACCGATATTCATTTTGACTACCGCATTGCACTTAAAGTGGCAGAATATGGTGCAGATTGTTTACGTATAAACCCAGGTAATATAGGTCGCGAAGACCGAGTGCGGGCTGTGGTTGAATGCGCGCGTGATCATAATATTCCCATACGCATTGGCGTAAATGGCGGTTCGTTAGAAAAAGATATTCAAGAACGTTATACCGAACCCTGCCCCGAAGCCTTACTAGAGTCAGCGATGCGTCATGTAGATATTCTTGACAGGCTTAATTTTGACCAATTTAAAGTGAGTGTTAAAGCCTCTGATGTGTTTTTAGCCGTAGGCGCTTATCGCTTGCTAGCAAAACAAATTAATAATCCGCTGCATTTAGGTATTACCGAAGCTGGCGGCATGCGTGCAGGTTCAGTAAAATCAGCCATTGGTTTAGGCATGTTATTGGCCGAAGGTATTGGCGATACTTTACGGGTATCATTAGCGGCAGATCCAATAGAAGAAATTAAAGTAGGTTTTGATATTTTAAAATCACTTAAGTTACGTAGTCGCGGTATTAATTTAATTGCTTGCCCTAGCTGTTCACGCCAAGAATTTGATGTAATTTCAACCGTTAATGAACTCGAACAACGCCTTGAAGATTTACTAACACCAATGGATGTCTCTATTATTGGTTGTATTGTTAACGGCCCTGGCGAAGCCATGGTGTCAGATCTTGGTTTAACGGGGAGTAGTAAAAAAAGCGGCTATTACCTTGATGGTGTTCGCCAAAAAGAACGTTTTGACAATACTAATTTGGTCGATGAACTAGAGCAGCGCATTCGCGCCAAAGCACAATTAATAGCAGAACAGCAAAAGCAAGTGATTGATGTTAAAGCAGTGTAATAATTAATAAAAATAAGTGCCTTGATCATGAATTGCTCAGACGTCTTGAAACAGACGGGACTGGTCAAATAGCTATATTTTAGGGTAACACTTGTAGGTTGGCCTTTAGGCCATCAATCTATATTTGACGGGCTGAACCGACCTACAAATACTCTATCTGTTACCTTGGTTTGATGAGTCCCAAACAGACGTATTGAAATATCATTAAGTATATAGGGAAATGTTTTTGACCGAAGTAAAAAAATAATGTCATTCGCTAGGAGTTATGTTATTCATAGTTACTCATAAATTACGGAGTATTTAATCAAGATTGTATGGATATTATAAGAACGTTGGCGTTTGGTGCACCTGTTTTAATCTTAAGTGTTTCATTATTGACAGTTTTTAGGAACATAAGAGCTTTACAAAAAATAAAACTTTTTGTCTGGATTTATATAATATCTATAATATCTGGAATATTATCGGATATCTTATTGGGGCTTTCACAATTTTCAACTGCTTTTATTGCAGGGGTTATTTCACCTATAATATACAGTTTTTTAGTGCTTAAATTCGCGAAAGACTGGGTTATTAAATCAGAGTTATCCATAGTAGGCGAATTAAAACGCGAAATATTTAATTACTATTATCGTATTAAGACATTAATATCTATTTTATTGTTACCGTTGATATTATCTAGTTTGGCTGTAGCCGTATTCATTATTGGTTATACAAAGTGTAGCTGGGGCGGCTGTAGCAATTCTGATCGCACTTTTGTATTTGGGTTACTATTTCTTTCAGTGGCTTTGTTGATTCTTTCATTTGGTATTTTAATACGGAATATTATACGAAAGTTTAAATGTGTAAAAACTACATGACAAGCTGTAAATATCACGTTTTTGTGGCAATAATTCACTATTATAACCTTGATATAACAGCTTAAGCCGTATTAGGAAAATGATGAATAAAAATATAACAAAATTAGCTAGCTTTACAATCGGTCTAATCACTTTTGTTTTAGCTTTATCTTTCCCCTTAATTATATCTACGATTGCTATTAGTATGGAGCTACCGACTATCATTAATTTGGGAATATATTGGGGGGTATCTATAGCCTTTGTTGTATCATTGGTGGAAGGGTATTTTTTAAAATTATCTGAAGGTTCTACAAACCTAGGTTATTTTATTGCTATATTTGTTTATGCATACATTTATACTCAAGACGTAAATTTTATTTTTATATTTGCTCTTAATTCTTTTATACCTCTTGTGTTTGGATTATTGGGTTTTAAGCTTGGAATAACCGCTCGAGTAAAATTGCATACAGCTAATCAAGTATAATAAAAAAACCTTGCTTCATGCTTTATTCGCTAAGTTAAGACGTGTTTTTTTGTTCTTTAATGAGACGTTATTTCTATGAATCCAAATAAAGTTACCCGTGAAAATTTAAGAAAATTAACGGACTTACCCAATATTGGTAAAGCTGGCGCACAGGATTTAAATTTACTTGGTATACAGCAACCAGCGCAATTTATTGACACGACATAGAGAAATTTTAGTCCATCTTTTAAAAACAAAACGATATAATATTGTTGAATTGAGTCAAACTGCTTGTTATTAACTAGCGGCAATAGAAGAGTTAAAATGTATTATGGTTCGGGATAAATCGTTAAATTATTCTCAAAAAATTAATACTGTTGTCAGCATATTAGTGAGCATTTAGAGAGTGATTTAAGTGTTGAAAAGTTAAGCCAAGTGGCATGTTTTTCAAAGTGTCATTTTCATCGACAATTTACTGAATATACTGGCATTACGGTAAGTAAATTTATTTTGATGATTCGTTTAAAACAGGCATCATACCAACTAGTTTATCAATGCGAACTAGCCATTATTGATATTGCCTTACAGGCTAGTTTTGAAAATCCAGAATCATTTTCACGAGTTTTTAAAAAAGTATTTAGCATAACAACTTCTCCATTTCGACAAAAACCTCAGTGGCAAAGTTGGCACAAAAAGCTACTGTTAACTAAAAAAGTTGATAGGAATTTTCTTATGAATAAAGACGTCGTTGCCGCATTAGCTGTTGAAATAATTAATTTTAAAGAAACTAAGGTGGCAGTTTTTGAGCACCGAGGCTCACCCGTAGTATTAAATGACTCTATTAGTCATTTCATTGAATGGCGAAAAAATACGGGGTTATTTCCCGTTGAACAATATAATACCTATGGTGTTGCTTATGACGATCCTACAACTACTATTACGGAAGATTTTCATTTTGATATTTGTGGCGAAGTGCACACTAATGTTCCTGATAATTCACAGGGAGTTATCAGTAAAACAATACCTGCTGGACGTTGTGCTAAAATTCGACATTTAGGATCTCATGAGCTAATGGACGATAAAATTCGTGCGCTTTATCGCCAATGGTTACCTAATAGCGGTGAGGAGTTACGCGATTTTCCCGTTTTTTTTTTCACTATATTAACTTATTTCCACAAGTTGCAGAACATCAGTTGATCACTGATATATATTTACCGATAGTTTAAAGGCCGTACAGAGATAACTAGCTTTGCACTGGTAATAGTGTAAATATTGTTGCGCCTTGTTAAAGTATTGACAAGCACTAAGCTTTTTTATTAATAAAATACAATGCCATTAATATAAATAAGAGGCTTGGTAAGGTTGCGCCAAATATTGGCGGTAATTGATACACTAAGCTAATAGAGCCTAAAACCTGATTACTAACATGGAATAATAAACCCGTCATCACACCCATCATAATACGCGCGCCCATCGACATGCTACGTAGTGGTCCAAAGATAAAAGACAGAGCAACTAATAGCATTACCGCCACGGTAATTGGTTGCATTATTTTGCGCCAAAAGGCGAGTAAATAGCGGCTTTTATCTTGATTGTTGGCTTTTAAATAATCTAAATAACTAATTAAATCTGTCATAGACAATGCTTCGGGTTTAACAGTTACTACTCTTAATTTATCAGGGGTAAGTGACGATTGCCATTGCTGGTTTTGATAATGTTTGGTAATAATTTCTGTTGTTGTTATTTGCGTATCGGTAACGTCTTCAAGTAACCATGCATTTTGTTGATAAGTCGCTTTTTCGGCTTGTAACCAGCTAGTAAGTTTTAGTTGTTCGTTAAAACGATAAATTTGAACGTTTTTTAAGCGTCCTGTGTCTTCTACTTCACTAATGTGAACGAAAAAATCACCGTCTTTTGCCCAAATTCCATTTTTAGCAGAGATCAAACTACCACCAGAAATGGCTTGTGATTTTATTTCTCGCGCTGCGGCTTCACCTTGTGGTGCAAGCCATTCACCAATAGCCATACTAATAAGGACTAAAATTAAGGCTGATTTCATTACCGATTTTATAATGTTAAAACGTGATAAACCTGCTGCTTGCATTACCACTAATTCACTATTGCTGGCGAGCATGCCAATACCGATTAAGCCGCCGACTAAGGCGGACATAGGAAAGAATATTTCGACATCGCGTGGTATCCAATAAAGTACATAGAGTGCAGCATGCGATAAGTCATAATCGCCACGCCCCACATAAATCATTTGATCAACAAATTTAATAATGCCACTCACACTAATAAAAACGCTGAGCGTTAAAAAAGTAGTCGTAGCAACAATTTTACCAATGTAAATGTCTAAAATGCGCATTATGCCGTACCTCCACTACGGCTAAAAAAAGACAGTTTAGCTTTGAGTTTTAGTGCGCCACCGCGATCTTTAAATATTAAACTCAACCCTAATAGTAATGCACCTAAATGTACTGGCCATAAACCAATAACATTAGATAAAACACCTTTTTCTAGCCCAGATAACATCGCGCTTAACATTAAAAAATAGCCTAAAAATAATAAAATAGCAGGCAGTAATTTAGCAAATTTACCTTGTCGCGGATTAACCTTGCTTAATGGTACAGCAATAAACGTTAGTACTATGGCGGCTAACGGAAAAGCTAAACGCCAATGTATTGCGGCTTTATATTCAGGCTTGTCATAATTAAATAATTCTAAGGTGGGTAGGGCACTTATTTTACGACGTTTGTGCTCTACTTTTTTATCTTGTATTTGAATATAGTATTTTTTAAAAGCAACTGAACGAAATTCACCACTTTGGTTGTCTTTTTGATAGCGGATGCCTTTTTCTAATACTAGGCGTTGTGAGCCGCTTTCTTGTTCTTCTACTTTTCCCTGCGCTGCATACACTAAGCTTGAATTAATAATACTGTCGTGTGAATGTTTATCATCGGGTAATTGGGCAACAAATATTTTGCTTAAGGTATTGTTTTTTCTATTTTTATGATGAATAAAAATTACCGCTTTATTATTGCCTGTTTTTTGAAATCTACCTGCAATTAAAGTGCTTAAGCCTGATTCGGTAGCCAATTTTTCTTTTATTTGTAGTTCGTATTCAGCGGCAATAGGTGATAAATATAAAGTAAATATACCCGTCACTATAGCGGTAATGATGCCAACAATTATAGTGATCCGTACAATATACCATTCACTTATTCCACAAGCGTGTAATACCGTCATTTCGCTATCAGCGTATATTCTACTGTAAGCGAGTAATATTCCTAAAAACATGCTTAAAGGTAGCATCATACCAGCTAAATCAGGTGTTTTTAGTGCGATAAAAAGCATTACCATGTGGCCAGGTAAACCGCCTTCAGCCGCATCGCCTAAGATAGAAACAAATTTTTGACTGATAAAAATAGTCATTAAAACAAAGAATACGGCCAATTGAGTTTTGGCAACTTCTTTTAACAAATAGCGAAAAATAATCATAGGGTAACTTAGTTTTTATCTGACATTTAGCCAAATTTTGAGTAAACTGGTCGTTTTCTTATGTTATAAATTATGTTCTAAATAATTTTAATAAGAATATGCTTAAGATAAATTAGTTTATCTAGCTATAATTATAACCTTTAGAATAACCCAATTAACAGAAAAACAAAGTTTTAGCTGTGTTTATCTGTATAAGTTAGCCAATAAGTTTGAAATTAGTAAGGAGAACTCATGGAGTTCAGTGTTAAAAGCGGTAGCCCAGAAAAACAAAACAGAGCTTGTATCGTCGTCGGTGTTTTTGAGCCACGTCGACTATCACCCACTGCTGAACAACTTGATGAAATTAGCGAAGGTTACATTAGTAATATATTGCGTCGTGGCGACTTAGAAGGTAAGTCAGGGCAAATGTTGTTATTGCATAATGTGCCTAATATTTTAAGTGAGCGAGTTTTATTGGTGGGTTGTGGTAAAGAGCGTGAATTAGACGAACGCCAATATCGTCAAATTATCAGTAAAACAATTAACACCTTAAATGAAACTGGTTCGATGGAAGCTGCATGTTATTTATCTGAATTGCATGTTAAAGGCCGCGACACTTATTGGAAAATTCGCCAAGCAGTAGAAGCCGCCCAAGATTGCTTATATAGCTTTGATAGCTTAAAAACACGTAAAGAAGAACCACGTCGTCCACTGCGTAAAATTATTTTTTATGTACCAACACGCCGTGAATTACCAATAGGAAAACGTGCTATTACTCATGCTTTGGCTATTTCAATTGGTATTAATAGCTGTAAAAATGTGGCTAATATGCCACCAAATATCTGTAATCCTGCTTATTTAAGTGAGCAAGCTAAAACATTAGAAAGTGATTATGACAACGTAAGTGTTGAAATTGTTGACGAGCAACAAATGGAAGAATTGGGCATGGGTTCATATCTTGCCGTTGGTCGTGGTAGTGAAAATGAATCACTGATGAGTGTTATTAAATATAGTGGTGGTGATAAAGATGCGGCCCCTATTGTCTTAGTCGGCAAGGGTTTAACTTTTGATAGTGGTGGTATTTCGTTAAAACCCGGTGCTGCCATGGATGAAATGAAATATGACATGGGTGGCGCAGCAGGTGTTTTAGGGGCAATGCATGCCTTGGCTGAATTGCAATTGCCGCTTAATGTTATTGGTGTTTTAGCTGGCTGTGAAAACATGCCTGACGCCAATGCTTATCGCCCCGGCGATATTTTAACGACTATGTCAGGGCAAACGGTTGAAGTATTAAATACCGATGCCGAAGGTCGTTTAGTATTGTGTGATGCGTTAACGTATGTTGAGCGTTTTGATCCCGAGTCGGTGATTGACGTTGCTACTTTAACGGGAGCATGCGTAGTGGCTTTAGGTAGCCATGCGACAGGTTTATTAAGTACCCACAATCCGTTAGCGCATGAACTATTAAATGCTTCAGAGCAAAGTGGTGACAGAGCTTGGCGTTTACCGTTATGGGACGATTATCAAGAACAACTCGAAAGCCCATTTGCCGATTTTACTAACTTAGGTGGTAAAGGTGCCGGTACTATTACTGCTGCTTGTTTCTTGTCACGTTTTACTAAAAAATATCATTGGGCGCATTTAGATATTGCGGGTACTGCATGGCGCAGTGGAGCTAATAAAGGCTCTACGGGTCGTCCTGTTAGCATGTTAACGCAATTTTTATTGAATCGTGCAGGTCAAGAACAAGGCGAATAAGCGTTTATTTTTATTCTCTTAAATCATTCATTAGAATACTATGCAAAAGCAAGCAACGTTTTTTTTACTTGATAAACATTCTAGCAATAAGTCACCGACTGACTTATTGCTTTTTTGTGTCTGCCAACAAGCCGCCATTGCTTATCGTCAGCAACAAAAAGTGTTTATTTATACACAAAATCAAACGCAAGCGCATAATGTTGATGAACTATTGTGGGCGTTTGATGCTGACTCTTTTGTACCGCATAATTTAATAGGTGAAGGGCCAAACTATGGTTCACCTGTAGAAATTAGTTGGCAAGCACCAAGTAATAGGCGTTCAGTATTAATTAATTTAACTGATACTGTGCCGCCATTTGCAGCGCAATTTAATCGAGTGATAGATTTTGTACCTATTGATGAAACATTAAAACAACAAGCGCGGCAACGTTATCGTGCATATCAACAATTAGCTTTTGCTGTTAAAATGCACCCAGAAAAATGATGTGCTTTAAATAGCGAAACCGTCATCCTATTTTAATTAATTATAAATTATTAACTAAGTAAGAATATACCCATGGAAAAAACATTTAACCCTACCGATATTGAACAATCACTTTACCAAAGTTGGGAGCAACAAGGCTATTTTAGTCCAACAGGCGAGGGCGATAGTTATTGTATTGCTATTCCCCCACCGAATGTCACGGGTAGTTTGCACATGGGACATGCGTTTCAACAAACTATTATGGATACCTTAATCCGTTATCAACGTATGCAAGGTAAAAATACACTCTGGCAAACGGGTTGTGATCATGCGGGTATTGCCACGCAAATGGTGGTTGAACGTAAAATTGCTGCCGAAGAAGANAAAACGCGACATGATTATGGTCGTGAAGCGTTTATTGACAAAGTATGGCAGTGGAAAAATGAATCTGGCGGTACTATCGGCAAGCAAATGCGTCGTATGGGCAACTCAATTGATTGGTCGCGCGAACGTTTTACTATGGACGACGGCATGTCAAAAGCCGTGCAAGAAGTGTTTGTACGCTTATTTGAAGATGACTTAATTTATCGCGGTAAACGTTTAGTTAATTGGGATCCTAAATTTCATACCGCCATTTCAGACTTAGAAGTTGAAAATAAAGACAAAAAAGGTCACATGTGGCATTTGCGTTATCCACTAGCCGATGGTGTGAAAACAGCCGAAGGTAAAGACTATTTAGTGGTTGCCACCACTCGCCCTGAAACCATGTTAGGTGATACAGGCGTTGCGGTTAACCCTGAAGATCCACGTTATAAAGATTTAATAGGTAAAAGCATATTATTGCCGCTGGTTAATCGTTTAATTCCTATTGTGGGCGATGATCATGCCGATATGGAAAAAGGCACGGGTTGTGTAAAAATTACTCCCGCACATGATTTTAACGATAATGAAGTGGGTAAACGTCATAATTTACCACAAATTAATATCTTAGATAAAAGTGCAGCTATTTTAGCGCAAGCCGAAGTTTATGATACTAAAGGTGAACTTTGCGATACCTACAGCACTGATTTACCCAGTGAATTTGCAGGACTTGATCGTTTTGTTGCGCGTAAAGCCATTGTTGCTAAGTTTGACGAGTTGGGCTTATTGGTTGTCGTTGAAGATCATAATTTAGTGGCTCCTTATGGTGATAGATCGGGTGTGATCATTGAACCATTATTAACCGATCAATGGTATGTGCGTGTTGAAAAATTAGCAGGTCCTGCGGTTGATGCCGTAAAAGACGGACAAATTGAATTTGTGCCAAAACAATACGAAAACCTCTATTTTTCATGGATGAAAAACATTCAAGACTGGTGTATTTCACGCCAATTATGGTGGGGACATCGTATTCCTGCCTGGTATGACGAAAACGGTAAAGTTTACGTAGGACGTANNGAAAGCAGANGTNCGTGCTAATAATACTATTGCTGACAATATGCTTTTAAAACAAGATGATGATGTATTAGATACGTGGTTTTCATCGGCATTGTGGACATTTTCAACGTTAGGCTGGCCTGACAATACCGACGACTTAAAAACCTTTCATCCCACCGATGTTTTGGTTACTGGCTTTGATATTATTTTCTTCTGGGTTGCACGTATGATCATGATGACCATGCACTTTAACAAAGATGAACAGGGTAAAGCGCAAATTCCCTTTAAAAAAATCTATATGACAGGCCTTATTCGCGATGAAAATGGCGATAAAATGAGTAAATCTAAAGGTAATGTAATTGATCCGCTGGATATGATCGATGGCATTAGCCTTGATGATTTATTAGCTAAACGTACGGGTAATATGATGCAGCCTAAAATGGCGGCAAAAATTGAAAAATTAACCCGTAAAGAATTTCCTAACGGTATTGAAGCGCACGGCACTGATGCCTTACGTTTTACATTAACCTCTGTAGCGACAACTGGCCGTGACATTAGTTGGGACATGAAACGTCTAGAGGGTTACCGCAATTTTACCAATAAGTTATGGAACGCTAGCCGCTATGTTTTAATGAATACCGAAGAACACGATTGTGGAAAAGAGTGCGGTAAAGACGGTAGCAAAGATAGTAGTGGAGAGTTGGAGCTTTCGTTAGCAGATCGTTGGATCATTGGTCAATTTCAACAAACCGTTGCTAAAGTTCATCAAGCGTTTGCCGATTATCGTTTTGATATTGCCTCGCAAGCCATTTATGAATTTACTTGGAATCAGTTTTGCGATTGGTATTTAGAGTTAACGAAGCCAATATTATTCAAAGGAACAGAGGCACAAAAACGTGGTACACGTCATACGTTAGTGAATGTATTAGAAAGCTTATTACGCTTAATGCACCCCATAATGCCATTTATTACCGAAACTATTTGGCAGCGTGTAGTACCGTTAACTGACTTTGCCGCTAGCACCAATGAGCAAGGTGATTGCAGTATTATGGTGCAAAGCTTTCCGCAGTTTGACGCTAGTTTGTGTGACGATAAAGCGATTGCTGACTTAGAATGGGTTAAACAGTTTATTGTCGCTATTCGTAATATTCGTGGAGAAATGGACATAGCACCAAGCAAACCATTACCCGTATTACTGAAAAATGTTAATAATGAAGATCAACGTCGTTTATCTGAAAACCAACAATTTTTAAGCTCTCTGGCTAAACTTGAAAGTATTACCGTACTCGCGACTGATGACAATGGTCCTGCGTCAGCATCGGCTGTTGTTGGNGACTTAACGGTATTAATTCCTATGGCAGGNNTAATNAATAAAGAGGCAGAATTAGCGCGTTTAGCNAAAGCNGTTANCAAGCTTGAACAAGATATTGCCCGNACTCAAGGNAAGCTTAATAACGAAAAATTTGTTAGCAAAGCGCCAGTAGCTGTTATTGATAAAGAAAAAGCGAAGTTAACCGATGCACAGTCATCATTAGCTAAATTAGCCGAGCAACAGGCACAAATTAACGCTTTGTAGGTTTATAAGTAATTTTAATTATTCACAGTTTAATGAAAAGCTAGCAAGTAAAATTGTTAGCTTTTTTTTTTAGTTTTTATAGCGCTTGCTTATCTTTATATTAACAACTATTTTTATAATATAGCCTGATCATAAAGTAGTTATTTGATGAGTTTTTTTCTGAGTCAATCTTGTATGCAACGACAACCTAGCAATCATATTTTTTTATGGTTGTTATTATGCAATTTTATCGCCTCACCATTAACGCAAGCAATTGAAAATAATTATTTACCACAAAAAAATCTAACTAAAACTACTATAAAGGTTGTGACTGAAACTTATCCTCCTTATCAATTTTTAAATGAGAATGGAAAATTAGTAGGCTGTTCGGTTGATATAGTTAACGCTTTATTTAAATTAACCAAGGATGATTTAAATATTCAAATTATGCCATGGGCAAGAGCTTATATTACCGCATTAAATACTAAAAATACGTTAATATTTTCTATGGTGAGAAATCATATTAGAGAAGATAAATTTATTTGGATCGGTACTATTATGGAAGATATTAACTATTTTTGGGGGTTAAAAAGAAAATACGGACAAACAAAGTTAACACGAACAGAAGTCAAACAAGGTGTTACTGCTGTATCTCGAGCTTCTAGTAACGATCAATTATTAAGTGATTTAAATAACTTTAAATTGCAGCGTGTTACCAATATTAACCAAGCTGTGTACATGTTAATAAATAATCGGGTAGACTTTATTGTTGATACTAAAATAGGTTTACAAAAGCGTTTTAAAAAAATAGGTTATGATTTTTTAAAAGTAGTGCCAGTGCTAACTATGTCAGAGTTGAATCATAAAATTAGTTTTGCGATGAATATTAATTCTGACCCTAAGATAGTGGTTCGCTATCAGCATGCTTATCAGCAATTGATAAATTCAGGAAAAATTGCAAAAATATTAGCACAATGTTTATAAATTATTTTTTATAGTTGCTAATTAGGAGTACAAAGCACCTCCTAATTTAGCAATTATCGGTTTGGCTTAAATAATTTCTGCAATTAAAAGTTATGAAAAAGTCCAAACTCTTGGTTTACTTTATTATTTTCTTTGTCAGCCCATAAATAGTAATTATGATCAGATAATTCACTCGCGGCTTCTTTGTCGAGTAATACAATGGCATTTTCGTGCATTTGTAACGCAGAAGCTGGACACATAGCAGAAACGCCGCCAGTAACCATATCTTTTACTGCTTTGGCTTTACCTTTACCCGTTGCCATTAATAACACATAACGAGCATCTAAAATGGTGGCTATGCCCATTGTCATGGCTAAAGTTGGTTGTTCTTCATCAGGCTTAAATAAGCGACTATTATCGGTTAAGGTTTGTTGGGTAAGTGTTTTAATGCGAGTGCGAGAGGCTAAACTCGAGGTTGGTTCATTAAAGCCAATATGGCCGTTAGCACCAATGCCTAAAATTTGTAGATCTACACCACCAGCCGCTTTAATTTTAGCTTCATAGGCGAGCCCTTGCTCACGTGGGTTCTGCGCTTGTGTGCAAGTGGGTAAAAAAGTATTATTTTTATTAATGTCAACGTGATCAAATAAATTTTCATTCATAAAATAACGATAACTTTGCGCATTATCAGCCGCTATATTTTGGTATTCATCTAAATTAAAAGTCGTGGTATTGGCAAAACTGAGTTTTCCTGCTTGATGTTTTGCTACTAATTGCTGATATAAACTAATTGGCGTACTACCAGTAGCTAACCCAAGTACGGGGTTGCTCTTGTTATTAATTAATTCAGACACCCAATGGGCTGCATTTTCTGCCACTTGCTGGGCATTATCACAAATTATAACTTGCATGTTTTTTCCTTAGAAAAATGACACTATTAAAAATACATTGCTGTGTTTTATCATTTAATATTAGGTTAATACTATATTTATAGTTTAACTATGATGAACTGCTTAATATAAATCATTAATTTAGCAATGATTTTTTGCAATTTTATTCTTGGCAATGAGACTAATTTTTAGGTGCGTTGTAATTTTACCACAAAAAATTTTATATTAACGAGTTTTCGTTTTTTAACGGTAAAAATTATTACTTTATGATCTAATTAGATCAATATTTACTATGAACAGTAAGTTTTACACTGTTTAATTACCGTTAAACTGTATTTAAAAGCATGAAATAACAGCTAAAAAATGCTATAGATAGTAATGGTTATCTATTTTTAAATTTGATTATTTGATAGTAGTCAGGTTTTCACATTAATAAATTAGACTTTCTATGACTCATGCCAAATCAGAACAAATAAACTGTACTGAATGCGATTTATCTTTATTGCTGCCGAATTTGGGTGAGCGAGAAAAAGCGCTGTGTCCACGTTGTGGGTATTTATTAACGGTTAACCATCCTGAGTCGATTGAACGTATTTTGGCATTTGCTTTTACCGCGTTAATTTTTTTAATTTTATCGTTATCGTTTGATTTTGTGTCGATAAGTTATCAAGGGCAAACTTATACCATTACTTTACTTGACACTTATTTTAGATTAACCGAGCAAAATTATTTTATTATTGCTTTAGTGTTAATGTTAACGGTTATTGTTTTACCTCTGGTGGTTATTAGTGCTTTATTTTATTTATTGTTTCATATTCAGGCGCAGCGTTATCCGCAGAAAGGATTATTGCTGGCAAAATGTTTATCGGCATTATTACCGTGGAGCATGGCAGAAATATTTTTAATTGGCGTATTAGTAAGTTTAATTAAAATATCAACGATGACTCATGTTATTTTAGGACTTTCTTTTTATGCGTATGTATTATTTGCTATAAGCTATATTGCGGCTATTCAATATATCGATAAAAACCATTTACTATTGATATTACGACAGCTTAAATTAAAGGTGAACCTACACCTGCACAATAACTCTATAGTAAGCAACGCTATTGAGCATAAAAATAAACAAGATAACACCAGTATTCAAAAAACGTGGGCGTTAATCATCACCTCATTGTTTTTGTATTTTCCTGCCAATTTGTTACCCATAATGACTACGCGTTCATTAGGTAAAGAAGAGCTTAATACTATATTGGGAGGAGTAATAGTGTTATGGCGTGATGGTTCATATCCTGTTGCTATTATTATCTTTATTGCTAGTATTGTCGTGCCTATTATTAAATTTATAATTTTGGCTTGGCTTAATTATTCAGTACAACAACAAGAGACTAGTTTTCAATTACAGCGTGCTCAGCTTTATCGTATTACTGAATTTGTTGGTCGCTGGTCGATGATTGATATTTTTGCCGTGGCAATTTTAGCCAGCTTAATACAGTTAGGCACGGCAATGACTATACATCCAGGGCCAGCAGCTATCGCCTTTTGTGGCGTTGTTATTTTAACTATGCTCGCCGCCAATACCTTTGATTCAACCCTTATTTGGAAAAAGACTCTCTCCCATGAGTGATAAGCAAAATAATAATCAATTATTAGAACAAGCTCTAGTCAAACCGATGAATACTATCTCGCGCATTTGGATTGTGCCTATTATTACTGCCTTATTAGGGCTGTGGATGACCTATTACTATTATAGTAATCAAGGACCATTAATTACCATTGAATTAGCTAAAGCTGAAGGGCTAGAAGCGGGCGTTACTAAAATTAAATTTAGAGACGTGCAAATTGGTAAAGTTGAAAAAATCATTCTAAAAAGCTCGTTAGATGGGGTGTTAGTTACCGCTAGAATGAGTAAAGAAGCCAAAAAATTATTAGTTGAAGATTCTAAATTTTGGGTTGTCTCGACTAAAGTAAGTCATTCTGGCATATCTGATTTAAGTGCGCTTTTTTCAGGTAATTATATTGAAGTCCAGCCGGGAAAGTCGGTAGAAACATCAGATTACTTTAAAGGATTAGCTGAACGCCCCCTTACTGCACCAGGTATGCATATTACCCTAAACAGCGCGGAAGAGTTTGCCTTTAAAAGTGGATCATCTATATTATATAAAGGATTAAAGGTTGGGCAAATTGAAGATGTTTATTTTAATTTTAAAGAGCGTGTGGTGTATTACAATGCTTTTATTAAAGCCCCATATCATCAATTAATTACTGAAAATACTCGGTTTTGGGATATTAGCGGTATTCAAGTTAATTTAAGAGCACAAGGGATCAGTGTCAAAACAGGTTCGTTAGAAACCTTATTAAGCAATGGTATTACTTTTGGTATTCCTAAAGGAATGCCGGTGGGAGATCAGATAACCAAACGCGCTTATTTTGATATTTATGCGAGTTATGAAAAAGCTGATGCGGCTCGTTATCAACAAGCGGTTAAGTATGCATTATTGGTTGAAGATAGTGTCAGGGGCTTAAATGTTGGCGCTCCTGTTGAATATCGTGGCGTCGTTATTGGCCATGTTGACTCAATTAGTTTAGGTAATAAAGAACGTAATGGTGTCACAACTACCGCAGTAAAAATTCCGGTAATAATTAATATTCAACCTGGTCGTATTGGCTTGCCTGATACCACCGCCAGTCTCGATATTATTGCTGCGCAAATGGACCGTTGGCTTGAGCACGGTTTGTCAGCGACTATCACCACAGGTAACTTACTTACGGGAAGTAAAATTATTGAATTGCATCATCATATTAAAGGTGATTCTCATAAAATAGCTTATCAAGCACAGCAATATTCAGGTTATCGCATCATTCCGTTAACAGGGGATGAAATATCACAACTACTCAATAAAACCTCAAAATTTGTCAATAACTTAGCTAATTTACCTTTAGATAAATTATCCATTGACGCCGGTAATTTATTCTCCGAATTCACTCATACCGCAAAAGAGTTTCAAAAGGTGAGTAAAAAATTGGAACAGTTATTGGCTGATACTAATCAACAAGCCATCGTTAAAAATTTAAATCATACTTTAAAAAGTATCAGTAACGTCGCCAATGATTTTACCCAAGGTTCTAAAAACTATGATGAATTAACCAATACATTATTATTAATGCAAGAAAGCTTGCAAGAATTAAAACCATTATTGCGAGAAGTGAATAACAAGCCTAATAGTCTTATTTTTAATGGCGTGGTTAGTGATGATGTAGAGCCTAAAAAAGCTATTTTTCCTAATGTAAAGTCTCACAATAATGAGTAAAACAGTCATTTATAAAGTAAATAAAAATAACTCAAAAGAGTCTACTAATGAAAAAATTTTTTAATATAACGTTTAGCTTAATCACTGTGACGTTGTTATTGTTTTCTTGTGCGCAAGCACCAACCCCAAAAGTGAGTTACTACTTACTTAATGCGCCAGAGCACAATTTAGCTGGCGATAATGAACAAACCGTTGTAGGGGGTGAACATAAAGTAGCGGGAGATCATAAAATAATACTCGATAATGTGATTTTACCGCAGTATTTAAAACAGTCTAGCATTGTTATGTTAATGAACGAAAATCAGCTTCATTATGCTCGTTATCATTTATGGGGTGAAAGCTTGCAACAGGGTATTACTAAATTAATTAAGCAAGCACTTACAATCACCAACAAGCAACAGTCACTACATTTAACCATTGAAATTGATCATTTTTACCCTACTGATCAAACCAACGTTATTTTATCGGGACGATATTGGTTATCAATGACAGAGGCAGAAGTAAAAAATAATCAATACGTTTTTAACTTTGCTTTCAAGCAAGCATTAAAAGCGGATGGTTACGGGCAAGCAGTTAAACAAATGCACGTGTTAATTAAGCAATTGGCTGCGCAAATTAATCAGCATGTGGTCGCGTTTAATAGTAATTAATGGTCATTATATAAATTAAGGGGCTTTATTCTGCAACATTTTATTCAAGGCTTACCAAAAGTTGAATTGCATTTACATATAGAAGGCACTTTAGAGCCTGAATTAATGTTTGCATTAGCCAAGCGTAATAATATTAGTATTCCTTTTTCTTCCCCCGAAGAAGTGTCACAAGCCTATCAATTTAATAATTTACAATCATTTCTTGATATTTATTATCAAGGCGCGAATGTTTTAATAACCGAGCAAGATTTTTTTGATTTAACCTGGGCGTATTTATTACGTTGTCAGCAAGACAATGTAATACACACCGAAATATTTTTTGATCCGCAAACCCATACTGAGCGAGGTATTGCCTTTGCTACTGTTGTTAATGGTATTTATGGGGCGTTAACACAGGCAAAACAACAGTTAGGTATTAGTAGCCAACTTATTATGAGCTTTTTACGTCATTTAGACGAAGACGCAGCATTTGTAACACTTGCGCAAGCATTACCACATAAAGATAAAATTATTGCCATCGGCTTAGACTCAGCTGAGGTAGGTAATCCACCAGAAAAATTTGCACGAGTATTTGCGCAAGCTAAACAACAAGGTTTTTTAACTGTGGCTCATGCCGGCGAAGAAGGACCAGCCAGTTATATTAGCGATGCAATTGCACTGTTAAAAGTTAACCGTATTGATCATGGTGTGCGTTGCATTGACGATGCCTTGTTAATAAAACAACTGGTTAAAAGCCAAATGCCGTTAACCGTTTGCCCTTTATCTAATATTAAACTTGCCGTTTTTGAAAACATGCAACAACATAATATTGTTGGGTTATTACAACAAAAACTATGCGTTACCATTAATTCAGACGATCCCGCTTATTTTGGTGGTTACATGACTGATAACTTTTTAGCAGTTGCCAATGCTTTAAAACCTTCCAAACAAGAACTAGCACAATTTACCTTTAACGCCATTGCTGCCAGTTTTATTGGCGCGGAAGAAAAAGCCAGTTTAAGACTAGTCACTGAAAGTTATTTAAGCAGTTTTAACTGATAGAAAGTCATACTTATAAAATGATTGAGTTAAAGAGTTAATTATCTGTCTTTACATATCCTTATTGACTAATGCCGCGAAGTATTTAATGCTACATCGACGGTGGTAAACTTTATTATGGAGAAATTAATACTTTTTCAATTTTAGCAACAAGGTTGTGATGTTAGTCTGTTCCAGACTATAATTCCCACTATAAACCAAGAAATAATACGGTAATAATTTAACAATGAGTCCGGCAGTATATAGAGAACGAGGGTTTAAATTCTTCTTCTTTTCTAATGAGGAAGAGAGAATGCATGTTCACATTGTTGGTCATGAAGGTGAAGCAAAATTTCGGATTGAGCCTGAAATTGAACTTGCTAAAAGTTACAGTTTACCGGTTAAAGAGTTAGCTAAATTAGAGTAAAGGAGCATAAAAATAAAATCATCTCAGCATGGCACAAGCATTTCAGTTGAAGTGTTAGGCGTAACGCCTCATGGTTTATGGTTACTTGCCAAAGAAGAAGAGCACTTTTTAAGCTTTAAAGAATTCCCTTGGTTTAAAAATGCGCCTGTTAGCGCAGTATTTAATGTAGAGCCGCAAGGTCAGGATGGATTTTGCTGGCCTGATTTAGATGTAGACTTATCAATGGATGGTATCAACCACCCTGAAAAATATCCGCTTGTAGCAAAGTATTAATTTAACAAGGAATCCTATCTTGGGAGATAGGATATAATGCAAAAACGAAAAAAGTTAAGTCTACAGTATTTACTGATTTTTTTATTCATGTTTCATCAAAAAAAACGTAAATTTTTTGATAAAGTTATCAAAGAAACCGTTGCTGAACAAAAAGCAATGATTGAACAGACTAATAACCAGTGTAAGTATTGACAGCCATTTCTAGAAGAAAATATATATAAGGAAGTAATGTAAATGTTAGGTATTTTTAAGACTGCTTTAAATGCATTATTTGGTCGAAAAAAAGCATTTGTTGACTTTGCACCTGAAAGATCAAATTTAAATAATCATTTATCTGATAGCTCGATAGAGCAGGCTTTAAATACGCGTAATAAAGCAAGAGCGGAAAGAAAATCATCAGAAGATGCTATCAAAAATAATGATCATTTATTTATTGAGAAGAAAAATAAAGATCGTTGCCAACGTATTTTAAATTATTGGCTAGATGCAGAGTTATTTGATTTACCAGAGTGTCCCGTTGATTACAAAAAGAAACTTATAAGCGAGCCTGCGGATAAATTTGAAAAAAATTGGATAAAGGAAGCTGAAGAAAAGTTTAAAAATGGCAAATTAAAAATAACTGAAAATAGTCGTTTAATGGTGATGTTTCAATGCCACCGTGCTGGTTATATCGCTAAAGACGATGAAAAACATCCTAATTATAAAACACCTCGTACTTTTTTAGTTGGACAAAGCCTTATTCCACGTCGGGATTGAAACAGATAAATATGATGGGGGTGTTCATGCTTAATACGGTTCAAGGTATCAAGCACTTTCGGGTTTAATTTAATATTGGCAAGCTTTTGTGTTTTTGACTCACGAATAACTAACCTGTCTTGCTTAATATCGTTAAACTGTACCGATAATAAATCAGAAATACGCAAGGCGAGGTTTAAACCAATATTCCAAATATCAGCCATTTGCTTACTACAGCGAATTTCTAACAAATGACTAATAAGCTTTATGGTATCTAAATTTTTAACTGCACAAACTTCAGACATAATGAGCTTCCTTTTTTGAGTTATAACGAGGATTTGAGCACCACAAACCGTTAATTCACAGCAAGCCCTTATAAAACAAGGGATGGCATGTTCCCGTTTTACCTATTTGGGAAGTTGAAATAAGGGAAGGTACTCAGGCTTAAAGCAGGGATAAAACTATTCAACGCTCACGTTAACGTCATAAATAGTCATCGCGTGATAACTAATGAAATTACCGACAAAGAGTGCGATCATTTCTCTAGCGTGGCGAGGGCTTAACCAACCACCATACAAGCAATAAACTTGCTTAGTGACAAAACAAACATCAATTTCTTTTACTAATTCAGGGTAGGCACCACCCTGATAAGAAAAGTCGGTCAGGTAAATTAATTGCCACTGATTTTTATCATGATCACTGGGTTGTTTTTCAAGCCGTATTTCAACGGGATGATAACCGTCCGTAGCGGCAGAATAATCAGCATCACTAAAATTCAGGGTAATGGCAGCACTGTTGTTTGCTGCTGGCAACGTTACTTTTGCCAACTCTTTTTCTACTAGCGCATAAAACTTAGCTGGCAAGGCAAAGCCATGCGAGCGATCAATAGTAATATTCATGGTAATTCTCTCTTATCGTTAACTTGCTAATAGTTGTTGAAGGTAGGTGTGGAATGAATTTTGACTCGCTTTATATTCAACCATTACAGCAAGCCATGCTCAGTAAATGAATAGGTACTTTCGCCAACGATCACATGATCAAGTACACGCACATCAATTAAAGCCAGCGCTTCTTTTAAACGATTAGTAATGTTTTTATCGGCAATAGACGGTTCACATATACCCGAAGGATGGTTATGCGCCAATATCACTGCTGCCGCATTTTCAAGTAAGGCCACTTTAGCAATTTCTCGCGGATAGACAGCGGCAGCGTCAATGGTGCCAAAAAATAGCTCACGGTAATCAATAAGCTGATGTTGGTTATCAAGCAGCATTACCGCAAACACTTCACGGTCATTATTACCCAGTTTAAAGCGTAAAAAGTCACGGGTAGCTTCACTGCTGGTAAACGCATCTTTTTGCACGTATTTACACGCCAGTATGTCTGCGGCTTTGTCGAGTACTTCATTTGCCGTCATCGGCTGATGAGTCACATAAATGGTATTTGTTTGTGAGTGCATAATGTCCTCCTTAAGTTGTTAATAGGCTTATGCACAGTGGTGATATAGGTTTGAAATAAAAGGGAATAAACAGCTAAGCAAACCGTTTAAAAAACATAGCTTAACCACAAATAAAAAACGGCATAAAACCATGGCATAAAAAATGGCATAAAAAATGGCTAAACCGTGCCAGTAATAAATTACAGCGCTCACTCATTTTTTGAATAAAGCCTTCACGGCTACTAAATCAAAGAGGAATTCAAAAATGAGATTAATTCGCTTAAAAGAAGTCATCAACCTAACAGGCTTAGGCCGTTCATCAATTTACAAATTTATGAGTGAAAATAAATTTCCACAATCCATATCACTCGGCGAACGCGCTATAGCATGGCAAGAAGGCGAAATTGAAGAATGGCTGCAAGATAAAATTGATCACCGCAAACAACCAGCCATCGCAACAGCTAAGCTAAACCAATATGAAATTAACGAGAGTGATGTTATCGCTTTTATAAAAGCAAAGTTTGCTCGTGTTAACATGAGTGATGCTATCGCTTGGCTAATAAAGGTAATAGGGTGATTATATTTACGCAGTATAAACGCCCCAGCGTTAACGCCAACAATATAGTTACATTTTCATCAACTTAGCGCTAGATAATAACAACCAATTCTTTTATGCTTGAGGGTAGTTTAATACAAGCCTTGAATTTAAATAACAAGTGCATACTAGGCAGTAGCCCAAAAAGGATAATGAGCAATTATGGCGTTCAATGAAGACTCTCGCGTTAAAATTCCCAGTATTTTGCATCTAACTCGCTTAGGTTATCAGTATTTATCTTTAAAGCAGCAAACATGGGACAGCAACACCAATATATTCCCGAAACACTTTAATAAAGCTATTGCGCGTATTAACCCCAGTTTAACCGAGCAAGATCTTAACCGCACCCTAGAAGACGTGAACCTTAGCTTAGACAATGAAGATTTAGGTAAAGCCTTCTACGAAAAACTCACTGAGCGCTCAGGCATTAAGTTAATTGATTTTGATAACTTTACTAATAACAGCTTTTATGTAGTGACCGAACTCACCTATAAAAATGGCGATGATGAATTTCGTCCTGACATTACGTTGTTGATTAACGGCATGCCACTGGTTTTTATTGAAGTTAAAAAGCCAAATAATCAAAAAGGCGTGCTCGCTGAGCGTAAGCGTATGAATACCCGCTGTCAAAATCCTAAATTCAGACGTTTTATTAATATTACGCAGTTAATGTTGTTTTCTAATAACATGGAATATGACGACGACTCACCACAACCCATTGAAGGCGCATTTTACGCCAGCGCTTCTTATCACAAACCTGTATTTAACTATTTTCGTGAAGAGTTAGGGTTTAATTTAACTGCTCTGTTAGCGCCTGAAAGTGACGCAATAGAAAATGCGGTATTAAAAGACACCAACCTTGAAGTAATAAAAAACAATCCTGAATTTATCACCAACAAATTACCTGACTCACCAACCAACCGCTTATGCACCTCGTTATTAAGTAAAGAGCGTCTCGCCTTTGTTTTACAATACGCCCTTGCTTATGTCGATGAAACCGAAGGTCTACAAAAGCATGTAATGCGCTATCCGCAACTTTTTGCCACCAAAGCGATAGAACAAAAGTTAAATGACGGCATAAAAAAGGGCATTATTTGGCACACCCAAGGCAGTGGTAAAACCGCACTGGCGTATTACAACGTGCATTTTTTAACCGATTATTTTCAAAATAAACACGTTATCCCTAAGTTTTATTTTATTGTTGACCGAATAGATCTGTTAAACCAAGCCAAGCGTGAATTTACCAGCCGTGGCTTAACGGTACATACCATCAGCTCGCGTGAAGATTTTGCTAAAGAAGTGAAATCCACACAGGTATTGCATAATCATAGCGGTAAAGCCGAAATTACTGTGGTTAATATTCACAAGTTTGCTGACGACCCAAACGTGATCACCACCCAAGATTACAACGTAACCATACAGCGCATTTACTTTTTAGATGAAGTACATCGCAGTTATAACCCAAAAGGCAGTTTTTTAGCGAATTTAGAGCAGTCTGATCGCAACGCCATTAAAATAGGTTTAACAGGTACGCCGTTAATTGGCGGTGAAAAGCAAGGGCAAGACTTTAACTCTAAAGCCACCTTTGGAGATTACATTCACAAATATTACTACAACGCCTCGATAGTCGATGGTTATACCCTGCGCCTTATTCGTGAAGACATTGCCACCAACTACAAAATAGCCCTGCAACAAGCATTAAAAAACATTGAAGTACAACAAGGCGATATTGATAAAAAACAAGTGTATGCCCACCCGCAATTTGTTGAGCCCATGCTTGACTACATTGTTACCGACTTTGAAAAAAGCCGAGCAACCATGAACGATGCCAGTATTGGCGGCATGGTAATATGTGACAGCTCAGATCAAGCCAAAGCCATGTTTAAAATATTCAATGCCGTATACGCGCCGCAAACCCCTGTTAATTTCACCTCTATATCTGCGCCTGAATTTAAGCCTGAAACGGCTGAAATAACAGAGCCCGTAGCAAGTTATAACGCACAAATAATAAACAGCAATAAAGTAAAAACCGCCGCCCTTATTTTGCACGACATCGGTACAAAAGATGAACGTAAAGATTGGGTTGATGAATTTAAAGCAGGCAATATAGATTTTTTGTTTGTTTACAATATGCTGCTTACAGGGTTTGATGCCAAGCGCCTGAAAAAACTCTATTTAGGACGCATTATTCGCAAACATAACCTGTTGCAAGCCTTAACCCGAGTTAACCGTACTTATAAAGACTTTAGATACGGTTACGTGGTTGACTTTGCCGACATCAGCAAAGAGTTTGACGAAACCAATAAAGCCTATTTTGACGAACTACAAGCAGAGTTAGGCGATGAAATGGAAAGTTACTCTAGCCTGTTTAAATCAAGCGAAGAAATAAAAGCCGAAATTGAGCATATAAAAGATGTGCTGTTTCGTTTTGATACCAACAATGCAGAGCTGTTTTCACAACAAATAAACCAAATACAAGACCGCGATACCATACTCGCATTAAAAAAAGCCCTAGCTGACGCTAAAAGTTTATATAACCTGATACGCCTACAAGGTGACTATGAAAGCCTACAACAGTTAGACTTTCAAAAGCTCAACCTTTTATATCGCGAAACCAGCAATCATCTTGAGATGCTAAACCTTAAAATGAATATTGAAAATGGCAACGATACCACTAACTTACTTAATGTTGCCTTAGAAGATGTTATTTTTAAGTTTGTAAAAATTGGCGAAAATGAATTAATACTGGCCGATAAACTTAAAAATACCCTCAGACAAACACGTGAAGCACTAGCAAGTAATTTTGATCCACAAAATCCTAAATTTGTATTACTTAAAGACGAATTAGCGCGCTTATTTAAAAAGAAAAATCTCAACCAAGTAACCCAAGAAGAAATGAATAACAACATAGGCGCACTCAATAAAATTCATGACCAAGTAAAAGAGTTAAACCGAGCTAACAATCAATTACGACAAAAGTATCACGGTGATGTAAAATACACCCGCATTCATAAACGCCTGCAAGAAAAACTCATTAACGGCAAGCCGATTGAAGGCAACGAGCGTAAAATATTCGCCGCCTTAACAGGGGTGAAACAACAGGCCGACTTGCAAGTATTAAACAACAACCAGCTACTTGATAATGAAACTTACTTTGAACGCATGATGATGCCCCACGTAATTAAACAATTTAAAGGCGAGCAGCAAATAAACTTAACCGCTGAATCATCACGTTATATTAATCACTTAGTGGTGGCAGAATATATTAACGAATTTAACGGCGCTAACCCGTATTAGTTCGCTTGGTGATATTAATGTAGTCGTTTGGCATTTATATCATCGATAAAGACGGGATAAATCCCGACCTACAGGTGATTAAATGAATAAGGTAGGTTGGCCTTTAGGCCATCAAAAAGATATAAAAGCAACAGATAAAAAATAACAGACAATATAAACAGGATACTTTGTGGTAACTCAAGATTTTGAAAACAAAACCAAAGCGCTCATCGACAGCTTAAAAGCCATTTGCGCCAACTATGGTTTAGGTAACGACGGCAACGAATTTAAAATAATCACCCAAGTGTTTTTATACAAATTCTTAAACGACAAGTTCGCCTTTGAAGCAAAAAAAGTTGATGCCAACATTAACAATGCTAATAAATGGGAAGATGCCTTTATCGCCATGAGCGATGACGACATTGAAATGCTGCAACTACAAATAGGGGCTGATGCCGCCATTTTAAAACCCGTGCATTTTATTTCGCACTTGTTCAGTAAACAAAACGCCCCCGATTTTGCCAAACTGTTTGACGATACCCTGCGTGATATTGCCATTAACAACAATGATGTTTTTGCCGTTAAAACCGATGGTGGCGCTAAAGTGGTATTGTTTGAACGCATTAGTGAATACATTGCCGACCCCTCGAAGCGTGATGATTTTTGCCGCGCACTTATCAACAAGTTAATTGAATTTAGTTTTGAGCGTATTTTTACCCAAAAGTACGATTTTTACGCCACTATTTTTGAATACCTTATTAAAGATTACAATAACGACAGTGGCGGTAAATATGCCGAATATTACACCCCGCATGCGGTGGCTAAAATTATGGCAGCTATTTTAGTGCCAAGCGAGCAACAAGGACAAATTAAAAACGTTAGCTGTTACGACCCCTCAGCAGGCTCAGGCACCTTGTTAATGAACATTGCCCACGCCATTGGCGAAAATCGTTGTAGTATTTACTCGCAAGATATTTCACAAAAATCATCAAGCTTATTACGCTTAAACCTTATTTTAAATAACCTCGTGCATTCAATCCCTAATGTTATTCAGGGCAATACCATACTGCACCCGTATCACAAAAACAGCAGCTCACAGCAAACAGCACAACACAGCGCATCACTAAAGCAATTTGACTACATTGTCTCAAACCCGCCGTTTAAAATGGACTTTAGCGACTTTAGAGACGATTTAGACAGCAAAGCCAACCAACAACGCTTTTTTGCAGGTATTCCTAAAGTACCGCCCAAAGTGAAAGAAAAAATGGCAATTTATCAGCTGTTTTTACAACATATTATCAGATCGTTAAAAGTAGGCGGTAAAGCGGCAGTGGTTGTACCCACAGGTTTTATTACCGCGCAATCAGGCATTGATAAAAAAATACGCCAACGCTTAGTTGACAATAAAATGCTCGCTGGCGTGGTGTCTATGCCCAGTAATATTTTTGCCACCACAGGCACTAATGTTTCTATTTTGTTTATTGACGACTCAAATGAAAAAGGTGTGGTATTAATTGATGCCTCAAACCTTGGCACTAAAGTAAAAGACGGTAAAAACCAAAAAACAGTATTAAGCGAGGCCGAAGAAGATAATATCATCAACACCTTTAACAGCAAAACCGCTGTTGATGATTTATCCGTCGTGATCAGTTATGACGACATCGCCAATAAAAACTACTCCCTTAGCGCAGGGCAATATTTTGAAGTAAAAATTGAATATACCGATATAACGGCTGATGAGTTTACCGCCAAAATGAAAGGGTTTACTGACAATTTAGACAGTTTGTTTAGTGAATCCCATGAGTTGGAAACTGAGATTAAAAAGCAGCTGGCGGGGTTGAAGTATGAGTGATGTATTTTTGTTAAAAGATGTAATTGCTTATTCTACTGCTCGAACTCCAATATCATCAGTAAATAAATGCAATTACATTACAACAGATAATATTTTACCCAATAAAACAGGTGTAATGAAAGCGGTTGGTTTGCCCGCACAAGATGGCAATATTCCTGCTTACCAAAAAGAGAATATTCTTGTTGCCAATATACGCCCGTACCTTAAAAAAATTTGGTTTGCAGACAAAGACGGTGGCTGTTCTGCTGATGTTTTAGTTCTTACTGTCAATAAAGAGTTTGACCCTAAATTTGTCTATTACACTGTATTTCGCGATGACTTTTTTATACATGTAATGAATGGTTCTAAGGGAACTAAAATGCCACGGGGGGATAAGAATCAAATATTAGATTTTACTGTTCCTAAATTTTCAAAAATTGAACAACAAAAAATAGCCTCGGTACTCTCAACCCTAGACAAAAAAATCGAACTCAATAATCGCATCAACCGCGAGTTAGAGTTAATGGCGAAAACCCTCTACGATTACTGGTTTGTACAATTCGACTTTCCAACCCCCGCAGGCGAAAACCAAGGCAAACCCTACAAAAGCGCAGGCGGAAAAATGCTCTACAACGCCACCCTAAAACGAGAAATCCCCGAGGGGTGGGAGGTTTTATATATAAATGACATCATAGAGGTTAAAGATGGTACGCATGATTCACCGAAAGCTACAGAAGAAGGTGAGCACCATTTAATAACGTCAAAAAACTTAAAAGTGGAAGGATTAGATTTTGACAACGCTAATCTTATTTCATCAAAAGACTATAATAATATTAATAAAAGGAGCCAAGTTGAGACTGGAGATATTTTATTTTCAATGATAGGTAATATTGGCACTATTTATAAAGTTGAAGAGAAAAGTATTAAGTTTGCCATAAAAAATGTTGCACTTTATAAATCCTCTCAAAAATTAAGTTATAAAAATTATTTATATATGTATCTTAATTCATACGACATGAAAAATTATATGGGTAATGTAATCTCAGGTAGTATCCAGAAATTTATTGGGCTAACAGCACTTAGAAATATGCCTGTTTTAATTGATGATAAGACAATATTAAAGTTTACAAATACCTCAAAGCATATTTTAAAAAAACAAACCTAACTTAAACTCGAAAACCAACAACTCACCCAACTACGCGATTGGTTACTGCCGATGTTAATGAACGGGCAAGTGAGCGTAAGCTAATGGCAACAGGATCAGATAAAGAAGATAATCAACCAATGCGCAATCAGCCAAACACTAACCAGTCAAACAATAGCCAGCCAAACAATAGCCAGCCAAACAATAGTGCTGAACTTGCACGGCTAAGCCCGCAAGACGAAGTTACCGACTTTTTACTGTATAGCGCCCCTAACCGCGAAGTAAAAGTAGAAGTGTTGCTGAATAACGAAACCTTATGGCTCACACAAAAGCGCATGGCTGCGCTGTTTGCGGTTGGTGTACCTGCTATATCAAAACATTTAAAAAACATTTTCGACAGTAACGAGCTAACGGAAAATGCAGTTATTTCCATTTTGGAAACAACTGCCGATGATGGGAAAAAATACCAAACCAAATATTACAATCTCGACGCGGTGATCTCTGTGGGTTATCGGGTTAACTCAAGCCAAGCAACTCAATTTCGCATTTGGGCAACGCATCAATTAAAAGAATTGATTATTAAAGGTTTTGTTATGGACGATGACCGCCTTAAAAACGGTCGTCACTTTGGTAAAGATTACTTTAAAGAGCTATTAGAGCGAGTGCGCTCTATCCGCGCTAGCGAACGCCGAGTTTACCAACAAATTACCGATATTTTTGCCGAATGCAGTAGCGACTATAACAAAAACTCAGCAACCACCCGCCAGTTTTACGCCCACGTACAAGGCAAATTTCACTATGCCATTACAGGGCAAACTTCAGCTGAAATTGTCTTTAGCCATGCGAACGCTAACCTGCCGCTAATGGGCATGCAAACCTATAAAAACGCACCAGATGGGCGAGTGCTTAAATCAGATGCCACCATAGGGAAAAACTATTTAAACGAAAAAGAGATCAAACAATTAGAGCGCGCTATCAGTGCTTTTTTTGATTACATAGAAGGTATTATCGAACGCCGAACTAGCTTCACCATGAAAAGCTTCGCAGAAAGTGTTAATAAGTTTCTTGAGTTCAACGAATACCAAATACTGGAAGGTTACGGCAATATCAGTCGCGATCAAGCTAATCAAAAAGCCTTTGCCGAATATGATAATTTTAACAAACAACAAAAAATAGAATCAGACTTTGATCGTGCCGTTAACAAACTAAAGTCAATTAAAAATACACAGTAAAAACCTGTAATCATTAAAAAGGTTTACCATGAAAATTAAATTCATTGCTATTCAAAATTTTAGAAAGTTAAAATGCTGCCAGATAAATTTTTCAGAAAAAGAGACTCTTTTTGTTGGTGCTAACAATAGCGGTAAAACATCGGCAATGGATGCTTTAATTAATTTTCTTTCGTCAAATAAAAAAAAGCAAACCGATGATGCTGATATAGGTTCGACTCAGAGTAATAAATTTCATACTACAGATTTTACGCTTTCTAATTGGCACGACATTAATAGTTTTGGTAAGTCTTGGCTAACAAATGAAGATCAAACAGGTAATGAACTTCTTGAGTGGCAAACGTTATGCCCCTCTATTGATGTTTGGTTAAATGTTGAAGTCAATGAAGTTCAAAAAGTGACGCATTTAATTCCTACATTGAAATGGAATGGTGGGGCATTAGGTGTTCGCTTAATTTACCAACCGAAAGATATTAACGTTTTAAAAGCAGAGTTTTTAGCCGATTATAATGCAGCTGATGAGTTAATAAAATCAGAAGCAGAACAAGCGTCTTTATTAACACTTTGGCCTAAATCATTAAGAGACTTTTTAGATCGCAAGCTGAGTAACCATTTTGAGGTGAAAGCCTATTTACTAGACACTGACAAAATGAGTTGCGATAGCGCAATACCCCAACCATTAATGGCTCAACAAGATCCGCTTGCATCTTACCCTTTTAATGGCTTATTTAAAGTTGATGTTATTGAAGCTCAAAGGGGCTTTTCTGATCCTAACTCGTCTCATGGCAATGCAAATAAAAATGACGGCAACCTTTCTGCACAATTGCATCAATATTATTTGAAGCACTTGAACCCTACCGACTTACCAGATAAAAAGGATATAAAAGCATTATCGGCAATAGGCGTGGCTAAACAATCATTTGATGAGCGGTTAAATGAGTCATTTAAAAATGCACTTGGTGAAATAAAAGGGCTTGGTTATCCCGGCTTTAATGATCCCGATATTCAACTTTCTAGTCAAGTTAACCCTGTAGATAGCCTTGATCACGAAGCGTCTGTTTTATTCACCGTTCAAAAGCATGGTGAAGCTACTGATTTAGATTTTTCTTTACCTGAAAAATATAATGGTCTTGGTTATAAAAACCTTATTTATATGGTTTTTTGGTTAATTGCTTTTCGTGATAATTGGTTACGAAAAGGGAAATTAGGAAAACACAGGACGGAAGAAGATATAGCCATTGAACCATTACACCTAGTGTTGATTGAAGAGCCTGAGGCTCACCTACATGCACAAGTGCAGCAAGTATTTATACGCAAAGCGTATGAGGTTCTTGCTAAAGATTCTAGGAAAAACCTATCAACACAAATGATTGTAAGTAGTCATTCTAGCTACCTTGTACATGAAGTCGATTTTGAAAAGCTTCGTTATTTTCAAAGAATAGCGGCTGAAGGGAACACTAAAGTCCCTCATGCAAAAGTTATAGATTTATCGGGTGTTTTTGGAGAAGAAAAAAAACGGAAGCCTAAAGAAAAACAAACGGCAGAATTTGTAGCTCGCTACCTAAAAGCCACACATTGTGACCTGTTTTTTGCAAATGGTTTGATTTAAAAGGTAAAAGTTTAGATGAAATATTAGACATTGATTTTAAAGATAAAGTTAAGGGTAATGTGCGAGCCGCATATCAATACGCTATACCCGTTACATTTTCTGATAGCGAGGATAGCCAAAAAGCAATTCCTTATACTTTTGAAGATGCTATTGCATTAAGTAATATGAAATTAATAAAAGATCTTATTAAGCCTACAGGGATGCTAGCTAAAATGAAAGAGTCTTTAGAGTTAGACACATTAGATAAGTGCTGTACTGGCCTCTATGAGGCTCTAGATAAAGACAAAGCTCAAATGGCATTAGATCTACTTTTTGATGTAAAACCAGAAGAACTTCAAATACCTCAATATATAAAAGAAGGCTTACAATGGCTGGAATCTGAACTTGAAGTTGCAAGTAATGATTTTTTACCTAAAATCATTTTGCCAGCAGAGGTTGATAATGAATAATTTTAAGTTAACAGATCCTATTGATATAAAAATATCAACATATTTAGATTTGGATAACCCTAAAAGTTTTTTGTTATTTGCAGGAGCTGGTTCAGGTAAAACTAGAACGTTAGTAAATGTTCTTCAAGAGCTTAAAGCTAAACATTTGCATAAGTTTATCCAATCAGGACAACGAGTTGCCATTATTACTTATACTAATGCAGCCTGTGATGAAATAAAGCATCGACTTCAACACGATCCTGTCTTTAAAGTTTCAACAATTCACAGTTTTACATGGGATTTAATTAAGCCATTCACAGCCGATATTCGTGAGTGGTTAGAGGCTAAGCTCATGGCTGATATTGCAGAATTGAATGCTAAATTGGCTAAAGCAAGAGATCTAAATGGTAAAACAGCACTTAAAAATGCTAAGAGTAGAGACAGTAAACAGCGCCGATTAGATGAATTAGCATCTATTACTTCGTTTGTTTATAGCGCGGCAAGTAACAAATCAGGTAAAGGCGTTATAAACCATTCTGAGGTCATTGCGATTACAGCTAATTTTCTTACTAACCAAACTCTGATGCAAAAGATTCTCGTTAATCGTTTTCCAATTCTGTTAATTGATGAAAGTCAGGATACAAATAAAGATCTGCTAGAAGCATGTATTGAAACGCAAAAAAATAACCAAGATAAGTTTTGTATAGGTTTGTTTGGCGATATGATGCAACGAATTTATGGTGGCGGCAAACAGGATTTAGATACTGATTTACCGTCTGATTGGGAAAAACCTGCAAAAAAGATTAATTATCGTTGCCCTAAACGAGTTGTTACGTTAATAAATAATATTCGTAGTAGCGTAGATACTCAACAGCAGGAGCCGTTTGAAAAATCGATTGATGGCTGTGTACGCCTATTTATTATTGATGCAAGTGCAGGAAATAAATCAGTTACTGAATCAAAGATTAGAAATCAGATGTCTCAAACTACAACTGATGAAATGTGGTCAAACTTAGATGATGTTAAATGCCTGACTCTAGAGCATGCTATGGCTGCTAAACGAGGTGAGTTTGATGAGTTTTTTATGCCTTTACACGCAGAGGATAAAATAAAAAATGATCTGTTAAGTGGAAGTGGCACTGAGTTGAAGTTTGTTCTTAATCAGGTTCTACCATTAATTAAAGCGATAACTGATAATGATGATTTTGTAATTGTTAATCTAATAAAAAAGTACTCATCACTGCTTAAAGCTGAAAATGTTAAGTTTGAAAAGTCACCAATTGATTCCATGCGCTCTATAGATGCTGACATTACCGAATTAAATAAAATCATTGAAGACGAACAATATAGCTTTCTGAAAATATTAAAGTATATCCATACAAAAAAGCTTTTGATACTACCTGATAAATTTTTACCACATGTTGCCAATATATCAGAAGAGGAAGATGAATCAGAAGAAGATGCTGCTTTAGAAAGTCCTGAATCAAAAGCATGGAACATGGCACTTAAAGCTAAGTTAAGTCATGTTAAACGTTATGCAAAATATATTATTGATGAATTAGGTTTTGATACTCATCAAGGTGTAAAAGGGCTTGAATTTGAACGAGTGATGGTAATTCTTGATGATGAAGAAGCAAATGGTTTTTTGTTTAGCTATGAAAAATTGTTTGGTGCAAAAGCTTTAACAGCAAAAGACATTAGTAATGATGCAGATGGAATTGATTCTACACCAGCAAGAACTAGGCGTTTATTTTATGTAACTTGCAGTCGAGCAGAAAAAAGTTTAGCGGTTGTTGCTTACACGCAAGACCAGCAAGCGGTAAATAAACACGCAATAGATTCAGGATGGTTTAGTGATAATGAAATTATCTTGTTATAATTTGTTTAGCGAATAGGCCAAGTAACAATGCCTTCTAACTGAAATTCATCTTCTGTCTTGATAACACAGGTGGGTGTTTACTTGATGCTGATAGTAAACGTGCTTGAGTTTTATCAAGCACTTTACAAACAAAACAACCGTTATAATTGGCAACAATAACATCACCATTTTTAGCCGTTAACGAGCAGTCTACTATAATAGACCGCCATTAAAAATATTAGCACCTTGCATAGAGTCACCACTGGCTTGATCCGATAAAGGTCGATTAGGATGCTAATTAATAATTGGTCGAGTGATAGGTCAACCTCTTTATATTTAGCTGCTGGGGATTAAAAATCGACAATGTCAACTTCAGCATAAATTAGGAAGGTAATAGTTTTCCAGTTTAATTTTCTATTTTTAGAGGATATTTATTACTAAAGGATTCTGAGAATTTATTCACAGATGAATTACAGTAATGGCATACGAGCTCTAACTCTAAAAACTTGAGTTGCCTTTCACCACTTTCATATTTAGATACAAAGCTTTGGGGTTTAGATAATCTATCGGCTAGCTCTTGCTGACTTAACCCTGCGAAACAGCGCATGTTTTTTAGTTCAAGCCTAAAGGCTGTCTCTCTTTCAGACCATAATTTTATCATCATCTGTGTAGAATAATAAAATATTGTCAATATCCCATTTTAGGATATTGACAATGAGGTTAATATCCGTAAATATACACATCCCAATTCGGGATATATATTTAATAAAGGATAATAATTATGGCAGCTTATAATCATGTATGTGAAGATTGTGGTGAAGAATGGGAATCAGCAAAGGAAGATGAAAAATGCCCAAGTTGTGGTTCTGGTGCAACCCAAAGTTACGAGCAAGGATAATAGTCCGTTAGCTGTTAAATGAGCCATTTAAGGCTCATTTTATCAAGTGAGATTACTATTTTGGAGAGAATAAATATGACCGAGTATGTCGAAAATCGCATGCTAAACTATTAAAGTAAAAATACTCAAGTGCGGCAGCTTTAAAAAAGATCATTGGAGCATATATCACTAACGGATGATAGTAATATGGTTTTAGATATTGCCGTGCGTCATGATAATATCGCATAAATCTAAGGCTGAATATTTAGCCGATTTTTTATGCCGTAATGCCGATGTTTTAGCGCAAGAATTAACAAATCAATCATGCGATAACTTAGTGATGCAAGCAACTACTAAACCTCTCAGTTTTACTGAAATATCGAGCTGGTTTAAGGGTGAGAGTTAAAAGTTTACCTTTAGACTAAATAATCGTTAACAATAAATCAATTGGTACAGTGGGTTAACATTTTATCATAGGGATCTCTTGCCAATTACTGGTATAGCTAGGCGATAAAAACGCTCGTCGCATTTGCCATTTGTTTTGCTGTGTTTCCCCCGCAAGTTGTAAGGTGCCATGCCCGTATTTCTGGTTGATGCGGTCATAACACTGCATAAGGGCAGAGTTGTTGCTATTCGAACTTTGATTGCGGTTTTTATTAAGTGAAACTGGAAATAATTCCCCTTGTTGATATTGTGCGCTGGTTAATTCAAGTGCGCCAACACCACAGCGATAATAACTTATCCCAGCTTGAAAAATACTGGGCAATACCGATTGCACCGCGTCAGCTAAGGCTAAGGTATTGTCGGTTGCTATAGGAAATTCATAAACAAGTGAACGTTTGTAATAGTTATTATCATGCGGTGAGCTAGCAGCAAAAATAAGCAGCTTTTTAATTAAAGAGGATTGTTGCCTTGCTTTTCTGCCAACTACCGCACAATGGCTGGTCAGTGCTGATTTTAAGCTATTGATATCGAATATTCTTTGCCCAAAACTACGGGTAGAGAATATTTCCTTCTTTGCCGCTTTTACTTCATTCCAATCAAGGCAAGTAACGCCATTTAATTCATTAATGGTGCGCGCTAATACTACGCTAAATTGTTTTCCCGCTTGCTTAGCATTTAATTGAGCTAAGTCCCATGCTGATCGCACGCCAAGTACATTAAGTTTTTTACCTAGACGACTACCAATTCCCCATACATCAGTAACCGCCATTCTTAACAATATTTCCTTACGAGTAAGTTCATTATCAACAACCGCAACACCATTAAATCCTGATAATTTTTTAGCGGCATGGTTTGCCGCTTTTGCCAGTGTGGGTGTGGTGCCAAAACCTACGCCCACAGGTAAGCGCGTTTCTTTCCATACCGCTGTTCTTATTTGATGGCCATAGTGATGCCAGTTTTTAATTAAACCTTGGTAATGGTTAAACTGTAAAAAAGATTCATCGATAGAATAAATATACTGATTATCGCAATATCGCGCGATAACATTCATCATCTTGTCGCTAACATCGGCATAAAGCGCGTAGTTTGACGAGCGCACCACGACATTATGTTTCTCTAATAACCATTTTATTTGAAAATAAGGTTTAAACTTAGGAATACCTAAGCGCCTAGCGATAGGGCATACCGCACAAATACAGCCATCGTTATTGGTTAATACCACCACTGGCCTTTGCCGAATGCTAGGATCAAATATCTTTTCGGCACTGGCGTAAAAAGAAACGGCGTCAACTAGAGCGTACATGGTAAGTTAGGCATAGTTAAACTGCACCCAGCGATATTTTAGGGGCTTTTGGGTGTAGCCGTATAGAGTGAGTGACAATACCTTCAAGTTGAAATTCATCTTCAGGTGTTATATTTACGGGGGCATACTGAGTTGATGCTGAAACTAATTGGGCATGTGTTTTATCAAGTACCTTGCAAACAAAACAACCGTTATAATTGGCAACAATAATGTCGCCATTTTTGGCCGTTAACGAGCGGTCAACAATAAGTAAGTCACCATCAAATATACCAACCCCTTGCATAGACTCACCACTAGCCCTACCAATAAAGGTAGCATTAGGGTGTTTTATAAGAAGTTGGTCTAATGACAAACCAAGCTCTTTGTATTCTGCGGCTGGCGATTCAAAACCTGTAATACCAGCTTCAGCAAATATAGGGATAACTTTCATATTTAAAGGTACTTAATCAACGACACTTAAAAAACAGAGTTTAAAATAATGACTGTATATTTATACAGTATACTCGTTAATGTACTTTTTGTGAATAAAAGGATTTAAAAGATCCTTTACGTTTATTAAGTTACTATCGTTCTTAATTATGCTGTGATTTTTAATCCTTTATAACCAGTAATAGATAAACTACCAGAGCAGGCTGCTTCAATATGCTTGCTCCACCATTCCATCATAGGCCGTCTTCGTTCTAAGTAATCGGTTCGGTTATATGCACTTCTTACTTGGCTATCATCTACATGCGCCAATGCTGCTTCTATTAAGTCACTTTCAAAGCCTTGCTCGTTTAAGGTGGTACTTGCTAAAGATCTTAGCCCGTGACTAACAAGCTTACCGTGAAAGCCCATACGTTTAATCGCCATATTAACGGTTTGGCTATTACAGTGCATTTTAGGGTTTCTATCGGCAGGGAATACATATTCTCGATGTCCACTAATTGGTTTAATTGCTTCAAGCAGGTTTAGCATAGCTTCTGTTAATGGAACGGTGTGCTCACGGCGTTTTTTCATACGCTTGGCTGGAATTGTCCAAACTTTATCTATTAAGTTGATTTCAGCCCAGCTTGTACCCGCTGCTTCTGATGGTCTAGTCATGGTATGAAGCTGCCATTCAAGTAAAAATCGAGTGGTTTTTTTTATGCTAGCATTGGCAACCGCCAGCATTAAGTCTGGTAGTTCTTGAGGTGTTATTGATGGCATATTTACTTTTTTAGGCTTTTTAAAGCCCTGTTTAATACCACTTAAAGGATTAGCATGGATGATACCGCAGTTGACGGCATACACCATAATTTCATTAAGGCGCTGGCTGAGGCGCTTTAACGTTTCTAAGCTACCTTTTGCTTCTACTGGTCGTAGAGTTTGTATCACTAAAGGGGCGTTAATACGCGATAATGGAATTTGTCCAAGCTCTGGAAATATATAGATCTCCAGAGATCGCCATACATCCTTAGCATAAGGCGCTGTAACTGAATCTTTTTTCAATTCAAACCAGTGTTTAGCGGTATTAAATAGGGTGTTTTCGGTGATAGCTTTAGCATCAAGGATAGCTTGCTCTCGATGTTCTTTTGGATCAATCCCTTGAGCTAATAACTCTCTAGCAGCAACCGTTTTTTTTCGCGCATTGGCTAATGACAGATCAGGGTATTTACCTAAACCCATATTAACGCGCTTGTTAGTAAATGGATGAGTGTAATTAAAGTTCCATAATCGAGAACCGTTTGTTTTAACTCTTAACTGTAGACCTTCACCATCAGAGAGCACATAAAGCTTTGCTCTTGCCTTAGCGGCCTTCACTTCTGTATCGGTTAATCGAGTAACTTTTCTAGCCATGAAACACCCCAATAAAATACTTTTAGTATTCCCAATATTAAGTGTTTATGGCTGGGAATACAAACGGGAATACTAAAAAGGGTGGGGCGTAGCAAATAGTAATGGACGCTACAGGATGCTAGATACGTATAAGTGATTGATTTTAGATATAAAAAAAGACGCCCTAGGACGTCTTTAATTATGATTGTGGTGGAGCGGGGGGGAGTCGAACCCCCGTCCAAAAAGCCTACATCCTCGGTACTACATGCTTAGTCGATTATTTATTTAACCAATTGGACGCCAGTCGACAGGCTTCGTCATGGTGAGCTTAATACTATTTCGCGGTTCAGCCTTAAGCGTGCTTCCCTCGCTATCCTATTTGGGGTGACCATCGTTCCTCTAAACAACAGGAAAGTTTACGAGGCGATGGCTAGCCTTAAGCGGCTAGTGCGAACGTTTCGTCGTTTGCAATTATAGTTTTGCGGCTTTTTACCAGGCCAACCGCCCCTGGGCATGCACCTTGGGTTTCGTGAATCTTGTCGAATCCTAGATCCGCCCCAAAGTTTT
>JAESPQ010000028.1 GCA_016765535.1 Alteromonadaceae bacterium | reverse complement strand
GAAAATATACTCTATATTTGATATTATAATATCAAATATGATTATTTTTAATGGTAAGTGATATTATGTTGTCAATTATGTCGCCTGCTGATTTAAGTGGTGAACTTTCAAGTTCACTCAAAATCAAAAGGAAATGGTTAAAACATAGCCGAGAAAAAGCAGCTGAACTTTCGGGAGTTCCTGTACCAACGATCAGACGATTTGAAGATTCAGGTGAAATTTCTTTGCGTCAATTATTAATGCTTTGCCAAGTGTATGGTGAGCTTAGCGTGTTTAAAAATGTCTTTACTATTCCTAAAGCACGAACCATTGATGAATTAATAAAACGAAAAAAATAAGGTTAACTCAGGCATGCTGAACGTTATATCTGTTTATTATCATCGTTACTCTCATTGTGAGCCCATTTTTGTTGGCAGATTAGCTTATGATGAAGGCGTTTCTCATTTTGAATATGATGCTCGTTTTTTAACTTTAGGTTTGAATTTATCGCCATTCAAGCTTGAAATGCATAGCTTGCTACAATCGGCACCGTTACATCCTTTTTCTGGTTTACATGGTTTGTTTAATGATTCTTTGCCCGATGGATGGGGGATGTATCTTATGGATAAGGATTATAAAAAACACGGTTTTGTTTTGGATGAAATAAGCCCTGTTGACAGGTTGACGTATATGGGAAGTAGAGCAATGGGGGCACTGTCATATTTGCCTGATGAGGGGAGTCAGTTCCATAGTAATATTGAAGAACAGCTGATCCTTGATCAACTAGCTCAAGAATCTATCGATTTATATACAGGCGAAATAGACGAGGTGTTAAATCATCTTGCTATTAATGGCACACCATCGGGTGGAGCAAGGCCTAAAGTGTTATTAGGAATTAAGGATAAAGAAACCATATCAGGTGTTTATGATTTACCTGATAAATTTGAACATTGGTTGGCTAAATTTCCGATAGGAACAAAAGCAGAAGATAAAGCAGAAGGAGCAATAGAATATCTTTATTCTGTTATGGCTAGGAATGCTGGTATTGATTTTCCCGAAACAAAATTAGTGGCAGGGGAAAATAATAATGCCTATTTTTTAATCAAACGTTTCGATAGAGCTGCAGGTAATAAACGTATCCATATGCAAACATTAGCAGGATTAGTGCATGCCGATTTTAGAATCGCTGATTTTGATTATGAGCGTTTGCTAAAAGTGTGTAGTGCAATGACTAAATCGCATAAAGAAGTGAGTCAGTTGTTTAAACGAATGTTGTTTAATGTGATTTCAGGTAACAGAGATGATCATACAAAAAATTTTTCCTTTCTCATGGATGAACAGGGTACTTGGCGAAATTCGCCAGCTTATGATCTTACTTTTAATCGCGGTATTAACGGTGAACATTCAATGCTCGTTGGTAAGTCAGGCAAAAATATAACGAGTGAAGATATTTCATTGTTGGCAAAAACGGCATCACTAAAAAATAGTGAAGTACAGCAAATGATCGATGAGGTATTTGAACAATTATCCTCTTGGCACTATGAAGCGCAGCATTATAATATTCCCGACAGTAAGATATCAGAAATTGACAACTATATTACAGCACAAAGGAAACGACTGATTGTTTAGATTAAAAGGTAGTTATGTTGTTTTGAATGCGCAAACTTTTGATGGTGGTGAAGGGTTTTAGGTTGATACGCACAGATCAAGTTATACTAATGATAAATTCGTCTGAACATTTTTGCTTGATTTACCTTTTTGTTGGATATATCCATCATAATTAACAGGTAATGGTCAGGGTATTTATGAGTTTTTTATTTGGTGTTACTCTATGGGCAAAGCTAAACTTACTTTGGTTCTTCCCATGACTACAGAGGTTTTAAAGTGTTTAACATTATTGTCATTAAAAAAAATTGACTGAGTGAATTTATCAAAGTCCAACATGTCTTTAGCAGTAACAATTAAAATAAAATCAGCTTCCCCTGTAATGTAATAGCACTGCTGTACACGAGGAGTATTTTTAACTTTTTTCTTAAAGGTATTAAAACAGTCTATATTATCTCTATTTAACTCTACAGAAATGATAAATGTCATTGATTGTCCTATTGCTTCGGGTGAAACATTAGCTACCTCACTGGTAATCACATTTTCTTTTCGTAATCGTTTTAATCTTCGTTGAATACTTGCTGGCGATAATCCTACCTCATCAGACAAACGTTCGATGCTTGTTTTTACATCCACTTGGAGAATTTTAAGTAATTTTAAATCTTGTTTATCTAATTCCATTGTGATCACCATTAAATATGACTTGCTTGGATTTAATCATATTTTATTTTTTTTTGATAGTAACTAATCAAATTATATTTTAAAAAGAGTCTTTTATAGCCCTATTGATTGTTATAGTTAATTANTTCAACATATCTGCAAAAGATTGGTTAACGGTCAAATAATAAATTTACAATGTTGATTTATAAATAATGTATTGTTCAAAATATGAGAATGCTTAAAGAAAGAAACACTTTAAATAAATGATAGAGGTATACAACATGAAAATTTTGGTACTGCTTTATGCAGTTTTTTTTATCGGAACTAGTAACGCTCAAAACTTAAAGACAGAAAATGTTGTACTGGTCACCATTGATGGTGTGCGTTGGCAGGAAGTATTTAGAGGTATTGACGAAGGTCTTTTAAACAATAAACTTTATACAAAAGGGCGCACTGCATTAAAAGAAAAGTTTTGGGATAACAATTCAGATAAACGTGCTGAATTGTTAATGCCTTTTCTGTGGAATACTATTTCTCATCAAGGCGTGCTTATTGGTAATAGAGGTAGCGGCAGTTATATGAATGTAACTAACCCCGCGGTAGTGTCTTACCCTGGTTATAGTGAGATTTTTATTGGTTATGGAGATCCAAGCATTGATTCTAACAAAAAAATATGGAATCCCAATGTTAACGTATTGGAATGGATAGAGAAGCAAGCTGGATTTTCTGGGAAAGTGTCTGCTTTTGGCTCTTGGAATGCTTTGCCTTATATACTTAATACTCAGCGAGCGACTAACTTAGTGGTTAATTCGGGCTTTGAACCGATATCGGGAGAGCTTTCAACTCATGAAAAATGGTTGAATAAAATGCTGGGCGATACTCTAGGAACGTCAGAAAATGCACGATTTGATGCGTTTACTCAGGATTACGCTATTGAGCATATCAAAAAGAAAAAACCACGGCTAATGTATATTGGTTATGGAGATACTGACAATTTTGCTCATGATGGTCGTTATGGTCAATACGTAAAAGCAATACACAGATCTGACCGTTTCATTGCTCAATTGTGGCACTTCTTACAACACGACCCTCAATATAAAGATAAAACAACCTTGATTATTACCACCGATCATGGTCGTGGTGAAGTACCACAAGCCGCTTGGAAACATCATGGGTCGGCCGCGTATATGGCGTCAGGTAATCACGAAGATTACGCACAATATATAAAAACGGGTATTGTGGGATCAAATCAAATATGGATCGCAGTCATAGGGCCAGATACACCTCATAAAGGTTTACTTCAAAGTACAGTTCCTTGGGAGCAAAACCAGATTGCGGCTACAATTGCAGAATTTTTTAATCTTGATTATAACCAGTTTCAGAAAAAAGCAGGTAAGCCGATTAAAGCTGTCTTAGGTAACTAACTGAAATGATGTATGTATAAAAAGGTTTGCTTGATCAGGGTTGATTAATTGCTCTGATCAAGCTAGAACTAAAACTTATCAAGATTGGAAACAGTTTTATAAAACTCTTTCTTGCTTTCTAAAATTAAGGAAAATATTGCTTATTAGCATCATTAATATCATGGATCATTTCAGAAGGGTATATCCCTTGATAATATTTTTCAAAAGTTCCATCTTGTTTCATTTTATCTAGGGTTTGTTGCCACATTAACACCTTTTCATCAGCAACATTTTTTGACAATGCAATATATAAATAATAGGTATCTATCGTATAAACTAAGGTTAGCTCTGAATCTTCAATTCCTGCTTTTTTTGCTAAAGAAGATAAAGCAATATCTGTTGTAGTTATTAAAGAAACACGGTCAAGCATTAACATTTTTAAACATTGTAATGGTCGGGTTGGCAGTATTAGATTTTCAAAGTTGTGCTTTTTTAAAAATTCACTTTTATAATCGTTATTATAAGTGCAAATCAAATCAACCTCTTTTGCTTCGTTAAGACTATTTAGGTGTATTTTTTTGTTTTTTATAGCGTAAAATCCCCAACTCACTTTTTTAATCGGCCCAACCCACTTAAAAAGCTTTTCTCGCTCTTTTGTTCTAGCCGTTTCAAATAAAGCAATATTATCTTGATCCAACAATGTTTTATATGCTCGAGCCCAAGGATAAATTGAAATGTTACCCGAATGGTTAACACGGCGTAACAACTCCCTTACCATTTCAACGGTTGCACCGGTAATCTGCCCTTTATTATTTTGGTAACTTCCAGGAGTAGATAATTCAGTCATTACTTGAATTTCGGCACTATGACTAATGTTGAAGAGGGCATAAAAGTAATAGAAAATAATAAAATATTTCATGTTATATAAAAATAATTCCTTTTAGCTTTACGGCTGCTATAGCCTAAAAATAATGCAGGCTTGATGTCTCTATACATTCAATTATCTGTTTTGTTATTAGCGCTTTAAGGGCTTTAAAATCTTCCCAATATAATCATACTATTCGAATTTTTACAACACTTGATTATTTATGGTCATACAATTTTATTTTATACACATAACGACTCAGTTAAAGCTAAAAATAGAATATTTCACCTCATTATTGATTGCTATAGTTTAATTAATTCAACTTATCAGTAAAAGGTTAGTTGTCGATTAAAATATGAATTAACAATGCTAGTCACAAACTCAAGGCGTTGTTTTAATATTTATAGGAGTTTTTGATATGTCAGATGTTCTAGAAAATAAATCAATCATTACGGTGGTGAATCCACAAGACGGAAGTTATGTTGGCGAGGTTGAAAGTTGTAGCGCAGACGATGCACTAACTGCTGTAGATACAGCCGTTAATGCCTTTGAAGAATCAAAGAAGTTACCAGCGCATGTTCGAATGTCTGTTCTTAATCAGGTTGCTGACGATCTGTTTCAGCAAAAAGAACTTTTTGCTCAAGTAATTGCAAGAGAAGGGATAAAAACAATCAATGAAGCTA
>JAESPQ010000027.1:33314-35611 GCA_016765535.1 Alteromonadaceae bacterium | reverse complement strand
TTTGCATTGCAGCTTTAGTGACTTTTATCACTTTATTCTTATCTCCAGTATGCTAATAAGGCTTTTTAATTACTTACGTATTATTAAAAAACCCTGACGAATTCCTAAAAATCGCATAATTAAATTATATTTTCATCAAAAAAATCAAAAATTAACCTTTAGTTATAAACTTATTAACTAAATTCTTTTTGTGCGTTTTTCACCATTAAACGTAAATAAAGTTTCGGTAATAATAAATACAACCAATGAGCAATATTTGAAACCTTGCCCAAATACAAAATTCGTTGCCCTTTAATTGTGGCTTCAATAATTTTTTTAGCTGCATATTCAGGTGACAATTGTTCACCATTAGTACTCTTTTTAAGCGCACCCGGTGACGAAATCCCTTGATTAACTTTGGCAGTTAACTCTGGACGAGACTTAACAAATGACGGACAAACGATTAAAACACCAATTCCCTTATCTTTAACTTCGCTCGCTAACGATTGAAAAAAACCTTCCATGGCATGTTTACTGGCACTGTAGGCACTACGTCCATATAAAGGAGCAAAACCAGCAACACTAGAAATAGCAACTATTTGTCCTTTACTTTCAATTAAATAGGGTAAACATAAGCGCGTTATATTGACACTAGCAGTAAAGTTGACTTTCATAATAGTGTTAAATAATTCAACCGTGGTATTTTCAAAGGTACTCATATGAGTAATACCCGCATTGTTAAACAAAATATCAATTTGGCCAAAATAAGTCATGGTTTGTTCAACTGCCTTTTGTAAAGCTTGATTATCGGTAATATCAACGGCTATCGATAATAAATTTTTATTATCCACTAATTCGGCTGTATTCAATTTGTCTATGGTTAAATCTAATGCCACAACTTTTGCACCACAATTTAATAATTGTCGCACTAAAGCACAGCCTAAACCGCCAGCTCCGCCAGTGATAATAATCACTTTATTTTTAAAAGCGTTTTTATGAATATTAGATATTAGTGTCATATTAAGCTTGTTTAACCTCAGTATTTAGTTCAAAAACATTTAGTTGTCGAATATGAGTAAGTAAGAGCAGGCTAATTAAAATACTCACGCCAATAACACCACCAATAATAGCCAAAGCGGTTGCTGGAGTTAAAATTTGTGCCAGCATTCCCGATATAATGCCCGCAACAGCAGGAACAAATTGACTGATAATGGTATAAAAACTCATGATCCGACCGCGGTGTTCATCAGGAGAAAATCGCTGTAAACCTGCGACAATAAGACTGATCGCAATACCACCACAAGTAGCTGCAAATACTAAAACAAAAACAGCTGTTTTTAGTTGGCTAATTTGTCCTAATAAACCTATTCCTGTACCTGCTATAAAAATNGNNANCANNAGNTGAATACCCAANTTNCCTTTNGTACGTGTCCACATAGCCAATAAACCACCNACGATAAGAGAAAANGCNACNAAACTTAAAAAATTNCCTTGGTTGGTTTCATTTAAATGTAAATTTAACTTCGCAATTGTCGGTAAAATAACTTGCATTGGCCCCATTAATAAATAAGCAATCATTGCTAATAAGAGTAATTGCCATAAATAAGGATTTTGTTTAACTATGGTTAAACTAGCCAATATTTCTTTAACGCTATGATGAATATTTTGTTTAAAACTGTATTTAGTCGCTTGATTTTTATACTTAAAGGTTAAAGGAATTAATATNNNGCTTGAAATTAAAAATAAAGTCGTCGCCACCATAAATACCATAGTCCAATCATAATGAAACTTAATTTGTTTCAATAACATCGGCGCTAAGCCAAACCCCATCATCACCATTAAATTAAGGATGATAGTGGCACCTGTGATATTTTTATTTTTTACATAAAAAACTAAACAAGCAAAACGAGCAGGNGCNACAAAAGACCAGCCGATCCCCGCAAACAATGCGGCACTTAATAATAATACTTTTTGAGTTAATGCNGGTTCACCCTTAACACTCGCCAATGCAGTAAATAAAAGCAGTAAACTAATAAAGAAAAAATTTTGNGCAATTANAATNACTTTTCGTGGTGANTANCTATCGCAATANACNCCNGCAAACCAACCTAAAATAATNGGNGGACCAAAACATAAACCAAAACCTATTCCCGCTAACGCATGCGAGTCAAACCATTCTAAAAATAGAAAAATAATACTGTANTTAATGATGTGTCCTGCTAAAAAAGCCATTAANCAAGANACTAAAAAAGCNANTAAACGCATTANNNNTTACNACGTTGCATAATGNTTNTNNTATCNNNNTTATNATTNTTNNT
>JAESPQ010000027.1:0-33308 GCA_016765535.1 Alteromonadaceae bacterium | reverse complement strand
ANTAGTCTGTNTTNNNATGNACNCNAATTAAGGCAGGTTGTGCATCTTCAATATGCCAACTTGGAAAACTAGCATTGGTAACAAAAACATCGCCATTAGGTGCTATTTCAACATCACGAGTAAAAGTGACCCGTTTAGGTAATGGAAAATACTGCCATTTATTTTCATCAATCGCATAACGATATAAGCCATCCGAGGTATTGCCATTAACCCACACAATATCTCGTTTAGTATCAACATTTAATGAATAAGGAGTCTCACTACCTAAAGGTCTCACGGGTAATGGATAATTAGTGAATTTTTTCTTAATAGGATCATATTTTACGATCATAGAATCAGGAAAGGCAGCTATCCATAAATTACCTTTTGAATCGCTGCGTAAACGTCGTGGACCAACAAAAGGGGTTTTGATCATGGTTATTTTTAAGGTTTTTGCATCAATTTTTCCAATATCGTCAGCATGTAAACGGGCAAACCAAACATCACCATTGGGGGTAATATCTATACCATAAGGCAAAGGAACACCTGTAGATTTTTCATCTATCGGAAACCAATTAGCCAGCGGTAATCCCCAATCCATTAACTTTAGAATAACCCCCATCATATTAACGGTAAGACTTTCACGGACACTACGATTAGGTAAATCAAATAGAGTAAATTTATTATGTAGGCGATCAAACATGGCGATTTGATTTGATAGCGCCATAGTAAACCAAACCCGATTTTGCTGATCAACTCTGACGGTATGAGGATAATAGCCTTCATCCATTTTATGATTAGTAAACTCTTTTTTTACTGGATCAAACTCAACTAAACGCTGTTGATAAGAGGTGGTAATGAAAATATGGCCATCTTTTTTAGCTTCCGCTAACGAATGAATACCTTCAAACGCTTCATGTTTAGGAAAGTCACTTAAACGCTTTGCCATTAAGCCACCGTGTTTGTCGGTTTTTTCACGTTTTAATTTATAAAGAACATATTCCCCCGTTTTAGGATTAATTTCATATAAGCGGTCTTGTAAATTGTCACCTACGTAAACTAACCCGTTAGAATGGTATAACAAATCGTGCATTTGCGAAAAAGCATCACCAATAGGCCATTCGGTAATTTGAGTATTTTGCAAGTGATTTCGCCAAGGAGTACCTTGAGGAATTAACTGAGGATTTTCATACAAACGACCATACTCTTCACTGAGTAATTTTGGTAATCGTTGTTGTGATTTATCATCTAAACGAGAACCATAACCGACCATGCGATGAATAACTTTTTTCCAGTTTTCTTCAGGTCTAGGTCGTCTAAAAAAACGTGAACCTTGTTGATGGCAAAAACCACATTGCATAACATAATGTTTTTTCAAGGCTTTATCGTTATCTAAATTAAGTGCCGCTAACCACGTATTTGCCGGCCGAGACTCGGCAAGCGCTAGTGCATCAGTAATAGGCAACATCAACAATGATTTATTTTCATTGCCTTTTATTTCTAACACTAAATCTTTATATTCAGGAAAACGTAATCGTATACGCACGGGTTGATCTTGATAAGTAGTGAAGTCAGCTTGCCCTAATGCGTTAGTAAAATGGCTATAAACCATATTGGCGTGATTTAATATTCGCTCAGGCGGGTAACCTGAATCAGACACATTAAGAGTAAAACCTTTAATAGGTGTTTGCATCACCATAACATTAACCAGAGGTTTTCCTGTTTTATCTATAACCGTTATAATATTTGCGCCTGCATAAGGTAGAACTAACAACAGAACAAGTGTTAACTTTAATCTTACTTTTATTAATAACTTTTTCATTTTTTATCCTCTGTTGACAATAGCTTAACGTATGCCTTTAATGCTTCAATAGACGTATATCTAGCTTGATGCTTAAACGTATTTTTAAGTTTTTTATTTGATAATACTGGGCGATATTTTATAAACTTTACTTGCTCGGGACCGTATTGACTTAAGCCTAACGGTTTAGCGATAGTTAACGCCGCTTGAATTAACCAAGCAGGTAAAGGTAAATAGGGTTTACTAAGTTGTTTTGCTATATCTTTTAAACTTAGCGCGCCATCACCTGCAATATTAAATTCACCTGTGATCTCTGCAAACAACCCTTCAATTAAATAAGCAACCACGTCAGTTGACCAAATAAAGTTAAAAGGTGATGGATAGCCNANNAAACCAACAATGATTTTTTGTTTAAACAAATCAACTATAGGGCCATCAAAATCAGGCCCTATTATTGCACCGGGGCGAAAAACAATTTGCTTTAACTGTGGTTGCTTTTCCCGAAAGTCAGCCATTAATTGCTCAACTTCAGCCTTGTGCGCAGAATAAAAATAATCTTTGTTGCCATTCGTTGTTCGTTGCTCTGTAATAATGTATTTATTTTCAGGATAATACCCATAAGCAGCACCGCTGGTGGTAACAATAATTTTTTCAACGTTTAAATCGACACAAGCGTTTAATAATTGTTTAGTTGCTACGACGTCTATTTGATAGGCATTTTCTCTTGTTAACTGTTTAGATAGTTGTAATATTGAGGCTAAGTGAATAATTTTATTCGGTTTGATTTCAGTTAACCATTGAGTAAATTCGTTTGAACAAATATCTAAAGCACGATACGTTAAATTATTCTGCTCACTAAAGGGTGAGGGTTTTATATCGGTAGCAAACACCTCAATATTTTTATTTTCAACAAGCATTTTAACCAATTGACGACCCAAGCATCCTGCGGCTCCGGTAATAAATACTTTCATTTATAAAATTCTCGACGTAGTAGATGTGGTAATGAGGGGATTATTATTTTTCCAACGGCGAAAGACTAAAGCGATAATTAAACCTGAAACAATATGCCATGTACCCCAAAATGCGCTAATTAATGCCATGCCAGCTTCACCATTAAACTGCGTAAAAACAATAGCAATAGCTAAAGACGAATTTTGCATACCCACTTCAATGGTAATAGCTTTCGTGTCTCTAACATTACTTTTACTTAATTTTGCGACATAAAAACCAATCAATAAAGCAATAGCGTTATGAATAAGTACGACCGTAAATACTAATTGAAAATGACTTAAAAAAGCGGTTTTATTGGTTATTATAGCCCCAACAATAAAAGCAATAAGTGCTAAAATACTGGTGTTTTTTAATAAAATATGTATTTTTTTTGCGACAGTTGGCACTTTACTTTTAATAAACAAACCTAACGTTAAGGGAATGGCTAAGACCATAAACAAGTTAATAAATAAGTCATTAGCATTAACGTGAATGGTTTGTAGCATGTCTGCCGTTATTGGATTAACGCCCGCCCAAAAAACAAANTTAAGCGGCATCATAAATATAGCNAGNGCGCTAGANGCGGCGGTCATCGAAATAGATAATGCAGTATTCCCTTTTGATAAATGNGTAACAAAATTAGAAATAGCACCACCTGGGCAAGAAGCCACTAAAATCATCCCTAGCTCTATACCCGCAGGTAAGTTTAATAACAAGGTGAGTACAGTAGTTAACGCAGGTAAAACCAAAAACTGTGCCGTTAAGCCAGCAATAACAGGTTTTGGCATTTTAAGAATGTTTTTAAAATCTTGCCAGCGTATATCTAAAGCGATCCCTAAAATCATGCTGGCGAGCACAATATTTAATATATTTTGAGTACNTGCGTTATAGGTTATTTCACCAATGTCCATAAATTCCTTATAAACAAAAAAATAAGATGTATTTAATATAGACAAATAAAAATAGAAAGTAATGACCGCAGACGCCAATGTTATGGCATGTAAAGGTAATTTAAATCGGGAAAAGGGAGATTTAATTGGTAAGCTTGGTGTTAGCGCTATCTCGATATTGTTTTGGNGTTTGTTGTGTCCAGCGTTTAAAGGCTCGTTGAAAAGCACTTTGTTCTGAAAAACCTAACATTTGCGTAATATAAAGTATTTTAGTGTTCGTTTGAGTTAAATAACTCACGGCAAGATCTTTACGAATGCTGTCGACTAACCCTGAAAAGGTTAATTGATGCTCATTTAATTTTCGCTGTAATGTTCTCACACTCATTTGCAAAGCTTGTGCTGCATATTCTATTTCGGGTATACCTTGTGGTAACTGGTTTTGAATAAACTGGCTCACTATATCAATAGGCAACTGCGAAACTAAGTTATTCAGTACTTTATCCGCTTGTGCTACACATAAATCATGCATAACGGGATCATATTTATTTAACGGCACAGTTAAAATAGATTGTTTAACTTTAATACCATTAAATTCATGATTAAATTTTACTGAACAGTTAAAAAAACGCTCATATTGTGCAATATTGGTTAAACAATGATGGGTAAAATATACCTCATAAGGGTATATATAATTATTGCTTAAGTTCTGCGCCATTGCGGCCCAGCCCGTAATAATTTCTTCCACTGTTTGCATACTACAGTGATACGCAGGTAACCATTTTAATACCACAAAATCTTGCTGATATTCTTGTAATGGTGTACCTAAATTTCCCACCAAGGTTTGATATTTTCGCTGATTTATTAACGCGTTTTTTAATGTTGGCGAAGTATAAACAATGTAGCCTAATATACTCCAACGATCTGGAGTAATGAGTTGACCAAATTCAAAACCAATGTTTTTAATGGTTAATTTATCATTAGCTATTTTGTATAAGTCTTCATAAATAGTGGTATTAATCAATTGATTAGATTGATTTAACTGAGTTTCTGTCAAGTTGATTTTTGATAAAATTAATTTGCGATCTATCCCTTTCATGGTGAGATAGTTTGCTAATGATTTAACCGTATCTAAGGCTATTTTATGCATAATATAAAATAATTTTATAATGAATATAACTAGTTATATACAATTTAAAATTAAATAACCAACTTATTCTAAAAATAAAGGAGTATTTATCAATAAAACAAATACTCCTATGCTTAAATAGCAAAATACGGGTTAATTTAAGCGCATTAACTCAATCGCATTAATTCACCATTTTTCACTTTAAATTGATATTGACGTACCATCGCTAAATATTCATCTTTTTTGTCATAAAAACTTTGCGTAATAGTTTCAACACCATTAACTTGGGGAGGAATATTATGAAAAGTCATTAGCATTTCTTCACTATTAGCTTCAACAATGACAATGCCATGTTCATTCATTCGTGAAAAAACTAAATCATCTTTAATATCGTCACGTTGTGTTGCTGTTTTGACTAAATCATCAAAAAATAATGGCAGTTGAGCAACTTCAGCAGGAATATCGCCCAGTTGACCTAAAATATCATTCATGCCGTTTTCTAAAAATGAGCCAAAAGTACCTGATGATATTGATGAGGTCGTAAAGTTAAAAGATCTTAAGCCACTAACATCACTCGCTTTATGTTTGGTAACATACGAGCTATGCACATCACCCCCTAAGGATATAACACCAAACTGACTTAATACATTTTCAATAAAGTTAGTTTTATATTGTGGAAAACCATCCCATTGATCAGCTTCTAAGTAAAAACGTTGTTTTAATGGCGCAGGAATAAGATCAGAATTAAGCACAAATTCTAATGGTACTAAGCCTGAATCTGCTCGTGAACTAGAAAAATCAAACATTAGTGGTGAAAACGACACTGAACTCGCTAATATTTTCCACGTACTGGTTGAGGTGGCAAAAGTTTGTGCTATCCAGTTAGTTTGTGCGGTATCAAAACCACCTTGCACTGATTTACCTTGCTGCTGTGCAATAAACTCTTTATAGCCTGCATAAATATCAAAAGTATCTTTTATAACAAAATAACGACTACCTAAATAATTAAACAATGAGGTTTTACCCATAGTATAAAAGGCTAAACCTTGCGCTACACCTGTTTCGGGTAACGCAGGTAATTGTTGAATAGGATGATCACTGGGTAAGCTTGCTTTCGCGCCAGCTAATACTTGATTTAAATAACTCGTGGTTAAATTACCTTGTACTGCCGCAATCGCGCGTTGTTGCGCTTTAGCTAATGCTTCTTGCTGTGGCATTTCAATGCGTGCTAATAATGCTTGCGCGTACAAACCAGTAAATATTTCTAAAAAGGCACTTTTATAGGGTGCAAAGGGTGCATCATCAATATTAATGTACGGCGACATTTGCGTCACAACGCCATCAACTTGTAATTGTGGCATGCCTGTAGCCAATAAAAAGCCTGTTAGTGTCGTTTGATCTAATGCCACTGTTGCNGGAAAGGCATCTTCAGGTAAAATATGATCAGGGCGATTGGTGCGAAAATCGGTCATCACTAAATGACAATGTTTGCCAAAATGAAAGTCACGATAAATACGGGTATTAGGGAATAACATACTATCGTCAATGGTTAACTCACCTGTACCTAATGTAGTTTGAGTATGTGGCTGTTCGTGATCAATCGGCATATATTCAAAATAGGCAATTTCAGAATTNTTTTTGCGTTGGGTTTGTTGTTCATCGGCTGCACCATCCAAATAAGTAGCTCTGTCACTCCAGCTATCATCTGAAAATTCATGATCATCCCAAATAGCGATCATCGGAAAGCGTTCATGAATTTTTTGCATCACTTCATCATTACGATANACTTTATANANTTGNCGATAATTATCTAAGCTATTGGCNGCTTGGCTTTTATTGTTACCCANACCAATCGTTAACACACCTTCACTATCAGTAAATTCTATTGAACGATCACTCGTNCTTTGTTGAAANANNGCATCGCCTGTNGTTTCNTANATATAATCACCTAAATGCACCACAAAATCTAAATCATCGTTATCTAAAATTGAAAGATAAGTGTTGTAATAACGGCCTATATAATCTTGGCACGACACATAAGCAAATTTCACCGCAACATCGCTATCAACATTGGGTGCAGTTTTAGTACGACCAGTATGGCTAATATAATTAATGTCATTATTCTGATAAACAAAACGATAGTAATAGTGCTGTGCGGCGTTAAGGTCAGTTACTCGTACTTTTAAACAATGATCTGTATCAGCACTGGTGGTAAAGGTTTGTTCTACCACTAAATCTTTAAATTGTTCGTCATTAGCCACTTGCAAAATAACCTCAACATCAGCATTGCTACCCATGTCAGTGCGTGTCCATAAAATAACCGAATTTGGTTTAGGATCGCCCGAGACTACCGATTGAGGAAAAAACTGACTACCATCTTTAAAAGTAATACTACTAGGTTCCATGGCAACCGCACCACCTATGATGTTTGTAGAATTACCACAGCCCACCAATACACTAGTGGCAACAGCGCTAGCACTAACGACTAAGGTTCTTAAAAATTTACGACGGGTATATTGCATTTTGCTTCCTTATTCTTATTTTACTTTGGTTTATTAGAATTTTATTCTGCTTTATTTTTTANTTTTATATTCAACTGATTTCATTAAAGGGATCACTCTGGATAACCCGTTATTTTTTTTATACTTTTATAAAGTGGTTTTAATTGGCGATACATTTTTAAATAGACTTGTTCAAATAACTGTTGATAAAGATCAACGTGTTTAGGATCAGGGCTAAACGTTTTAACTGTTCTGGTCATTGTTTTAATCGCTTGTTTATAATCGTCAAAATAACCTAAACCAACCGCAACATTAATCGCTGCACCCAAACCTGATGTTTCAAAAGTGTGTGGGCGATGTACTGGCAAATTAAAAATATCGGCTGTTAACTGCATGGCAACATCTGATTGCGAACCACCACCAGAGACCATTAATTGCGTTATTTTTTTCTTTTGGCGTTTTTCTATCGACTGCTTGCCATCTTTAAGGCCGTAAGCCAAACCTTCTAAAATAGCGCGATAAACATGAGCTTTGGTATGTACGTCGCCAAAACCTATCATCGCTCCTTTAGCATCTAAGTGTTTTAAACCGGGCGACCAATAAGGTTGTAGCATTAAGCCCATAGAACCAGCAGGTACTTTTTTCACTAATTCATCTAATAAAATTTCAGGACGAATACCCTGCTTTACTGCTTGTAATAGTTCGTGTTGACCAAATTCACGTTTGAACCATTTAACCATCCAAAAGCCACGATAAATCATCACTTCACTATTATATTGTTTAGGAATAGCCGACGGAAATGGCGGTAAAAAGGACTGTGGTTCAACATATTTTGTATTGTTGGTATTAATTGTCGCGGTGGTGCCATAACTAATACTGGCAACATTGGGTTCAATACAACCAGAGCCCAACACTTCACAAGCTTTATCAGATGCAGAGGCAATAACAGACAAACCCGCATCAAGTCCAATAGCTTGTGCAGCTTCAACGGTTAATACGCCTAACGATTCACCAGGAGCGACTAACTTGGGCAACATGCTTGGTTTAATATGTAAAGCATGCCATTTCCAGTCGAATTTGCTCGACCATTGTTGTTTTTTATAATTAAAAGGTAAGTAGCCGACTTGGCAACCAATAGAGTCTTTAAAATTATCCGTTAATTTATACGTTAAAAACCCTGATAGCAGTAAAAATTTATCTGTGCTATACCAGAGTTTTGCTTGGTTTTGACTAAACCAATTGGCTTGCGCTTTACGACGAAAATAGTTCACCATTTTAGTTTGTCCCACCAAACCAAATAGTACTTGCCAATACCAGGGCATCATCCCTTTATATTCTTCTTCTATTTCAGCAAGACGTTGATCAAGCCATAAAATAGCAGGACGTAGTGGTTTGCCGTCTTTATCTAAATTAATCACTGTGCCACGTTGTGTGGTTAGGGTCATAGCAACAATACGAGATTTAAAGTTTTGCTCTATTACATCCGCTTGTTGCCATAATTGTTGGCAAACTTCTGTTAACTTTTGCCAAAAATAATCTGGGTGTTGCTCTGCCCAACCGGGTTGCGGCGAAAAATAAGGGTCTAATACCAATTGACTTTTAGCGACTAAATTTCCTTGTAAATCAAACAATAAAGCACGAATACTTTGCGTACCATTATCGATAGTTAAAATTAGATCTTCGCTAGGATTTTTGTTGCTGTCTTTATACTTACTATTCATTTTTAACCTCTTAATACAGCTTAATTTAATGCTGTTTTATTATTGTTTTTATTTAAAAGAGGTAAACTATAGTTGGCTTTCCACAGTTTTTTATAACGCTGAACTTCAAAATCCCACTTACTTTCACTCCAGTGTAATAGTGTTGTACATAGTATTTTTATAACACCAAGTAAAGCAACTCCGCCATTGGGTAAAACATTGCCAAGACGTGTTCTGCGTAAAAGTAAATCATCAAGGTGCTGCACTTGTTCGTAGTGTATAGCCCAAACTAATTCGGCCCATAAATGACGACTATAAGAAATTTCGGTCAATTGTGTTTTAGCACTTTTTTCTAAAAAATCAGTGACTAAACCACCATAACAAGCAAGTAGATGTTGATAATGATGATCGCTCAGGTTATTTTTTTTCGCCTCTTTAACGATTAAGCTATCATCAAATCGTGGTAAATCAAAGACAGGAAAAGAAAAATCTGTGTGCGCTAGCCCTAATTCAGTAGATAAAAGTGTTAACACCTGCTTAGCAATAACGTTAAAAGTAGTTAACTTCCCCCCTGCAATTGTTACTAAACCCGCTTGCTGCCAAATGCTATGATCGCGTTTTTCTTTTGAGGAAGAAATAAAGCTATTGCTCGCGACAACGGGTCTTACCCCTGCATACGTTGAAATAATATCATCATGATTTAATTTACTGCTGGGAAACTGAAAATCAACCGCAGCCAATAAATAGCTTAATTCGTCTTGGCTGATATTTGCTTCATTTTTTAAACCCTGTTTATGTTCAACATCCGTTGTCCCTATAACAGTGACATTTTGCCATGGAAATACTTGTACAGGTCGTTTATCTTGCGGGTGCAAAATAACCACCACACTGGCAACAGGTAAACGCCAACTCGGTACAATAATATGACTACCGCGCAATGGACGTATTTTTATTGCTGGCACCGATACTTTATTCGTTAATTTGCTATTTTCTTTAGTACCTTTATTCGTAACCTCTAATTCACCAGCCCATGCTCCCGTTGCATTAACAACCACCTTAGCCTTTAAATTTAAGGACATTGTTTGTTGCGGATCAGCTGGGTTAGGTAATTTTTGTTCAGCTGATTGTTTAGACGATTGTTGAGCTGTTTCGGCGTGTGCATACACACCAACTATTTTATCGCTTGCAACTTCACCAAAAAGGTAATGTTCAACTTGGCAATAATTAATGGCTTGCCCACCAAGTTGTTGACCTTCTTGAATAAGCCTTAACACTAAACGCGCATCATCAGTTATCGCATCACTAAATTGTGTTGCGCCTTGGCTGTTTTTAGTCTTCGTTGCTGGCACAACATAACTAAAATCATTTATGGATAACGGTAGATAACCTTTATTATTATTCTCTACTTGTGTATGCCTTTGAGCTTGCTGCTGATTGTTGACACTGCGTGGTGCGAATAAATTATATACCCACAGCAGGCTATTAAAGATCCACGGCCACGGAAACTGTCCTTGATAATGCCCCATAACAAAACTTTGCTCAGTCACTAAATGAGGGGCTTGAGTTAATAGTTTTTCGCGCTCTTGCACTGACTCAAGCGTTAATTTAATTTGACCCTGTGCTATATAACGTAAGCCACCATGCACCATTTTTGAAGAACGACTAGAACTGCCCCAAGCAAAATCTTTTTGTTCAACTAATAGGGTTTTCAAACCTAATTGGCAAGCCAATTTAAAAATTCCTGCACCAGTAATACCACCGCCAACAATGATCATATCCCATTGTGGTTGCGCACTAATATTAGCAAGCCGCTGCGCTCTGCTGATTTTGTTAATACGCTTTGTTTTATTATGCTGTTTGGCATCAGTCGACATATTATTGTTCACTCACTTGTTCAGCCGTTACGATCAAGGTATTAGGATTTAGCAAATTATCTTGATCAAAATGCTGACACAAATTGGTAAGCAGTTGCATGCCTTGCTCGCCCTTTTCGACCGCCAAATAAGGAGCATGATCTTTACCCACACCATGTTGATGGCTAATAGTTCCACCATTATCAACAATAGTTTGGCTAGCCGCATGTTTTAACGTTTTCCACTTAGCCAGTGTTTGTTCATAACTATCACCATTAACAAACAAATAAGTGGTATATAAACTACAACCTTGACCATAAACATGGGATAAATGCGTAAATACATGTACTTTTTCGTTAGGCAAAGTATTCGCTAAACTGCTTTCAACTTTAGCCATTAAATTATCAACATTATGCCAATCTGTCGCCGTTTCTAGTGTATCGACCACCACACCTTTTTCCCATAATGCTTCACGTAAATAAGGAAACTTAAAACGATTTTCGCACCAACGTTTACCTAATGTACTACCCGTTGAAACACCTTTATATTTTTTTAGTAACGGTTTTAATTGCTTCTTACTCGTTGATATTTGTACTTTTGACCCAGTTAAACCAAAGGTTAACATGCATTTTTGTTGTTTAGCTCCACTCATACTTAAATAGCGTTCTAACCATTTAATCGCATTTTCATGCCCTGCTAATTTAAGTTGAGTTTGTGTTTCTTGTGCATTAGAAACACGAAGCATAGAAAGGGGAATACGCTGTTGAGCAATATCTTGACAAAAATGTGTCGCTTGTTGCCAAGTAGGAAAAAATACTACTTTAAATTGCTCTTGCTCGGCAAGTTTACTTACCCTTACTTTAACTTCACTAATAATACCAAAGCGCCCTTCACTGCCCAGTACAATTTCTTTAAAGTCAGGGCCTGCGGCAGAAGCAGGAAAAGTAGGTAGTTCAAGCGAGCCATTAAAAGTTTCCATAAACCCACCGGCAAATAATTGCTCGATACGACCATAACGTAAAGACTGTTGACCACTAGAGCGACTCGCCACCCAACCACCAATGGTCGATAATTCAAACGATTGCGGAAAATGTCCCAGTGTATAACCATGCGCTCTTAATTGTGCTTCAACCATAGGGCCTGGAATACCTGCACCAAAAGTGGCAAGTTGACTTTGTTTATCTAAATAAAGTAATTGATTAAGGCGTGACATATCAACAGTAACAACACTGCGAGTAGATTTTAACGGGTTAATATGCCCCGCAACACTGGTGCCACCGCCATAAGGAATTAGCACTATATTTTCTTGCTGCGCCCACTGCAATAATATTTGAATATCATGACGATTTTCAGGAAACGCTACCGCATCAGGAAAAACATCAATATTTCCGCTACGCATGGCTAACCAGTCTGGCAACGATTGTCCTTTAGCATGACGCACTCGTTGCTCTTTATCGTCTGTTAACCAAGAAAAATGATCCAATTGTTGTTGACTTAATCGGGTATTAGGGACTTTAGTGAGCACTTCAGTTAAACTAATATCGGCAAGACATTTAGTTTTACCTAACTCTTGTTGCAAAAATTTTGCTGCCGAGTCAGGCATCACCATACTTTTACTTTCATCACCCCAACCATTCCAACGTCGCATCTTAATTACCATTCGCTATCAATATTTATTTATGATAAAACGGAAGTCGTTAAAAAAAAATGTCCTCTAAAGACAGTTTTAGGGACAAAAGTGGACAATAAAGACATGTCAATACAAAAAGCTGAACCGTTATCACTAGGACGTGCCTCTATTCCTGCGGTTAATCAATATTTACAACTAGCTATGGCACAACAATTAAGTATTGAGTCATGTTTAAGCAGGCTAGCATTAACACCTGAGCTATTAGCCGATCATGATCAAAGTATTTCAGGAGAGAAATTTCAACAACTTATTAATGAATTGATTACTTTGTCTGCTGATGAACTTTTTGGTTTGCACACTGCACAATACGTGCAAGCTGGTTCTTATAGTATTTTAGGCTTTATTGTGATGAGTTGTGAAACATTAGGAGAAGCGATCACTAAAATCAAACCGTTTGAAAAGCTAGTTGGTGATATGGGTACTACCACACTAACCGAGCAAGAAGATTTATTTAGCATTAGCTGGAGTTGTATTTTTCCTAACAAACAAGTTCGCCGCCACATGGTTGATAACTGCCTAGCTTCATGGCTAACCTTTGCGCATTACCTCACTAGTAAAAATGGTGCGCCCATACAAGTGCAGTTAACACGCCCAACGCCTAATTTAGCTCAATGTGCTGAATATCAACGAGTGTTTAATTGTCCGGTATTATTTAATCAACACGTTAATGAAATTGTGTTTGATAAGGCTTTTTTAAATTTACCGCTAAATAAAGGTAATAAACAACTATTGCCAACCTTAGAACAACATGCAAGCAGCGTTATAGCTACTTTGGGGGAAAATAATGATATTGTCACTTTGACTCAACAATTAGTTTTTCAACAATTACAAAATCAGCAACTTAATCAACAATATATTGCTCAACAACTTAATATAAGCAGTAAAACATTACAAAGACGACTAAAAGAAAAACAAACACATTTTAAAGCAATTGTTGACAAAGTGCGCTTAAAACAAAGTAAATACTTATTAGGTAACAGTCAGCTTAATATTGACGAAATAAGTCTGCAACTTGGCTTTAGCGAAGCGAGATCTTTTTATCGTTGGTTTCAAAAAAAACTACAGCAAACACCAACAAATTATCGCAAAAGTGAGCAGTTAAAAAACAAATAACATAAAACTTATATAAAAACTTAAAACTCATATTCAATATTAATACGAAAGGCTTGCTCTGTACTATACTGATTTAAACCGAAAATAAAGCCCATTTCCCACTTTAATTGCTTTTCGCGATCAAAACGCTGCAAGCCCATAAATGCAGGGCCTATACCTAAATAGTCATTGCCTGAAAAAAGCTCAATCGCTGGTTGCAATTGCGGTAACCAACGATAACGATATTGCAAGCGAAAATCCGTTTCAGTTTCATTTTCTCGTTTAGCATTATGTGGACTATTGCCCCATTCTTGAGTAATAAAAAAATTCATCGTCAAGCTAGTACGTGCTATTTCTTTTTCAAATAAAATCCCTGCTTTTGCTGACCAATCATTAACTGAGTCTTTTTTTTCTATGGTAAACAAAGCTCCCCAATCTGCCCAATATCGCCCTTGCTCCGTTAACATCCAGCGAACTTCAAGCTCATAAGCCGATAAATCAAACTCATCGGTAATATTTCTCTCACCAATAAGATAGCCTTCTACCGTTATATTTTCTGATAATGAAAAACCATAACCTAAGCGCTGGAGTAACACATTAACATCATCATTATGTTGCGATAATAACCGCCATTCAACTTCGGTTTCATTAGGTAAAACGTAAGGATGGTATATTTTGTCAATGGCTGCACTATTCGCATACAACTTGATAGAAATTGTCATCATTATTAAAATAAAAAACAGCGCGGCTCTATTTAAACTTTTTATCGTTAGTTTATTAAGAATATTCATGTGTATTTTCCTGTTTGACTAACGCCATCTTATTCTTTATTAAATAAAAATAACCACCTAAAGGAATACCTAAAGCACTTAAATAAACACTTACATGCAAAAGTGAAGGCGTTGCTTCATACCCGAATAACGCGGTAAAAAAGTAACCTAATTCAGAGTTTTCATTAAGGATAAAATTACTATCCCACACTGATTCAAAACTGGGTAAAAAGTCTATTTGCAATAATAAATTTAATGCTTGATTGAGTTGTCCGCTGGCAAATAAAAACAACAAGAGTAAAGCCCAAGTGTGTTGATACTTAAGCTGAACAAACAACAAGATAAAATATAATAAAATACCAATACTAAGACAAATTCCTACGCCTAAGAGCATACCAACCGATAAAGAAACTTGTAAATCGGTTTGCGACCAAAAGCCCGAGAAATAAATAAAAAAGTTGCTTGCATTTACGGTTAACACTAAAAAAAATATCACCATGGCATAATAATTAAGTCGTTGTTTATTGCCTTGAAATAACGTTTGTTGAAGATAAAAAACGATCAGTAAATAAATACCCATTAAGGCTAGCGAAAACAATAATTCTAATGCGAGCCCTTGATACAGTTGTGCAATATTATCAAGGTTATAAACTAAAAAAAACACACTAAAAACACTAAATAACAGAGTAATTAACCATGTTTTAAAAAGGCTTCTTAAATAATAGTCTTTTAACGTTAATGATAATAAAACAATAATAATAACAATAGGTAAAGTATTACGTAATAATAAAATAACGGTATTAATCAACATTATTAACCTCACTATTTACAATCACTACTCCTCTAGCTGTATTGGGATGATATTCACCAAAGAAATGATATTCGCCCGATGATAAGGGACCAATAAAAATAGTAGATTTTTTACCCGCAAAAATAACTTTTTCTCTATTTAAATCAAAACTATCAAATTGTTCAGGGGTATTATCTTGATTAATCACAATTAATTTTACTTTTATATTTTCAGGAATATTTAATTGTGCTGGATAAAATAAATGATCTTTAATATGGATAATAAATTCTGGGCGCTTAGCCCACAAAGAAATTTGCCAACCACAGTATAAAAATATCCCCACGGCTATATTTTTAGCTATATTGATGATTAATCTACTCCTCACGAATGAACCTCAACCGTTTTTTTAGCTACAGTATGATGATGTTCAAGCAAAGAAGGAAAAGTCACCGTTACCATTAACCCCTGTAACTGAGGAGATATAGATAACTTTATTGACCCCTGATGTAATACCACAATATGTTTTACTATGGCTAAACCTAAACCACAACCGATCACTTTTGAATTATTACAGTCTCCACCTATGCGATAAAAACGATCAAATACTTTGTTTATTTCTTCTTCAGTGATCCCTGGTCCAGAATCTTCTATTTGTAAAATAAAATTCTCTCCATGCTGTAAAGTACTTACTAAAATTTGTCCGCCTAATGGTGTATATTTACTAGCATTAGCAATTAAATTTTGTGCTAAGGTTGCAATACAAAAATCATTACCATAAATCTCAATATTGTTATCAACAAACTCAATTATCTGTTTTCGTGCCGATATATCAGTATATAGTTGTGCAATAACTTGTTGCACAATAGGTGTTAATACTATTTTTTTCATTTGCTGAGAGAACTGTTCGGGGTTAGTTTGATTCAACTTAAGTATTTGTTCTACTACATGCACCATACGTTCAACACTAGCCATTAAGTTATTTAACGATTCGTTGTCACTACCCAATTCATATTGTAAATTATGAGCATTTATTTTCAACACACTAAGGGGTGTTCTTAATTCATGAGCCGCATCGGAAGCAAAACGTTTTTCACGTTCGTATGCCTTATCAAGCTGACTTAACACTCTATTTAAGGTGTCAATTATTGGTTGTAATTCTTTACCCGCGTGCTCCATATTTATAGTACTTAAATCATTAATATTTTTTTTAGTTAACTGTTCTTTTAATTGCTGTAGTGGTTTTAAACCATAACTGATAATTAAAGAAATAATTATACTTAATAAAGGTATGGTTAAAATAATAGGCGTAACCGCAGACAAAATAACCTTTTCAGCCAGCTCAAAACGAGGTTTTAATAATTGTGCTACTAAGATCCACGTATTATGTTTTTTCAAACTAAATACACGCCAACGTTTACCCATAAAATTATGTTCACTAAAGCCATGTTTAAACGAACTAATAGCTTGTTGAGGGGTATTACTACTTTTAGATATTAGGCGATTATTACTCCATAGCTGAAAGGCTAAGGTATCATTAGAACTAACCTTTATATTATTTTTTTGTGGTTCTAAACTAATTAGGGTATCTGCAAATGAACTTAATTGTACATCAAATAAGTCTGCCGCTTGTAGCATACTCGCTTTATAGCCTTGAATAGCGGCAATAAAAACAATTAATGTAATAATTGAAATAATAATAAGCATTAGATAACGGCGAATAGACATTTAATTAACTATTTATAAAATTTGAGAATAATTGATCTAGCATTAATTTTCTACCGTATAGCCGACACCACGAATAGTTTTAATAAATCGTTCAGGTAACTTTTTACGAATATTAGAAATATGTACCTCGACAGCATTACTAGAAACTTCTTCACCCCATTCATATAAATGAGATTCAATTTGCTCTCTAGATTGAATTCTACCCGCATTTTCTATCAATAACTTTAACACCATATATTCTTTTTTTGCTAAATTAATCACCTGTTCATTTACTAAGACTTTATGTGCCAACGTATCAATAACTACATTATGAATAGTTATTATTGAACTATTCGCAGTACCTAGACGTCTTTCTATCACTCGTAATCTTGCTGTTAATTCACTTATATCAAAAGGTTTAACTAAATAATCATCGGCACCAATATCTAAGCCCTGAACTTTATCTTCAACAGAATCACGCGCCGTTAAAATAATAATGGGGATAGCCGATTTATTTTTCCTTACTTCTTTAAGTACAGATAAACCATCAATATCAGGTAATCCTAAATCGAGGATCACCATATCATGATCCGCAAAAGCTAAAGTATTAAGTGCATCTTTACCATTACTAACATGATCAACGGCAAAATCTTGATGACGTAAAGAAATTTGTAATCCTTGCGCTAAAGGCAAGTCATCTTCAACCAATAATATTCTCATTTGCTGCTCAAATTATTTTTCACGATGGTGAAAAACAGTATAACAAATATTTCTTAGGGAAGTCTGAAGGCAAAATAAGATAAAAAGCCAAACAAAGGATATGCACTTATTATACGAATTCAGGAATTAATTTTAGTTAAGGATAAACGAATCAACGACTAGCTTTTAGATTAACATTCATAATATTACGAAGTTTATTCACTTCTTTATCAATATTTTTTAAAGCACTACTTAATCGTAATAAAGATCCTGCTGAATCTTCTGTTGCGATATTATTATCTTGTAAATCATCGAGTGTTTGGTTAGCTGATTTAAGACTACTAAGTAAATTTTCTTCCATGCCAGTTATTCCTTATTTTTTTATATTAGTTTTCTTTTTAAGTAAATATTTAATAACACTTAATTGAACACGAATTTTTATAAATGGAGTTAAAAGTAGAGAAAACATTAACTTCAACAACTCAATATAGTCTATTTTTTATACTTTGCAAATTAAAGTAGTAAAATTTATTTAATATTTTGCTTGATTAATAATCAAACTTTATATACTGTATAAAAACACAGTATGCAAATTATTATTTAAAGGTTTGTTATGACTTCATTAAACGCTAATACATCAACACCACTAAATATCAATATATTAAGAAATAGAGCGGCAAGTTTATTGGTTACAAAAATCGATCTACATAGTTCAATTAAAAGTTTTAAAAACCATAAAAAACAATTAGTAACCACAGAAAACAAATTCAATATCAATACAAAAAAAACATTTAAAGAAGCCAATTTAGTTACAGAATTTATTAATATTTACCAGCAGCATCAACAAGATAAACGTTGGATATTAATGATAGATCCTGAACAAAAAGATATTGATACGTTATCTAAAAACAACACAATAAACTCAACAAAAATTTTAAGAATTAATTCAAAAAAAGTAAATTTGTCTACAAAAAACATAGAAAACACATTAATTAAAGGTAACTGTTGCGCTATTATTTTATGTAATAGTAATTTTGATCAACAGCAATTATCAACCTTTAATCACTATGCTAAACAAGGTAATACCCAATGTATTGTTTTAAATAACGAGCCAGTCTTGCATTAATTGTACATACCCCATATAGGTAACTCAGGGTGTAATGGTCAGTAATATTTAAAGTAATTTGGGTAGACTTAAAGTTAACGGTATAATCCTTTTATATTTTAAATACCTGATATGTTGATATGCTCTGTCCTTGTGGTTCAACTAAATTGTTTACTCAATGCTGCCAACCTATTCTTGAGGGTAAGCATGCAAAAACAGCCGAACAATTAATGCGTTCACGTTATAGCGCTTATGCAACTAAAAACGCAACTTATTTGTATAATACTTATGCTAATGCCGTAAAGCAGGCACAATCAGTTACCGATATTGAACAGTGGGCAAAACAGTGTAAATGGATAAAATTAACCATACATCAAGCTTCTTCTTCTTTTAAAGAAAAACAGCAAACATTGGCTACCGTTGCGTTTTCAGCACTTTATTTACAGAAAGCTAAACTGTTTTGTTTACAAGAATTGTCGACTTTTATTAATGAAGATGATCAATGGCGTTATTTAGAGGGTGATATAATTAATCATAAATTGTTAAATAAAGTTAAAGCGAATGATTTGTGCCCCTGCAACAGTAATAAAAAATTTAAGAAATGTTGTGGAGTAAGGTTTTAGGTTATATTGAAAAATCAATATTTCTTAAAATTAATTATTGAAAAATAACACGTTAAGCGGTTTGCAAACGTACATTGCTGCCATTTACCAATGAATTTTGAATATTATCTAACCAAGCTTTAGCATTAAAAAAAGCGGCTGCATTTAAGCTTGTCTCTTTGCTATTTTGCTCTTTGTCGTTAAGCTCTTTTTTAGTCGATTTTTTTTCATGATACACTTTCTGTTGTATTTTAACTTGGCAATGAATATTAGTATCACTCAAAATATTACTCGTAATATAATTAGCATCATCACGAAAAGCCAAAGGCCTTGGAGTTAGCGCATCTTGTAAATGCATGGTGGCCAATTGTTGATCAACAATTAATTTAGACTGTGATAATTTTTCAATATCCGTTGATTTTTGTAATGCTAAAAATGCTTTATTAGGCAAATGAAAGGCTTTACGTAATGCTTCATCGCTATAATCACGTTCTTTAACATTAGTTTTTGGAACAAAAAACTGGCTATGCTCACGTACATCTTCCGTTAGCATTGCTAAGAGTAAAATAAAATCAGCACGCCTTTCGTTATGAATACATTCATTAAGCTCTGAACCTAATTGCAGTTCATGAAACAGCACAGCATTTTCATGCGGTAATTTAACAATCAAAGGCTGTTCGGTTGTTAGCATAGTTACTACTTTTACGTGCGTTTATTCTTTAGTAACTAAGTTATCGACTTATAAGCAAAAATCTTGATATAAATATGTCGTTATTTTTTATTTAGGCTGTTTAATGGGTAAAATAAATGAAAATGCCGCACCGCCTAATTTACTATCTTCAACATTTACGTGGCCACCATGCCATTCTATAATGCGTTTAACAATGGCAAGGCCTAAACCAAAGCCGCCCGTTTCTTTATTACGAGATTGATCACCACGAGAAAAGGCATCAAAAATAACTGCTTTAAATTCATCCGACACACCTTCACCATTATCTTCAACACAGATGACCAAAGTATTACTGAGCGTAAATAATTTAATCAAAATTCTATTATTTCCATACTTTATTGCATTAGAAATATAGTTATGCAAGGCTCTAGTAATAAAATGTTGATCGCATTCAATCATTAAATTCTGAACTTTATTTTCAATGGTTAATACTCCCGTAAATTGCTCGTAATGATTCACTAATTCGGTTACCAGTTCCGCAATATTTGTTTTATCAATCGTTAATTTAGGTTTGTCGCTATCAAAAGCAGCATAAATGAGCATTTCATTAATGAGTTCATCTAATTCATTAACATCATTATGAATTTGCTGTAAATATTTTTCTCTTTTACTCTCTTCTTTTATCGTTGAAAGCATTTGTAAGGCAAATTTAGTGCGTGCTAACGGCGTTCTTAATTCATGAGATACCGCACTAGTTAACTCTTTATGGGCATCAATTAAACGTTTAATACGTGCCGCCATCATATTAAAAGCATTGATCATCGGTGCTACAGTGGTGGTTTTAGCATTAGCAGCCTGACTATTAAACTCACCTTTCCCAAAAGAAATTGTCGCTTTTTTCAAGGCATCTAAATCTTTAGATAATGGCCATACCCAAATAAAAATAACAAATCCTAAGAGAATAAAAATTAAAATACGAATGATCGCTTCATATCGCGGCCTGCTGGGCATTTTAGCCGGCCCCAAATTTAACACATAAGGGCTCTGCTCAATTCGGTAATGAATAACCACTTCATCATCGCTGTAATAAACATGAGTATTACCTTGTTGTAAACTTTTTAGATGGATGGGATCTTTTTTAGTTAAACTTTTCAAACTCACTAAGGATAAAGGTAATTGATATTTTTTAGCTGTTTTAGCCACTAACGCTGGCCATTGTTCTTCTGGGTGTTGTTGTAAATAATCGCCCACCGCTGCTAGCATAGTTTTATAGCCCGTATAAGACTCTATATCTTGTTCTAAATACGAGCTCCATACTTCATCTAATAACCATGAAAAGATAATAAAGGTAGCAATAATTAAAAAGTAAAGACTAAAAAATGTTCTCCCTAAACGCATGAAAAATATACCTATATAAAGTAGTAAAAAACAACGAACAAAAAAGCGAAAACATAAAATTTTCGCTTTTAAAGTGAGTTATACCAAGTTGATATTATGACCAAGCATCGGGAACAAACAAGTAACCTTGTCCCCAAATAGTTTTTATTCTAAAGGGGCTTTCGTTACTGTCGTGCATTTTTTTACGTAACCTAGAGATACGTACATCAACACTACGATCTAAACCATCATAATCACGTCCTACAACGGCTTTATAAATATAATCTCTATTTTGTACTTCACCAGCTCGACTTGCTAATAACCACAACAAATCAAATTCTTGGCTAGTTAAATCAATTTTTTCATTATCTAAAATGGCTTGGCGAGAACTACGATTAATAATTAAGTTACCATGCACAACTTCATTGTTTCCTTGCTCTACGTCAGGTAATTTCCCACGACGCAATAAAGCATTTATACGTGCTAGTAATACTCGTGGCTCAACAGGCTTTATTACATAGTCATCGGCACCAATTTCTAATCCCAATACTTGATCAAAATCAGTGCTTTTTGCTGTTAGCATTAAAATAGGTTTAGTAAATTCAGGACGTAAATCTCGACAAATAGTAAAACCGTCTTTACCTGGTAACATTAAGTCGAGAATAATTAAGTCGGGAGAATGCTTTTCCACCGTTTTAGCAACACGGTCACCACGATACTCTTGTATAACATGTAAGCCTTCGCTTTCTAAAAAGTCTTTGATCATTTCAGATAACTGGCGATCATCTTCAACTAATAATATTTTGTTAACTGATTTTTGCTCTGACATTTTTTACTCCACTCTTAATTTAACTCGCTAAAGTTCCATTGTTATTAGCTTATTATTGTTAAACAATTTAAGGCTTAACACTAAACTCAACGTCATTATAAATAGTTAACAATATTGCGCTATAATTAATTTTAAAAGTAAACTAGCATACAAAGATTAAACCATTAATATTCAAAAACTTAAAAGAAAAACCTATAAACTCAAACAACAGAGTGTTACCACTAAATTACATTATTTAACAATTACTTAAAAAATCATAAAAAGAACAAAGGTTATTAATAGTTATTTTCTCATTAAGATTTTTTCGTTACTATATAAAAAATCCAATTAGCCGTAAAATCATGAATACCACCGAAGAAATATTAGTTATTGCCAATAAGTTAGCCGACGAAGGTAAAAAACCAAGTGTTGCACTAATAAAAACACAATTAACACAAACAGTGCCTTTACCAACGATTATTGGTGTCTTAAGAAATTGGCAACATCAGCCTAATTATTCGGCTAAAGCTATAACAGCAACAAAACAAAACGAGATCAATGACAAGGTTATTATGTCAAAAACGGAATTAAACGATTTAATTCAGCAAGTTTTAAAGCCCATTACACAAGAATTACAAGAGATAAAGCAATGGATAAAACAACATAAAAGTTAAAATTAATAACTAATTAATACCAAGTAACACTCAAGATCCTTTGGAAAAATCAAACGATAAGCTGGATAAAAATTCTTGCATAGAATTAGCGAGTTTTTTATGAGGTTTGCAACCAACTTGCTCAACCCAAATTTCACCACTGTCATTATCAAGCGATATAATCATATCTTCTTCATCGGTCACGGCAAAAAACACGGTAACTTTTTGTTTTAACCTTTGTTTCATCATGATGTGACCGATAATATTTTCTTGTAGACGTTGAAAATCTTCAATATTCCATGGAAATAATAGCGATAACTTACCATCAACACTTTGTACTGCAAGACTATCCGCATACATAGTACCAAAATAATCTTCGATATCTTTATGTATCACCACATCTAATGCATTATTAATATTTTTAAAATCAATTTCTTTATCAATTTTTACTACTTGCCAAGTTGTTTTTTCATTAGCTTTAGTCTCAACCTGACATGGCGATTGTGATTCTGGATCAATTTCGGCAACAGGCAAAGTATTATGTTGCTGTTGATGGCCCTCAATATAAGCTTGACCAAGTTGCCATATTGCTTGTTTAAGGTTTAAATCATTTATGCAAAGTTCAGTTGATTTCATTAGCGCTATTGTTCCCCTATAATTAACGCCATTACTAATATGAAGAAAAGCGTTATAATGGCGTTTTATTTTAATGTTACTATTGTCTATGACTACTTACCAAAACGCAAAAGAACTTACGCAATTAACGTTAGGAAAAACCACAACCTATACGACCCAGTATTCCCCTGAATTATTGCAAGCAGTGCCACGTAGCTTAAATCGTGATGCTTTAGCTTTAACTCACAAAAATTTACCTTTTGTAGGTGAAGACGTTTGGTATGGTTATGAATTATCATGGTTAAATAATCAAGGTAAGCCCGTTGTTGCCGTTGCTGAATTTCGCTTTCTTTNTAGTAGTGCTAATTTAGTAGAGTCAAAGTCATTTAAGCTTTATTTGAATAGTTTTAATCAAACCAAATTTTCTACTTGGCAAGCGGTGCAAGAAGCTTTAATAAAAGATCTTAGTGCCTGTTCTATGGCACCAGCACAAGTATCACTTTTTAACGTTGATAACTGCCCAGCCCTTAGTATAAATTCAATAAGCGCAACCTGCATTGATGATATTGATATAACGGTTAGCCAGTACGATTATCAACAACAATTACTGAAGCCGTTAATATCGGCTGCTAATACCACGGTTGATAATACCACGGTTGATAATAAAATAATTACCGAGAATTTGGTTAGTCATTTATTAAAATCTAATTGTTTAATTACTAACCAACCCGATTGGGCAAGTATTTATATTGATTATCGCGGCGCACCAATATCTCATAAGGTATTATTAGAATATTTAATTTCATTTCGTCAACATAATGAGTTTCATGAACAATGTGTTGAGCGCATTTTTTGTGATTTACAACAATATGGTCAGTTTGAACAACTATCTGTTTTTGCTCGCTATACCAGACGTGGTGGTTTAGATATTAACCCGTTTAGATCAACGCATTTAACCACAGCACCTGCACAACGTACCTTAAGGCAATAGCACCTTAAGACAATAATAACTAAAGAATAAAATATAAAAATGCGATAAATACTTATTTATCGCGCTTTGCTTTTTTTGCAGACAACTTTTATATTTAAGCTTTTTTATTGTTAGGAAATTTTAGCCCTGTCCATGCTTTAAAAAAGNCTTTTTGTTTCGTAGTTGCCGACTTTANAGGTGTTACTTTTAATTCACCTTTAGGCTGTTTAGCCAACTTAATCGTTTTTACCATGAGTTGATCGCGACGGAAAAAAGTCATTTTAACGCTATAGCCGCCTTTAAAATTAGCCAAACGTTCCTTCAAAGACTTTTCTTTTACTCGTAAACCATCAATCGCAATAATAATATCACCTAACGAAAAACCACTTTGCCATGCAGGACTATTTTTTTCGATACGAGTGATTTCTAAACCATTTTTATGTGCTTTAGTTTTTAATCCTGACCAAGCTTTAGTTTTAGCTTTATCACCATAAGAAATTTGTAATCCCGCTTGTGCTAATAACTGTTTAAAGTCAGGTTTAGGATGGCCATGAACATTTTTTTGCCACCAAGCTTGATAATTACTCCCCGTAATATCACTGATCACTTGCTGTACATCTTGCTCAGTAAAAGCATGCGGTAAACGATAATTTTTATACAATAGGTTATGTACATCGCGGTAACTTTTATCCAGTTTAGTTTCGGCTAAAATACTAAAATCTAATAACCAAGAGACTAAAAAACCTTCGGAGTAAATATTAACACTGTTATTTTGCGCATAATCACCGCCTTCACTTATCCAATTATCAAAACTTGCCTGTGCAACCGTTTGACTATCACGACCCGGTTTATGCAGATAACCATTAATGCGTTTAGCCAGCTCTTTTAAATATTCATTAGCCGTCATCAACTCACCGCGCATTAATAACTGACTTTGCAAATAACTGGTAGAGCCTTCTGAAAGCCATAATAAGCTAGTGTAATTTTCTTGTTGGTAATTATAAGGAAATAAACCTTTGGGACGATATTGTTTTACATTCCATGTATGCACAAACTCATGCGCAGCCGTAGATAAAAAGCTAAGATAATCTTTACGGGTATTAAAGGCATAACGAGAACGTTGAATAATAGTTGAATTAATATGTTCAGTTGCGCCACGCGCACCACTGGTTGCATGTACCATAAAGACATAGCGTGAAAAAGGATAATCATGCCAAATTTTATTAGGTTGTTTAACTAACACCTTTAAATCATCAGTCATTTTTTCAATATTGTAGTTACCCTCACCCCAAATCACTAATTGATAATCACGACCATCAACCGTAAAATTACGACTTTTATGAATACCCGCTTCAATAGGTGAGTCTACCAATACATCATAATTTTTAGCTAAAAATTGCTGATCAGTTTTACCTTGCGCTAACCCTGTTGCAACTTTCCATTTAGCCGGCAACGTTAAATTTATTTGTTGTTCAACATCACGTTGTTCTTGAGTATACATAACCACCGCAGAAGCGTCTAAAAAAGCATGACTGTCATCAATATGACGAGTACGCATACCAAGTTGATTAGCATAAACCTGATAACTAATAGTAACTTTTTTATTTTTTACCTTACTAATTTGCCAAGTATTTTTATCAATTTTACGCCACGTTAGTAAGTTACCCTTTTGATCTTGTGCACTAAATTGTCTAATACCATTAGCAAGTTTTAAAATTTGATAACGTCCAGTACGCCATGTAGGCAAATTTACCAATAAATTTTTTGCCGTTGTTTTTTCGAAGTTAATACTAATCTTAGCTAAGTGGTGAACAGGATCGTTAATATTTATATCAACAATCACGGCAGCTTGTATAATTTGAGCTAAACTAATAGAGAAGAAAATTAATGTGCCAACAACACATCGTTTAAATGATTTGTACATATATTCGTGAATAAGTAATAAAAAAGGTATTGCCAGTGTAACGTTGGAAGTGTTTTTAGGTAAAGAGAAAACAAGATGAATCAACAAAAAAACACTATAAATTAAATTATCAAGATAAAGCTAACTGAGTTAAATCAAAAAAAATGCGATTAATGCAATAAAAATCTTTAAGCTACTAACAATTATCACCATTTTGGTATAAATTAGACAGTATGTGTATTTAAATTAAATAATTATTTCACTTTTGGGAACATTGAACGTTTATGGGTGACAATTCTGTAGCCGCTGAACAAGTTCGTACGTTAAAGAAAAAACTTGATACAGCCATTAAAGCAAGAGCGATAATCGAAGAAGGATTTAATCGTCAATCAGGGCAACTAATTCAATTTATTGCTAAATTATCGCATGTCTGCAAAGGTATAGATCTTGAACTTGATAATAAACTGGCAATTTTTAGAACCCTGCTCACCAAATCTGCTCCCTTAGCTGAAATAGAAATACAAATTAATGTTATTTCTAAATTATTACTTAAATTTGCCGCTAGAAATGATTCTAATATAAAAGCATTACATCAACAATTTCAAAATTCAGGCAAAATATTACAAAAGATCCAAGGTTTACCCGATCAACTAAGACGTGATTTACGGACTTCATTACAAGATAATAGCGATGAAAAACAAGCAGTAATTCAATATGTATCGCCATTAACACAACTTATTTCTCTTTATGAAACAGCCTTAAAAAGTAAAGTGAATTTAGCTGTTGATAATTCCGCAGAAACAACCACAAATACCAATACAAAAAATATTGAGAAAAAAGTAGATAAAAAAATAATAGCTAAATTTTCTAGCTTATTAGATGAACTATCACTTTCTGAATTACAAAAACCACAAATTTCTACTATTAAAAAATCGTTAAATGCTGAAGTTTCTCATGAAAAACTTATCGACTGCTTTATTAAAGCATTCGATTTAGTGTTAATAAACCTACAAAGTGAACGAGAAACGGCTGAATCGTTTTTATCTACCCTAAGTAAAACACTTTCTACGGTTCAATTAGCAGTCAAAAATACGCTATCAATTCATGATACATCACAAAAAGAATACCATAAACTTAATGTTCAATTACAAGAACAAATGAAAGATGTTACCAGTGTGGTAGAAAAAGCATCAACAATGTCTAACATAAAAGAAGAAATAAACGAAAAATTACTGCTTATCGCTAGTACTATTGAAAAGAAATCCAACCTTGAACAAAAAAATCAACAATTATTAGAAAACCAACTATCAAGCATGTCAACACAAATTGATGGTTTAGAAAAACAAAGCAAAGAATTTGAAGTACGTTTACGTGAACAGCAATTAAAAAGCTTGCAAGATGCGCTAACAAAATTAAACAACCGTGCCGCTTTTGATGAACATTTCGCTAAAGAAATGGTACGTTTTCAACAAAAACAATTTGAGTTAAGCATTGCGGTAATCGATATTGATGATTTTAAGCGTATTAACGATACTTATGGTCATACCGCTGGCGATAAGACCTTACAAGTTATTGCTAAAACCATGAAAAGACATCTCAGTAAAAATATTTTTATTGCCCGTTATGGTGGTGAAGAATTTGTTATTATTTATCGTGAAATAGACAAACAACAATTAGTTAAATCACTTGATACTATTAGGCAACAAATATCAGCCTTACCTTTTAAATTCAAACAAGATAAAGTCACCATAACACTCTCTATTGGTGCCACTCATGTACGCAAAGATGACAATATTCACTTGGCATTTGAGCGCGCAGACACAGGCTTATACCAAGCTAAATCTTCAGGTAAAAATAAAGTTATTTATCTTCCTTAATCAATAACTAATAACAGACTTTTATACATTATAAAAGTCTGTTATTACTTTTTAAGTTATTGTAAATAAACAAAGAAGGACTTTTCTATGCATGTGCAAATAAATCCTGTTGGCAATATGAACTTATTGTCACAACTCGAAGTTAATCGCTTACAACATTCAGCCACCTGTGATTTACACAACTTATTTCGAAATTGTGTGCTCGCTGTACTTAACGCTGGTTGCACCACAGATGATGCTGAAGCTATTTACCAACGTTATAGCGATTTTAGCGTTCAAGTATTACGCAGAGAGCGAGGCATAAAACTTGATTTAAATCATCCACCTCAAGACGCTTTTGTCGATGGTAAAATAATTAAAGGTGTGCAAGAGCAAGTATCTGCGGTATTACGCGATATTTTATTTACTCATGATCGCTATTGTTATAGTGCCGATGAATTAACCTCAGTAACTGATCAAATAACGCATAGCGTATTTGATATTTTACGTAATGCTAACACCATATTACCATCAACCGATCCTAATTTAATTACCTGTTGGGGTGGACACTCCATAAGCCAAGACGAATATAAGTACACTAAAGAAGTGGGTTATCAACTAGGTTTACGAGGTTTTAATATTTGTACCGGTTGTGGTCCAGGAGCAATGAAAGGTCCAATGAAAGGTGCCAGTTTAGGTCATGCCAAACAGCGTATTAGTAATGGTCGCTATGTTGGCTTAACTGAGCCAAGTATTATTGCCGCAGAACCACCAAATCCTATTGTTAACGAATTAGTGATCATGCCCGACATAGAAAAACGTTTAGAGGGTTTTGTACGCTTATCTCATGGTATTGTCATCTTTCCTGGTGGTGCTGGCACCGCCGAAGAATTACTCTATATTTTAGGTATTTTACTTAACAATAAAAACCAAGCGCAAAAATTACCTATTATCCTTACAGGACCTGCTTGTGCTGCCGACTATTTTACCGAGATAGATGCATTTATTGGTGCAACATTGGGTGAAAAAGCACAAAAATTATATACCATTATCGTTGATGATCCAGAGTTTGTTGCTAAAACCTTAAAATCAAAACTTGATGATGTGATCACCTATCGAAAACAAACGGGCGATGGATATCATTTTAATTGGTCATTACATATTGATGAAGAGTTTCAACACCCTTTCGAGCCTACCCATGAAAACATGGCTGAACTAAACCTAAATACCTCAATGGAAACAGCACCTCTGGCCGCCAATTTACGTAAAGCATTTTCAGGTATTGTCGCGGGTAATGTAAAATCAGCGGGGATAAAAGCGATTCGCCAACATGGACCGTTTAAAATATCTGGACAAACTGAAATCATGTTCCTAATGGATAAGTTATTAAAATCATTTGTAAAACAACAACGAATGAAATTACCTGGTAGCGAATATATTCCCTGTTATGAAATAGTCGGTGAAAAAACCTAATGGCAGCACATGTTGTACTTATTGATGCGATGAATTTAATTCGTCGTATTTATGCCGTACAAGAACGCCCATTTCTGTTTAACAATGCCTTAGCAGAAAATACCAAACAACAAGTACTAAACAATACTCAACAAGGCTGTAGTACGGCCTTACATAATATACTCAGTCAACAATCTCCTAGCCATGCGTTAATGGTTTTTGATCCTAAAAATCCTTGTTGGCGTTATCAATTATATCCTGATTACAAAAAAGGACGAAAAAAAATGCCTTCGCATTTAGCTAATCACTTAAATGCGATACAAGATGACTTTCTCAAACAAAGTGTTGACTCTTTAGAGTCAGATCAAGATGAAGCAGATGATCTTATTGCTACACTAGCCACAAAAGTAGCTTTGCGCGGGCAATTTGTCACCATAGTCTCCACCGACAAAATATTTTTAACTTTACTTAGTCCTAATATTAGAGTGTATGATTATTTCAATCGTCGTTATTTAGATGAACAATATGTTATAGATAAATTTAAGGTAAAACCCTGCCAGCTTATAGACCTTTGGACACTAACGGGTGACAACACCAACAAAATTCCGGGTGTACCATCAATAGGTTCAGTGACTGCTGCACAATTACTTAACCAACATTTATCATTATCTAAAACCCTTAAAGCAGATAATTTAAAAGCAGCCTTAAAGCAAAAATTAACTGACAATCAAAGTCAAATAACATTAAGTCGACAATTATTAACGTTAAAACAAGATATTCCTTTAGGTTTCAATTTAAAAGATATTCGTTTACCCGCAGTAGACTCAACAGATAATGCAACAAATGATTTAGCGGCAAAGAACCACTCTAAAAATAGTAATATAAGTGAAATAACTAACATTACTCCTTTACATAAAGTTAACAAATAATATAATTAGTCACTAAAAGAATTATTATCAATATTTTCTAGGGTTCTCATGAATAAAAAAGTATTATCACTGATCGCATTAGCCTTACTTGCCTATGGAATTTTTGTTGCTTTAGTGATTACTTTTTATGACGATAGCCCAATGAATATGAAATGGGAAGACCGAGAGGCCTATAACCGTCAATACGTCACTAAAGTAAAATTAGATCAACTTAATATTGATCAAATTATTACTGACTTAGGTAGCCCAGACATAACCGAAGCTAAAAAAGTCAACGCGACCCATTATCAATTAATGTATTACCGCACCCAACATATAAAATCTGACGGCATTACTACTGAAGATGAATGTACCGCGTTATTATTTAAAAATAACCAACTAAATGCCATTGGCCAAAGTGCTATTGATGAATATAAATCTATTAAATAGTGAATATCATCGCATAAAATAGCTTTTCTGATCATAACACTCCTTACAATCAAGGCATTAGCTCGCAAATCCGCTATAATAACAACATCGACTTATACATTGGCTTAATTTTATTCTTAAAGGATAAAAATCTTTAACAATCATAAACTCAATCGTTAAGTTCATACGCGCAACTGAAAACTTTCATGCTAGCTTACAAACAGCCTAAATGATATAAAGCGCGCCAACAGCTGATATTACAGCTATATTTATAGTTTATCGTTTAGCTAGGTATTACTACACGATAACTGAGCAAATTTTTAAAAGGTGATTTTTAATGGCCAAACAAACCATAACAGTTATTCCTGGTGACGGAATAGGTCCAAGCATAATTGAAGCAACCCTAAAAGTACTTGATAAAGTCGGTTGTGATTTTGAATATGAATTCGCCGATGCCGGTTTAACAGCATTAGAAAAACATGGCGAACTAGTGCCAGAAGAAACATTAACACTTATTGAAAAAAACAAGGTAACGTTAAAAGGTCCTTTAACAACACCGGTTGGCGAAGGCTTTACCTCAATTAACGTAACGTTGAGAAAGCATTTTAAATTGTATGCTAATTTACGCCCTGTTATTTCATTTAAAGGCACTAAAGCCCGTTACGAAAATATTGATATTTTAACTGTGCGTGAAAATACTGAAGGAATGTACTCTGGTTTAGGACAAACCACTGCTGCAGATGGTAGCAAAGCAGAAGCGATGAGTATAATCACCCGTGATGGTGCCGAGCGTATTTTAGAATTTGCTTACAAAACAGCAATAAAAGAAGGCCGTAAAAAAATTACTGCGGTACATAAAGCGAATATATTAAAATCTACTTCAGGTTTATTCTTAAAAATAGCGCGTGAAGTAGCCGCTCGTTACCCTGAAATCGAATCAACCGAAATGATCGTTGATAACTGTTGTATGCAATTAGTGATGAACCCTGATCAATTTGACGTTATTGTAACAACCAACTTATTTGGCGATATTTTATCTGACTTATGTGCAGGTTTAGTCGGCGGTTTAGGTATGGCTCCAGGCGCAAACATTGGTAAAGATTGTGCTATTTTTGAAGCAGTGCACGGCAGCGCTCCAGATATTGCGGGTAAAAACCTAGCTAATCCAACATCAGTAATGTTAGCGGCCATTCAAATGCTTGAATACTTAAATATGAGTGATAAAGCTGAAAAAATTCGCGATGCTATTAAAGATGTGATTGAATCTGGCGATCGTACTACGGGTGATTTAGGTGGTACACATGGTACTACTGATTTTACTGATGCCGTGTTAGAGCGTTTGTAACGGTAATATTTACTTAACTATTTTCAAAAGCCGCTGTTTAGCGGTTTTTTTGTGGGTGATTTTTAACTTTAGTTGAAAGTTTAATTTTACAGCTTGGAGTATAATTCACTGCTTGGAGTCACAGTGGCAACAATAAGATCAGATTCAAACCTCATTGACTATTTAAATTGACAAGACAAGTAAACAAGTCTAAATTTAGTCTACCAGTACAAATATGGTTTAATGAAAACCTTGTGCTGGATGACGAATAGGAGACTAAAAAATGAACATTAAACCAATCAGCTACATGAAAGCAAATGCTGCAAAATTACCTACTGAACTTGACTTTGAACCAATGCATATTACCCAAAATGGTCATGAAGTACTTGTAATACAAACGTCAGAGTCATATCAATTTCAGCAAGATAAAATTGCATTTATGGAGCTAATTATTAATCGTGAAGCAAACATATCTAAAAACAAGGTGAGCAATTTAGATGAGTTTCTTTCATCAATTTAGATAAAACCAATGAATTTTTCAATTGAAAGTAATGCACAAACAGATGTTAAATTAGCAATTAACTGGCTATCAAAAAAAATGTCATATGATAAAGCTAAAAATAAAATAATAGCACTTATAAATGATATAAAAAATCAGCTGATTTTACACCCTCACTCAGGAAAAAAATGTTCTTTTGATGTTAAGGGTAAATATCGTGAAATAATAAAAGGCGATTATCGCACTATATATAAAATAGATAATATAAATGGTGAAACAGAAATTACAATAATAGTTTTCTGTCACGTAAGAATGAACTTTCAAACATTATTATCTCAAAGTAATATTTATACAGGAAAATTTATATAAACTTATGTTCATTCAAACAAAAAACCCGCACTCTCTATTAGATAATGCGGGTTTTCAATCAAATACCCCGCGCCAAGGCTTTTCGCTCTGGCTCAAATTCGCTTCGCGAAGAGGGGTATATTTAACGTGAAATGTAGGTCGGCATCTTTTATGAAGAGCTGCCGTCAACTTGATGGGCTAAAG
>JAESPQ010000026.1 GCA_016765535.1 Alteromonadaceae bacterium | reverse complement strand
AGTTACCGCTAAGCAAGCCTTACCTGAAATGCTAGATCCTCGTCAAATTGGTGAGTTTATTTTGTTTTTATGTAGTGAAAGTGCTCGTGGTATTACTGGTTCGGCATTACCTATGGATGGCGCATGGACGGCACAGTAAGCAATAATTAAGGAGTGAGAATGAATCACGGTGAAAAAATGCGTCGGCAAGTCATGGGGAACGAGTTTGTTGATCGTGCTTTAACCAATACGAATGAATTTGCTCAACCTATGCAAGATTATATTAATCAACATGGTTGGGGATCTACTTGGTTACGTGAAGGGTTAGATTTAAAAACTCGGAGTTTAATCACTATTGCGATGTTAACGGCATTGAAAGCACCACAGGAGCTAAAAGGTCACATTCGCGGCGCACTTAATAATGGAGCCACAAAAGAAGAAATTCGTGAAGTGCTATTACACAGTGCTGTTTATTGTGGCGCGCCTGCCGCACAAGAAGCATTTCGCGCTGCCAACCATATATTCTCACAGATCTAGCATCCTCATCTCTGAGCTTTAGTTGCTCATCCCCGCACCTAACATTTCGTTTTAGCTAGGTGCTTTTTTAATTTTTCCTAACCGTTATGTTATACCAATTTGATTAAATTTATTCCCAACTCAGAGCTATGCTCGATGTTAGTGGCATTGATTGTCTTCGTTTTTCCATTGAGTGGTATATCATTTTCCCAACGGTAACTATGGCTTCGACCTTTTTCATCTTGGGTATTGGTCGCAGGGGAGGGTTTTGTATGTGTCTAACCACTCCATCATGTAAGTGTGATCGTCAATGTGAAGTGGTCAAGTAAAACTGTGGCCAATTTTGCTTGACCACTTAACAACGACCTTTATCGCCTACTTAATAAAGAACGCTTTTTCAGCAACGATATGATTCAAAACCAACTCCTGATTTGAGAAAGAGATTAAAAAACTAACGCTCTGCTGGAGCTATTTGTTAGCATTTTTATTAGCTTCCGATTGCATCAATAATCTCACCCATTCATTAAATCCATTTTTCACTTCATCAAGGTTGGTGTTTAGACTGTATTGCTCTAAGATATGACGTGAATCCTTTATTTTGACCTTTTTTCCAGAAAGAGGAATAATAGTAAAAAGATCTAATAGGTATGATTTAGATACATTGTTTCGACCAAATAATTTTAATTCCCAGCCTTTTGCAGAAACACATAAGTCAAATGCTATTGAGTGGGTTGATAGATTAAAATCATGAACCAAACAAGACTTTGCATATATCCATTGTTTCTCGCACTCATCTGGTTTTTCAATTATTTCTAACAACTCCCTTACTTTATTATTCACCTTAGATACAAACTTGTTTCTGGCGTTGAGTAACTCATTGACCCTATCTTCGTTTTCTATAAAAAACTTATCATTTTTATCTAATTCCATATTTTTACCATTCAATTTTTCAATAGAGCTCATAAAATCCACGAGGTACAAGAGCCATTTTTGAGATAATGTTGATGCATAATCACCGAGACGTTCTTTTATTTTCGACCAATATTCCTCATAAGTGACACATACGAAACTACAACTTTCTTTTTCTTTTCTTATGCTAAGAATTATTTTTACCTTATCCATCTGGTTGGGTTTAGCCCATGCGTTAATTGAATCACTGTAGTCAGCAAGATCATTATTAAGATGATGGAATATCTTATTTTCGATTCCTATTATTTGATTATCTGTTTCAATAACAATATCAAGCCTACCACCTTTGTTGGTTGAGACTTCTCTGTTGATTTGAAAGTTGTCTTGATGGGATTCATTTCCTTTTGCAAGACTCATCAAAGATGAAAATAGCAAATTACCCAAGCCATGTTCATTATTTGGATTAAGGTAAAATGCCAATATATTGCTACATACATTTTCATAGTGAGGATAACCTGCTATATCAAATATGCTTTCACTTTTCAACGTATCTGGTAGTGACTCAAAATCATGGAGCAACTCCAAAAAATCATCAGAGATATTCGACATGTGTATCCTTTGTAATACCAACGAGCCTGTAGAATTACTCATTTTTTCTAATTTATTGTTAATATCACAAACAATATCCGAATTTTTTCAGTAACTCAATCTCTTATAGTTTATTGACTAAAAACAAACGAACTTAAATAACAGAAGCTTCAATAAAGAGTTGGATAAATGAAATTGTATGTGGCTCTGGTGTATGTACTGTCGGTGGTATTCATTCAAGCCGTATTTATGGTGAAAATGCTACTTACACCTATAACTACGGGCATTTTGGTTTACAAACTTATACCGCAAGTAAACAGTTTGACTTGATTAAATAAAAATATTTAATTTAAAGCATAGTTACTCAATTCTTACATATTCTCATCTAATGCAGTTAACACTTGTGCTGCATTAGTTGTTTTTTTAGAGATAATAAAAAATACTGGCAGTGTAGAAATATGATTAATAGTTAAGTTGTCTATTGTTATTTGTTCTAATGCAAGATCTGCTGGATGTTGGTAGGCAAGTAAATAAGGGGCTCTATGATGTGCAAGCATAGCGAAAGCAGATTTGTGCGATTTGGTGGTAAAAAGAGTAATATTATTTTTCGTTTTTTGTAAAACATCAAGAAATCCACCATAACGATAACCTCTAATAACAATAATTTCATTATTATTTAAGTCGGTAATTAGATCTATTTTTTTACCATTTACAGAATAAATATTTAAATTAATTTCAGTAAGAGCTTTTGTTCCAACTAATACTGTATGTTGGTATTCGTTTTGATCATTAATACCAAGCCAAAGATCAATTTTTCCGTGTTTTAAATAGTATAATAATCGGTTTGTTGGTAGGGCAAAAATATGATATTTAAAACCTGCTTGAGTTAAAATTTTTTTCGTTTTTTTTATTAATAATCCATCGGCTAATCCTAATCTATTAGTATAGGTAAAAGGAGGGAATTCAATATAACCCAATGTTAATGTCGTCTTTGATTCGACATAACTTACTGGGATAAAAATGAATGCGCTAAAGAATATTGTTTTTAATAACCTTTTGTCCATTAGCTAATTATCCATACTTAATTTGCATTTGTTATTGAAATTNTTTTATTGAATAGTAATAGNTCAATAAATTAATGATGTTCTTGTTGAATAAACTCACCAATCATTTGATAAGTTTGTTGGCATTCTTCACTTACTAACGTTTCAAGCAACATATACGCATGAATCAAATCATCAAAATGTTGGTGATTGACTGGTACGCCAGCAGCGGTTAATGCACCAGCATAAGCTAAACCCTCATCACGTAGTGGATCACAGCCAGCAGTAAAAATTAAGGTGTCAGGTAGGCTTCGGTTGATTGTGCCAAATAATGGCGATGCTTTGGCTCTATCTTCATTTGCTTGAAAATAATGATCAAAATACCAAGCAACTTTATCTATTTCGAGTAAAAAACCACTTCCATTTGATTTGCTTGACTCACTACTAAGGGTGTAATCAACACTAGGATAAATTAAAATTTGTTTNTCTATCTTTAATGCTGAATTCGTTAAACTCTGCATGGTAAGCGTCGTACAAATAGCGCCNCCAGCACTGTCACCTAAAATAATAACTTGCTCATTAAAGGCGACGTCTGTTAACACTTGTTGGTAGTGCATTAAGGCTTGTTGGCAATCATTAATGCCTGCAGGATAAGGATATTCNGGCGCAAGACGGTATTCTACCGCGATGACCACACATTGCCCTGATTGGGCGATTTTACGGCTAATATTATCGTATAAATCAATATTACCAGCAAGGTGACCGCCACCATGATAATGTAATACCACAGGTAATTTTTGCTGTGGTTGTGGGCTATAAATGCGTACGTGAATACTATGCTCGTTAACGGTTATTTGTTTATTGGCGACATAAGGTAATTGNGGNCCTTTGCTGATCAAGGCTTGTAAATTATTCAAATTTTCACGTACTTGTGCGACCGACAAANTAATGTTATTGGTTTTNTTGTCAGCTATAACTTGATTAACTTGTGCTAAAAAAGGTTTGAGTTTGTCACTGACTATACCGCGCATGAATCTTCTCCTTGCTTTAGTGAGGTTTTAACGTTTTTACCTGATTCAGGCAAAAAGAAACTGCCAATAAAAAAGGTTGAGCTAAGTACTGAGATCAATATAAAAGCTTGCGTATAATCGCCTTGATTTATATCTACTAATTTACCAAACCCCCATAAAACTATAGTGGCAATTAAATAACTAATCGAATAAAACAAACTAAATACCACGGTTATCTTTTGCTCGGTCATTTCAGCAAGTTCGTGAGGAATACTCACTAAAGCGGTGATAGGAAAGAAAATAAAAAAACCTAAAGTAATAGCACTTAACGTTTGTAACCAATCGCTATTGGCAAAAGAAAGTCCGATAACAGCAAGTACAATGATTAATCCAGACCAGCGGATCACGGGTAAGCGCAAGGGATATTTTTTGCTATAAATAATGCCTGCTAGCGTACCTATTATACCTGAAGCAATAACCAAAGAACTTTGNCTAATGCCTGCCTTNGGATAAAAGGTAAACAAACAAATATAAAAGGCGAGAATNCCTGAATAAGTCAGAGCATATTGCCAGTTAAANTTATTGGTTAAGCCTTTTAAATATAATCCAGANGAAGTGTTGTNGCTTTTANTGTTTGNNGATGTTTGCGCTTGCGGTAATTTAACAAAATACCACAGCCCACAAAGCGCTATNGTCATAANAGAAAAAAGAATAAGCGTGTTTTGCCAACTGCCCGTTAAGCTATTAATCGCGGTCATTTTCCATAAAATAATTCCCGTACCGACATTAAAAGCCACTGCATTTAAGCCATTAATGGTTGGGCGTTCAGCAGGGGTAAAACATGCCATCACAATAGGATTAAAATAAACAATCATAAACGCGCCTCCTAATCCCATTAAAAATCGAGAGAACAGTAACCATTCATAATTAGGTGAAATAGGCGTAATTATACCAACGGCAACCAGTACACCCGCGAGTAAAAACGCATTTTTTATGCCTAATTTCAAGCCTAACCAAGCAGCTATAAAGGTGCCTATTATTTTGGCAAAGGTGACTGCACCACTAATAAAACTAGCTGAAGCCAAGCTGTTAATATGCATCGTTGTCATTATTTGATCCATGCTAGCCGTGCCGCCAACCCATGCCATTGCAAATAAGACATAGCTGCTAAACACTAAGGTTTCGATTAAATATTTATGATGAATGCTGTGAGAAAAAAATTTCATGTAGGATAAATATATTCTGTAAGGTAATGAACAGTAAAGATACCCGATGATTTTTTGAAAATAACTACTACCTTAGTTCACTATGGTATAAATTGGGTTAGCGTTAAGATACTTATTATCTGAATTTAGGTCATATTAGCTCCCCGATTCATTTTTATATTGGCTCATTACTTCAAGGAAATATTTTGCTCGCTTGGTTGTCATTAGATGCTTGGTTTATTACCTTTTTATCGATTAGCTATTTAGCCGTATTGTTTGTTATTGCTCATTGGGGGCAAAAAAAACTCACTAAGTATTGGTTGAAAAAACCTTGGGTTTACAGTTTATCATTGGGGGTTAGTTGTACCTCGTGGGCTTTTTATGGCACGGTTGGGCAAGCAGCTAATACGGGAGCTTGGCTTGCCCCCGTTTATATTGGCTCTATTTTATCCTTAGTACTTGCGTGGCCAATGTTGTTAAAAATGCTGCAAATAACTAAGCAGCAAAACTTAACTTCAATTGCTGATTTTATTGCCTGTCGTTATGATCGTTCACCTAAAATTGCGGCATTGATCACTCTTATTGCCTTACTGGGTACTATTCCCTACATAGCACTACAACTACGTGCCATTAGTACCAGTTTTGATTTAATCACTGGAACCTATCAATCCGGCATTAGCACCGCTTTTGTGGTNACTATTGTATTAATNGTTTTTAGTATTTTATTTGGTACGCGACAAATTGCGGCGAGTAAACAAAATCAAGGTTTAGTGCTAGCNATTGCCTTTAGTTCAATCATAAAGTTATTCGCGTTAACCGCAGTTGGTATTTTTGCGACTTTTTTTATATTTGATGGCTTTAATGACTTGTTAGTGCAAGGTAAAAATGTTCATACAGAAACAGCTAATAATATTTATCTTGCTGTTTCGCAAACTATTTTAGGTGCGATAACCATATTTATTTTGCCGCAGCAATTTCATATGATGATGATTGAAAACCATCAGCAGCAAGAGTTAAAACAAGCGCGCTGGTTATATCCTTTATACTTACTGGCGATTAATGTTTTTGTGTTGCCTATCGCTATTGCTGGTTTGCTAACCTTTCCTGGCGGTAGTGTTGATGCCGATACCTATGTACTTACTATTCCGTTATTTTATCAACAGGCGTGGTTGGCAGTGGTGGTTTATATTGGTGGTTTAGCCGCCGCAACGAGTATGGTTATTGTGGCGGCAATTGTATTAAGTACTATGCTTGCCAATGAAATATTAAATCCGTTAATGTTACATTTTCGCTTGTTTAACCGTAAACAAACGGTGCAGTTGTCGGGATTATTAATTAATTTACGGCGCTTTGCCATTGCGGTTATATTACTGCTTGCATTTTCTTTTGAGCGTTTAATTGCCCAACAAAACCATTTAGCGAGTATAGGTTTACTCTCTTTTGTACTACTTGCCCAATTTGCACCTGCTGCCATTGGGGCATTATATTGGCGAAAAGCCAGTGCTANCGGTGCTTTTGTCGGCTTAATTGTCGGCAGTTTTTTTTGGTTATATACTTTGCTCTTACCGAGTTTATTGCCGCAAAGTAGCTGGCTAACTGAAGGACTGTTTGGTTGGCATTGGCTTAAAGCTAACGCTTTATTTGGAGTCGATTTTTTAGACCCAATCAGCCATGGCGTATTTTATAGCTTATTTGCCAATTTATTGTGTTATGTGGTCATCTCTTGGTTTAGTCAGCGTAGTGTCGGCGAACAATTACAAGCAGAATTATTTTTAAATAAAAAGCATAATCAATTTGAGCGGCATTTATCACAACATGATCTATCTCGTTTGTTACAGCGCTTTATTAATAAACAAGCCGCAGATNATTTACTTTCTTTTGTTGAAAAGCAGGACAAAAAGCACTCAAACTTTACCGCTAAATTAGTTGATTATACCCGCCGGCAACTGTCGGGTGTTTNAGGCTCTGCTAGTACACGTATGGTGATGAAAGNCGCCGCATTAGGTCATGAGTCAAACGAAGATTTACCGTTAGAAGACGTGGTTAGCATAGTAGATGAAGCCAACCAGCTNTTTGAATTTAACCGCGAACTTCTTCAGGCTGGCGTTGAAAGTATCGAACAGGGTATTAGTGTNGTTGATGCNGATATGCGNNTAGTNGCGTGGAATAAACGCTATATTGANTTNCTAGAATATCCNGAANATTTNGTGAAAGCAGGTAAGCCTATTGCTGAATTACTTAAATTTAATGCTGAGCGAGGCATTATTCGCGGTGATAATATTAATGAGATCATTGAACGGCGTTTAAACCATATGCGCCAAGGCCATAGTCATCATTTTCAACGTATTATGCCTAATGGTATGGTGGTTGAAATTAGAGGGCAAGCCATGCCTCGTGGTGGTTTTGTGAGTACTTTTACCGATATTACTGCGCATATTGAAGCCGAAAAAGCGCTAAAAAAAGCTAACGAAAATTTAGAAAAACGTGTTGTTGAACGCACACAAGAATTAGTTAAAGCAAAAGCTGATGCCGAAGCGGCCAATCGCAGTAAAACGCGTTTTTTAGCCGCCGCTAGTCATGATTTAATGCAGCCATTTAATGCATTAACTTTATTCACCTCAGTATTATCACAAAAAACGCAAGGTTCAGAGCTTGAAGAAATAACCAATAATATTAGTAATTCATTAGTGGCAGCAGAAGCGCTATTGAGTGATCTAGTGGAAATTTCAAAACTAGATAGTGGCTACTACCAACTAGAATGGCAAAACTTTCCTTTAAAAGAATTATTACAGCCATTACAGCAAGAATTTAGTGTGTTAGCAAAAAACAAAAATATTAATTTTCATTTTCAAAATAGTGCTTGTTTGGTGCATTGTGATAAAAACCTGTTGCGTCGTATTATTCAAAATTTTCTCAGTAATGCCTTTAATTATTGTTTACCACAAAATAAGCAAGCCAAAATTTTATTTGGGGTTAGACGATTAAAAAATACGTTAAGAATAGAAGTATGGGATAACGGTGTTGGCATCGAAGCAAATAAACAACAACTAATTTTTAAAGAATTTGAACGATTACATAACAATACGGAGCAAACGGGGCTTGGGCTAGGTTTAGCTATTTGTGAGCGTATTGCTAAATTATTACAAACCCCAATTACTTTAACGTCAGAGTTAAATAAAGGGACTTGTTTTAGTGTTGAAGTACCGATAGCCGCAAGCAATGATGATGAACTTAAAAATGGCGTTATTGAAGTGAATGAAAAAGTTATTAGTGCCAGTGAACTCGAACAAAAAATTATTTTAGTTATAGATAATGACCCTCTGGTACTAAGGGCAATGCAGTCGCTATTAGAAAGTTGGCAATATAAAGTATTAGTTGCAAAGAACAAAGCGACTATTGAGCAACAATTAACGGTCAATGCAGTAATTTTACCTCACTTGATTATTGCGGATTACCATTTAGATGATAATGTTAATGGTGTTGATTTAGTCGCAGATTTATTAAAAGAAAAATGTTGGCAAATTCCTTGTATTATTAACTCTGCTGATCCTTCTGAAAAAGTACGCCAACACACCAGTGATGCACAATTTAGTTTTTTACGAAAACCGTTAAAACCGCTGGCATTAAAAAAACTATTACGGCAGTTATTGAGCTAACATCACAACATCTCAATAAAAATACCAATAAACACCGCCAAACCAACCCAGTGATTATTTAAAAAAGCTTTAAAGCATAGCTCTTTATCACGATTAGTTATTAACATTTGTTGATAACTAAATAAGCCTGCTGTTACTACTAAGCTTAAATGATAAGGCCAGCCAAAAGCGGCAATTTCTCCAACGGTAAATAAAAGCCCTAATACTAACAACTGTAATAAGCCAATAATACGTTTGTCGTGTTTACCAAATAAAATTGCGGTAGACTTAACACCTATTTTTAAATCATCATCTCTGTCAACCATGGCGTACATAGTATCGTAAGCCACTGTCCATAAAACATTAGCGCTAAAAAGTAACCAAGCCATTAAGGGTATTCGCCCATAAGCTTCAGCAAAAGCCATGATCATCCCCCAACTGAATGCTGCCCCTAATACCACTTGCGGTAATTGCGTGTAACGTTTCATAAAAGGATAAGAAATGGCTAATAACAGTGCAACGGCAGAAAGCTTGATGGTATATAGATGGAGTGAAGCCGCTAAACCAAACGCGGCAGCCACTAACATGGCAAAAATAAATAGCGCATCATGGCTGGTTAATAAACCTGAAACGAGTGGTCTATTTTTAGTGCGTTCAACTTGCCCATCAACTTTGCGATCAGCAAAATCATTGATCACACAACCAGCACTACGCATTAAAAATACACCAAGGGTAAAGATAAATAATAAATGAAAATTAGGAATACCATCGGAGGCTAACCACAATGCCCAATAGGTTGGCCATAATAATAAATAGGTGCCAATGGGCTTGTCCATACGAGTGATCAGTTTAAAGCCTAACCACTTTTGCGCTAATGTTGCTGAATTTATGCTAGTCATTAATTATTTATTCCGTTCGGGTGAGCATCAGCATCAGCATAAGCAAAGGCATTGGGTAAAAATACTTCTGCCACCATAATCGGCTTGTTATTTAACACAAATAAAGAGCGCCGCCCCCATAATTCATCTTTAATTGGTAAGGTTAAATATTTACATAATTGTCCAACACTGCTGTTAAGGTTAAATTGTGAAATTTCAATCGATTGACGCTCAAGTTGCTGATTATTAAATAAAATCTGCCCCAAAGGTTGCGTACCCAAATGGGCTAATTGTTGTTCGTCACCCGTTAAACTTGTTAAAGGCAGTAAACTACGCGCGAAAACTTGTGGTTGTTGATCACAATATAAAAGCACCTCGCGTACTAATACTTGTTCACCTGCTTTTATTAATGAGTGAGCTTCTTTTGTTGAGCATGTTTCAACTTGTTGGCCGATAACCTCAACACGAAAATTTTGGCAATGTTTTTTTAATCGAGCAGTGAGTGAACTCGGATCATATAACCAATCGGTTAATTGTTTGTTTAGTGTTCTTTCTGCTTGTATTTGCCAGTGTGCAGCTAAAGTGATCGGAAAAAAAGAGGCTAAAGAATTCATGGGTCACAGTGTTAAATTTCGATGGCGCTATCATATCAGGCTTACACTTCAAGATGCAAAATGTGCGGCTATCAAAATAAAAAAGCGAATAATTAAAAAATACTTATATGAGACGAAAAATACAAGTATGCTATTATCTATATTATTAATAATATAGATAATAGTTTAACCACTCAACATACATGGTAATGCATATTATTTATATCATCTTATTTTTTGTTTGTAAGAGACCCCTTAAAATGAAAAAAATTATTGCTTTATTTTGTTGCTTAGCTTTTTATCCTGCTGCGCAAGCCGTTAATGATTATGCTTATTTTGGTTTTGAGCCACAAATAATCACTAACTATGTCGCCACTAAAAAGAAAATTGGCTATGTTAGAGTTACCGTTGAACTGATGGTGAAAGACGGTGATAATTTAGAAGTAGTAGAGCATCATGCGCCATTATTACGTGATGCTATTATTGATATTATTGGTCAGCAACCTGAAGCCAAAATTAAATCAATTAAAGGCCGTGAGGAAATTCGTAAACTATGCGAAGACAAGGTTAAAGTATTACTAAAAAAAGAAACGGGTCACGAATTAATTAAAAAATTATTATTTACTCAATGGTTAGATGAATAATCATTTTGGTCTACGTTTATTAAAACGGTCTTTATTGTTTTAAGTTTAGTTTACATTTTTTATTAATCACAATGGTTGAATCTATTGCCAGCCATAGATATTTGAGCTGATATTGGTATGCTATAATTACTGTCTCTAAGTAATTATTTACCTAAGGTTTAATGATTTAGTATGCCGCAATCAACCACAGCTAAAATTCAACAATTAATCGATCAAAAAAAGCATTTATCTGGGGCTTTACTGCCTATTCTTCATAATATTCAAGATCAATACGGATACATTCCAAAACTTGCTTTGCCACTTATTGCCAAAACCTTGCAACAAACTGAAGCAGAAATTTATGGTGTGATCAGTTTTTATGCGCATTTTCGCCTACAACCAACAGGTAAACATATTGTGGAAATTTGTCGTGGTGAAGCTTGTCAAGCAATGGGATCGAAGCAATTAGAACAAGCGGTAAAAGAACAATTAGCCATTGATTATGGACAAACTACTCAAGATAATTCGATAACGTTAGAGCCCGTTTATTGTGTAGGTAATTGTGCTTGTGCGCCCTCCATTAAAGTCGCTGACAAAGTATATGGTCGAATGACGGCAGAAAAGTTTGCTCATTTAAACGATCAATTAAGCACTTACACCGTAAATTTAACAGAGCAAGCCAATGAAGAACAAGTTATGGAGCAAAGAAAATGACCATAAATGTTTATATTCCTCGTGATACTACGGCTGTTGCTATGGGCGCAGACGATGTGATTAAAGCGTTAAAATTTCAAACACAATTATTTCACCTGCCTGAAAATAAAGAATTAAATATTATTCGTAATGGTTCGCGCGGTTTGTTTTATTTAGAGCCATTAATTGAAGTTGAAACAGCGCAAGGGCGTATTGCTTATGGTCCTGTTACTGTTGATGATGTCAGTAGTTTACTTGAGCAAGGCATGCTGCACGGTAAAACCGATCATCCCTTATGTTTAGGCTTAACGGATAAAATTCCTTATTTAGCCAAACAACAACGGCTAACTTTTGCTCGTGCGGGTATTATCGACCCCGTTAATATTGACGACTATATTGCTCATCATGGCTTTAAAGGGCTAACTAAAGCATTAACATTATCACCGCAACAGTTAGTTGATACCGTAAAAGACTCAGGTTTACGTGGTCGTGGCGGTGCGGCATTTCCTACCGGTATTAAATGGCAAACTGTTCTTGATGAAAAGAAGAATGAAAAAATAGATGCTAACGAAAAGAGCACACAAAAGTACATTATTTGTAATGCTGATGAAGGCGATTCAGGCACTTTTGCCGACCGTTTATTGATGGAAGCCGACCCTTTTAGTTTGATTGAGGGGATGATCATCGCTGGCTTAGCGGTTGGCGCAACGCAAGGTTTTATTTATTTACGCTCAGAATATCCACAAGCTAAGATTATACTTGAACAAGCGATAGCACTAGCCTACGAAAATAATTACTTAGGACAAAATATTCAAGACAGCAAGCAGCAATTTGAACTAGAGCTACGCATTGGTGCGGGCGCTTATATTTGTGGTGAAGAAACGTCATTACTAGAAAGCTTAGAAGGTAAGCGCGGCTTAGTACGAGCAAAACCGCCTTTGCCTGCCATTGAAGGTTTATTTGGTCAGCCCACCGTGGTGAATAATGTGATCAGCCTTGCTACTGTGCCGACAATTTTGGCCAAAGGTAGCGATTATTATCAAAACTTTGGACTAGGGCGTTCGCGTGGTACTTTGCCGTTTCAGTTAGCGGGTAATATTAAACAAGGTGGTTTAGTTGAATTAGCTTTTGGTTGCAGTTTAAGCGAGCTAGTTACCGACTTTGGTGGCGGGTGTTATTCAGGTAAGCCGATCAAAGCGATACAAGTGGGCGGCCCTTTAGGCGCATATTTACCTAAGGCACAATGGCAAACGCCACTTGATTATGAAGCCTTTGCTGGAATAGATGCGGTATTAGGGCATGGTGGTATCGTGGTTTTTGACGACAGTGTTGATATGGCACAACAAGCTCGATTCGCGATGGAATTTTGTACCATAGAGTCATGCGGTAAATGTACGCCTTGTCGTATTGGTGCAGTGCGCGGCGTTGAAACTATAGATAAAATTATTGCTGCCGATAATGCTGAGCAAAATCTCGACCTTTTGCATGACTTATGCGACACCATGGTTGATGGTTCTTTGTGCGCTATGGGCGGCATGACACCCTTTCCGGTGCGCAGTGTGATCAAACATTTTAGTGATGATTTAATGCCTACTGCCCAGCAACAAGGAGAAAAATAATGATCAACTATTTTGATCCTAAAAAAGACTCTATATCTACCAAAGATTTAGGCACTCCTGCCGTTGAATCAAATGAGCAAGTCAGTTTAGTTATCGACGGACAACAAATTACCGTACCCGCAGGCACTTCGGTGATGCGCGCTGCTGCTTTACACAACATTAATATTCCTAAATTATGTGCTAGCGATAACCTTGAAGCGTTTGGTTCGTGTCGTTTATGTGCGGTTGAAATATCAGGACGAAAAGGCATGCCAGCTTCATGCACCACACCTGTAGCAGCTGGCATGCAAGTGTGTACACAAAACGAAAAAATAGGGCGTTTGCGTCGCAATATTATGGAACTTTATATTTCAGATCATCCCTTAGATTGCTTAACTTGCCCGAGCAATGGTGATTGTGAACTACAAGATATGGCGGGTGCAGTCGGCTTGCGTGAAGTGCGTTATGGTTTTGATGGTGCTAATCACTTTCAGGGGGAAAGCTGTGCCGAAAAAGATAGCTCTAACCCTTATTTTACCTTTGATAGCAGTAAATGTATTGTTTGTTCTCGCTGTGTGCGCGCTTGTGAACAAGTACAAGGTACTTTTGCGCTTACGGTTGATGGTAGAGGTTTTAACTCAAAAATATCAACAGGCTATGAGAATGATTTTTTAAATTCTGCTTGTGTTTCTTGTGGTGCTTGCGTGCAAGTCTGCCCAACGGCAACCTTGATTGAAAATAGCATAATTGATCAAGGTCAGCCTGAACATAGCATTATTACTACCTGCGCTTATTGTGGTGTTGGTTGTTCGTTTGAAGCACAAATGAAAGGCGATCAAGTGGTTAACATGGTGCCGTATAAAAATGGTGACGCTAATCATGGTCATGCTTGCGTTAAAGGGCGCTTTGCTTTTGGTTACGCAACGCATAAAGACAGAATTACCACGCCAATGGTGCGAGATAGTATTGACCAACCTTGGCGAGAAGTGAGCTGGGATGAAGCATTAAGTTTTTCCGCGACTAAGCTGAAAAATATTCAAACAAAATACGGCAAAAATAGCATTGGTGGTATTACTTCATCACGCTGTACTAATGAGGAGACCTATTTAGTACAAAAAATGGTGCGGGCAGCTTTTGGTAATAATAATACCGATACTTGTGCGCGCGTTTGTCATTCGCCGACAGGCTATGGTTTAAAGCAAACGTTAGGAGAATCAGCAGGTACACAAACCTTTGATTCAGTGTTAAAAGCTGATGTGGTGTTAGTGATCGGTGCGAACCCTACGGATGCGCATCCAGTGTTTGGTTCATTGTTGAAAAAACGTTTACGCCAAGGGGCAAAATTAATTATTGTCGATCCGCGTCGTATTGACTTAGCTAATAGTCCGCATGTCAATTGCGATCACCATTTACCGTTACGCCCAGGGACTAATGTTGCTTTTATTAATGCGATGGCGCATGTGATTGTTAGCGAAAATTTGCATGATCAAGCTTTTATTAACCAGCGTTGCCAAAGTAAAGCCTACCAAACATGGTTAACTTTTATTCAAGAGGATAAACACGCTCCCGAAAATAGTGAAAACATTACGGATATTAATGCCAAAGAGTTACGTCAGGCAGCACGTTTATATGCCACAGCAGGCAATGGCGCTATTTATTATGGCTTAGGTGTTACGGAACATTCGCAAGGTTCGACTATGGTGATGGGTATTGCTAATTTAGCTTTGCTCACAGGGAATATTGGTCGTGAAGGGGTTGGCGTTAATCCATTGCGCGGACAGAATAACGTGCAAGGTTCGTGCGATATGGGTTCTTTCCCACACGAATTACCAGGTTATCAGCCCGTGGGTAACGATGAAGTTCGCCGCCGTTTTGAAGTAAATTGGCAAGTCAATTTAGATCCTCAGCCGGGTTTACGTATTCCTAATATGTTTGACGAAGCCGTTAACGGCAGCTTTAAAGGCTTATATTGCCAAGGTGAAGACATTGCTCAGTCTGATCCCAACACTCAACACGTACAAGCAGCCTTAAAAGCGCTTGATTGTTTAATCGTGCAAGATTTGTTTTTAAATGAAACGGCAAAATTTGCTCATGTGTTTTTACCGGGCAGTTCTTTTTTAGAAAAAGACGGCACTTTTACCAATGCCGAACGTCGTATAAACCGTGTGCGAAAAGTCATGGCGCCATTAGCAGGTATGGCTGACTGGCAAGTGACTATGGCGTTATCGAAAGCACTAGGTTATGAAATGAATTATCAACATCCCAGTGAAATTATGGACGAAATTGCCGAACTGACACCGAGCTTTACGGGCGTTGATTATCAAAAACTGGAACAACTTGGAAGTATTCAATGGCCATGTAATAACAAGGAACCACAAGGTACACCGATCATGCATGAATACAGTTTCCCCACGCCTGCTAATGAGCATGGTGAAGATCAAGGTAAAGCGATTTTTGTGGTTACAGACTATGTGGCGACCAGCGAAAAAGTCAATCGTAAGTTCCCACTGATATTAACAACGGGAAGAATATTGTCGCAATATAATGTTGGCGCACAAACTCGTCGTACCGATAATCAAGTGTGGCATAAAGAAGATGTACTCGAAATTCATCCACATGACGCAGAGGAACGCGGTATTGTTGATGGTGATTGGCTAGGGATTAGTAGTCGAGCTGGCGATACGGTATTAAAAGCCAAAATTAGCGAACGCATGCAGCCCAATGTGGTGTACACCACCTTTCATCACCCCGAAAGTGGTGCCAATGTAGTAACTACCGAAAACAGTGATTGGGCAACCGATTGTCCTGAATATAAGGTAACGGCGGTGCAAGTCACTAAAGTCTCGTCACCCTCAAACTGGCAACAACGCCAACAAGAATTTTCTAATAATCAATTAGAGTTTCTTAATAAGCGTAAAAAGAAACGCCGACAACAATAGCAGTAAGAGCGACATCAGATTAATGGATAGTAACCAACAACAAGCTTTAGTCAGCATTAAGCGCCAAATAAGAACCAGTGCACAGACTGATATTATCGACAGTGATTTGGTGGTTGCCGAACAAGCGATTGCCTTAGTTTATAACGGCATTTCGCATGCGGTAATGATGGCAACACCCACTGATTTACTCGACTTTGCCTTAGGCTTTAGTTTAGCCGAGCAAATTATCACTCAGCCAAGCGATATTCTTGATCATGAGATAGTGATAAGTGAAATAGGTATTGAAATACAACTGAGCATTAGTTCACGTTTATTTACCGCGTTAAAAAGCAAACGCCGCAGTTTGGCAGGTAACAGTGGTTGTGGTTTATGTGGTGTTGAATCATTACAACAAACAGTTAAACAGCATTTACCGTTAATTCAAAACGACCTTGTTAGTTTTAATACGGTGAAACTGGCATTAGCACAATTTCAACAACAACAAGTATTAAATAACCAAGCTGGCGGCGTACATGGCGCCGCATTTTGTTCATTATCAACAGGACAAATTATTTGTTTGCGTGAAGATGTTGGCCGTCATAATGCCCATGATAAATTGATCGGCGCACTGGCTCAAAACAATGTCGAGTTAAACCAAGGATTCATACTAGTTTCTAGTCGTGCCAGTTATGAAATGGTTGATAAAACCATCGCTGCGGGCATTAACCATTTAGTCACTATGTCAGCAGCTACCAGTAAAGCGATCACTTGGGCGAAGCAACATCATTTAAACTTAATCGGCTTTGCTCGTGATAATAGACAAGTGATTTATGTGTAAGGTTGAGTTGAAAATAGCATGAAACCTGCGGTTATTATTTATTACTTTGTAGGTCGACACGAGCGTAGCGAGGCTCGACTTTAGTCTGATGAATAAATAATTTATCTGTACTTAAGTATGGATTTTTTAGCTGAAAAGCGGAGTATGTGCTAATCAATTTTCGTGTTAAACTTTAGTTATGATGTTTGATTTATTGGTGCTGTATGAACCTTAGAGAAGCGATTGAAACTACAAGAGAGTTAAATTCAAATGACAAAGCTTTGCTTGCTCATTGTTTAATATCTTCTTTAGAATTAACTCAAGATGAGAATATTGATAATGCTTGGGCTGAATTATCAGAAAAAAGATATACTGAAATGACTTCTGGCTCTGTAGAAGCGGTATCTTGGGTAAATATTAAAAAATCAGTTCGAGGATAAATTGCTAGAGTTAAAATTTCATCCTGATGTAACCTCTGAAATAAAATCATCCTATCTTTGGTATCAAGCTATAATCGAACTTCCTAATACATGGCCGTCATTTCAAAAAGGTTTTAAAAGATACTTACTTTCTCAATTTCCGTTTTCTGTAATTTATCGCCAAAATGCTAATATAATTTATGTAGTTGCAGTGATGCATAACAGCCGGAAACCATACTATTGGGTAAACCGCACATAATATTTGTCACTGTGAATGAGATAACGCTAATACGATACGCATAATCTCAGCGCGAAAAGCCACAAAAAACGAACGTAAACATTATCAGCGAGGTCATTAATTATGAAAGATGAATATGATTTATCAACAATGAAATCGTGTAAAAATCCTTACGCGAGTAAACCAAACAGTCAACCAAGTTTGGCTTACAAATATTTGTTCTCTTAATAATACTTTACCAATAAATTCATCGCCAGCGGCAATAACATCAACACCTTTGGGTGTGCCTGTCATTACTACATCGCCATCTTCAAGGGTCACAAATATTTGTAACTCGGCTAGGATTGCTGCTGGTTCACACATCCTTTGGCTAATACCACCCGTTTGTTTAAGTTCACCATTAATACTTAGGGTTAAACTTAATGAATCATCACTGGAGAAAACAAAACTATCAAGTGTAGCGGTTCTTGTAAATGATGGCTGTTAAGTAGGTCATATAACGCATCCTTTTTGGCCGCAGAAAAATTTAACAAAGCATCCCTTGAAAACATGGCGACAGTGTCTACTTTTAGCCAAACCCAAAGCATTAAGAGGTAGACAACTTCACCGACTGGCGTACCTGAGCGCTTAGAAAATTTAGCTTGGCGTAACATGGCATTAAAGCTAAGACTCTTCCATGTGGAATTAAACGTATTGTCAATATTAAGGTTTGCTTGATCCAATAAATCAGCAGTTAATGATGGTGATTTTTAACGTGTTTGTGGCAGAATTCATTCGATGTCTCTTGTCGTTTTTTACTTTGTCTAAAGAACAAGTATTTTACCATGATTAGGTGTGAATTCCTTTAAAATCATCTGGTTATTTTGGTTTTATTATTTATTTTGAACCCCGAAACTTGAGTTGTAATTATAAAAATCTTATAAATTAATAGGTTGTTGTCAGTATTCATTATTGTCTTTAGTCTTGTAAATAAAGAAATTATCAGTGTTTAAACTCGTTTTTTTTAGATGAAAAGGCTATTATCTATATGGTTTTCATAACAAGGAGTCATTATGACGGAAGTAATGGATGATTATCAACCTGTTACAGGTGATATATTAGAAGAACTAAATTCTCATGTAGTATATATAAATCAGATGTTTTCAGAACAGTGTGAGTTTGATTTTGGTTATAACCTAGAATCAATAGAAGCTTTAGATTCATTTATTAATTCTACTCGTGAGCTACTTGATGATGATTCGAAGGGGGATATTGCTCGTATTGTTGCCCCTTTCTTAGGTGAAGCTCTTATATCAATCCATGGAGGTAACTGGGCGTACTATCCAGAAGGAGATATAGGGGTGAATTTATGTGGGGGTAAAATAATGGCTTCACCTCATTCTAAGGTAGAAAAACAACTCTTTAATGGAGAAGAAGATTCAATTTCGTTTTTTTATAAAGTTATCTTAAAAAAATTGTCTGGTGAGTAGCTATATATAGCTAACAACAATCAAACGGAATCGATATAAATTGCAAAGGAATTACTATGTCTGAAAATAGATTTAATATTTACGCTAAGCCTAATGGTTTGGAATCTGAAGAAGCACTAATAAACTTTATTAAGAATATAAAGTGTAAAAATTTTGAAGCTTTGTCATACGCTGAAGAATACTGCGAAGTTAAAAAATATTTGGATATTGAACTAAAATCCACAAAAATTGGTGAAGTATATAATTTAAAGTTTGAAGCTTTAGGTTCTCTAACAGTAGAAGACTTTATTTCTTTGCTCGTTGACGAATTAGATATGGACGTTGTTGAGGCGTCCATTTTTATTGGTGACTGCGGAGAATATGATTTTCAATATGCAGACAAAGAAGAAGATGATTCATTTACTGAATATGATGAACATGAATGGGAATGGTTAGAAAACCCATCAATTGACTGGGAATCTGAAAATATAGTATTAAGTGGAAAGTTTGAAAACTATGACACAAGAGATGAGTTAGCAGAAGAGTTAATTGATTACGGATCAAATGTTCAATCTTCTATATCTAAAAAAACAACTTTACTAATTACTGGCTCTAAAGTTGGAGCTTCTAAATTGAAGAAAGCTACTGATTTGAACATCCGTGTAATTACAGAAAGTGAATTGATGCAATTCATGGATTGTTAACAAAACAAGTGTTTTTAAATGGAAAAACAGTTTACTGTTCGCTCCGCACCTTAATTGAGTGTGAAGCGGTATAGTATTTAATTTAATAAGGAATAATAATGAAAAATTTAGTAATCAAAATAGCTACATGGGCTTTCATGATAGGCTTGTTATTTACGGGTTTTGGCTTATGGGATATTTATAAGGAAAGAAACGTAAATTCTGAAGCCATTGTTATGGAATTTAACACAATTAGTGATCCAAATGGCTCATTAATCTATGCAGAAATTTCGGGAGGGCAATTAGATATCGCAAATACATATGAGCTTAGCTTATCTACAAAAAAATCTGATGCTAAATTGACATCAGATTTCTACACACCTGTTATTAATAATGAAAATTCCACCGTAGCTTATATCCTTAAAAGCGCCCTAGAGCCAACTATACAAGAAATGGTGAAAAAAGCTGAGTATAAAGGGTTGCTGCAAAGTAAGTCTGAGCTGCCGAAAAAAATTCTTGCAGCATATAATAAATCATTTCCAAACACTAAATTTGTTTATTTAGACTCTACATTCAAGCCTGAAACCTTTCTTGAAAAAATTATAGGCTTAAAAATATTTTTCTATCTGCTTGTAGGCGGCCTTGCTGTTCGTTTGATGCTTAACGGAAAGAGAAAAACACCCATTGAAGAGGCTTCTGCCCAAGAAGAGGCGGCTTAACAAGTCAATGCAACTTCACTAGCTTTACCAATAAATTCATCGCCAGCGGCAATAACATCAACACCTTTGGGTGTGCCTGTCATTACTACATCGCCATCTTCAAGGGTCACAAATATTTGTAACTCGGCTAGGATTGCTGCTGGTTCACACATCCTTTGGCTAATACCACCCGCTTGTTTATTTTAGCAAACTATTAAAAGCCTGCTTAATGTGGCGTTATAACTTAAAATCAAAATATTGTGCTAGTTTCGATATTTTACTATACTCGGTACTATATACAGTACAACTAAAGGTATTAACATGAGTAGACTTCATTTTGATCAAGATATCCAACCCTTATCAGATTTTAGAGCAGGAGCGGCTTCATTTATACGACAAATTAATGAAACAAGACGACCAATTGTTATCACCCAAAGAGGAAAGGGTGTTGCTGTAGTTATTGATGTCTCAGAGTATGAAGCCATGCAGGAAAAAATTGAATTACTTGAAGAAGTGCAAAAAGCAGAAGCTCAACTTTCTGCGGGCTTAGGTATTTCTAATTCAGATGCTCGCTCACAAGTTTTGAAAAGTATTAAAAATTGAAAGTAATTTGGTCGCCTTTAGCGCTAGGTAAACTAGAAGCAGCAGCCAGATTTATCGCTCTTGATAAAACATTGGCGGCTGAAAAATGGGTAAATGATGTCTTTGAGCGGACAGAGCTACTTGGCTCGCAACCTGAAATGGGTTGTGAAGTGCCAGAGTTATTAATCCCAAATTATCGTGAAATAGTTTTTGGTAATTATCGTATCATTTATAAAATTGAACATAATATTAAAATACTGGCATTGCGTAATAGTCGTCAGCTATTGAGTCCAGAAAATATTGAGCGATAACAAAACTATGGCGTCAATTGCTATTCTGTACTTTTGATGCTTTCTTCTTAGCCCACTTTTTCGCACCTAATTTCAGATAAAGAAACTAACACCATCAAACAGCCAACCAAGTTTGGCTTACTAGTATTTGTTCTCCTAATAATACTTGTCCAACAAATTCACTGCCTGCGTCAATAACACCAACGCCTTTTGGTGTGCCTGTCATTACAATATCGCCTTCTTCAAGAGCTATAAATGTTTGTAACTCAGCCAGTATTTGTTCGGGCTTATACATCATTAAGCTAATACCACCAGCCTGTTTAAGTTCACCATTAATACTTAGGGTTAAACTTAATGAGTTGTTAATAGTATCAAGTGCCACAAATTCACTAAATAAAGCCGCCCCGTTAAAACTTTTAGCGCGCTCCCAAGGTAAGCCTTTGGCTTTTAATTTACCTTGCAAGCCTCGTTTGGTGAGATCTAAGCCAAAACCAACGGCATTAAACTTACCTTGTTGGTAAATAAAGCATAATTCACCTTCGTAATGTAGCGGTTCTTGTAAATGATGGCTGTTAAGCTGGTTGCTAATTGCGGAGTTGGGCTTGCAAAATACTACCATTTCATCAGGTACATCGTTGCCTAATTCTTGAATATGATCAACATAATTACGCCCAATACAGATAATTTTTGATGGTGTTATGGCTTGATTATCTACAATAATAGTGTTCATGTTTGATCTCTTATAAATTAAAAAAAGTCAGTGAATTTTCGCCGAGAATTTTTCTTTTACTGCTATCGGCTAATTGCGGATGTTCACGCACTAGTTTACCTATACTTTGTTCACCTAACGGAAAAGGGTAATCAGAGCCTAATAATACCCGATCATCACCCATAACGGCGGTTAATAATTGTAGCGATTCATTAGAAAATACCGCAGAGTCTACATAAAAGCGATCAACATAAGTTGACGGTAGTTTAGGGCAATCTTTACGGACAATATCGCGTTGTCGCCATGCATTATCTACTCGACCTATTTGAAAAGAAAAATTGCCACCGCCATGAGCAAAGCAAATTTTTAAGTCTTTAGAAATTCGTTCAAACGCGCCCGATAATATTAACGACATGATAGACAGTTGTGTTTCTGCGGGCATGGCCACTAACCATTGCAACATATATTTAGGCATGCGTTCACTACCCAACATATCCCAAGGATGTACTAACACTGGAATGTTTTCACTGGCGCAATGTTGTAAAAAAGTCACTAAGCCTTCGTCATCAAGATTTTTATTACCAACATGATTACCAATTTGTACGCCAATATGACCATTTTTAACGGCGCGTGACACTTCAATACATGAGGCATCAATATCTTGTAATGGTACTTGCGCCAGTGTTTTTAAACGTTGAGGATCATGACTACAAATTTCTAAGGATAAATCATTAAACAGTTGCGCGCATTCGTTCGCTTGTTGTGCTGGTCGAGCATAAGCAAAGAGTACTGGCGTGGCAGACATTATTTGAATATCGATATTGTCTTTGTCCATTTCTTCAATGCGGGTTGCACCATCCCAGCAAGCTTGATAAATAGGACGAAATTCTTTATCGCCAAGCATTAACATGGCTTTGCCAGTTTGTGTATGCTTCATCCACGGCCAGTTAGCGCTGCCAAATTTTTCGGCTAAATCAGGCCAGATTTTTGGTAAAAAGTGGCTGTGCATATCAATAACTGTCATTTGAGTTGACCTCTGAATTATCCTGACTAAATGCAGGATTTAGCCTTTACATTGTGCGATGTAGTAATAAAAAATGATGCAATAAAGCTTTACCTATAATTACATAAAAATATTAGGATTCATAACTAACACTATTTTAATAAGTTAGCTATATCTTAAAGAAACCTCAGATTAAGTAAAAATATTCAACTATTATTATGAGTATTAGCTATTCGAATTTTTTAGTAATGTAAAATTAAAGGTTATTTAATGAATATAAATATGGCAGCTAATCAAACGGATGTGGTTATTCTATACCAAGACCATGATGCTATTGCAGGCATTATTGATCCCATTATAGGGTTAAATATTTCTTTTAAATCTTTGCTGGCTAATAACCATACGTTAGATTTGCTTGAGGGGCTAAAACCTAAAGTATTATTGTTTGCTTTTAATCATATCGCTGCTGCAATTCAATATTATGTTCATTATTTAGAAAAACTACAAAATCAGCATAGCCATCATTACGTAGTATTATTAGTAACCAATAAAGAAGCAAAACAAGCTTTTTTTACCTGTGAAAGCGGGCTTTTTGATAATTACAGTATTATAAATCCATTGAACGATCATTATCGCTTACCGTTAATTATTATGAATTCATTATCATTAGTGAATGAGCGCCGTAATGATGGGATTTTACAGTTGATGCAAGAAGGAGATGATGAACTTGCTATATGTATAGATCGAGGTATTGAACTTAAGCAGAGCTTATTAAAAAATATTGAAAAATATCAAGGAGAGTTATTATCTCATGAGCAATTAGCTGCTTCGCCAGAGATAAAAAATATAATCAAGAATGTTACAGAAGATATATTTAGCCAGCTTCATCAAGATTTAGAGCAACATATGGGTGGTTTGATCCATAATTTGTTAGATGTGAAAAAATTGCATACAGTAGTAAATAATAAATTTAAAGAGAATTTGTACACAGAGAAAAATCTGCATAGTTTAAATGAAAAAATAGAAAATTTAGTCGATTTAGCCGATATTACAGAAGAAAACTCTATTACGGAACAAGTAGGCGTTGTCCAGAAACTATTAATTGGTGATAAATCCGAATTATTCACCCAAGTGATAGCCGATATATTTATCGAAGAAAAATTTCAAGTATTTACCGCGAAAGATGGTAAAGAGGTTATTGAAAAAGCAACATTGATCCAGCCAGATGCTATTATTATTTCTTATAATTTACCCTTATTAAATGGCTTAGAAGTCACTAAAAAATTACGTAAATTAAGCTGTTGCCAAAATATACCCATAATTGCTTTTAGTAGCAATACCGACAAACATTTAATAAAAAAATGGATCCCCTTAGGATTAAATGCTTATTTGGTAAAACCGTCTTCAAATGACACCATACGCTCGACAGTTATTTATGAATTGAATAGACCCGCAGTAGTGTTAAAAAGTAAACATCATGGCAAAAGTGCTTCAATACAGTGGCTACCTGAATATTCTGTAGGTGATGATGTTATGGATAAACATCATCAAATTTTATTTGATGTTATTAACGAATATTTTCAAATAGACTCAAATGATACTGCTGCAGTCTTAGATATTTTTACTAAGTTGTCTGACTATGTAGAGTTTCATTTTAAAGCGGAAGAAACGTTATTGCGTGATAAAAAATATCCTAACTTAGAGCAACACATTGGTTATCACGAAGTTTTTTTAAAAAAATTATCGTTAATTAAAAGTAAACTGCATCAAAAAGATCCTGATTTAGCAGATAAAATAGGGATGTTTTTATATAAATGGCTAACCAAACATATTTTAGGTGCAGACATGGCGTACAAGCGCTTTGTAGAAAAAAAACCTTAAAATTGTTATTTAAGTTGCTATTTAGTCAGACAATAATTTAACGCATAAAAATACTGTTAACGATAGAGGCGATGTTTAACCTTAATAGCGATAGTACCAATACCAAGAAAAGCAAACCCCATTATAATGAGAGTTACTGGCCATCCTAATGAATCAGAAAAATACTCTGTGGAGTAATAGCTAATAAAAGCAAGCATAGCAATAACGGTGGTTAGTAATAACACCCTACTTTTTAATAGTACACAGATATAAAGCATCAATGATGTTACCCCAAGGTATAGTAATTCTAGCGAGGTTTTTTGCACAAGATCAAATAGGCTACTATAGACCATAATTGAACCTGCAAGATAACATAAGCCTGTTAAGCGTGAGTATCGGTTAGATTTTTGTAAACCATAGGCAGAAACCATTAAACAGATACCAATAATAAAACTTACCCAATTAGCGGCATCAAACAGGATCAAAAAATTGAACAAACCACTATTAAGAGCAATAATACCAAGTAATAATGCCGGTTCTATTAGCACACGATGTGGCGTTTTTTCTAGTGCAGTGCTCACTAAGATCAGTGAAATGCCAAAAATAATAATAATGTAAGTTATCGATATTCCAAGCATATCAAAACCTACATAAATGAAAGCGTAAATAAAAATAAGTGCAGTAAACGCCAAGATAGTGCGTCGATATTTATTAAATAAGGCAATTTGCAACAAGCTCATCATGCCGTATACAAATAGTTCAGAGAATGGCCAGTTAGTAATTGTGCCAAATATCTCGTCGAGGAGAATAAACCAGCCAACGGTCATCATAAACATGCCCGCAATTGTCAGTGGTAAAATGTAGTTAGAAGTTTTGTTTTTGTGCAGAATAAAAAGCAACACAACAAGTAGCGCACAACCCATACCTAAGGTGAGTAAAACTCGCATAGCGGCACTCATGCTATCCCAAAATTCACTAATATAATTGCCAATGCCGGCAATAATAAAAATAATACCTAGATAAATAAATAGTGTTTTAGCAATATTGCCTTTACTCTGCGCAGTAGGTGTAACTTCGATAGCTGCTGCTTGATAGGCATTTTCAACATCAACAACCGTAATGTTGTAAGTGTGCATTAATTGCGTGATGTTTTTTAATGCACTGGGTTTGTCGGTAATACTTGCTAACCCTAACATTCCTGCCACTAAAGGCCAGCCCCATATGCCACCACCTAGCAATAATAAAATAACGATAATAGCTATCATTATAGTATTACCCAACCGACAAAGTGAAGGTTGTTACTACTGTAGCGGCCAGCAATATTGGGGAGATAAATACTGCGGCCATTTTTTTTCAGTAGAGTTTTATTATTGTAATGCGAAGAATGGAATAAACCACCGAAAATATTATGTCTATAATGTCCTCCGCCAGCGCTAAATTCATAGCCGTCGGGGGCAATGCTTGATGAATCAATCGTTAAATTTTTAAGATCTGGCACATCAATCGATACTTTATTCACAACCTTTGTTGTTGAGGATGATTTTTTTTCAGTGTTATCAATGCTTGAAGGAAGCATGATAACAATTTCTTGCACTGCGCCTGTTTTTGGGGTGTAACGCCAGAGTTGAGGTTGCTGTCTATTATGATTTTTACCATCATTTTGGTAAGTCACGATTACTTTTTTATTTATTACTGATATTTTCATACCATTTGGGTGGTTGTAATATTGTGTTGCATAAAGTAAGTCATATTGTGGTGCGGCTACCACAAGAGAGGGTATACCTGTAAATAGTAAGAATACTGAAACGAGTAATAGCGGTAAGCCCAAGCAAAAAACGATGATGGGATTTTCTTGCAGAAATGATTTCATCTAATATATCCCTATAAGGTACTTGTATATTTTTTAATGTAGCAAATAATTTTGTTTAATAGTGAATTATTTCGCATAATTTAATCGATAAAAAAACATATTAGCGATAAAAATTAATAAAATAAATGGCATGGTTGAATAAACTAATATATCCCAGCCGCCTTTAAATAATATCCATCCAGCTAATAAGGAAGCTAAAGCTTGCACGGTAAAAATAATAAAGTCATTTATCGCCTGTACTTTATATCGCTCTACCGCGCGGTAGCATTTAGCCAATAATACAGTACCGGTTAAAAACAAAAAATTCCAACCAATGCCTAGTAATACTAATGTCCACCAGTAGTGCATTAAATACTGACCGTTAAGGGCGATAATAGTTACACCAACAAATAATATAATACCTAGTAACAGTACGTTTTTCAGCCCGATACGTTTTACTAGTAATCCTGAAAATAATGAGGGTAAATACATGGCAACAATGTGGCTTTGAATAACCCATTTAGTATTAATTAAACTCATGCCTTGCATATTATGCATACTTAATGGTGTGGCAGTCATTAGTAGACTCATTAAACCATAACCAATAGCCGCTGCTAAAATGGCAATAATAAAAAGTGGCTGTTTAATAATCGTTATTAATGATCTTTCTTCGCCCTGAGCATGATCATGGTGTGCCACTGGGTCAGTAAAGCCTTGAAAAATAATAAGTGAAATAAAAACCATGATCGCCAGCCCTAAAAAAGAACCCGCATAACCGTAAGGTGATGCTAACCAATCTTTACCCATTAACGCTATTTCAGGACCAATAAAAGCGGCAAAAATACCAGCAAACATTAATACCGAAACTACTTTTGCTACATCATCAGAATTAGAAACACTGTCAATAGCGGCAAAACGAAATTGCATAATAAAAGCGATGCTACTGCCTATGCATAAACAGGCGATTAAAAACAGCGAAAAGCTGGCATGCATGGCGGCAAACATCGCAATAAGTGAACCCACACAAGATAAACTTAAACCAATATTAAACGCTTTTTTACGGCCAAATTTTTTCGCTAGCATTGCGGCAGGAATAGTCGAGCTAGCAATGCCGATAATCATTAATGTTAACGGTAAAGTGGCTAAGCTCGGGTCAGGTGCTAACTGTGTTGATAAAATACCACCGATAAAAACAATGACTGGCGATGCTGACATTGCTAGCGGTTGTACTAAAAATAATAACCAAATATTACGCGGTAAGTTAAGCACTTTAGCCAATATAACCGCAGTTAGTAGCATTAATAGTAAGGTAATAAGTAAAGTGCTTGGCATTTAGCTTCTCAAACCGCAAATAATGAAGAGAAATTAGTGTACCTGAAAAGTAGTAAATAGCCGAATAGCATTTAACTCATTTTCATATTAATGCAAAAAAAATGTATTGTTAACATCATATTAATAGCACATAAATGACATTTAATCTTATTAGGCTAGCGCTAATTAATTTTAGTAAAGCAATAATAAGGATCGAAAATGAACGTTATTAAATATTGTTTACCCGTAGCAATATCATTCGCTTTAGTGGGTAATTCTCAAGCAGGAATTATTCCCGACAAGCAAAAAAATGATGCATTATATACAACAGCTGAAAACAAAATCACTTTAAAGCAAGTATTACAACAAAAGTATAAAGCTAAAAATGTGATCTTGTTTGTTGGTGATGGTATGGGCATTTCTACTTTAACTGCGGCACGTATTTTACAAGGCCAACAAGCGGGTAATAGTGGCGAAGAAGGTTATTTAAGTTTTGAAACTTTTCCTTATTCAGCACAAGTAAAAACTTACAATGTAGACGCACAAACGCCTGACTCTGCTGGCACTATGACCGCAATGATGACGGGTGTAAAAAGTGATGCCGGTGTGATTGCGGTTAGTGAAGCCGTTGAGCGTGGAAATTGTGCATCTGCACAAGGACATCAGTTAGTTACCGCACTTGAATTAGCTGAAATAAAAGGCTTGTCTACAGGTATTGTCACCACCGCACGTATTACCCACGCGACGCCTGCGGCAACTTATGCACATACACCTGAGCGTAATTGGGAAGATATTTCGGATATGAGTGACGAAGCCATTACTAATGGCTGTGAAGATATTGCCTCGCAATTAATTAATTTTGAAAAAAATATTGAACAGCGTTATATCGGCGTTGATGTTAATGGTATTGAAGTGGCTATGGGCGGTGGTCGTCGTCATTTTCTCCCTAAAGATGCAGCCTTTAACAGTAGTGATGCTAAAAGTGCTATTGAAGGAGATCGCACCGATAACCTTGATTTAACTGCACAGTGGCAAGAACAATATCCTGATGGTCAATACATTATTGATCAAGCGGGTTTTGATGCCATTAATCCAGAAAACACCACGCATTTATTAGGCTTATTTAATGAGTCACACATGCAATATGAGGCTGATCGCAGCAATGATATTGCCGGTGAACCCTCATTGTCACAAATGACCGAAAAAGCGATTGCCGTGTTAGACAATAACGAAAAAGGCTTTTTCTTAATGGTGGAGTCTGGCCGTATCGATCATGCGCATCATGCAGGTAATGCTTACAATGCATTAAACGAAGCGATTGAATTCTCGAAGGCAGTCAAAATTGCGCTAAACAAAACCAATGCCGATGACACGCTTATTTTAGTTACCGCTGATCATAGTCATGTTTTTACTATTGCGGGCTATCCTAAACGCGGTAATCCTATTTTAGGCAAAGTAGTTTCTATTGGTAAAAGTGAAGCGGCTTTGGCTGATGATGGTATGCCTTATACCACGTTAGGTTATAACAATGGTCGCGGCTTTCGTGATTTAGGCAACGAAAGCAATGCTGATATAACTTATAGCAATAATGCACTGGCTGGTCGTCAAAATTTAACGACTATTGATACAACTCTTTCAGGTTATCACCAAGAAACTACCGTTCCTCGTAGCTCAGAAACTCATGCGGGTGAAGATATTTCACTACATGCTTCAGGGCCAGGTGCACAATTGGCGCAAGGTGTGATTGAACAAAATCTTATCTTCCATCTTATTAATCAATCACTTGACCTTATCAAAGAATAATCAGGAGAATTATAATGAATAAAAAAATAAGTTTAGCAATTGCTGTGCTTGTCGCGTTAACTGGCTGCTCAGCCGATGATGGTAAAGACGGTACTAATGGTAATAATGGCATTGATGGAACGAGTGGCTTTTCTAGCCTTATTTCACAGCAGCCTTTGAACGTAGGTAATGTTAATTGCCGTAATGGTGGAGTACAAATTAATTCAGGGTTAGATGCTAATCAAAATAATGTGTTAGATGGTGATGAAATTAGCAATAGTGAATTTGTGTGTAATGCAATAAAAACGAGCTTAACCAGTAATGATATTACGCAAAATAGTAAAAGTGCTTGGTATGGCGCCGCAGAAAATCAAATAAATAGTAATAAACAGCAAGTTATTAATGCCAATAATGAACTAGGTAAAGCTAAAAACATTATTTTATTTGTTGGCGATGGTATGGGTATTTCAACCATTACCGCAGCACGCATTTTAGCAGGACAAAAACAAGGTTTGTTAGGTGAAGAGTATCAATTAAGTTTTGACAAAATGCCTTTTTCTGGTTTTGTTAAAACCTATAATGTTGATGCACAAACACCAGATTCAGCCGGTACTATGAGTGCAATAATGAGCGGTGTTAAAACTGATATGGGTGTTATTGGTGTTGGCGCTGATGTTGTGCGCGGCGATTGTGCATCAATGCAAGGTAATAAGTTAGTAACCGCGTTAGAGTTAGCTGAAATTGCGGGTAAAGCAACGGGTATTGTGACCACTGCGCGTATTACTCATGCCACACCAGCGGCAACTTATGCACATTCTCCCGAACGTAATTGGGAAGATGTTTCTGATATGCCTGCCAGTGCAGTAACTGCAGGCTGTGAAGACATTGCTTCACAATTAGTTAATTTTGAAGCAAATCTAGAATCACGTTTTAATGGTATTAATGTTAACGGTTTAGAAGTCGTTATGGGCGGTGGTCGCCGTCATTTTTTACCTAAAGATGCGGCCTTTAACAGTAGTGATGCTACAAGTGCCATCGAAGGTGATCGCACTGATAATCGTGATTTAACCGCCGAGTGGCAAGCTCAATATCCGCAAGGTAATTACGTGATGGATCAAACCAGTTTTGATGCCATTAACCCTGAAACGACTAGCCATTTATTGGGCTTATTTAATGAATCGCACATGCAATATGAAGCGGATCGCGCTAATGACGTCGCGGGTGAACCATCGTTAAGCGCGATGACTGATAAAGCGATAAAAATATTAGATAACAACGCGAAAGGTTTTTTCTTAATGGTGGAGTCTGGTCGTATTGATCACGCACATCATGCAGGTAATGCGGCTAATGCCTTAAATGAAACGATTGAATTTGCTAAAGCCATTGAAAAAGCCGTAGCGAACACCAATCCTGAAGAAACACTCATTTTAGTCACCGCCGATCATAGCCATGTATTTACTATTGCTGGCTATCCTAAGCGTGGTAATCCTATTTTGGGCAAAGTGGTCGCGGTAGGAAAAACCGAAGCTAGCTTGGCGGCTGACGATATGCCATACACTACATTAGGTTATACCAATGGTCGTGGCTTTAAAGATTTAGGCTCACAAACTAACGCTGATGCAGGTTACGCTGAGGCAATTGTTACTGGCCGTGTTGATTTAACGAATGTTGATACCACTACCATAGGTTTTCATCAAGAAGCCTTAGTGCCGCGCAGTTCAGAAACACATGCGGGCGAAGATGTGGGTGTATATGCGTCAGGGCCGAGTTCGCAGTTAGTGCGTGGAACAAATGAACAAAGTTATTTGTTTCATGTAATGACTCATGCCGCTAATTTAGTTGCCAAAGCAGAAGTCGCGGTACAATAAATTTATTAACAATAACCAAGACAATCTTGGCATTGCTTAACAACCATTAATGCTGAGATTGTTTTTATTTTATCAATACGTTAAGTGAGGCAACATTATGATAAATAAAACTATAATAAATAAAAGTATAATAAATAAAAGTATAATAAATAAGGACGCCATTAATAAGAGCATGATAATTCTATTGTTAATGATGTCCGCGTATAGTCAAAAGAGCATGGCGCAATGCCATAGCAATAAAAATGAGCTTAGTGCGCAATATCAAGTTAGTAATGATAATTTACAAGGTAAAATAGCAAGGCAGCAGGTGACTTTATTACGTCATAAAAATGATATTGTTTATCAATATCATAATCAAGAAATGAGTGAATATTGGCATCAGCAAAAAAATGGCTTAATTACGTTAACTCGTTATTTTGATCACGATAAACAAGGCATTGCCTATCAAGCTGGCGAGATAAAAAGTAAACAGTCTTGGCAGCAAATTAATGAGTTAATTTCGCCGACATTACGTGAAAAAATGCAACTATTAAGCAGCCGAGAAAATGCTTGTCAGGTTGAACAAAAATTTCAGCTAATTGATGGGAAAAATGAAATTTTATTAACTTGGATGCCACAATTAAACTTAGTTAAACATTTAACCATTATTACGCCAACGCAAATAAAGCAATGGCAGCTACTAGAGTTAACCACCTCGAGTGAAAAGATCGCAGAACAATTTATGCAATGGCAACACTATAAAACCACTGATTACGCCGATGTGGGCGATAATGAAGACGATCCGTTTTTAGCGAAAATGATTAATTTAGGCTTTGTTGAACATGCTGCTAGTGGTTTTTATCGGGCAGATGGTGGTGTTTTTAAATGAAACATGGGGACTCATCAAACCAAGGTAACAGATAGAGTATTTGTAGGTCGGGCTTCAGCCCGTCAAATATAGATTGATGGCCTAAAGGCCAACCTACAAGTGTTACCCTAAAATATAGCTATTTGACCAGTC
>JAESPQ010000025.1 GCA_016765535.1 Alteromonadaceae bacterium | reverse complement strand
ACTCATCAAACCAAGGTAACAGATAGAGTATTTGTAGGTCGGGCTTCAGCCCGTCAAATATAGATTGATGGCCTAAAGGCCAACCTACAAGTGTTACCCTAAAATATAGCTATTTGACCAGTCCCGATAAAAACTATATTTATAGCTTAATCTAAGCTGAAAAATCAGCGTTCTCTGTGTAAGTACCGTCATTAGCACTGTTATTATCCTTTTTAATTCTCGCTGAAATGAACATTTAGGGGTAACATAAGTATAATTNNNCTAATTTTAGCNTNGTTATTAGCCTCATTGTTTATGACTGTATTTGATCCTTTATTATTTCGCCAATATTTCCCTTTATTACAAAACGTTAGTGCCTCTTTAACTAAAAATAACTCGTTGATTTATTTTGATAATGCAGCGACTAGTCAAAAACCAGCGTGTGTTATTGAGGTATTGGATACTTTTTATCGATATAAAAATGCTAATGTACATCGTGGCTCGCATCAACTTAGTGCGCAAGCAACAACGGAATTTGAACAAGCAAGAAGTGTGGTTCAACACTATATTAACGCAAAATCGACTAAAGAAATTATTTGGACTAAAGGAACTACCGAAGCCATTAATTTAGTGGCTAATAGTTGGGGGTTAACTCAGTTAAACAAGGATGATGAAATTGTTATTAGTTATGCTGAACATCACGCTAACATCGTGCCTTGGCAAATGGTTGCACAAAAGACAGGGGCAATTATTAAGGCCTTACCTTTAGATGAAACCGGTCGTATTGATAAAAGTAAGNTAAATAAGGTTATTAGCAATAAAACACGGTTAGTTTGTATTAATCATATTTCTAATGTTATTGGTAAAATCAACCCGCTTAATGCCATTATTCAACGGGCTAATCAGGTTGGGGCGCTCACCTTAATTGACGGTGCACAAGCATTAGCACATGAAATTATTGATGTGCAAAAGTTAGCGTGTGATTTTTATGTGTTTTCTGCACATAAAGCTTATGGTTCAATGGGCTTAGGTGTTTTGTATGGTAAAGAACAATTATTAAATACTATGCCACCCTATCAATTTGGTGGTGAAATGATCAAAAAAGTCACCCTAAATAAAACTACCTTTAATCAACTACCCTTTAAATTTGAAGCAGGCACACCTNATGTTGCAGCCGTTATTGCCTTTGCGCAAGCACTAATGTTTATAAANAAATATCAGCAAGGTATTAAACTTTATGAAAAAGAGTTAACGGATCATCTCTATACTCAATTAAGCGCAATTAAACAAGTAAACTTTATTGTTCGGGCATGTCCTGATATTCCGCTGTTTTCTTTTACTATTACAGGGCATCATAATCAAGATATAGCGGCAACACTTGATAGTTTCGGCATTGCGGTGAGAAGTGGTCATCATTGTGCGATGCCATTAATGGAATACTTAGCTATTGATGGTTGTGTTCGTGTGTCGTTAGCCCCTTATAATACTAAGACTGAAATAGATTATTTTATTACTCATTTAAAACGTATTATTAATACTGAAGAACCAGCAAAATTAAATGTTCCACAATCACAATCATCTATAAATATAAAATTTATTTATAATAGCGATGACATTAAAACGTTATTTTTAACGATTAAAAGCTGGGATGCTCGCCATCGTGAGATCATGTTGTTGGGCAAAAAATTACCACGTTTAGCAAAAGAAAAGCGCAGTGACAAAAACCTTATACACGGTTGTGAGTCATTAGCTTGGCTTAAATATAGTAAAAATAGTGCAGGGCAGTTTTATTTTTACGGTGATAGTGATGCCAAAATAATTCGTGGGTTATTGGTGATAGTTTTAGCGGCTTATTATGGTAAAACGGCAACAGAAATTACCGCTTTTGCTATTGATGATTATTTTGCAGCGTTAGGGTTGATGCAGCATTTAAGCCCTTCGCGCGGTAATGGTATTAACGCGATTGTTGAAAAGATCAAAGTGATTGCTAGTGCTTAGTTAGGTTCAGGGGTCAGTGACAAGTTTAATTATTGCCGCTTATATTTATAGAATTGCTTTTTTTGTCACTGACCCCGTAGTAAATTTGTCACTGACCCCGTACTGTCTTTAAATATTTTTTAATGCTATGACCCACAGCAAAAAAGGCAAAGCTGGCGGTTACATGNGTTGTAGCGCCAAAACCGCTGCTGCAATCTAAACGCATTGCCCCACCCTTATTATTAGCTTGCTGTTTAGCATGACAAACCTCTCCGTTCTCGGTCGGATAATATAATTGTTCAGTTGAAAATACCGCATCAATTGAAAATTTTCGTTTACTTGCTTTGGCGAGATCTGCGCGTGGAAAATTATATTCGCGACGTAATTGATTTTTAACTTTCGCTAATAGCGGGTCTTGATAAGTTTTGCTTAAGTCACAAATTTCAATTTTACTAGGATCTGTTTGTCCACCAGCACCACCAACGGTAATTATAGGCAATTTATTACGTTTACAAAAAGCGATCAGTGCTGATTTTATATTGACTGAATCGATCGCATCAATAATATAGTCAAATTTAGCTGTAGTTAGGTTAAATAGCGTGGTTAAATTATCTAAAGTAACAAAATCTTCTATACACGTTACCTTACATGCTGGATTAATTGCTTTAATACGATCACTCATAACGTCAACTTTACTCATGCCGACAGTACTGGTTAAGGCATGAATTTGTCGATTAATGTTGGTAACACAAATATCGTCAAGATCAATTAAGGTAATATTGCCAATGCCATTACGAGCTAATGCTTCAGCTACCCAAGAGCCAACACCACCGATGCCAACGATACAAAAATGTGCTTGTTGTAATTTAGCTAAACCTTGCTGACCATAAAGGCGAGCAATGCCGCCAAAACGTAATTGATAATCTGTCATAAAATTTTAAATGATAAATTGATGAGGGCGAATTATATANTAAAATGATTTCAAGATGTAGATTGTAGTTTTAAATACTTTAGATGTATGACACAAAAATCAATAAAAAAGCCGNANAAGCGGCTTTNATTATTNAAANAAAATAAACTNTNANNCGNTTATCTGTCTTTCAATGGAACAAATTCACGATTGATTTCGCCAGTATATAATTGACGAGGGCGTCCAATTTTTTGACCGGGTTGACTCATCATTTCATCCCAATGAGAAACCCAGCCAACCGTACGTGCCATTGCAAAAATAACCGTAAACATACTGGTAGGAATACCTATTGCTTTTAAGATAATACCCGAGTAAAAATCTACATTTGGATAAAGTTTTTTCGAAACAAAATATTCATCTTCAAGCGCGATACGCTCTAATTCCATCGCGATATCAAGTAAAGGATCATTAATTTTTAATTCTTTTAAAACATCATGACAAGTTTCGCGCATTACTGTTGCGCGAGGATCAAAGTTTTTATAAACACGATGACCAAAGCCCATTAAGCGGAAAGGATCATTTTTATCTTTTGCTTTAGCAATATATTCAGGAATATTATCAACAGTGCCAATTTCTTCTAACATATTTAAGCAAGCTTCGTTAGCGCCACCATGAGCAGGTCCCCAAAGTGATGCTGCACCAGCAGCAATACAGGCATAAGGATTAGCACCTGAAGAACCCGCTAAACGTACTGTAGAGGTTGAGGCATTTTGTTCATGATCGGCATGTAAGATAAAAATTCTATCCATCGCTTTGGCTACGATTGGACTCATTTTGTATTCTTCAGCAGGAACAGAAAACATCATGTGTAAAAAGTTTTCTGCATAAGTTAAGTCGTTGCGTGGATAAATAAACGGTTGGCCAATGCTATATTTATACGCCATAGCAGCAATGGTAGGCATTTTTGCAATTAAACGATGCGCACTACGCATACGTTGTTTGGGATCATTAATATCTAAATCGCTATGATAAAAAGAAGATAACGCGCCTACAACACCACAAATCATTGCCATTGGATGTGCATTAGGTAAAAAACCTTGGAAAAAGTACACTAATTTTTGATGAACCATGGTGTGATTCGTGATGATTTTTGAAAATTCATCGTATTGTGCTTTAGTCGGCGCATCACCATTTAATAAAATATAACAAACTTCTAAATAATCTGCTTTTTTTGCTAAATCATCAATTGCATAACCGCGATGTTGCAAAATACCTTTGCCACCATCAATAAAAGTAATTTGAGATTCACAAGATGATGTTGCCATAAAGCCGGGATCATGAGTGAAATAGCCTGAGCTTCCTAACGCACGTATATCAATTACATCATTGCCTGCAGAGCCAGAAAGAACTGGTAATTCAATGAGTTCTTTACCTTCAATACTTAGTGAGGCTTTAGATTCAGCCATGTTTTTATTCCCCTATCGTTAACACTTGGTTACTAAAAATTCGTAACAAATGAAAATTTAGTTAAGTTTTGTGAATATAAAATTATAGTTATTTTACTCTAAAGTGCCCCCATAAAGTCAATTTAAATATATATCAGTTCGGTGAATAGTCACTATACATATACATGGTGGTTAAAAAGTAGTCGCAAGCCTTTAAAAATACAAGGAAATAGCCATTCCCTATTTGTAATTATGTGATCTGCTCTATATAATCAAGATGGTTTATCGTTAATTAGCAAGGTGCTAGTGTTATTAACCGCCTGTTCATTATATGCATAAATTCGTAGGGGGTTACTCTTAATAACTTGATTTCGATCAAGAAGAGTAGCAAAAAATAAAGTTGAAGACTAATATATTCAAAGACTTTGAATATAATTTAGAACTCTTTAGGCAACAATCGTGAAAAAACAACGTCCAGTAAACCTCGACCTGACTACAATAAAAATGCACGCCGCGGCCAATGCTTCTATTTTACACCGTGTTTCTGGTGTCATAATGGTATTTGCACTTGGTATTTTATTGTGGATTTTATCTATATCATTATCTTCTGCTGAAGAATTTGCCCAAGTAAAGTCATTACTTGATGGTGTTTTCTTTAAAATTATTATGCTCGGAATTATTTCTGTACTAAGCTATCACCTACTAGGTGGTGTTCGTCATATTTTGATGGACTTAGGTCACTTTGAAGAACTTGATTCTGGTAACGCCACCGCAAAATTGATTATGGTGCTGTGGTTAGTATTCACTGTTTTAGCAGGAGTTTGGTTATGGTAAACAATGCTGCAACTGTAGGCCGAAGTGGCGTACATGATTTTATTTTAATTAGAACAAGTGCAATTGTTCTAACTCTTTATACTTTATTTATTGCGTATTTTTTTATTAGNACTTCTGAAGTAACCTATGCTATTTGGCATGGTTTTTTTGCTAATATAGGCGTTAAAATTTTTACTATGCTAGCCCTTATTTCATTACTAATTCACCTTTGGATTGGTATTTGGCAAGTATTATCTGATTATGTAAAACCTGCTTTTTTACAAGGTGTTTTTGGTGCATCTGAAAATATTGAACCTGCCTTTGTACGTGGTGTTTTACAATTTATTTTAACTATTGTTGTGCTTGTTTATTTTTTTGCAGGCGCTTTAATTGTGTGGGGTGTATAAGTGAACGTTCCAGTAAGAGAATTTGACGCCATTGTTATTGGCGCTGGTGGTGCGGGTATGCGCGCTGCATTAGCTATTTCAGAATCAGGCAAGTCTTGTGCTTTGATCTCAAAAGTGTTTCCAACTCGCTCACACACTGTTTCTGCTCAAGGTGGTATTACGGTTGCGTTAGGTAATGCCCATGAAGATGATTGGCAAGAACATATGTACGATACCGTTAAAGGTTCCGATTTTATTGGCGACCAAGATGCTATTGAATATATGTGTCAAACAGGTCCAGAAGCGATTATTGAATTAGAAAAAATGGGTTTGCCATTTTCCCGAACGGATGAAGGTAAAATTTATCAACGTCCATTTGGTGGTCAATCTCGACACTTTGGTGGTGAGCAAGCCGCACGTACAGCCGCTGCAGCTGATCGTACTGGTCATGCTTTACTACATTTGTTATATCAGCAAAATGTAAAAAACAAAACCAATGTTTACAGCGAATGGTATGCACTAGATCTTGTTAAGAACGACGATGGCAGTGTTGTTGGCACAACCGCAATTTGTATTGAAACGGGCGAAGTGGTTTACTTTAAAGCACGTGCAACCGTTATGGCAACAGGTGGGGCAGGTCGTATTTTCTCTTCTACAACGAATGCACACATTAATACGGGCGACGGTGTCGGTATGGTATTACGTGCTGATATTGGCGTACAAGATATGGAAATGTGGCAATTTCATCCAACGGGTATTGCTGGTGCAGGTGTTTTGGTTACCGAAGGTTGTCGTGGTGAAGGTGGTTATCTGTTAAATAAAGATGGCGAACGCTTTATGGAACGTTATGCACCTAATGCTAAAGATTTAGCTTGTCGTGACGTTGTTGCTCGCGCAATGATGACGGAAATTATTGAAGGGCGTGGTTTTGACGGTCCTTTAGGTCCACATCTTAAACTTAAATTAGACCACTTAGGTCGTGAAACATTAAATAAACAACTTCCTGGTGTTTGTGATTTATCGAAAACCTTTGCTCATATTGATCCCGCTGAAGAACCAATTCCAGTAGTGCCTACCTGTCATTATCAAATGGGTGGTATTCCTACCAACATACATGGTCAAGCAATTCGTTTGGATGATGAAGGTAATGACCATATTGTTGATGGTTTATTTGCGGTAGGTGAATGTGCTAGCGTATCTGTTCATGGCGGTAATCGCTTAGGTGGTAATTCATTGCTTGATATCGTGGTGTTTGGTCGTTCTGCGGGTAATTTCTTAGGGACTTATCTAAATGATGCGGGTGAACAAAAAGCAGCTTCTGATTCAGATTTAGAGCAAAGCTTATCACGCTTAAATCGCTGGGAAACCAGTGAAAAAGGTGAAGATCCTGTACAAATTCGTAAAGACATGCAACATTGCATGCAAATTCACTTTTCGGTATTTCGTGAAGGTGAAACTATGGCGAAAGGGCTTACTGAATTAACTGAAATTCGCGAACGTTTGAAAACGGCTAGATTAGACGATAAATCGTCTGAGTTTAATACCCAACGTATCGAATGTTTAGAACTTGATAATATGATGGAAACCGCTATTGCTTCAGCACATGCGGCTAATTTCCGTACAGAAAGTCGTGGTGCTCATTCTCGTGTTGATTTTCCTGAACGTGATGATGAAAATTGGTTATGTCATAGTATTTATCAACCGTCATCAGAATCAATGACACGTCGTGCGGTTAATTTTTCACCGAAATTACGCGAACCTTTCATGCCATTTGAACGTAAGTATTAGGAGCTGTACCATGTCTAATAAAATGACGAAACAATTATTTTCTATTTATCGTTACAATCCTGACGTTGATGATGCCCCTCATATGAAAGATTATGAGCTTGAAGTACCTGAAGGTTCTGACTTAATGGTACTTGATGCGCTTATTCTATTAAAAGAGCAAGACNCAACATTATCGTTCCGTCGCTCATGCCGAGAAGGTGTTTGTGGTAGTGATGGTTTGAACATGAATGGTAAAAATGGCTTAGCCTGTATTACGCCATTATCAGATTTAAAAGCTAGCAAAATTATCTTGCGTCCACTACCTGGTTTACCTGTGATTCGTGATCTAATTATTGATCTGTCACAATTTTATCAGCAATATGAAAAAATTAAGCCATACTTGATTGATGACGGTAATGAGCCACCAGCACGTGAATATTTACAATCACCTGCGCAGCGTGAAAAATTAGATGGTTTATACGAGTGTATTTTATGTGCTTGTTGTTCAACTTCTTGTCCTTCTTTTTGGTGGAATCCAGATCAATTTATTGGACCAGCAGGTTTGTTACACGCGTATCGTTTTTTAATTGATTCGCGTGATACCGCAACAGAAGAACGTTTAGATGATTTACAAGATGCATACAGTGTATTTCGTTGTCATGGCATTATGAACTGTGTTGATGTTTGTCCAAAAGGATTAAATCCAACTAAAGCNATAGGCCANATTAAATCGATGTTATTNNAACGTGCGGTTTNNTATTTAGTANTGAANATTACTAATAGTAGTGAANNTACTAAAGTCTAGTTGCTAAGCAAGGATAAANANNATATTTTATCCTTGCNTTAACTACGATAAATGTAGTAGTTTANTAAANGTTTTATTGGGTAATTAATCAAGAGCTTAGGCTGNAATCTTCCTATTTTAAGGTTNTGTAGGCTAAAAACGTCCTATTATTTAGGTTAACTTGATAATTACATTTTTTTTGGTTGCTTTTACCCTAATAAAGGAACTAGCAATGCATGAAGGTGCAATGAAGGCTTGGACAGAGTCTTCCTATTTAAGTGGCGCAAACGCGACTTATATTGAAGAGTTATACGAATTATATTTGGAAAATGCGCAATCTGTGTCTCCACAGTGGCGAGAATTTTTTCAAAACCTCCCTAAAATCGAAGGTGCTGATGTCGAATATAAGCACTCTGAGATCCGTGATGAATTTAAAGCATTAGCAAAATTACCTGCTGCCCAAGTTATTATTTCTAGTGGTGGCGATGCTAAGCAAGTTAAAGTATTACAACTGATTAATTCATTTCGTTTTCGTGGTCATCAAAACGCTAATTTAGACCCTTTAGGTTTATGGCAGCGTGAGCAAGTACGTGATTTGCAGCTTGTGCATCATGATTTGTCTGAAAACGATTTTGATAAAGAATATAAAGTTGGTTCTTTAGCGGTAGGTCAAGAGTCAATGAAACTTGGCGAGCTATATAAAACACTAAAAACTACCTATTGTGGTTCTATTGGTGCTGAATATATGCACATGACTTCTACGGATGAAAAACGTTGGTTACAACAACGACTCGAATCGGTTAAAGCGCAAGCTAAACTTTCTAAAGATGAAAAAGTTGAAGTACTAAAAGGCTTAATTGCTGCTGACGGTATTGAAAAATACTTAGGGGCAAAATTCCCTGGTGCTAAACGTTTTTCTCTTGAAGGAGGTGATGCTTTAGTACCAATGCTTAAAGAGCTAATTAACCGCGCTGGTGTGCATGGCACTAAAGAAGTGGTTATTGGCATGGCACATCGCGGTCGTTTAAACGTACTCGTTAATGTAATGGGGAAAAACCCCTCTAAATTATTTGACGAATTTAGTGGCAAACATGATGATTTATTAGGCTCTGGTGATGTGAAATACCATCAAGGTTACTCCTCAGACTTTTTAACACCTGGCGGTAATGTTCATTTAGCGTTAGCGTTTAATCCTTCGCATCTTGAAATTGTTAATCCTGTGGTTATCGGCAGCGTACGTGCGCGGTTAGATAGACGCGCCGATGAACAAGGTGATTTAGTATTACCTATTACGATTCATGGTGATTCTGCTATAGCAGGACAAGGTGTGGTGCAAGAAACCTTTAATATGTCACAAGCACGTGCTTTTAAAGTAGGTGGTACGGTGCGCATTGTCACTAATAACCAAGTGGGTTTTACCACCAATAAGCAAGAAGATACCCGTTCGACTGAATATTGTACCGATATTGCTAAAATGGTACAGGCACCTATTTTTCATGTGAATTCTGATGATCCAGAAGCGGTTATTTTAGTTACACAAATAGCGCTTGATTATCGTAATAAATTTAAACACGATGTGGTTATTGATTTAGTTTGTTATCGCCGTCACGGTCATAATGAAGCGGATGAGCCTAGTGCAACACAGCCGTTGATGTATAAAATCATTAAGAAACATCCTGTGCCACGACAAATTTATGCAGATAGATTAATTGCTGAAAAAAGCATTACTAGTGATGAATCAGCATTGTTAACAGCAACCTACCGCAAATTATTAGACGAAGGTCAGTGTACGGTTGAACAATGGCGTCCAATGACGGGACATTCTGTCGATTGGTCTCCTTATATTGGTCATAATTGGGATGATGATTATGACAAAGCGATACCTCTTGAAAAATTAAAAGCGCTTGCGGATAAAGTTTGTCATATACCAGAGGGATTTCCCGTACAAGGTCGTGTACAAAAAATATATGATGATCGCGCTAAAATGGCATCAGGTGAAAAATTACTTGATTGGGGTATGGCTGAAAACTTAGCGTATGCTTCTATTGTTGATTTAGGTAAACGTGTTCGACTTACTGGACAAGATTCTGGTCGAGGTACGTTTTTCCATCGTCATGCTGTTTTACATAATCAAGCCGATGGTAGCACTTATGAACCATTACAAAACATCAGTAAAGATCAGGGACCGTTTGATGTTCATGACTCGGTACTTTCAGAAGTGTCAGTTTTGGCTTTTGAATATGGCTATACCACAGCTGAACCTGAAGGGTTAACTATTTGGGAAGCACAATTTGGTGATTTTGCTAACTGTGCGCAAGTAGTCTTTGATCAATTTATCAGTTCAGGCGAACAAAAATGGGGACGCTTATGTGGCTTAACGGTATTGTTACCGCATGGTTTTGAAGGTCAAGGCCCAGAGCATTCATCAGCAAGATTAGAACGTTATTTACAATTGTGTGCTGATCATAATATGCAAGTTTGTGTGCCATCAACACCCGCACAAGTGTTTAATATGCTGCGTCGTCAAGTGGTACGTCCTATGCGTCGACCACTTATTGTGATGTCACCAAAATCATTACTACGTCACCCATTAGCTGTTTCTTCACTAGATGAATTAGCAACAGGGGAATTTAAAAATGTTATTGGCGAAATTGATGAAATTAATCCTAGTGACGTTAAACGCGTGGTTTTTTGTAGTGGTAAAGTATATTACGAACTATTAGAACAACGTCGTAAGAGTGAGCAAACTGATGTTGCTATTGTACGAGTTGAACAACTTTATCCATTCCCTGAAAAAGAAATGGCACAAGTATTAAAAGATTATCAACATGTAGAGCAATTTGTTTGGTGTCAAGAAGAGCCACAAAACCAAGGTGCTTGGTATTGTTCGCAGCATCACTTTAGAAATGCTATACCGCAGGGTACTTATTTAATGTATGCAGGTCGTAGTGCATCAGCCGCACCAGCGGTGGGTTATATGTCAGTACATGTTAAAGAGCAACAAGCACTGATTCATGACGCATTAACTGTTGAATAATTGTATGAAATTTGCCGTGAAGCTCTATTCTTATTGCTATTTATGTAGAGTAGAGTTTCATAATAAAAAGAATGTAAGTAAGGAATAAGTAAATGACAACCGAAATAAAGGTTCCTGTATTACCTGAATCTGTAGCTGATGCAACTATTGCTACTTGGCATGTAAAAGCTGGTGACAACGTTACACGTGATCAAAATCTTGTTGATATTGAAACGGATAAAGTAGTGTTAGAAGTAGTCGCAACTGAAGATGGGGTGATCACTGAAATCACTCAAGACGAAGGTGCAACAGTACTTGGCGAACAAGTTATCGCTGTATTATCTTCAAATGAGTCTTCAAATGAGTCTTCAAATGAGTCTTCAAATAAATCATCAAGTGAATCAACAAGTACTGATACAGCACCTGTTGCCGAAGCAGTGGCAACCACGGCGAAAATTATTGATATTGTTGTACCTGTACTGCCAGAATCAGTTGCTGATGCAACGGTTGCTACTTGGCATGTAGCCGAAGGTGACAGTGTTAGTGTTGATCAAAACCTTGTTGATATTGAAACCGATAAAGTGGTACTTGAGGTTGTTGCTCAAGATAACGGCATTGTGGGTAAAATCATCCATGGCGAAGGTGATACGGTTTTAGGTGCGCAAAAAATTGGTGAATTAAGTGCTGGCGCAACAGCGGCATCTGCATCCGTTGCCGCGACAGAAGAAGCGAGTTCAGGTGATGAAATTGCGAGTCCATCAGTACGTCGACTCATGACAGAAAAAGGATTGTCCGCAAGCGATGTGAAAGGTAGTGGCAAAGGTGGTCGTATCTCTAAAGAAGATGTTGAAGCCGCATTAGCGAATAAGAGCGCGAGTAAAACAGCACCTAAAGCAGCGGCACCAGCAAGTGCTTCTGCGGCACAAGCTGTTGGTGAACGTACACAAAAACGTGTACCGATGACGCGTTTACGCAAAACGATCGCCACACGTTTATTAGAAGCGAAAAATTCAACCGCAATGTTAACGACTTTCAATGAAGTTAATATGAAGCCTATCATGGATTTACGTAAGCAATATAAAGACTTATTTGAAAAAACCCATGATACCCGTTTAGGCTTTATGTCATTTTATGTAAAAGCGGTGGTTGAAGCATTAAAACGTTTCCCTGCCGTAAATGCCTCTCTTGATGGTGATGATATTGTTTATCATAACTTTTTTGATATATCTATTGCAGTATCTACACCGCGTGGTTTAGTAACGCCAGTATTGCGTGATGCTGACCAAATGAGCATGGCGGGTGTTGAAAATGGAATTCGTGCATTAGCCATTAAAGGCCGAGACGGTAAATTAACTATTGACGAAATGACTGGCGGTAATTTTACTATTACTAACGGTGGTGTTTTTGGTTCATTACTTTCAACACCTATTTTGAACCTACCACAAGCGGCTATTTTAGGTATGCATAAAATACAAGATCGCCCTATGGCGGTTGACGGTAAAGTTGAAATTTTACCGATGATGTATTTAGCACTTTCTTATGACCATCGGTTAATTGATGGTAAAGAATCTGTTGGCTTTTTAGTAACAATTAAAGAGTTATTAGAAGATCCAACACGTTTATTACTAGATATCTAAAAAATTGAATATTTATACTAAAGTTTAGTGACTTTATGCTTTAGTAAAACACACATAGTGGGTATAATTCCCGCACTTTTCATTGGTAGCCCAGATCTTATTTCTTGGTTTAAGAAAAAAGATCAATGGCTACCATTTTATTTACAGATAAATGGATAAAACACCATGAATTTGCACGAGTATCAAGCGAAGCAATTATTCGCTGAATATGGTTTACCAGTTTCTGAAGGTTTCGCTTGCGATACCCCTCAAGAAGCTGCCGAAGCTGCTGACAAAATTGGCGGCGATATGTGGGTTGTTAAAACTCAAGTACACGCAGGTGGTCGCGGTAAAGCTGGCGGTGTTAAGCTAGTTAAAACCAAAGAAGAAATTAAAGATTTTGCTCAACATTGGTTAGGCAAAAACTTAGTGACTTATCAAACAGACGAAAATGGTCAGCCAGTGGCTAAAATTTTAGTAGAAAGCTGTACCGATATCGCTAACGAATTATACCTTGGTGCTGTAGTAGACCGTGGTTCTCGTAAAGTCGTATTTATGGCGTCTACTGAAGGCGGCGTTGAAATTGAAAAAGTTGCTGAAGAAACGCCTGAGTTAATTCACAAAGCTGAAATTGATCCTCTTGTAGGTCCTCAACCTTATCAAGCACGTGAGTTAGGTTTTAAATTAGGTTTAAACCCTATTCAAATGAAGCAATTTGTGAAGATCTTTATGGGTCTAGGCAAAATGTTTGAAGATTTCGATTTCGCTTTATTAGAAATCAACCCGTTAGTTATTACTGACGAAGGTAATCTTCATTGTTTAGACGGTAAAATTAGTATTGATGGTAATGCATTATATCGCCAACCTAAAATTCGTGAAATGCACGATCCATCACAAGAAGACGAACGTGAAGCACATGCAGCGCAATGGGAACTTAACTACGTAGCCCTTGATGGCACTGTAGGTTGTATGGTTAACGGTGCAGGCCTTGCAATGGGCACAATGGATATCGTTAATTTACACGGCGGCAAGCCAGCTAACTTTTTAGATGTTGGCGGCGGTGCAAACAAAGAACGTGTTTCTGAAGCATTCAAAATAATTTTATCTGACGATAATGTTAAAGCGGTTTTAGTTAANATTTTTGGTGGCATTGTTCGTTGTGACATGATCGCTGAAGGTATTATTGGCGCGGTTAAAGAAGTAGGCGTGAAAGTGCCTGTTGTTGTACGTTTAGAAGGTACAAATGCTGAATTAGGTCGTGAAGTTCTTAAAAATTCTGGCTTAGATATTATTGCTGCTGAGTCNTTAACCGATGCTGCGACTAAAGTTGTAGCGGCTGCGGAGGGCAATGCATAATGTCTATCTTAATTAATAAAGATACTAAAGTTATCTGTCAAGGTTTTACGGGCGGTCAAGGTACTTTCCATTCAGAACAAGCGGTTGAGTACGGTACACAAATGGTTGGTGGTGTATCACCAGGCAAAGGCGGTCAAACTCATTTAGGTTTACCTGTATTTAATACAGTGCGTGAAGCGGTAGCCGCAACTGGCGCAACAGCGACTGTTATCTACGTACCAGCGCCATTTTGTAAAGACGCTATTTTAGAAGCGATTGATGCGGGCATTGAGCTTATCGTAACAATCACTGAAGGTATTCCAACGTTAGATATGATTGACGTTAAAGTGAAACTTGAGCAAACAGGCGTTCGTATGATCGGTCCTAACTGCCCAGGTGTTATCACTCCGGGTACTCTTGATCAAAAAGGATGTAAGATCGGTATTATGCCAGGTCACATTCACTTACCTGGTAAAGTGGGTATTGTTTCTCGTTCTGGTACGTTAACGTACGAAGCTGTTAAGCAAACGACTGATGCTGGTTTTGGTCAATCTACTTGTGTTGGTATTGGTGGCGACCCTATTCCGGGTACTAACTTTATTGACGTATTAGAAATGTTCCAAAATGATCCTCAAACTGAAGCGATTGTAATGATCGGTGAAATTGGTGGTACAGCAGAAGAAGAAGCCGCAGAATACATTAAAGCTAATGTAACTAAACCTGTAGTATCTTACATTGCTGGTGTTACGGCACCTGCGGGTAAGCGCATGGGTCACGCTGGCGCAATTATCGCTGGTGGTAAAGGTACTGCGGATGAAAAATTTGCAGCATTAGAAGCGGCTGGTGTTAAAACAGTTCGTTCTTTAGCTGACATTGGTGTAGCACTTAAAGAGAAAACAGGTTGGTAATCGATTTTTGATTGCAAATTGTTTTTAATCTGAGCGGGTTTAATTCCCCGCCGCTTGCGGCGTTTTGTAGGTTGGGCTTTAGCCCATCAAGTTGACGGCAGCTCTTCATAAAAGATGCCGACCTACATTTCACGTTAAATATACCCC
>JAESPQ010000024.1 GCA_016765535.1 Alteromonadaceae bacterium | reverse complement strand
CATGCCTATGTACTTGGTTCAGGTAAACTTGTAGGTTGGGCTTTAGCCCATCAATTCATGTCATTTATTCAGCCTTTGACGACATAAATGTCGACCTACAAAAGAATTACCGAATTAAATAAGGGCTCCTGAGTTATCTGCATAGGCATGTTTTATTTTAATAAAAAAAAGCCTGCATATTAAAAATATACAGGCTTAGTATTCAACATAAAAATTTAGTCTTGATCTATTACGGCATCATTTGATCTTGATCTGCACCTTCTTTTTCAATCACTTCGGGGATCAAATGCTCTTTTGAAATACCAAAAGCTAAGGCAATAGAACTGGCCACATAAACCGATGAATAAGTACCCACAAAAACACCAAATAACAACGCGGTTGCAAAGCCGTGAATTAATTCACCCCCTCTAAAAAACAAGGCCAATAACACTAAAATAGTCGTTAATGAGGTGATAATAGTACGACTTAGCGTTTGCGTTAACGATATATCAATGACTTCGGCAGGGGTTTTATTACGTAATTTGCGAAAGTTTTCACGAATACGATCTGAAACCACAATAGTGTCATTTAATGAATAACCAATTACCGCTAAAATAGCCGCTAATACCGTTAAATCGAACTCTAGCCCTAACAATGAAAACAAACCAACGGTTAAAATAACATCGTGAAATAGCGCAATAACTGAACCGACTGCAAAACGCCATTCAAAACGAAAGGCAACATACATTAAAATACAAATAAGCGCGGTTAACATCGCTAAGCCGCCTTGCTCTTTTAGATCATCCCCCACACTTGCACCCACAAACTCAATACGACGCATAGTAATAGTTTGTCCTGTACCTTTTTTCAAGACAGCAAGCACTTTATTACCTAACATCGAGGCTTTAACACCTTTACGTTCAGCTAAACGAATAACAACATCGCGACTGGTACCATAAAATTGTACCACCGCATCAGGATAACCATTATCATTCATCACTTGACGAATTTGTTGCAGATCAGCTGATTTTTCTAAACCCACCTCAATTAAGGTACCGCCAGTAAAATCTAAGCCAAAATTTAACTTATCAATATATAAGGTAACGGCTGCTGTTAACATCATGAAAATACTAAATACCAATGCAGCCTTTTGATGGCGCATAAATTGTACTGTATTTTTCATTCTAAAAATTTCCATACTAATTCCTACTTAAAATGAACCTAAATTGATAATGTTTTGAGGTTTTTACCACCCCAAACCGCATTAACGACAGCACGAGTACCGACAACAGCGGTAAACATAGACGTTAAAATACCAATAGATAATGTGATCGCGAAACCTTTAATAGGACCAGCACCGACAGCAAATAAGATTAACGCAGCAATTAACGTGGTAATATTGGCATCAAAAATGGTTGACATTGCGGCCTCATAACCTTGATGAATTGATTGTTGTATGGTTTTACCTTCGCGCATTTCTTCACGTATACGCTCAAATATTAATACGTTAGCATCAACGGCCATACCTACAGTTAACACAATACCTGCCATACCGGGCAAACTTAAAGCTGCTCCAGGAATTAACGACATAATACCGACAATTAACACCAAGTTAGCCACAAGCGCTAAGTTAGCGACTAAACCAAAGGCACGGTAATAAACGAACATAAAAATAACCACTAAGCCAAAGCCCATCATGATAGCTTGAAAACCTAATTGAACATTTTCAGCACCTAATGTAGGCCCTACAGTACGTTCTTCAACAATAGATACGGGCGCAATTAACGCACCTGCACGTAGTAATAACGCTAAATTATGCGCTTCACCAATAGAACCAGAACCCGTGATACGGAATTTTTTACCTAAACGCGCTTGAATGGTAGCAACTGAAATAATTTCTTCGTGCTTTTTAAAGATTAAGTTACCGTCGCTATCTTTTTTATCCGTCGCTTTATATTCAATAAACACCGTTGCCATGGGTTTGCCAATGTTATTTTTAGTGGCATTAGAAAATTTACTACCACCAGCAGAATCAAGGGTAATATTTACTTGTGGACGGGTGTATTCATCAAAACCAGAGCTAGCATCAATAATATGATCACCGGTTAACATGACACGTTTTTTCACTAACGTTGGCTTGCCATCGCGGCTATAAAGTAATTGCGAACTTCCCGGAACTCGACCTTTAAGGGCGTTACCTAAATCACCTTCTTGGTCAACCATTTTAAATTCAATGGTTGCGGTAGCATTTAATATTTCTTTGGCTTTAGCAGTGTCTTGTACACCCGGTAATTCTATAACAATATTCTTTTTACCTTGGCGTTGAACTAAGGGTTCAGCAACCCCTAATTCATTAACACGGTTACGAATAATAGTAATATTTTGTTGTAATGCATACTCGCGCGTTGATTTAAGTTTTTGTTCGCTCATGCGCACTAATAAGCTTAATTGGTTATCATTTTCTGTAAATATATAATCACGATAGCGTTTTTTTAATAATGCATGTGCTGTGGCTAAATCTTCAGGTTTACGAAATACTATTTTTACGCCATCCGCTTGATCAATCGCTGAATATTCTTTTACACTACGATAGCGAATTTTTTCACCACGTAAATCATTACGAAAGTCACCCACCATAGCTTGATGTGCTTTAGCAATGGCTTCTTTCATGTTAACTTCCATTAAAAAGCTAACACCACCGCTTAAATCTAAACCTAACTTCATTGGCTCACCACCAATACTCGCTAACCATGCGGGTGTGTCTGGCGTTAAGTTAAGCGCAATAGAGTAATCTTCTTTGTATTTATCATGCAATATGTCACGCGCATGAATTTGATTTTCAGTATCAGGAAAACGAACAAGAATTTGTCCTTTTTCTAAAATCATTCTTGAAAATTTAATCTTTTGAGATTCTAAATCTGTGCGCACTTTATCAAGCATGACACTATTGACCTCAATACCACGCAAACCAGCGACTTGTACGGCAGGATCTTTACCGTAAATATTGGGTAGCGCGTATAAAGCACCAATGGCAACTATAAATAGTACCATCAGGTTTTTCCATAGTGGGTATTTGTTTAACACCTGCGTATCCTTATTTTTTATTTTTAAGGTTTATAAATATTTTTATAATGTATCTAATTAAGATACTGACCTTCGCCAGCATGATAATAATTTTTCTATCAACCTACAATTACAACGATTTCATCGTTCCTTTGGGAAGAACAGCATTAACGGCAGACTTTTGAATAGTTACTTCGGTGCCTTCAGCAATACTGATCACCATAAAATCTTTTTCGTCAGATACTTTTATAATTTTACCAACAATGCCGCCTTGTGTTAACACTTCATCGCCTTTTGATAAGGCTGTCATTAAGCCTTTATGTTCTTTTACACGTTTAGCTTGCGGGCGATAGATCATAAAATAAAAGACGGCACCAAATACCGCTAACATAATGATCATTTCCATACCGCCGCCAGCAGGTGCTGAACCTGCGGCTGCGTGTGCTTCATTAATAAATAAACTCATAATTTCCTCTACTTCTTCTTATAAATAAAATGGTTAAATCTTTTCTTTCGCCAATAATATATTTCGTTAACAACATCTCTCATCAACAAAAAGAACGATATAAACCGAAAACATTCAGGGATAAATTCCCTTCTACAATTTTAATTCTGGTACGGGTAAATCTCTTAACGCGTAAAATTCGCTAACAAAGTCGCCTAATTTACCTTGCTCAATGGCATCACGCAAACCTTTCATTACTCGTTGATAAAAACGTAAGTTATGAATGGTATTTAATTGCGAGCCTAAAATTTCTTTACACTTATCTAAATGATGTAAATAAGCGCGCGAATAGTTTTTACAAGTATAACAGTCACACTCAGCATCTAAAGGACCTGTATCTGTTTTATAACGAGAGTTACGTAGTTTAACTACGCCGTTAGTGACAAATAAATGACCGTTGCGAGCATTACGTGTTGGCATAACACAGTCAAACATGTCAATACCACGACGCACACCTTCAACTAAGTCTTCAGGCTTACCAACTCCCATCAGATATCGGGGCTTATCTTTAGGGATCAAGGGGGTGGTATGATCTAATATTTTGATCATTTCGTCTTTAGGTTCACCTACCGACAAACCGCCAATAGCATAACCGTCAAAACCAATCGCGGTTAAACCGTTTACAGAAACTTCACGTAAATCTTCATACATGCCGCCTTGGACAATACCAAATAATGCCGAAGTATTATCGCCATGACCATTTTTAGAACGTTGCGCCCAACGTAATGACAATTCCATTGAGTCTTGTGCTTCTTTATGCGTTGCTGGAAACGGCGTACATTCATCAAATATCATCACAATATCTGAGCCTAAACTGCGCTGAACATCCATTGAACGTTCTGGCGTTAACATGATTTTTTCACCGTTAACGGGCGAACTAAAACGCACACCTTCTTCGGTAATTTTACGCATTTTACCTAAGCTAAATACTTGAAAACCACCTGAGTCAGTTAAAATAGGTTTATCCCAATTCATAAACCCATGTAAACCACCATGCTGCTCGATAATATCAGTACCNGGNCGNAACATTAAATGAAAGGTATTGCCTAAAACAATTTCAGCACCTGTTTCTTTCACATCTTCAGCTTTCATGCCTTTTACCGTGCCATAAGTGCCAACAGGCATAAAGGCAGGAGTTTCAATTGTGCCACGAGCAAAGCTTAAACGGCCACGACGCGCTTTGCCGTCGGTGGCAATTAGCTCATAGGTCATTTTTTGTGGTTTGCTTTCTGTATCTTTCGTTATTACTTGTTTGTCTGTCATATTTTCCTACCTATCAGCGAAACAGGCTAATGGTTGTTGGTTAAATTTTAGAACCTAGATCCTAGATCCTAGATTCTAGGTTCTAAAATCTTTTTTCGTTAAAAACATTGCATCGCCATAACTAAAAAAGCGATATTCTTGTGCAATAGCATGCTGATAAGCGCGCATTATATTATCATAACCAGCAAAAGCGCTCACTAGCATTAATAAGGTAGATTCAGATAAATGAAAATTAGTGAGTAAGCCATCAATTAAGTAAAATTGACAACCTGGGGTAATAAAAATATCGGTGTCAGCATAAAACTCTTGTAAATTTTCAACCGCAAAAGGTTCATCATTTTTTATTGATGCTTTGGCTGCGCTTTCTAATGATCGCACTGAGGTCGTTCCTACAGCGATAACTCGACCACCATTAGCTTTAGTTTGTTTAATTTGTTCGACCACATCGCTAGGCACTTCTACATATTCGGCATGCATAATGTGATCTTTTATTTCATCTACCTTAACGGGCTGAAAAGTACCTGCGCCAACATGCAAGGTAACAAAAGCAAAATTAACACCTTTCGCTTTAATTTTAGCCAATAGCTTTTCATCAAAATGTAATCCTGCGGTTGGTGCGGCTACCGCCCCTGGTTTTTCATTATAAACGGTTTGGTAACGCTCTTTATCGCTGTCTTCATCAGGGCGGTCAATATAAGGAGGCAAAGGCATATGCCCAATATCGTCAAGCACTTGTAATACATTTTTATCATCTTGAATTTCAAGCTCAAACAACGCGCCATGGCGTCTTAACATAATGGCACTTACGCTGTTTTCTAAAAGAAGCTGTGCGCCCTGCTTAGGCGATTTACTAGCGCGAACATGNGCTAAAAAACGTTTATCATCTAANANNCGNTCNACNAANACTTCAATNTTNCCNCCNCTGGATTTTTGACCAAACATACGTGCNGGAATAACGCGGGTATTATTAAAAACTAATAAATCACCCACCGATAATTTATCAATAATATTTGTAAAATTAAGATCTTGCAGTTCACCCGTATTGCCCTCTAACGACATCAGTCGACTAGCCGTTCTTTCGGCTTTAGGGTAACGGGCAATTAAGTGTTCTGGTAAGTTAAAAGAAAAATCGGCTACACGCATAATAATTTGAAGTATAAAAGGCTGATGAAAAACCGCGCTAGTCTAGTGGGCATAGCGCTTAAAAGCAAGTAAAACCGTATTTAAACAGTAGTTTTAGAGGAGGTATTTTAACTGAACTAAAAAAATATTTTAGTCATTTTTCAGTTGTCGTTACAGATTAAGTTGTTAGGTAATAGTTACCTATTTACCCTACAATATACTGTTTTTCAAAGTGCTTCTAAACCAAGTCACGCTAAAGTCTAAANAAAGCTGCTAATAACTAAAAACAGGGCTAAAAGCAGCGTGTAAAGTACTACTACAAAAAACTAATCTACAAAACATACTTAGCGGTAAATTGGGTGTAATCAGAGTTGGCATTTTGCTCTGCCATTTCAAAATTTCCAACCTCAAAACCGAAAGATAGATTTTTGGTGAAACTTTTGAAAATATTTATTCCCCATTGTGTACGGTCTCTATTACTAACATCAGTTTTAGTATTACCGTAAAAAGCGGTACTACGAATAGCATCAGACCAAAAGTGTCGATAAGCAACCATATAAGAGGTACTACTTTCTACTTTGGTACCCACCAAATCAGTTACGGAAGCAACACCAACATAACGGCCAGTTTCTCCTGTATGAATTTGAAAGCGAACATCATCTTTGCCAAACGTTTTAATTTTACCCGTAAAACCTAACCCAAAAGCAGATTTAGTTCCGCCACCTAACGAATCTTTAATAGTTAGTTGGCGGCCTAAACCGGCAATAGCAACATTTCCCCAATCTCCTTTGATGTTATAACGAACCACAACATCAGGGACTTTATCTTTTTTAGACTCACCACCAAAAGATTCTGGGTTTTCTAATGCGACTTGCAAATTACCCATGGTATAACGTATTTGAGATTGACGAACAAAGTGTTCAGCCACGAGTGCCCCACCAAAATCAGCAGTTTCAGCAAAGGTACTGGTATTAACAAAAGTAGACCAAGTTTGCCCAACTAATATATTCTTATATTTAATAAAAGCATGACGAATACGAGGATTTGAAGAGTTGGTAAAAATTTCGTTAGCGCCTCCATAACCACCTGATGCTGCAGCACCAAAAAAATCCATTTCAATAAAACCCGTTACATCGCCATGAATATATTTAGTATTAAAACGCGTTTCGTTTACCGCAAAATTTAAGTTAGACGTACTTTTATCTAATACTCCGCTAGTGCCTATCCAATAATCTCTAGAAGCGACTGTACCACTTGTATAGCGCATATCGGCTTTGAGATAGCCTCCAAAAATAATTTTATCTTCGCCAGATAATTTTATTTCGAAACCAGCATTAGCGGCATAAGACAATACCAATGCGCTTGCGGCAAGTAAAAATTTATTTCTATTTAACATGATAATTTTCCTCTTTTATTAATAGCCAACGTTTTATTTTATTAATTAATTAATTAATGGCTGTGTTTCATTACGTTATATTTATCACCAACAACTAACTATTGGCTTAATTTGTTGATAGTCCTTAATCATTAATCACTGCTTATTACTACTTGTTTTTATAACAATGATTAAATACTCCCTAAATTCTATTTTTTTGCGTTTCGACTAAGAAAATATTAAATATTCTGGAAACATTAATACCAATAAAAGCACGGCTATTTGTATTAAAATAAAGGGGATAACACCTTTGTAAATGGTTATTGTTTTCAAACTTTTAGGTGCAACACCTTTAAGATAAAATAAGCTAAAACCAAAAGGAGGGGTTAAGAATGAGGTTTGTAAATTCATTGATATAAGCACGGCAAACCAAACTAAATCTATATTTAAAGAAACAGCTACTGGTGTTAAAATGGGTACAACCAAAAAAGCTATTTCAATAAAATCAATAAAAAAGCCTAAAATCAAAATACCTAACATTGCAATTAAAATAAAAGCCCATTTATCGCCTGGTAAGGCAAGAAAAAATTCTTCTATAAGCTGATCACTGCCTGAATAAGTAAATACCATTGAAAAAGCAGTCGCGCCAATGAGTACCGCAAAAATCATTGAGGTAACTTTAACTGTTTCCAATGATATTTTATGGATACTTTTAAATGAAATACCACCATAAAACATGGCTAAAACAACCGCACCAACAGCACCAATAGACGCAGATTCAGTGGGGGTAGCTATACCTGAAAAAATAGATCCTAGCACTGATAAGATAAGGATCAGAGGAGGTATAATATCTTTTGCCGCTTGAATCAATAGTTCTTTTTTATTTTCATTAACTATCATAGGTGGGCAATATTCTGGCTTGAATTTACCTAAAACAAGAATATAAAGCACATAACCAATGACAAGTAAAAAACCAGGAACAACCGCTGCTTGAAATAAATCGCCAACAGGCACTCCCATTACATCGCCTAATATAATTAAAATAATAGAAGGAGGAATAATTTGCCCTAAAGTGCCAGACGCACAAATAACCCCTGTTGCGGTGGGTTCGTGGTAATTATTTTTTAACATAACAGGTAAAGAGATAACGCCCATAGCAACGACACTTGCGCCAACAACGCCCGTAGAGGCTGCGAGTAAAGTACCAACAATAATTGTTGAAATGGCAATACCCCCAGAAATACTTCCGAATAATTTAGCTGACGATTCAAGTAAACGTTCGGCTAAACCTGTGGTTTGCAATACAATCCCCATAAAAACGAACATCGGAATAGCCATTAAAATGGTATTTTGCATAATGCTCATAATTCGATAAGGCATAAATGAAAATAAATCAACACCTAATACCGCTACTCCAACGAGTACAGAGACACCAGCGAAGGTAAAAGCGACCGAATAACCAAAAAACAAAAAGATCAGTGCGATACCAAAAAGAATTAAACCGGTCATATATCCAATCCTTTTTGATTATTTGAAATATTTTTCAATGATTGAACATTTATAAGAATGACGTATAAATTACATAGCAATAAAAAAGCAGAAGAAATAGGAATGATTGAACGGACGATCCATCGATAGGGTAAACCGCCGGGATCTGGGCTTCCTTCACCCATTTGAAAAGCTTCGTAGGTGTAATCTAAACTAAAATACAAAACCAGAGCAACGAAAGGAGTAATGAAAAATATAGCGCCAAATATATCAATTAGGGCTTGAGAGCGAGTGCTCATATTGTCATAAAATATATCGACTCTAACATGACCATCTTCTTTTAATGTATAACCAATACCAAACATAAAAACGGCTGCAAATAGATGCCATTCTAACTCTTGCATAGCAATACTAACGTCATTTAGAAAATAACGGGCGATAACATCATAAAAAACATTTAACACCATTAAAATCATTAGTATACTGCACATTACACCAACAAAATTAATGAGTTTTTCAAGTCTGTTAATAAATAACTGCATAAAAAAACCTTACGGTAAGTTAAAAAGAACTGCATATGGCAAAGCTGCCATATGCAAACGTTCAATTTAGTTATTAGTCTAAAGTTTCATCGACATAATTAATGTTTAAATAAGAACGGTCTGATAAATTTGTCCAAGCTCTTATTTGCTTTTGATATTTATACATAGCGTCAAGTATCTCTTTAGTCAAAGGATCTTTTTTAGCATATTCACTTAATAATTCAGCATTAGCTTTGCGCAGTTTGTCCATGACTTTTTTAGGAAATGAACGCATTTTAACGTTAGGATAATCTTTTTTAATGGTTGCTAAATTAACACCGCTTTCATGCATTGATTGTGCATACATATCATAAGCAGCAGCTTTCATCGCAACGGTAAGAATATTTTGCAAATCAGCAGGTAAAGCATTAAATGCTTTTTGATTTACCATAAACTGTAATTCTGTAGCAGGCTCGTGCCAACCGGTATAGTAATAAGGAGCAATTTTTTGAAAACCCATGCGTAAATCAAGTGACGGACCTACCCACTCAAGCGCATCAATAGTATTACGTTCTAATGCCGTNTATAACTCTCCTGGTGGTATGTTTGTTGGTTTTGCNCCAAGNTTAGCTAATACTTCACCAGCAAAACCTGGGATCCTCATTTTTAATCCTTTAAAGTCGTCTATCGTTTTTATTTCTTTTCTAAACCAGCCTCCCATTTGGTTACCAGTATTACCACCCGGAAATGATAATATTCCATATTTATCATAAACTTTTTTCATCAGTTCCATACCACCACCATAATAGAACCAAGCATATTGTTCTGGTGCTGTCATACCAAAAGGTATGGTTGTAAAGAATAATGTATTAAAGTCTTTACCTTTCCAATAATAAGACGCTGAATGCCCCATTTGATATTGACCATGCTTAACAAAATCAAAAATCCCAAAAGGTGATTTATGTTTATTAGATGAATCAATTTGTATAATAAAACGTCCCCCCGACATTTTTTTAACCATTCTTGCCATGTTTTTGGTGGTATCACCAAAAATAGGAAAATTGGGCCCCCATGTTTCAGCTAAACGCCAATGATATGTTTTACCATCACTTGCATTAGCTAATGAGGAAAAAGTTATTAGTATCATCAGTGCTATTTTTAATATTTTAGTTTGCATCTTCTGTCTCCACGTGTTCAGTTAAACAACAAAGTTGTTTGAAATATTTCTGAACCTTTAAGTTGACAGGTATTCAATTTGAATGGAATTCGTACAAACACCTAAGTTGACTAGGTAGTAATACTTAGGTAGAACTAACCATGGCTTTTTAATCAATTTTTTGAAATTATAGAAGTAATAATAATGAATCTTAATAAGTTTATGCTTTTACCCATAAAAATTCTTTATATTGCAATTATTCAGGTACTGCTAACCGCCGTTGTTACTTATATTTTTGTTTCCAATGAAACCAGAGAATTATCAAAACAAAGCTTAGAAACCCTTGAACATTTTCTTATTGAACAAAAAAAACAAGAAATTAAAAATTATACGTCTTTAGCTGTTTCGGCTATAAAGCACCTATATTTACCAGCAGAGCCAACAAATTATATTGCTAAATCTTTAGTCACCAATATATTAGATGACATGCTTTATAATGGGGATGATGGATATTTTTTTGTTTATGATTATAAAGGTAATTCTATTGTTCATCCCAAAGAGCCTTTTAGATTAGGTAAAAACTGGTGGAATTTAGAAGATGGTAAAGGTAATAAAATAATTCAAATTTTAATAAANAATGCNCAAAAAGGCGGTGGNTTTTATCGCTACCCTTGGGCTAAACCATCAAATAAAAAAGTCTCTGAAAAAATNAGTTATTCTATGTACCTTAAAAATTGGGACTGGATGATAGGCACAGGCGTTTACTTGGATGATATCCACTTACAACTAAATAAATTACAATTAGAAATAGATCAACATATTAATAGAACAAAGCAAATTATTTTAACTATCGCATTATCCTCTATTTTTGTTATATTTATTTTTAGCTTACTCGTAAGCTTACGACAAAAAAAGCAAACAGATGAAAAAATCAATAAACTTGGGCAACAAATTGTACATGTTCAAGAAGAAGAAAATCGTCACATTGCCCGTGAACTACACGATGGTATTATTCAAATACTGGTTTCAATAAAATATTCACTAGAAGCCACTAACATGTGGCTTTCAAAAGCTAAACAACAAAAGCCAAAACCACTACAACATGCTGAAAACAANTTAGTTATTGCTATACAGGANATACGGCGAATTTCTCATCATATGCACCCTCAAATACTCGATGAATTAGGCTTATCTGCCGCCATAGAGGCNATAGCAAAAGAATTTACTGATAGAACGAATGTAAAGGTTAAGGTAACTAAACCTTCGGTACGAAAATTACTCCCCGACTTCATTAATACTACCCTCTATCGTATTGTGCAAGAATCGTTAATTAATATTGAAAAACATGCAAAAGCTCAACATGTAAACATAGAGGTAAGCTTCAAAAATAACTGGCTAATTCTAAGTATTAAGGATGATGGTGAAGGTTTTGACATGAAATCAGTAAATAAGGCTAACGAAGGAGGGATAGGCTTAAGAAATTTGGCTGAACGAGTTAAGTATCATTTAGGCGAGTTTAAGGTTATTTCATCACCTTTAGGTACTATCATTACAGCAAAGATCCCCAAAAATAGCTTTGTAAACCATTTTAACAACTCAAGGTGAACTCCGTATGAACAATATCAACAAAAAAATTATAACGGTACTTTTAGTTGATGATCACCCTATGGTACAAGGTGGACTAAGCGCTTGTTTATCCTTTTATGATGATATTAAAATTGTTGGCTCAACCACTGATGGCAAAGAGGCATTAAATAAAGCATTAACATTAAAACCTGATGTTATATTAATGGATATAAGTATGCCGTTAATGAATGGAATAGATGCTACAGAAATCATTATTGATCAGATAAAAGAGACTAAAATATTAATATTTAGCATGCATGATAATCCCGAATTTGTTAAAAGTGCTATACAAGCAGGCGCTTCAGGTTATATTTTGAAAGATATAACCGCTGAAGAGGTTTATTTTGCAATAAAAGCAGTGGCTAGTGGCAAAACACATTTCAGTAGCTCTATCGCAAAAATGTTATTAGACAACCCAATATCTCGACATGAGAATGATAAACTTACCACCAGAGAACAAGTTATTTTGTCACACATAGCGCAAGGTTATTCAAGTAAAGAAATTGCTAAAATTTTAACCATTAGTTTTCGTACCGTAGAAGCCCATCGACGTAACATGAAAATAAAACTAGATATTCATTCATTAGCTGAATTAATTCGTTATGCTGTAAATCACGGTATAATTGAAGATAACAAATGTATTTGACCCCGTAATACTCAGTTTTATAAATAACTGAATAGTGATTATTCAGCAAAAAATGACGCACTATATTTATCAATTAAGCTATGATATTAAAACACTTGTTTAAAGATAATTTATTAATTAGGTAGTTAAATGAAAAATCTTGCTTATGCCATCGCCAAAACCTTACTCAATGGTTTTGATCGTCACATATTTTTATATAGTGAAATAACTCGCAGCGCACAACAACGCTTTGAACAATGNCAATGGGCGCAAATACAAAAAGCTGCCCGTGAACGTACTGATTTTTACGAATTACGCGTAACGGAGACGCTTGCNACACTTAAACAAGATTTTGCCATTAANGAATTAGACCAATCACTGTGGCAACAAATAAAGCACGTTTATATTGATTTATTAACCCGTCATTGCCAACCTGAACTGGCTGAAACTTTTTATAATTCAGTTTTTTGCCATTTATTTGAGCGTAAATATTATCATAACGGTTTTATTTTTGTAGAAAGTGCTGTAGGCAGTAAAATAAATCCACAAGCCAGTATTTATACCAGTTTTCATCCTGCGGATAAAGGCTTAGGCAATACNATTGAAGAAATTCTAACACGNCCTAATTTTAATATTCCTTATAAAGATTTACGTGGTGATATTAGCTGTATTATTCGCGCCTTTCGCCATCAGGCAGAAAAAACCCATTTTAAATTAGACGAATTACAATTTGACATGCTCGATCATGTGTTTTATCGCAATAAAGGTGCTTATATTATTGGTCGTGTTGTTTCACCAGCAGGTGAAACACCTTTTATTGTCGCTATTGCTAATAAAAAATCATCGAGTGACGAACAAGGGCATTTATATATAGATGCACTATTAACTGATGAAGAACATATGGCGGTAGTCTTTGGTTTTGCTCGTGCTTACTTTTTTGTTGATTGTCAACACCCCTTTGCCTTAGTAAATTTTTTACAACGGCTTATTCCTCATAAAACTCGCGCTGATTTATATGCATCAATTGGTTTTCATAAACAAGGGAAAACACAGTTTTATCGAGATTTTTTAAATCATTTAGCTCAAAGTGATGACAAACTAGANCTTGCNGCAGGTATTAAAGGCATGGTGATGTCAGTATTTACTCTGCCCTCTTATCCTTATGTATTTAAAATAATTAAAGATAAATTTTCACCGACTAAAACTGTGACAAAAAAACAGGTAAAAGAAAAATATCGCTTAGTAAAATTACACGATAGAGTGGGTCGTATGGCTGATACCATGGAATATTCAGAAGTTGCCTTTCCTAAAAATCGTTTTAGCGAAGCCTTATTAACCGAACTATTAAAAGTTGCTCCGTCTATTATTCGTTTTGAAGATGATTTAGTGATCATCGAGCATTTGTATATAGAACGTAAAATGACTCCACTCAACCTCTATTTAAATGATGCAAACGACGAAGAAATAGAAGATGCCCTTTACGGTTATGGTAGAGCAATAAAACAATTGATTTCTGCTGATATATTTCCGGGTGACATGCTTTTGAAAAACTTTGGCGTAACCCGTCATGGCCGCGTAATTTTTTATGATTATGATGAAATAACCTACATGAACGAAGTTAACTTTAGGGTAAAGCCAAAAGCGGTTACCGAAGAACAAATTTATGCCAGCGAGCCTTGGTATACCGTTGATCCTGGCGACATGTTTCCAGAAGAACTTGCCACCTTTGCCCTCGCCAACTTAAAATATCGCGCTGCATTTGCTAAACATCATGCTGATTTATTTGAAGCAAGTTTTTGGCAACAATGTCAGCAAAACGTAGCGAATGGCATTTATGAAGATGTATTTCCGTACCCTGATAAAATGCGGTTTAAGCATTAAGTATATATCTACAGTTAAAATGGCTATAAAAACAGCAAACAGACTTTTTAAAACAGTTTTAGCTTTACCTTGCGCTGAGCTTAAGTATAATGCGGAGCCATTGCAGGGGTATAGCTCCAATTGGTAGAGCACCGGATTCCAAATCCGGGTGTTGGGAGTTCGAATCTCTCTACCCCTGCCATTTTCTTTCTAAATTAATTCCTCTTTTAAACCCCTTAAAGATAAATAAATTTGTTTTCCAATTTGCTTAAATCTGGCATTATTATCCTTAACATTTTTTTGAACTATTTCTAAACCATGACTATTAGCCAACGCCAATTTACTTTATTAAACGAAATGGGCATTTCCCTGTGGCAACGTCGAGTTCTACCTAAAAAGGTATCTACAAAGATTTACCCTGTAGAAAAACAAACCGCAGTGCTTAAAGCTAAAACAGTTGATTTAAATGAATTAAACAAACAACAAATTTTTAACGATATTTTATTAAGCCTAAATTTATTACCTAGTGATATAAGTGTTAACAATAATCAACTCGTATTAAAAAAATTAACATGGCAATTTACCAACACTGANAATATCAACTTCACGAAAAACACCTTAACAACGCCTAGCTTGCNTNTTATCACACATTCACCACTATTAAAANATCAGCTTTGGCANGTTATACAAAAACAAGCCANGCAAGAAGAATATTCATGAATAATTTAAATTACCANCCNATTACTACTGCTGATATAAAACAGTTAATGGTGATAGAAAACAACTGTCATTCTCATCCNTGGAGTGAAAACACCTTTAAAAGCTGTCTTGGTGGTCGCTATTTTAGCGAATACGCCCAAGATCAAAACAACAATATTATCGGTTTTTATGTCGGCGAACATGTTGCANGNGAAGCAACGCTAATGGATATTTGTGTCGATCCTCNATTACAAGGTAAAGGTTATGGNAAANCACTGNTNTTACANTTTTTACANCANGTNAAAAANCNNNAGGCAAACAAAGTNTTTTTGGAAGTTCGCGCCAGTAATATTGCCGCNCANATGTTNTATATGAATCATGGTTTTATTGAAATTAGTCGNCGTACNGGTTANTACCCNAGCGCGAAAGGTTTTGGTTATGAAGATGCCATTGTGATGAGTTTAACGCTGTAAATAAAAAAATAGTTTTTCTGTTACAAAAAGCCACATTTTATTACCTTATTTCACTACTAATTTAAGACAGCAACTTCCATAATAATAGTTATCAGCAGCAATAGGTAGCTATTATGTTTATACAAACCATCCCAACAAGCGCTCAAGGTTTATCACAACATGATGTTGTAGAGATCACCATGAATGAAGCGCTGCAAAAAATAACACAACTCACTGGTCTTGATCGAATGCAAGGGCTTAACTTATTAGAAAATCAAATAAGAGAATATAATCATTTATCATTATCAGCACCTATTGTTGATGATCACGAAATTAACTTTATCAATCAACTATTCCATTAAAGGTAAATTAAGGTCTTATTCCCTCACTTCTTATTGATTTAATCAAAATCAGCTGGCGGACAATGTGCTTTAAAATATCGAGAAAGGTTAGTTTTTTAAAATCTTGTCTCTTCGTAAAAAACCATAAACCTGCTAGAATGCGACTCTTTTTTATGCTGNAATAAAGTNTGATGCTTTCTTATTTTCGACACTCTAATTTTCGACACTTAGCTTTAGCGTTATTTTTATTAATAACGATTACTTTTAACCTACAAGCAAAAATCTTTACCTTTACCGCNATCCCCGATCAAGACCAGCAACAACTAAAACAACGCTTTGGACAAGTGGCTGATTATTTATCGCAACAATTAGGCCAACCAGTGAAGTATATCCCGGTAAAGTCTTACGCTGCTGCCATAACCGCATTTCGCAATAATCAAGTGCAATTAGCGTGGTTTGGCGGTTTATCTGGCGTACGCGCGCGACAATTAGTGCCAAATTCAATCGCCATTGCCCAAGGCGCTGAAGATCAACATTTTGTCAGTTATTTTATTGCTAATCACAGCACAGGATTGACTCGCAGTAAAAATTTCCCACTAAAAATGGCTGGAAAAACCTTTACCTTCGGCTCAAAAGGCTCGACTTCTGGACGATTAATGCCTGAATTTTATTTACGTCAGTACTTTAATAAAGCACCCAATGATATTTTTAAAGCGGTTGGCTTTAGCGGCGATCACACGCTAACCGTCAATCAAGTGCAAGCAGGTGCTTTTCAAGTAGGCGCAGTAAACTTTAAGGTCTGGAATAAAATGCTTGCCGAGGGCAAAATTGACTTACATAAAGTTAGTGTTATTTGGCAAACGCCTGAATTTCCTGATTACCAGTGGACGCTGCGTGGTGATGTTGATAAAGCTTTTGGCAAAGGCTTTGCCACAAAAATTAAGCAGGCTTTGCTATCGTTAAGTGATGCTAACATTTTAGCGCAGTTTCCTCGCAGTCGATTTATTGCGGCCAGCAATGATGATTATGCCCCAATAGAAAAAACCGCAAAAGCAATTGGCTTACTACGCTAATGACCCACAAGGCAACGTTAGCTAAGCAAAAACCAGCTGAAAAGCCCTTATTTTCGCTAACCAACCATCGTTTATCTTATCAAGATCACCACGTATTCAACGACATTTCGCTGACTATAAACCACGGTGAAAAAGTGGCTATAATAGGGCCAAGTGGCGTAGGAAAAACCAGTTTACTAAATATTTTGTACGCCCAACAACCTGAAAAAATAGCTTTTTGTCAGCAAAAAACACATTTAATTACTAATTTATCAGCTTATAATAATATTTACTTAGGTCGATTAAATGAATTTTCTAATTGGCAAAATTTCTGTAACTTGATCTCAGCTAATCAAGAGCAATGGCAGGTTATCAGCAAAATTGCCCGACAGTTAGCCATTGAATCACAACTAAAAAAANCAACCAGCCAATTATCAGGTGGTCAACAGCAACGCGTCGCCATCGCTCGNTGTCTNTATCAAAATAAAANCCTGTTTTTTGCCGATGAACCTGTTTCAAGTTTAGATACTCAGCTTGCCCATCAGGTGTTGCAACAGTTAGTGNCACAACATCAATGTTGTATCGTGGCGCTACACGATAAGCAACTCGCCTTAGATCATTTTGATCGCATTATTGGTTTGCAACGCGACGACAGCATCAATCATAGTCATATTGTTATTGACCAAAGCACTACCCATTTACGATTAAAAGACCTTGATGAGTTATATCATTAATCCATGAATAGCCCTATAAACAACCGTTCAAATTATCGAGATTCCTCTTTGTTTGCCTTGTTCAGCTTGGGGAAAACCGAAGCAGCTCGACTGAAAAATTTTTCATGGTTATTATTGTGTGCAGGTATTATTGCCGCCTGCTTTGCCGATATTAGTCTTTACGCTTCAGAGCCTTGGCAACAACTCTATTTATTAATAGAAGGTTTTACGACACCCACGGTTTATAATTGGCTAGATTGGCGTGATGCCATGGTTGCCACGCTAAGCTTTGCGTTATTAGGCGTTAGCTTTGGNGCAATTTTNGGTTTTTTATTATCAATAATTTTTCAATATCGAGTAATACGTTGGCTCTGTGCTACTTTTCGCGCAATTCATGAATTATTTTGGGCGCTGATTTTTATTCAACTCTTTGGCTTAACGCCAATTACTGGCGTGTTAGCCATTGCAGTGCCGTTCGCCTGTATTTTTGCCCGCGTTTTTCACGACATTTATCAGCATGCTGAAATAAAACCAGAGTTTTTTTTGCACGAGAAAAAACAAGGCTTTAGTCAATTTATTTACCTGTTAATGCCGCAAGTTTGGCCACAAATGAAAGATTACATTGGCTATCGTTTAGAATGTGCGATACGCACCAGCACAGTACTAGGTTTTGTCGGTTTACCAACCTTAGGATTTTATTTAGAAACCGCCTTTAAACAAGCTAACTATTCAGCTAGCGCGGCACTCATATTTAGTTTGCTAGCCCTAGTTGCTAGCATAAAANNTTGGTTTCGACTAAANTTTTTACCNNTNTACGNNNCTATTGCTTGGTTTTTATTACCGCAAAGCGATACCAGCTTCTCAATAGANAATATCATCCGCTTCTTTAGTCTTGATATTTGGCCGCAATTAACAGTGCCAGCAGATGCTAACGCCTTTTATTTACATGCGTGGCAGTATTTTGTGGCTTATTTTCATTGGGCAAATNAAGAAATGCTCACCCAAGGGTGGCAAGGCATTGCACAAACTTTACTACTCACCATTATTGCGGTTTCATTAACGTGGTTAAGCACGCTGTTAATAATGCCTTGGTTAGCTAGTTCTGCACATCTGCGACTATTAGCTTACGGCAATCGTCTCATTTTACTGTTAATGCGTAGTATTCCTGAGTACATTTTGACTTTTGTTTTATTATTGCTCTTTGGCCCCTCAATGTTGCCAGCAATAATTGCCCTAGCCATTCACAATAGTGGTTTGATCGGTTTTTTAATGAATCAACGTATTGTTCGCTTTAAGTTCACCAACAAAAGCCTCTCGTTAAGTAAATATTTTTATCAAATACAACCCGTTATTTATCCTGGATTTTTAGCCTTACTGCTTTATCGTGCCGAAATAATTTTGCGTGAAAGTGCTATTTTAGGCATGCTTGGGATCACTACATTAGGCTTTTATATTGATTCTGCCTTTGAAGATTTTCGTTTAGACCGAGCATTTTTATTATTAGCCATTACCGCGCTGTTAAATATTTTACTCGATTTTTTCGCACAAAAAGTACAACTTTCACTATTACGCCAACCCGTAAAAGTACAATCGAGATAAGATTGTTCTATAACAGCTAAGTATCCATACAAGTATATAATTATCGTTTATTCATTTAAAAAAAATAACTTTAATAACCAACACTAACAAAATTTTTATTAGTGTTTTTTCTTACTGCTAAATAGTCGATATTTCGCTATAATGTCGCGCTTTAAAATTTTATTTATTTTTTGAATTTCACCATTTATTGTTAACAGGTAATTTGCATGTCGCTACAACAGCAAGAAGTCGATTTACGCCGCACTTTCGCCATAATAAGTCATCCTGACGCAGGTAAAACTACTATTACTGAAAAAGTGCTTTTATTTGGTCAAGCCTTACAAAAAGCGGGCACGGTAAAAGGTAAAAAATCGGGTCAACATGCAAAGTCTGACTGGATGGAAATGGAAAAAGAACGTGGTATTTCAATTACCACCTCGGTAATGCAGTTTCCCTATAAAAATTGTTTAGTTAATTTATTAGACACTCCTGGTCATGAAGATTTTTCTGAGGATACTTATCGTACNTTAACCGCAGTAGATTCTTGCTTAATGGTTATTGATGTCGCTAAAGGTGTCGAAAAACGTACTATTAAATTAATGGAAGTCACCCGTTTACGTGACACACCAATTATTACGTTTATGAATAAAATGGACCGCGATGTACGCGATCCGATGGAAGTAATGGATGAAGTTGAAGACGTTTTAAAAATAAAATGTGCGCCTATTACTTGGCCAATTGGCATGGGTAAAGAATTTAAAGGCGTGTATAACCTACTTGATGACGAAATTATTTTATACCAATCAGGGCAAGGTCACATTATTCAAGAAAAGCGGGTTATAAAAGGTTTAAATAACGCAGAGTTGGATGGAATTATTGGTGGCTATGCCGATGATTTACGTGAAGAATTAGAATTAGTTATTGGTGCATCACACGAATTTAATTTAGATGAATTTTTAAACGGTGAATTAACACCCGTATTTTTTGGTACGGCTTTGGGTAACTTTGGTGTTGATCACATGCTTGACGGTTTAACCGCTTGGGCACCAAAACCGTTACCACGAAAAACNGATGTNNGNGACGTTNTNGCCACNGAAGANAANTTTTCAGGATTTATTTTTAAAATTCAAGCAAATATGGACCCAAAGCATCGTGACCGTATNGCNTTTATGCGTATTTGTTCAGGNAANTANCAAAAAGGCATGAAAATGAAACANGTNCGNACAGGTAAAAATGTAAAAATTGCCGATGCAGTTACCTTTATGGCAGGCGATCGCAGCAATGTTGAACAAGCTTATGCGGGCGATATTATTGGCTTACATAACCACGGCAGTATTCAGATCGGTGACTCGTTTACCGAAGGTGAAATACTCAAATTTACAGGTATTCCTAACTTTGCGCCTGAAATGTTCCGCCGTATTCGCCTGCGCGATCCGTTAAAAGCCAAACAATTACAAAAAGGTTTGATCCAATTATCTGAAGAAGGCGCAGTACAAGTATTTCGCCCATTTAATTCTAACGAAATGATTGTTGGCGCAGTCGGTGTATTACAATTTGAAGTGGTAGTGCAACGCTTAAAAACAGAATATAAAGTGGATGCGATTTACGAACCCATTAGTGTCGCCACCGCACGTTGGTGTACCTGTGATGATGAACGAACTTTAGAGCAGTTTAAAAAGAAGTCATTTGATAATTTAGCTTTAGATGGTGGCGATAACTTAACTTATATTGCGCCAACTATGGTGAACTTAAGCTTAGCGCTAGAACGAAATCCAGATATTAAGTTTTTTGCAACGAGAGAGCACTAGTTAACGTTATATACTCATGATACCTATAAANATTGTAGGTTGACACGAGCGCAGCGAGGCTCAACAAATTTATTGATGGCATTTTTGACTGGCATTTTTGACTGGCATTTTTGACTGGCATTTTTGACTGGCATTATCAAGGCAAGCATCGATCTACAAAGGTAAAAAGAAATAAAACATTATGAATATTAAACAAATTTTAGCAGAAAAAATTAGTGCCGCTATGTTGGCAGCAGGATTACCCGAAAATACTAACCCTGCGATCAGCGTATCTAATCGTCCTCAATTTGGTGACTATCAAGCTAATGGTGTGATGGGCGCAGCAAAAAAATTAAAAACGAATCCACGCGAACTAGCAACCAAAGTAGTTGAGCAATTAGCCTTTGATCAAAGCTTTAATGACATTGCCGATAAAGTAGAACTTGCTGGCCCTGGTTTTATTAATATTCATTTAGCACCACAATGGTTAGCTAAACAATTAACCAATGCTAACCACGATAAAAANCTTGGTGTTACTCAGCGTGGCACAACACCAAACGATAACGTGCAAACCGTAGTCGTTGACTATTCAGCGCCTAATCTTGCTAAAGAAATGCACGTTGGTCATTTACGTTCAACTATTATTGGTGATGCGGTAGTACGCGCGCTTGAGTTTCGTGGTGACAAGGTTATTCGTCAAAACCACATGGGTGATTGGGGAACACAATTTGGTATGTTGCTCGCCCATTTAAACGATAAATTACAAGCTGATGAAGTGGCAGAAACAGCATTAAGTGATCTTGAAAATTTTTATCGTGAAGCAAAAGTTCGCTTTGATAATGAAGAAGGCTTTGCCGACCGCGCTCGTGATTATGTAGTTAAGCTACAAGGTGGTGATGCTGATTGCGCTAAACTTTGGCAACAATTTATTGATATTTCAATCAAACACAGCGAAGACATTTATCAAAAATTAAACGTAACACTAACCCGTGATGACATTATGGGTGAAAGCGCTTATAACGATGATTTGGCTAAAGTAGTTAGCGAGCTAATGACAAAAGGCATTGCTGTTGAAGATCAAGGCGCGAAAGTTGTTTTTATTGAAGAAATGGCCAATAAAGCGGGCGAGCCTTCAGTATTTATTGTGCAAAAATCTGGCGGCGGTTATTTATATGCCACCACCGATTTATCTGCCTGTCGTTACCGTAGTGGCACATTAAATGCCGATCGTATTATTATATTTACCGATGCACGTCAAGCATTACACTTTAAACAAGTAGAAATGGTTGCTCGTAAAGCAGAATTTTTACCTGAGCATGTTGGTTATCATCATTGTCCGTTTGGTATGATGATGGGTAATGACGGCAAGCCTTTTAAAACCCGCACTGGTGGCACTATTAAACTAGCAGAATTATTAGATGAAGCCATTGTACGCGCCACAANAGTGATCAAAGAGAAAAACCCAGATTACAGCGATAAGAAGTTAAACGAAATAGCCACAAAAATTGGCATTGGCGCAGTTAAATTTGCTGATTTATCTAAAAACCGTACCAGCGATTACATTTTTAACTGGAAAACCATGCTTAGCTTTGAAGGCGCCACTGCACCTTACTTACAATATGCTTATGCACGTATTCAAAGTATATTCAGCAAAGCAGGTATGGATACAAAAAATTCTAGTACATCATTTAATATTATCGAACCACAAGAAAAAGCTCTCTCGGTTAAATTACTGCAATTTGAAGAAGTTATAGACTCGGTAATAAGCGAATGCACCCCTAACTTGTTGTGTAACTATTTGTATGAGTTAGCTAGCTTGTACATGAGCTTTTATGAAGCCTGTCCGATATTAAAAGATGATGTAAGTGAAGAGGTTAAACAAGCACGTTTAGCACTTTGTCAGCTAATTGCTAACACCTTAAAACAAGGTTTAGACATTTTAGGCATTGAAACCATGGAAAGAATGTAGCTAATAATAAAAAAGCGCCTTTCGGCGCTTTTTTAATAACTCATACTATATTTCAATTATTCTATCCAAAAGAAATTAGCTTTTTAAATCATCAAAAAACTTTTTCACACCATTAAAAAAACCTGTTTCTTTGGGGCTATGATGAGCGCGTTTTTTACCCATATCTTCATCTAATTGTTGTAATAATGCTTTTTGATCGCCTGATAAATTAACCGGCGTTTCAATAACTACTTTACACATTAAATCACCCGTTACAGAGCTACGTACCGATTTAACACCTTTACCACGTAAACGGAACATTTTTCCTGTTTGGGTTTCTTTAGGTATTTTAAGTTTAACTTTACCACCCAAAGTCGGTACTTCTATTTCACCGCCTAATGCAGCTACAGTGAAACAAATGGGTACTTCGCAATATAAGTTATTTTCATCACGAACAAAAATAGCATGATCTTTAACATTAACTTGTACGTACAAATCACCTGCTGGAGCACCATGCTCGCCTGCTTCGCCTTCGTTAGCTAAGCGAATTCTATCGCCAGTATCAACCCCTGGTGGGATTTTAACAGAGAGTGTTTTATTCTTTTGTACACGACCTTCACCATGACATGAATGACAAGGATCAGAAATAACTTTACCTTGGCCGTGACATGTAGGACAAGTTTGCTGTACGGCAAATAAACCTTGGCGCATTTGCACTTGCCCATGCCCATGACAGGTAGTACAAGTTTTTGCTGAAGTACCTTTTTTCGCGCCACTACCAGCACAAGGTTCGCAAGCAACATAAGTCGGTACTTTAATTTCTACTGATTTACCTTTTACGGCTTCTTCAAGAGTGAGTTCCATATTGTAGCGTAAGTCACTACCACGACGCGCGCGTGACTGTTGACCGCCACGACCACGACCACCACCAAATATATCACCAAAAACGTCGCCAAAAATATCACCAAAATCAGCACCACCGCCGCCACCATGACCACCTTGTTGAAATGCTGCATGACCATATTGATCATATGCCGCACGTTTTTGATCATCATTAAGAATTTCGTAAGCTTCTTTAACTTCTTTAAATTGCTCTTCTTTGCCTTTATCACCTTGCGTACGATCAGGATGATATTTCATCGCTAAACGTTTGTAGGCTTTTTTAACTTCACGCTCAGTAGCATCTTTATTAACACCAAGCACTTCATAATAATCACGTTTTGACATAATGACTTCTTTTGTTTTCGATTTATCTGTTTATTACACAATTTATTACGTTTTTCAACGCTATATTTATACGCTTGTCGCGCCTCGTTTCACTCGGGACGACCTACAATTCTAACTTTATTTTTCGCTATAATTTTTACTATATACTTATACAGCATTTATAACGTAAGAAGCGCCGGGTAAAACCGACGCTTTTTATTCTTTTTGTAGGTTGTCACGAGCATAGCGAGGCACAACGAAACAAATGCTATTGTCGCGGCAAGCGGCGACCTACAATTTAAACCGACAAATTATTTGTCGTCCTTTACTTCTTCAAACTCAGCGTCTACAACATCATCTGCAGAAGCAGCTTGTTCTGCACCAGCTTCTGGGGCTGCACCTTCAGCGCCGCCTTGTGCTTGAGCTTTCGCTTGTGCGATTTCCATTAGCTTTTGTGAAGCTTCAATCACCGCTTGTGATTTAGTGTCCATTACTTCTTTATCGTCACCTTTAACCGCTTCTTCAAGCTCAGTTAAAGCCGTTTCAATTTTTTCTTTATCGTCGCTTGGTAAATCATCACCGGCTTCTTCAACTTGTTTACGCGTAGCGTGAACTAAACCATCTGCTTGGTTACGTGCTTTTACAAGTTCTTCAAATTTAGCATCGGCGTCAACATTTGCTTCGGCGTCACGTACCATTTGTTCAACTTCTTCGTCAGATAAACCTGAAGAAGCTTTAATGGTGATTTTTTGCTCTTTACCCGTATTTTTATCTTTTGCCGTTACATGTAAAATACCATCGGCATCTAAATCAAAGGTTACTTCAATTTGTGGAGTACCACGTGGTGCAGCAGGAATACCTTCAAGGTTAAATTGCCCTAATGATTTATTCGCACTGGCTTGCTTACGCTCACCCTGCATAACATGCACNGTNACCGCNGCTTGGTTATCNTCAGCNGTNGANAANGTTTGNGANTGNTTAGTTGGGATNGTGGTATTTTTNTCAATAACCGANGTCATNACACCGCCCATNGTTTCNATACCTAATGATAATGGCGTNACGTCTAATAACAATACNTCNGTTACATCACCCGAAAGNACACCCGCTTGAATTGCNGCNCCNGNAGCNACAGCTTCATCNGGNTTAACNTCTTTACGNGGTTCTTTACCAAAGAAATCAGTNACGNTNTTTTGNACTAATGGCATACGTGTTTGACCACCNACNAAAATNACGTCATTNATATCNGANGTTGANAAATCAGCATCTTTTAANGCTNTTTTTAATGGTTCTAANGTNGCTTTAACCATNTCTTCAACNANTGATTCTAATTTNGCACGNGTNANNTTAATNTTCATGTGCTTAGGACCAGANCCATCAGCAGTNATGTAAGGTAAGTTAANATCNGTTTGNTGTGCTGAAGAAAGTTCACATTTNGCTTTTTCTGCCGCTTCTTTTAAACGCTGCATNGCTANTGGATCNGTNGTTAAATCCATNCCTTGATCTTTCTTNAATTCNGCTACTAAATAGTTGATCAAACGNTTNTCNAAATCTTCACCACCTAANTGAGTGTCACCNTTAGTCGCTAATACTTCAAANGTATGCTCGCCTTCAACTTCNTCAATTTCNATAATTGAAATATCNAANGTACCNCCNCCTAAATCGTATACNGCNATAACTTTNTCNCCTTCTTGCTTGTCCATACCATAAGCAAGTGCTGCCGCAGTTGGCTCATTGATGATACGTTTAACATCTAAACCAGCAATACGACCAGCGTCTTTAGTGGCTTGACGTTGTGAATCGTTAAAGTATGCCGGAACAGTAATTACCGCTTCGGTTACAGTTTCGCCTAAAAAGTCTTCGGCTGTTTTTTTCATTTTAGCTAACACTTCAGAAGAAACTTGTGGTGGCGCCATTTTTTCGCCTTTGGCTTCTATCCAAGCATCGCCATTGTCGGCCTTAACAATACCAAAAGGCATAATTTTAAGATCGCGTTGTACTTCTTCGTCTTCAAAACGACGACCAATTAAGCGCTTAATTGCAAATAATGTGTTTTCAGGGTTAGTAACTGATTGACGTTTAGCAGGTTGACCTACTAATGTTTCGCCTTCAGCGGTGTAACCAATAATTGATGGCGTAGTACGATCGCCTTCTGCATTTTCTATAACACGAACACTACCGCCGTCTAAAACCGCGACACATGAGTTAGTTGTCCCTAGGTCAATACCAATAATTTTGCCCATCTTGAGGATCTCCAATCTAAAATAATAATATGATTTGCTGTTGGAATAATTAATGGGGGTGGCAAAAGAGTTTTCAATAGAAAAAACCAAAAAAGATCACTTTTTTTGTAAAAAAATGATCTTTTTCGATGAAATGGCATTGTTTTTGAAAATTGTTTTTGAAAATACTNTTGATAATTGTAGAAACTTATTTCTTAATCATTTCTTTAATCGCTAATTCAAAACGTGGATCGTTAATATCTGAACTTGAGGTTGCAAAAACCACTTCATTATGTCGATTAATAAAAAAGGTAGTGGGTGTACCTTTAACTCCATATTGCTGAGCAACTGCACCACCTTTAACTGCGGTAATAAATTTATAACCGCGACCATCAATTTCATCTTGAGGTTTTGCGCCTTCCTCTTCAAGAATACTTACCGCAACAATTTTAACCCCTTGCGCTTTATATTTATTTTGCAACTCAACCAACTTTGGCTGTAAACGTCGACAATACGGACACCATGTCGCCCAAAAGTGTAAAATAATAGGTTGGTTTTTATATTGGGCTGAACTAATAACCTTACCCGCTTGAGTTTTTAGTTGCCATGCGGGTGCTTGTTCTGCGGCCGACAAAGACAAACTAAACAAAAAAGAAAGTGATAATAAGATAACTATGATTATTTTCATAAAAGATTTAACTCTAAAATTTAATAGGACTATGGTGTTATAGACCTGAACTGCTAAAATTTATTTCGATAAAATTTAGTTTGATCTTTTTTGGCAAAAAAAATAGGCGCACTAAATATATTTAGTACACCTATTTATTCATATTTAATAATGGGACTCATTAAACCAAGGTAACAGATAGAGTATTTGTAGGTCGGGCTTCAGCCCGTCAAATATAGATTGATGGCCTAAAGGCCAACCTACAAGTGTTACCCTAAAATATAGCTATTTGACCAGTCCCTTAATAATACAGAGACTGAAACCGTCATACTGAACTCGTTTCATTATCAACATGATAAAACTCACCGTTAAGATGACAACAAATGCCGTCATCCTGACGCAGATCAGGATCTAAATCATATGGCAGTTAAGCTTTTGTATCTACCGCAGGTGCGGCTTTAGAGACCATCACCATAGCTGGGCGCACTAGGCGACCATTAAGCTCATAACCTTTTTGCATTACCGCAATNACCGTATTAGGTGCTACGCCTTCTACTTCTTGCATTGACATTGCTTGATGAAACTCAGGATTAAACGGTTGATCTTGAGGATCTACCGCTTTAATACCAAATTTTTCTAGTGCTGATTGCATACTTTGTAAGGTTAACTCAACACCTTCGGCTAAGGTTTTTTGATGTTCATCTTCTTTATCAATACTAGCAATAGCACGCTCTAAGTTGTCAACAACAGGTAGCAACTCTGCAACAAATTTGTCTAAAGCAAACTTACGTGCTTTTTCAACATCTTGTGCACTACGACGGCGGATATTATCCACTTCAGCTTTGGCACGGATAACAGAATCTTTTTGATCGGCAACAGTGGCTTGTGCAGCAACTACCGATAATTCTAATTCATTAATTCGTTCTTGCTCTGCACTCATAATTTCGTGCTCGTGCTCATGTTGAATTTCAACTTGTTCTTCAGCTTCTTGAACAATTTCATTAGCTATCTCTTCTGCAGAAATAGGTGCTTGCTTTTGGTTTTCGGTTGACTCAGTCGTCATGAAAAACTCCGTTATGAACTAAAATAAATAATAATGGCTTAATTATGGGGCTTTGTTGGTACGATTCAAGCTCAAAAAATAAAAAAGGTAAAATAAATAAGCTTTATATCTTATTTATTGAATGAGTAAATTGCAGCTTGTTAATATTACAGGTAATATTTCTCAGTGATTACTCCATTAGATAAATGATTATGACAGCAAAATATAAAACTATCGGCTTAATTGGCAAACCTAATCATCAAGGAACCAATAATACCATTAATACATTAGCTAATTATTTACTTAAAAATAATTACCAAGTATTAATTGAAAGCTCTGTAGCCAAAACAATTAATGTTGATGGTTTTGAAACACGTTCATTAACCGAAATTGGTGAGTTAGCCGATCTTGCCATTGTTGTAGGTGGTGATGGCTATATGCTGGGTGCCGCACGTGTTTTATCTTGTTATAGCATTGGTGTTATTGGTGTTAATCGCGGTAATTTAGGTTTTTTAACCGATCTATCACCGCAAGAATTACTAGAACCGCTACAACAAATTCTTGCGGGTAAATCTCACAGCGAACAACGTTTTTTAATTGAAACCTCCGTTTACCGTCATGGTAAATTAAAAAGCTCGAACAGTGCCATGAACGAAGCCGTTTTACATGCGGGCAAAGTTGCGAATATGATTGAATTTGAGGTCTACATTGATGGCGCATTTATGTTTAGTCAACGCTCAGACGGATTAATTATTTCAACTCCTACGGGCTCTACTGCCTATTCAATGTCGGCAGGTGGTCCTATTTTAACGCCAAACCTTAATGCACTATCGTTAGTCCCGATGTTTCCTCATACGCTAAGTAGCCGCCCTATTGTGGTTGATGGTAACAGCGAAATAAAATTAGTGTTGGCTAATGAGAACTACGAAAACTTACAAGTAAGTTGTGATGGCCATGTTATTTTAGCGGTGATGCCTGGTGATGAAGTGATCATAAAAAAAAGTAAAAATACTCTGCGCCTTATTCATCCGTTAAGTCATGATTACTTTAATGTTTTACGAAGCAAGCTTAGCTGGGGCAATAAACTCTATTAACTTATCTAAAATATAATTGTAAATTTTTTAACCAAAAAGCTTGCGCAAAAAACAATTACTGTATAAATTAACAGTAATTGTTTCACTAATTTTTTCATCCAAGAATATATGCGAGTTTACTTATGCTACTAAATTTATCTATTACCAACTTTGCTATTGTTCGCCAACTTGATATTGATTGGCACAATGCTATGACNACTATAACGGGTGAAACCGGTGCAGGTAAATCAATCGCAATTGACGCACTGGGATTATGTTTAGGTGAACGCGCATTAACCAATACGGTACGCCCGAACTGCAAAAAAGCTGAACTTACCGCCACCTTTGATATATACAAAAATAGTAGTGCTATTAACTGGTTAACAAAACAAGAGTTAGCACAAAGCGACGATGAACAACAGCATGAATGTATTTTACGCCGTGTTATTTCTAACGAAGGTCGATCAAAGGCTTACATAAATGGTAGCCAAGTNCCGCTTAGCCAGCTAAAACAACTTGGCGCATTATTAATTAACATTCACGGTCAGCAAGATCATCAGTTAATCGTAAAAAGTACAGAGCAACGTCGTATGCTTGATGAATATGCCAATAATAAAAGCTTACTCGATGAAGTAAAATATCATTTTAGTCAATGGCGCACGCTACAAGCTGAATTACAACAACTACAACACAGTAAGTTTCAACGTGAAGCCCAGCGACAACTATTACAATATCAAGTACAAGAATTAGATGAATTTAATTTACAAGCAAAAGAATTTGAAAGCATTGAAACTGAGTTTAAACGTTATAGTCATGCACAAGACCTATTAAACGACAGTTTACAAACTATTTATCAATTAAGCGCTAACGAGGATTTTAATATTATCGATAGCTTAAGAAAGGCAAGTGAAAATATCACTCAATTAAGTCAAGTTGATGATAAGTTAACTAATATTGCACAATTATTAACAGAAGCACTCATTCCTTTAGAAGAAGCAAATGACGATTTAAAGCATTATCATGAACAGTTAGAACTTGATCCTGAAAGTTTTTTAGCGCTTGAACAACGTTATTCTGGTGCAATGACCCTCGCTAAAAAACATCAAATATCGCCAGAAAAATTACCTGAACACCATCAAAACTTAAAACAAGAGCTTGCCTTAATAAGCAGTGATGAAACACGATTAATTCAAGTTAACGAAGATATAGATAACGCGAAACAGCATTATTTAACCATCGCTCAAAAATTATCACACGCTAGACACAACGCAGCTAAAAATTTAAGCACGCTCATCACTCAGAGCATGCAAGAGTTAAATATGCCAAGCAGTCAATTTTTAGTACAGGTGATTCCATTAAGCTCGAATAAAAGTAATGCTAAAGACAATCAATCATTATCGGCAAATGGTATTGATGAAATAAGTTTTGTTGTCAGTATGAATGTAGGGCAGCCGCTTGAGGCTATGCATAAGGTTGCTTCTGGCGGAGAATTGTCGCGCATAGGCTTAGCTATTCAAGTAATTTTAGCCGAAAAGGTGATCACACCAACATTAATATTTGATGAAGTTGATGTAGGTATTAGTGGTCCAACAGCCGCGATGGTAGGGAAAAAACTACAACAACTAGGTAAAAATACGCAAGTAATTTGTGTCACTCATTTACCGCAAGTCGCCAGTAAAGGGCACCAACAGTTATTTGTGAGTAAATTAAGTGATGGTGAACATACTGAGACTAAAGTTACGGAACTAAGTCAACAAGGGCGAGTCAGAGAAATTGCGCGTTTACTTGCTGGTGACAGTATTACTGATTCTAGCTTAGCTAACGCACAAGAATTATTGGCTAGCTAGTCGCTTGTAACATGTCATGTTAAAGGGGATAGAGAAATAGTCATACTGAACTTGTTTTAGTATCTCAGGTCAACACTAAAAATAATTTTGTATCTCAGTGCTTGCTTAGTTATTATGTGAGCCAATCACCAAAAGTATAAGACTAGGTGAATAGTTTTTCCTCCNATTATAGGATGTTATAAATTTAATGTTATATCGTGTATTACTGATCACTTTCGCTCTTTCTCTTTCAGCTTGTTCTAGTTGGGTTTATCGTATTGATGTGCCACAAGGCAACTATTTAGAACAAAAAGATATCGANAAATTACAAATAGGNATGACTAAAGAACAAGTAAAATTTATTTTAGGTAGNCCNGTTTTAAAAGACTCTTTTAATGATGAAACTTGGCATTATTCTTANATTTTCAAATCAGGNCGCAGTGAAAAATANAATACGCGNAAAGANTTCACTATTAAATTTAAAGACGATAAAATTATTTCAGCTAATGGTGATTTTAAATTATCGGAAAATTTCAATACTCCAATCGAAAATTAATTATTATTCCTGTTTAATGATTTTAGTTTTTAAGCGGTAAAAACATCAATGCACTACTTGAAAAAATCAAGTAGTGCATTTTTAAAGGTTAAAAAATAAACCAAAAAAATCAATCCGCTTGTGGGCGCATATGAGGGAACAAAATTACATCTTTAATCGTTGGTGAGTCAGTAAATAGCATCACTAAACGATCAATACCAATGCCTTCACCTGCTGTTGGTGGTAAACCATATTCTAACGCACGGATGTAATCAGCATCAAAGTGCATCGCTTCATCATCACCGGCATCTTTTTCTTCTACTTGTTTTAAGAAACGCGCTTTTTGATCTTCAGCATCGTTAAGCTCTGAGAAACCATTCGCTAATTCTCGACCGCCAACGAAAAACTCAAAACGGTCAGTAATAAATGAATTGTCATCATTACGGCGTGCTAAAGGTGAAACTTCCCATGGGTATTCAGTAATAAAGGTTGGTTGATCGAGTAAATGCTCGGCAACCTCTTCAAATATTTCACAAATATATTTACCCGGACCCCAAACTTTAGCCGCATCACCTTCTTTAACCCCCACAGCTTTTGCCATTGTTTTAATCGCATCAAAGTTATTTTCAGGATCACGTAATACGGTTTCATTTAAATGTTCTGCATGCTGCTCGTTACCGTATTTAAGAATAGCGTCAACCATAGATAAACGTACAAAAGGCTTACCAAAGTCATAGAATTTTTCTTCAATGACTTCGCCATCATCATTTTTAACGGTATTACGCACTAAGCTAGATCCTAAAACGTCTTCGGCAACAGTACGTAACATTTCTTCAGTTAAGTTCATCAAGTCTTTATAATCAGCATAAGCTTGATAAAATTCTATCATAGTAAATTCTGGATTATGGCGCGTTGACAAACCTTCATTACGGAAATTACGATTGATTTCAAAAACCCGTTCAAAACCGCCAACCACTAGGCGTTTTAGGTAAAGTTCAGGTGCGATGCGCAAGTACATGTCAATATCAAGTGAGTTATGATAAGTCACAAAAGGTTTTGCTGTAGCACCACCAGGTATTATTTGTAACATGGGGGTTTCAACTTCCATAAAATCACGTTTCACGAGAAAGTTACGAATGCCTTCCACTACCTTTGAGCGAATTTTAAAGGTATTACGAGTCTCTTCATTTATGATTAAATCGACATAACGTTGACGATATTTAGTTTCTTGATCTGACAAACCATGAAATTTTTCAGGTAAGGGACGTAATGATTTAGTCAATAATTGATATTCACCCATATCAACGTATAAATCACCTTTACCTGATTTGTGCAAAGTCCCCGTAACACCAATAATATCACCTACATCTAATACCCCCCAACGTGCTTTAATGTCTTTTTGTACGTCTTTGTTCGCATACGTTTGAATGCGACCTGTCATATCTTGTAGTACTAAAAAAGGCCCTCGCTTGGCCATAATACGACCTGCAATGCTATATAGTGCGGTTTCAGCAGCAAGCGTTTCTTTATCTTTTTTACCATGAGCGGCTTGAATATCAGCAGCATAATTTTTACGATCAAACTGATTAGGGTGGCCATTGGCTGGACAATTTTTGCGAATATTAGCAAGCTTACTACGACGCTCGGCAATAAGTTTGTTTTCATCTTGTGCTGGTTTACTTTGATCTGTCATGCTACGTTCTCAATTTAAAGTGTTTGCTATTTGTCAGCATTAGCTAGAGCTACTACTAACCTACATATTTACTTTCTACAATTTTTTTATAAACCCGATTTTAAACTGGCTTCAATAAATTTATCTAAATCGCCGTCAAGTACTGCTTGCGTATTACGGTTTTCAACGCCAGTTCTTAAATCTTTAATACGGCTATCATCAAGCACATAAGAGCGTATTTGACTGCCCCAACCTATATCAGATTTACCGTCTTCTAATGTTTGTTTGTCGGCATTTTGTTTTTGAATTTCTAATTCATACAGCTTAGCTTTTAACATTTTCATCGCACTGGCTCGATTTTTATGTTGCGAGCGATCACTTTGACACTGTACCACAGTATTCGTGGGTAAATGCGTGATACGAATAGCCGAATCCGTTTTATTTACATGCTGTCCACCCGCACCAGATGCCCTATAAGTATCGATACGTAAATCGGCTGGATTAATGTCAATTTCAATATTATCGTCGATTTCTGGATAAATAAAGGCCGAAGCAAACGAGGTATGACGACGACCAGAAGAGTCAAATGGAGATTTTCGCACTAAGCGATGCACACCCGTTTCTGTACGTAACCAGCCATAAGCATAGTCGCCCGTAAATTTGAGGGTACAACCTTTAATACCCGCCACATCGCCATCAGTTACCTCAATTGCTTGCGGCTTGAAACCATGCGCATCACCCCAGCGTAAATACATACGCATTAACATTTCGGCCCAATCTTGTGCCTCTGTGCCACCAGAGCCAGATTGAATATCTAAATAAGCATTGTTTTTATCTTGCTTGCCTGAAAACATGCGACGAAATTCAAGCTCTGCGAGTTTTTCATCGAGGTATTTTAATTCTGCTGTCGCTTCATTAAAAGTATCTAAGTCTTGCTCTTCAACGGCTAATTCAACTAAACCTTCAATATCTTCACAGCCAATATCAAGGGTATTAATGGTGTTAACCACCAATTCAAGCTCAGCTCTTTCTTGCCCTAATTGTTGTGCGCGTTCAGGTTCATTCCAAACTTCTGACGATTCTAATTCACGTGAAACTTCAACTAAACGCTCTGCTTTCACATCGTAGTCAAAGATACCCCCGTAATAAGTCGGCACGTTCGCGTATTTCTTTTAATTTATTAAAGACTGGGTTAACTTCAAACATTTTAATTTAGGGTACTTATATGGAAATAAAGCGGGAAAAATTGCGCGGATTATAGCGTAAATAGCTGCTTAAATAAATGAATAAATAATTGTTTCAGATATGATATTTAAAACAATTATTCGCAAGCAGCTAGATGTTCAACCATCAATTGTAAGTTACGTTTGCCACGAAACTCATTAACGTCTAAACGATAAGCTAAGTGAACTTTTTTCGCATTACTATTAGGCCAAGCTTTAATATCAACATTAAAGGCAATCGCATCAAATAACTGCTGATTTTTTTGTACAACCAATTTCAAATGTTTTTCACCAACAATACGTTGTTGAATTAACTCAAATTCATCGTCAAACAGTGGCTCTAAAAAGTTTTGTCCCCAAGGTCCTGCTAAACGTAATTCTTCCGCAAAATTTAGGTTCATTTCAGTTGCAGGAATTTCGCCATCACTAAGCAGCGTACAGTGTAAATCTTCACTACTTAACCACTCACTAGCCGTTTCAATAAAACAGTGTTGAAATTGGGCAAAATCTTTAAGTTTTATCGACAAACCCGCTGCCATAGCATGACCACCAAACTTAAGGATCAAGTCTGGGTTTTGGCTGCTAATATGCTCTAATAAATCACGGATATGCAAACAAGGAATTGAACGTGCTGAGCCTTTTATTTCGATATCATCATCTAATGAACTATCGTCTTTGGCTAGTGCAAAAACAATGCTAGGGCGATGATATTTTTCTTTTAAGCGACCGGCAACAATACCGATAACCCCTTGATGCCAATCTGCTTGATATAACGCTATAGCGCTGGGCATTTGAGTTTGAGAAAGCTTTAACTGATTAAAAATATTTTCAGCTTCAAGTTGCATACCTTGCTCTATTTCTCGACGCGCTTTGTTTAGTGCGTCTAACTCTTGTGCCATGGCTCGTGCGGTCATTAAATCTTGCGCTAATAAACAGTTAATACCGTAACTCATATCATCTAAACGCCCTGCGGCATTAATTCGCGGCCCTAATGCAAAACCAAAATCGCTGGCGACAAGATGCTGCTGTGAGCGCCCTGCTATTTCAATTAAGGCTTGAATGCCAAAACGTGTTTTACCCGCGCGAATACGCTTTAAACCTTGTGCCACTAAAATACGATTATTCGCGTCAAGCGACACCACATCGGCCACCGTGCCTAAAGCCACTAAATCAAGCAACTGAGCCAAATTAGGTTCGCTAATATTATGATCAACAAAAACATTATGTTCACGAAAATATTTACGCAAACCCAACATTAAATAAAAGGCAACACCAACGCCAGCAATTGATTTACTCGCAAAAGTACAGTTGGGTTGATTAGGATTCACGATAGCATCAGCATTAGGTAATTGTTTACCCGGTAAATGATGATCAGTAACAATCACTTTCATACCGAGTTTTTTGGCACGGGCAACCCCAGCTAAACAGCTAATACCATTATCAACAGTAATAATTAAATCTGCCTGTTGCTCTGCAGCAAGTTCAACAATTTCAGGTGTTAAACCATAACCATATTCAAAGCGGTTTGGAACAATAAAATTATGTTTAGTAAAACCTAATAACGATAACGCCTCCATCATTAACGCGGTACTCGTAGCACCATCAGCATCAAAATCACCGACAATAATAATATTACTTTTGTCAAGAAACGCTTGCTGTAATATCGCACACGCTTGCTCAACCCCTAATAAGTGTTTAACACTAATTAATTGCTGTACATTGAGCAAAAGTTCATTGCTTGAAGCAACACCACGGCGAGCATAAATTTGTTTTATAAGCGGATGAAGCTCATCAGGTAAATGTTGGTCATTAACAGATGAGCGACGAATAATTTGTTTAATCATTTTGGGTGATAACCAGTGGCATAGAGAAAATTGATAAAAAAAAGCGAACTAATACATACAAAAATTCACATAATAAAAAGTGCCTATGCACTTTACTTAGAAAAACCGTAATATTAAGAAATTTATCACTTTGTAGGTCGACACGAGCGCAGCGAGGCTCGACTTTTAGCCTTTTAAATACCTTTGTCGAGGCAAGCATCGACCTACATATTAATCCTGAATCATCTGCATAGGCATGTAATAAAATAAGTAAAAAGCGCTTAATTAATACTTTCTAACAGTTTCAACATGTCAGCTGGACCACGATAACCAGGGATCATCATACCATTTTCAAGCATAATAGCAGGCGTGCCATTAACGCCTGATTGACGGCCAAAATTAAATTCTTCCGCAACTTTTTGATCGCAAATACGATAGGCAACTGTATTACCTGAAAAGGCGCTATCAAGCGCTTTTTTCGGATCATCACTACACCAAACAGAACGCATATTTTTAAAGGTGGTGGTTGGTTCACCCAACGCATTTTTTAAGCCCTGACGTGGATAAGCTAAATAACGCACCGTAATGCCTTTATCATTATACTCATCCATTTGATTATGTAATTTTCGACAATAACCACAGGTAATGTCAGTAAAAACCGTGATCACATGTTTTTCATTTTTTGCAGGAAAAACAATCATGTCATTATCAAACTTTTGCATACCATCAATTCTAAGTTTAGTTAAACTATCTTCAGTTAAATCAACAATTTTATCCGTTATAGCAAAAAGTTTGCCATGTAATAAATAATTACCATCTTCACTAGCATAAAATAAACCTTGATCGGTAAATACTTCAACAAGCCCTTTTATCGGCGATTTTTTGATCGCACTAATATTTAGCCCTAACATAGCGCTAAATTTCGATTTTAATAGGCTATTACTATCAATTGCCGCAGGCTCAGCCAGAGTGTTAACACTAAATAAAACAATTAAAGTTAACAGACTGACTATAAATTTTTTATACATAAATATCTCGCTACCATTCATTTTTATTTACATTTATTGACCAATAATAAAATTCATTTTCAGAACAATAATAAAGACCTAGCACAATGCGCTAAAATTACAGGTAACTTGTACCAATTGCAACGCTAATAAGTAACAGTTCGTAACGAAGAATGCGCGAAACACGTAACAAAGCTGGCTATCAAGGCAATAACTTTGATAAAATCAACCATACTGCCTCTTTAGAGAGTCAATATAAAAATAAACAATGCTATCTTATTTGGATAATCACACGATGAAAATTGGTCTTTTTTACGGTTCAACGACTTGTTATACCGAAATGGCAGCAGAAAAAATTCAAGCGGCTATCGGCGAGAATGAACAACAGCAACTTATAGTGCAATTGCACAATATCAAAAATGAGCCATTAAATAATTGTTTAGAGTACGACATTATTATTTTTGGCATATCTACATGGGATTATGGTGAGCTGCAAGAAGACTGGGAATCAACTTGGGATGATATAAATCAGCTAGATTTAAGTGGAAAAATTATCGCTTTATATGGTATGGGTGATCAAATTGGCTACACGGATTGGTTTCAGGATGCGCTCGGGTTATTATTTCAACAAGTAATACCTTTAGGTGCGCAAATCATTGGTTTTTGGCCAAACGAAGGTTATGAATTTAACGCATCAAAGGCATTGACAGCAGATAATCACTATTTTGTCGGGTTAGCCCTTGATGAAGACAATCAATACAACGACTCAGATAAAAGAATAACCCAGTGGTGCGAACAAATTTTTAATGAAACCTTGGCATTACTTAACGAATAACAGGAGAAAGCAAAAAAAAGTTAACATGCACTATTAAATACAAAAATATCGCCGCTTATTTAGTTAAATTACGTTATAATCTAGCCAATTTTATTTATTAGTTAGAAAGTTTTAAATGTTTGAGAAATTCGATTTAAGCCAAGAACTCATTGGCGGCATACAAAAAGCCGGTTATAAAAAACCAACCTCAATTCAAGAGTTAGTATTACCACCAGCGATGAATGGTAAAGATATTCTGGCCTCCGCACCTACTGGTACAGGTAAAACTGCCGCATTTGTATTACCTGCAGCGCAGCATTTATTAGACTACCCGCGCACCAAGCCAGGATTCCCTCGGGTTTTAATACTATCACCAACACGTGAATTAGCCTTACAAACGGGCGAACACGTAAAAATGCTGACATCGCATACCAAAATAAAATCGGGCGTGATCACTGGCGGTGTTAACTATGGCAGCCATAGTGAAATATTAACCAGCACTACCGATATTTTGGTGGCCACCCCAGGACGCTTACTCGACTATATTGAAACGGAACAATTTGACTCACGCGAAATAGAAATATTAATCCTTGATGAAGCGGATCGTATGCTCGACATGGGTTTTGCCGATACTATTAATCGTATTATCAGCGAAGCGCAATGGCGTAAACAAACTATGCTATTTTCGGCAACTTTAGAAGGCGCAGGTGTTATTCGCTTCGCTAACGAAGTATTAAATGATCCTATATCGGTAGAAGCAAAACCCTCTCGCAAAGAAAAAGCGAAAATTCATCAGTGGATCAACTTAGCCGATAATAAAGAGCATAAATATCAATTACTACTCAATATTTTAAAGCAAGACGAAGTTAAACGTGCCGTAATTTTTGCGAACAAACGCGAAACAGTACAAACCCTTTCAGGTAAATTATTAGCCGATGAAGTACCTTGTGCATGGCTAGAAGGCGAAATGCCACAAGACAAACGTAATAGTGCAGTTGCCCGTTTACGCCAAGAACGTGTTAATGTTTTAGTGGCTACCGATGTTGCTGCGCGAGGTTTAGACATTGACGACATTACCCATGTTATTAATTTTGACATGCCTTATAAAGCTGATATTTACCTACATCGTATTGGCCGTACAGGCCGTGCAGGCAATAAAGGTACGGCTATATCGTTAGTTGAAGCACACGACATGCTCGTTATTGGCAAAATTGAACGCTACATGGATGAAAAAATACCTCGTAGAATTATTCAAGGATTACGTCCTAAAAATAAAGAGTCGAGAGTGCCGCTAAAAAAAATCAAAGTAAAAAGATCAACAGCAGAGAAAAAAGCGAAAGCTAAAAAAGCTAAAAATAAAAAAGTTAAAAAATCAGCGAAAAAATAAAAGCAGTGGCAAAAAAACTTCTGTCTATTGCTTTTTGCCTAAAAAACGTTCTACACTGAATCTCAAAATTAATATAAGCACTTTTAAATAAGAATTATAATGTCAGCCTCTAAACAAGAGAACACTCATACAAACAAACAAATAGCGACGGTTTTTATCAGCTATGCCGCTAACATTAAACGTTATATCAGTAAAATAGTTAATGCGAATGATATTGACGATATTGTTCAAGAAACGTTTGTGCGTAGTTATGAAGCAGAATTAAAGCAAGAAATTAAGTATGCGCGCAGCTTTATGTTAAAAACTGCGAAAAATCTTGCGCTAAATCATGTTAATAAATGGGATAATAAATATAATGATTCGATAGAGGATTTTTCTGCGCCAGTGGTCGAATTAACTACCCAAAGCTTTGAGGACGAATTTGAAAGCAAGGAACGGTTTTTACAATTTTGTCGCGCCACCGAGCAACTCTCTGACTGTGTAAGAAAAACCTTTGTATTAAAAAAGGTTTATGGCTTCAGCCAAAAAGAAATAGCACAATATTTAAACTTAAGTGAAAGCACCGTTGAAAAGCATGTTGCTAAAGGCTTATTAAAATGTGTGCAATATATGGAACGAATGAACAACAACAATGGTCATACTAAGCTGGCAACCCAACAAACAAAAACAACGATGAAAGTGAAGAAACAGATATAATGAATAACGTAAGACAACTTTTTCCAGAGCAAGCTCAAGAGAATACGAACGAAGCTATTCAAGAGCAGGCTTGTCTGTGGATAAGTAAAATGGATAGAAGTCTTACTACGGCAGAAAAAAATGAATTTATATCTTGGGCACAACAAAATAAACTTCATCAAGAAATATTATTTAAATTTGCCGCATTATGGGATGATTTAAGTGTTTTAAATGAGTTAAGCGCACTATTTCCATTAGAAAAACAAAAAACCAAACGTATATTAAAAAATCGTTTTGCCAAATACGCCATTGCTGCAAGTTTTATTATCGCGGTACTGTTTACTGGTAGCCTATATTTAGAGCAACGATTAAATGCTCGCACCGTAAAACAACAATACGTAGAAATTAAAAGTTTAAGTACCGTGGTTGGTCAACAAAGCAGTTTTTCTTTATCTGACGGTTCCATTCTTCAATTAAATACTAACAGTTTAGTTAAAATTAATTTTTCCCGAAATAAGCGCTTACTTACTTTAGTCCGTGGCGAAGCACGCTTTGAAGTGGCTAAAGATAAAACTCGCCCTTTCACTGTTGTTTCTGGTACTAAATCATTTACCGCTTTAGGAACTATTTTTAACGTACAAAAAAATTCGAATCGCGATATGGAATTAGTCGTAACAGAAGGTCGAGTATTAATCACTAAAACAAATCAATTACTTGATAGTAGTATGGCAAAACAAATATATAGCTTGCCCGCTGACAAACTGCCCGGTGTATTGGTTATTTCAGGAGAAAAAGCGGTAATAGAAAAAAACATTGAAGAACCCGTACAAAAAGTATCGCTTGATCAAGTGCAAAAAGACTTAGCATGGCAACAAGGTATGTTGATTTTTGAGGGTGAACCGTTAAAAGCAGCCTTAAAAGAAGTCTCTCGTTATACCGCTACTCATTTTGAAATTGTGGATAGCGAATTGGCTAACATCAAGGTTGCTGGTTATTTTAAAGCAGGCGATATTGACGGATTATTGAAATCATTGAGTAGTAACTTCAATATTTATTATGAAAAAACTAATAAAAATTCTATCCGCTTATCAAAGGCCCCCAACAAAGCTTTGCAACACTTTGATATATAATAAAACAAATACCTAAATTCACTTTTGTAACCACTATATTAATGCATAATTACACTAGTATTTTCCTCTTTTTTAGCTCAATATAAGAAAAAATCAAAATATTATAGAGGAATTTTCTTGCTGACTTGTTTATTACTATTGCGCAGGTGGCAAAAGTTACATCAATTGTTGCAAGCCTCCCGAAAACTAATTATTCACAGCGTAACCATAATGATCACTTTATTGTTATGCTCGGTAAAAAGTTATGCGGGTAGCTCAACTCATTTTGATATAAAAAAGCAACGTGCCGATAAAGCTATAATCGCTTATGCTCGACAAACAAATCAAACTATATTATTTTCATTTGATTTAACGCGTCAGTATCAAGCAAATAGATTACTTGGTTATTATTCGGCAAAAGACGGTTTAAAAAAATTACTACATAAAACCGGCTTAATTAGTGTTGTGAATACCTCTGGTCAACTGAGCATAAAATTAAAACAACATGACAAGAGAGGAACACCAATGAATAGTAAAACAATAGTAAAACTAGCAATGATCCCCTTACTTTTAGGGGCTGCAAGTCAAGCAGCACTAGCTAAAGAACCTGCAAAAATCAAAACAGATGATGTTGAAAAAATATCCATTATTGGCTCACGTAGCTTAAAAGAACGTTCAGTAGCAGATTCTCCTGTTCCTGTTGATATAATATCGGCTGATGATATAAATGCGGTGGGCGGAAGTGTTGATTTAACTGATAATTTAAAAGCATTAATCCCAAGTTATACCGCAACGCCTGCAACAGGTGATGGTAGTGCCTTTGTTCGTCCTACTTCATTACGTGGTACGGCATCAGATCAAACCTTAGTACTTGTTAATGGTAAAAGATGGCATCGCTCGGCATTAGTACAATTTTTTGCCCCTGCCGCTGGTAATGGTGCTCAAGCGCCAGATATTGGTATGATCCCTTCTATTGCCTTAAAACGCGTTGAAGTATTACGTGACGGTGCCGCTTCTCAATATGGTTCTGATGCTATTGCTGGCGTTATTAACTTTGTTACTAAAGATGCGTCTGAAGGTGGTTTAGCGGAACTACAATACGGTCAATTTTATCAAGGCGAATCAAGCCTGAAATTTGCCTTTAATAAAGGTATAAAATTAGGCGAAGATGGTTTTGCTAACTTCAGTTTAGAATATGTTAATAATGATGCCTTATCTCGCGGTATTATCCGCCCAGACGCTCAAGCATTAATTGATGCAGGTGTGCAAGGTGTGGGTGCTGATTCTCCTTTTGGTGATGCTCCTTTTACCCAAACATGGGGACGTCCTGAAACCAGTGCTACGCGTATGTTTTTAAATACAGGCCTTGAATTAGATGGTAACAAACAATTATACGGTCGCTTTAGTTATGCAAAAACTGATGGACGTTATCGTTTTTTCTATCGTAATCCAAATCATTCTAGTTTAAAGGCATTACGTAATTTAGGTTATGACGGCAAGTTAAATGATGTTGGCTTTACGCCATTTTTAGATGGCGCACAAACCGATTACAGTGCGGTAATAGGCTTAAAAGGCACCTTTACTAATGATACTGCATATGATTTCAGCGTTAACAAAGGTTCTAATAAACTTGATTATTTTCTAAATAACAGCATAAACCCTAGCTTAGGTTTAACCTCTGATTTAAAAATACCACAAATGAATTTTAACACGGGCGGCTATCAGCAAGATGAAATCAACCTAAATGCTGATTTTTCTGTACCTATTGGCGATACCTTTAACTTTGCTTATGGTGCAGAGTGGCGTGAAGAAACTTATACTGCTATTGCAGGTGAAGTAAATTCTTATGCTGATGCCAACGGCACACCTAGTGGTGGTGTTAGTGGTATGCGTGGTATAGAAGCTAAAAGCGCAGGTGCTTTCTCTCGTAACAATTCTGCAATTTACATTGATGTTGAACAAGATGTTACTGATGAATTATTAATGCAATACGCTTTACGTTACGAAAACTTCTCTGACTTTGGTAGCACAACCAATTGGAAAGTTGCAGGTAACTATCATTTTACTGATGATTTTTCTTTTCGTGCAGCCATTTCAACAGGCTTTCATGCGCCGACACCTGGTCAATCAAATGTAAGTACTATAATTACTACCTTTGATGGTACAACGGGCGCACAAATTGAAGAAGGTTTAATTCCTGCAACAGATCCTCGTGCAGTTGCTTATGGTGGTCAAAAAATAAAGCAAGAAGTATCAAAAAATGCTAGCTTTGGTTTCTCTGCGGGCGTGGGTGATAACAGTACCATAACCCTTGATTTTTATAAAATAGCCGTTAACGATCGTATTTATCGTACGGGTAATATTGCTCAACCTGACGGTGGTTCAATTTCATTTTATACTAATGCTATCGATGTTGAGCACAAAGGTTTTGACCTTGTTTATAGTACTAGTCTTGATTGGACAAATAGCATCGCAACTGATGTGGCTTTTGCTTATAGTTACAACAAAATTAATGTGGTTAATCAACGTGTCGTCAATGGCGTAAAACCGGTTTCTGATGCAACAGTTGAAGATATTGAAAATAACTTCCCTAATTCACGTTTTGTATTAACCACTAATACCACGTTAACGGATGAATTAACCTTAATGGTTCGTGCTAACTTTTATGGGTCTCATTACGATGAGCGCGGTAGAATTGGAGCAGCCACTCATCCAAGTGCGAAAATAAACTCTACGGTTTATTTTGATGCAGAGCTAAACTATCAAGTTAATGATGCTATGCGAGTTAAGTTTGGCTTCTCTAACATCTTTAATACCTTTATTAACGAAGTTGATGAGCCTAATGCTAACCGTCGCAGCGTTGGTCTACAATACCCTCGTCGTAGCGCAGCAAACTATGAAGGTGGTAGCTGGTATTTAGGACTTTCTTACGGTTTCTAAACCTGATTTAGATTAATAACACACGTTTAACACCAAGCAGCTCAACTATTATTGAGCTGCTTTTTTATTTTTATCTTTTATCTTTAAAAAAGTAATCAAGTACTCACTGCTAAATCTGCTAATAACTGTTCATGTTGCTGCAAATTATTAAGAGCACTTCCTCCCAACTCTATCGCGGTTAAACTCAATAAACTTTCAATAAAAAAACAATTCTCCACCATACTATTTGCATAAAAACTACTTACAGTGGGTATGTATAAAGCCACATCTGCAAAGTCATTTAATGGCGACAATTTTGTATCGGTAATAGATAAAATTTGGCAATGTTGTTTTTTAGCTAAGCTAGCAATTTTAATGGTAACATTTGAATAAGGTGCGGAACCTAGTAGTACTAAAAGATCACCTTTTCTCAGTTGTCCTAACGCGATGGCCACGCCGTGATCAGCTTGCACTAACATTTGTACATTAGGACGAATTAACGCTAATCCATAACGTAAAATACTAGCAATAGCAGAGGACTGTCGATAACCAAAAATAAAAATACGATGTTTTTGAGCAAGTAAATTTGTCGCTTTTTGCCAACTTTGTTCATTAATATGGCTAATACTACGTTGTAAATTATTAATCATATCATCATGCTGCTTATTGATAATGGAACTTATTGATGTACTACTTTCTGCAAGTAATTTTTTTAAATTATCACTATAAAAATGATTCGCCTTTTTACTTTTTTCTTTAAAGATTTTTTGCAACTGGTTAAAACCGTTAAACCCTAATAATTTAGCTAAACGAGTCAATGACGCAGGGCTCAACTGAATAACGGTGGCTAACTCTACAATATTATTAACAGCCACTATTTCAGGCTCTGAAATCATTATTTGTAATGCACGTAAACTTTTTCTGCCAATACTAAAGTCAACATCTCCTTGATTTACCTTCACTATAAACAAACGCAATTGCTCAAAATTCTCTGGCGGAAAGATCATCAGTGTATTCCTTGATTTTTAAAAACTATTGTTCATTTTTTTTCATTCTTAGCAAAATATCGTCATAAAATATTAAATATAACTGATTATGAAAAAATATTTTTATTGCTCCTGTTTTATTGTTTTCAACACATTAATAGCGCAATTTATAAACAGATAAAGATTAATACTAACTTAACAAAACAGGTTCATTATGACTATTAATAAATACTTAAGAGTAAGCAAGTATTCACAAACATTACTCATTAATCAAGCATCGTTAACACGCGAACAAAACCAACAAAATGTTTATAAATTTGGTTTTGGTCAAAGCCCTTTTCCAGTACCTCAAGAAATAGTTAAAGCACTGGCTAATGCAGCACATCGTAAAGAATACATGAGCGTACAAGGTCACTTACCTTTAAGACAGGCAATCGTTGATTTTCATCTACAACAAGAACAAAAAAAGTGGCACAGCGATAATATTATTGTTGGTGCTGGTAGTAAAATATTACTCTTTTGTATTATGGCAGCCTTTGAGCAAGCCGAAATATTATTACCTGCCCCAAGCTGGGTTTCATATGCTCCACAAGGAAAACTAGCTGGTCATAAAGTCACTTGGCTAACCACTGAGTTTAACGATCACTGGCAATTAACCCCTGAACAATTAAATGATTATTGCAATAAACGCGATAACCCCGATATACCACTTATTTTAGTATTTAATTACCCAAGTAATCCAACGGGGCAAACTTATTCAGCAGCACAATTATCAGCATTAGCTACTGTGATGAAAAAACATAATATACTTGTTATTGCCGATGAAATTTATAGTTTACTTACCTTTAATAATAATTATGAAACGCTTGAACACTTCTATCCAGAAGGATGTATAGTTTCATCTGGATTATCTAAATGGTGTGGTGCAGGTGGTTGGCGTTTGGGTTTTATTCATATACCACCCGAGCTAAGCAAGCTAAAAGAAACGGTTATTGGTGTCGCATCAGAAACTTATTCATGCGCGCCAGCACCTATTCAAATTGCCGCAACTACCGCTTACAACCAACTAGATCTTGCCAATGAGTTTTTAACTAAGCAGCGAGAATTATTAAACAGCATTAGCCAATACTGTACAGAAAAACTACAAGCCGTCGGGGTAAATGTTCATGCCGCACAAGGTGGTTTTTATATATTTCCGCAATTTGACCGTTTTACGAGTAAATTGATGCAACGCGGCATAACCACAAGTGAACAATTAACCCTGACACTTATGGAAGAAACAGGGGTTGCTTTACTGCCGGGTAGTGCGTTTGGTATGCCCGAAAACAGCTTGACTACGCGTTTAGCTTTTGTCGATTTTGATGGTGAGCAAGTTTTTAGCAAACACCCCAATGACTATAGTTTTGATAAAGTAAAACAAGGTATTGAGCAGCTATGTAACTGGCTAAAAGCTTTATAGTAAATGAAATAAATGATATTTTAGGTAGCTTGTTCACCGCAATCTACCTTGTTATTTTTTATAATAATCCTCCCGATATAATTTTTACGCTCTGCTATACTTCAATAAAATATAATAAAATAAAAACGACTATCACACGCTTATGAAATGGAAATTATTATTTATAGTATTCACTTTTAGTCATGCTATGTCAGCATTGGCCAACGAGCAGCTAATTTTATTAGTCACAGAGCATTATCCCCCATTAAATTATATTAAAGCAGGTAAACCTATGGGATCTGCGGTAGAAATAGTACAGGCTATTCAAGATAAATTAAATTCTAATACGCCGATAAAAGTTTACCCTTGGAAACGCGCTTACATCACGACCACAAGTAAAAAAAACACAGCTATATTTGCGATTGCTCGTTCAGCAAAACGAGAAAAATCATTTAAATGGGTTGGCCCTATTGCCACTAAAAGCTATTCTTTTTATTCGTTACCTAATAATAATATTCAACTATCGTCAATAAAAGACGCAAAAAATTACATTATTGGTGTGCAGTTTGGCAGTATTTCTGAAGAATATTTACAAGCACAACAATTTAAAAATGTTCATTCGGTAACCAACTCAAAACAAAATTTACGTAAGCTGTTAAGTAATAGGATTGAACTTTGGTATGTTGACAGTGCTAACTTAGCTGAACAATTAAAACTAATGTCAGTACCAATAAGCAGACTAAAAAAAGTACTAACGGTAACTAATGAGCAACTTTACATTGGTTTTAACACTCAAACCTCTGATGATATTGTTAACTTATGGCAAAATACCTATCAAGACTTATATCAACAAGGCGTTATTAAAAAAATCTATCAACAGCACCATTTATTGGCGCTTTATCCAAAGATAAAAAAATTCATTCCTTAACTTTTATCAGCGATTCATCAACGGTTGTTGTTATTTTACTATCGATATAAACAGCACAAGTCATATCACCCAACACATTCGTGGTCGTGCGACACATATCTAATAAATTATTTACGGGTAAAATAAATAATATGCCTTCAGCAGGAATACCAATAGAGACTAAAATCATCGTTAAAATAACAATACCAACACCTGGTACCGCAGCGGTTCCTATTGATGCCATAACAGCTAAACCAACCACAGTAAGTTGATCTGCTAAAGTCAAATCAATACCATAAATGTTTGCTAAAAATATTGCCGATACTCCTTGAAACAATGCCGTACCATCCATGTTTATAGTAGCACCAAGAGGAATAACAAAACCTGCCACTTCATTTTTAACCTTTAATTTATCTTCTACAACTTCCAAAGTTAGTGGCATAGTTGCACCACTTGATGAAGTGGAAAAAGCCATAATAGCCACGGCTTTTATTTTTGAAAAAAACCACATCGGTTTCTTTTTCGAGAGAAAAATTAACGACAGCGTGTTCGTACCTAAACCATGAATAAGTAAAGCAGTAATAACAATAAGTGAAAAGGGAATTAAAGTTAATAATAGCCCTGCGCCTTGGGTACTCGCAACCGTTGACGCGATTAAAGAAAAAACACCATAAGGTGCTAAACGCATCACCATCATAATAATTTTTATCGTCATTTCGGTAATACCACTTAATAGTCGGATCACAGGCTCTGAATATTTACTTTCTATTTGCAATAAAGCCACTCCACAAATAACTGCAAAAAATATTAACTGCAACATATCGGGTTTTGTTTTACTAATAGAAGCAAATATATTTTGAGGAAAAATAGCTTGTAAACCGTCGAATAGTGTTTTTTTATTTTCTTGTGCTTGTTCTACTTTAGCAGTTGCGGTGCTTTTAAAGGTTTGCTCAAACTGCGCTCTGGTTTCTGTATCAAGATTTTTACCGGGTTGAAAAATATTGGCGAGTACTAGGCCAATAGTAATGGCTATCGCGGTGGTAATAATATAATAACTAATGGTGCGCATGCCTATTTGGTTAAGTTTATTGATATCGCCTAAATTAGTGACCCCAGTTACAATAGAAGAAAACACCAAAGGCACTAATGCCATAGTTAAGCAGTTCATAAATATTTTACTACCCACTGGCCTTATTGCAGCTAAGTCGGCATCATTAAATAACCCTGATGAAGCAACAATGATCCCTAATACTAATGCCAGTAATATTTTGGTAAATAAAGAAAAATTAAACCCTTCATTTAATACATATAAAGACAAAAACAAAAAAATGTAGCCAATAAATTCATAGGCCGAATCCATGCCCAATATACTGATAATAAACAAAACACCAATAAGTAATATTTTAGAAAAAATATTCATTGTTAATAATTTTGACTGCATTATATTTTTCTCTGCTTATTTTTAATTACTATTAATTTAGCAGAAAACGTGGCTGTAGTATGCGACTATTAGTACTAACATCTTAAATTAACTACCCCGCGCCAAGGCTTTTCGCTCTGGCTCAAATTCGCTTCGCGAAGAGGGGTATAATATGACGTAAATTGTAGGTCGGTATTTATGCCGTCAACTTGATGGGCTAAAGCCCAACTTACAAAACGCCGCGAGCGGCGGGGAATAAAACCCGCTCAGATTTAAATAAAAATTAAATGTGAGCTTTAAAGTTCAAAATCGTCAAAATTAAAATCGGTTGAAGTATCTATAGTTTTTTGAACTGGCGGGTCAAGTAATGAGGGTTGCTGCGGTTCTATATCATCAATAACAGTAATATCTTTTACCACTATGATTTGCTCTTTACTCTTAGGCTGAGCATGAAGTTTCGCGTCTTTTCGACGTTTACGTTGTATACAGCGTTTTATTACTTTTTGTTTATCGTCATTAGATAAATTTATCCAATTTTGACGCTCTTCACGAGTACGTAAACAGCCCAGACAATAACCTTTAGTGTCTGACTGGCAAATGCCAATACATGGGCTGGGAACATCAAAAAATTCTAATTGCATGCGTTAATTATAACGTTTTTATGCAAGTTTGTCGGTGGCAATATGATAATCAGGATCATCAATCACATTCACTTCAACTAAATCGCCTGCTTTTATCAATAACTGACGGCATTCTTGAGTTAAATATTTCAAATGCATGGTTTTACCACAACTTAAATAACGCTCGGCTAGCGTATCAATGGCTTCAATAGCTGAATGATCGGCAACACGAGAGTTTTTAAAGTTTACAAACACTTCACTGCCGTCATTTTCAACGTCAAATTGTTCGACAAAGTGACTGACAGAACCAAAAAATAACGGGCCATTGACTTCATAAACAATATCGCCATTTTCTCTAACTTTACGATTAACGCTCACATGCTTAGCATGTTCCCAAGCAAAGACTAACGCTGAAACAATAACACCAACAACTACGGCAATCGCTAAATCAGTGGCGACGGTAACCGCAGAAACTAAAAATATAACAAAAGCATCCGCTTTAGGAATTTTGCTTAAAATACGAAAACTTGACCATTCAAAGGTGCCAATAACCACAATAAACATTACACCAACAAGTGCAGCTAAAGGAATTTGTTCAATTAAATTGGAACCAAATAAAATAAAACCGAGTAAGCCCAGTGCTGCCGTAATACCAGACGTGCGTCCTCGACCACCCGAGTTAACATTGATCATTGATTGACCGATCATCGCACAACCGCCCATACCACCAAAAAATCCAGTCACGGTATTCGCAGCCCCTTGGGCAATACATTCTTTATTGCCACGACCACGCGTACCTGTTAATTCATCAATTAAGGTCAGTGTTAATAAAGATTCAATTAAGCCAATTGCAGCTAAAATACCAGCAAAAGGAAGAATAATGATTAGGGTTTCTAGGTTAAATGGCACATTAGGAATAGCAAACTGCGGTAAACCACCGGCAATAGAGGCAGCAGGATCGTTGGTCATATCACGTACAAAATCAACGACAGTGCGTGCATCTAAACCAAAGCTTTGCACTAAAAGCGTTACCACAATAATAGCGACTAATGACGATGGCACCGCTTTAGTTAATTTAGGTAAAAAATGAATAATTGCCATTGTTAAGGCGATCAGCCCAACCATAGTCATCAGTTGACCATTTTGCATCCAAACTAATTCACCTTGTTCATTGGTGATTTTAAATTGTGCCAATTGCGCTAAAAATATCACAATCGCTAAACCATTAACAAAACCTAACATGACGGGATGCGGCACTAAACGAATAAACTTACCGAGTTTAAATATGCCGGCGAGTATTTGTAATATTCCCGTTAACACCACAGTAGCAAATAGGTATTCTACGCCATGAATAGCAACCAAACTCACCATAACCACAGCCATCGCACCTGTTGCGCCAGAGATCATCCCTGGACGGCCACCAAAAATAGCGGTGATCAATCCCACCATAAATGCGGCATACAACCCCACTAAAGGCTCAACACCTGCAACAAAGGCAAAAGCAACCGCTTCAGGGATCAGCGCTAAAGCAACGGTTAAGCCAGAAAGCATATCATTTTTTAAACTGGTTACTTTACTTGCGTGTATTTCAAACATTAATTATCCACATGGTATTACGTATTATTAAAGAATAAACACGTATAAATTATTTTAAGAGTTTAGTAATAAGCATAGGTGAAATATCAAACAAAACACGATAAAATAAAAGGGTCTGTTAGCATTTCTAAAAGGCGTGCATACTAATGATTTACGGGGGTAAAGTCAATAATTGCTGTTTTTATCAACACGAGTAAAATGCAATTATTGATCCTATTAAATCGTTATGAAGTGGAATTTTCGCGTTCAATCAAAAACGCTTTAATTTCATCACGAGATCCTAAAATGTGCTGTTTTAATACTTTTACAGCTCCTTCAGTATCTCGATCTTTACACAGTTTTAATAGCTGCGCATGTTCAGATCCTGCTTTTGAAATACCGCCAGCCCATAATAAATGCATACGAATATAGCGGTCAGCATTTTTATTTAAGGTTTGCACCAATTCATAAGTTTGTGGACGATTAGCACTAGAATACAAGCAGTTATGATAAGCAGAGTTCAATTCACTCCAAGTATTAGCTGCATTTTCTTTACCTAATGCTTGATCTAATTTAGCTAAAATTTCGCCTGCATTTTCTAAAGCAGCATCACTAATATTTTCAATTGAGGCCGCTAACAAATCACATTCTAGCATTGCACGTAATTCAAATAATTCACCAACTTGATCAACATTTAACTCTGTAGCTGTAGCACCTTTGTGTGGTTCAAAAGCAACTAAACCTTCTGCTTCTAGCTGTAATAAAGCTTCACGAATAGGAATACGGCTTACATTTAAATCTTCAGCCAATGCTGCTTGGCGTAATGGTTGTCCGGCAGTAATTTCACCGTTTAAAATCCTTTCTCTTAATATTTCAACGACTAGTTGTGTTCTTGTTTTATATTCTATAGTCATAAAATTTAATCCTCATTAAGGTTTCGGGATATATTATACAGGCAAAAACAAAAAAAATGCGACTTAAAAATTTATTATAAATAACAAATAATTAAGTCGCATAGGGAGGAAACTTAGTCACGTAGAATTTGTGGTAATAATTCAGATGGTATATTTTGGTAGCAGATCGGACGTCTAAAACGATTAATCGCTTCACTACCAACCGAGGTAGTAGTAATAGCTGTAGAAGCTGGAAAAGGTCCACCATGATTCATACTTGCGCACACCTCTACGCCAGTTGGCATTTGATTATATATTAATCGACCTACTTTATGTGCCAAAGGTAATGCCAATTGTTGTGCTTGCATTAAATCGCCATCAAGCGCATGAATACTCGCCGTTAAATTACCTTTTAAAATAGTGACAAATTGCAACATTTGCGCAAAATCAGCACACTTAATAATTAACGCACAAGCGCCGAATATTTCTTCTTGTAGTGTCTTATTCTTGATAAAAGTGCTTAAATCGGTTGCAAATAAAGCACTACGGCATTGAAACGCTTCGCCTTGTTGACCTTGAGCAATTAAATTAACGTTTTGAATCGTTTGCCATTGAGTAACTTGTTCATTATAAGCACTACGAATACTTGGGGTTAACATCACGCCTGCTGGCTGCGTAATCATTGTTGCTTTAGCCTTATCAATAAAGTTTTGATAGCTACTTAGATCACAACTACCGCTTTGACTATCGTCTATTGCTAGCCAAATTCCTGGCGAAGTACAAAACTGTCCCTGTCCCATTAAGGTAGAAGCCACTAACTGTTCGGCAATTTCAACGCCCTGATTTGCTAATTTATTGGTCAAAATAAACTGTGGATTTAAACTACCTAATTCGCCATAAAATGGAATGGGTTCAACACGTTGATTAATCTGTGCCTGTAAAATCATACCGACACGTTCAGAGCCCGTAAACCCAACGGCTTTAACTAAAGGATGAGTAACAATTTGCGTACTAATTTGGTATTTTTTGCCTTGAATTAGCGAAAACACACCAGCATCAATATTGCATTGTTTTATCGCTTTTAATATTGCCGTTGCCACTAATTCAGCCGTACCAGGGTGAGCAGCATGCGCTTTCATCACTATAGGGCAACCTGCGGCTAGTGCCGATGCGGTATCACCACCCGCAGTTGAAAAAGCTAATGGAAAATTACTTGCTCCAAATACTGCTACCACACCAAGTGGTAAATAACCTAACCGAGTATCAGGTTTAGGCAAAGGCTGACGAGCACTATCGCCTTGTTCAATAACAGTTTGATATTCTTGTTTATCAAGTAAATCGGCAAATAAGTTTAGTTGACCCACTGTACGACCACGTTCACCTTGAATACGTATAGCAGGCAAACCAGTTTCAGCACAAGCAACGTCAACTAAATCATCACCTAATGCGATAATTTGTTCACCAATAGTCCGTAAAAATGTCGCTCGTTCATTCGCAGATAGTTGGCTATAACTTAAAAATGCTTCATTAGCACGAGTAATAGCGCTATTAACTTCTACTTCTGTTGCATTGGTAAATAACGTTGCCATAGGCTGGTTTTTTTGAGCATTAAACGCTGTAAAACCATGACTCGTATCGCCGCTAAATTCGCCAGAAATTAAGTTTTTTCCTGTTAAATTCATTTTGTGTCTCTTTTGTTTATCTATTGTTTATCTATTGGTTTAAAGCTGTAAATCGCTAAAGATCCTGACCTGCGTCAAGATGACGATATACTTGTATCAATATTCCGTTTTATCTTTTACTTCACGGAAAAACCAAAAGCATATGGGTCGTCGTCATCTATGGTGATACGATTTTCACCATAAACATGCGCCCAACCTTCTATACTCGGTTTAATCGCGGTAATTTTTCCTTGCGGTGTCATTATCTCTACCGTCCCTTCTATTTTCCCCGTAAATTGGCTGCCGATATAACTTTCATGGACAAAGGTATCACCTACCTTTAATAGTCCTTTAGCAAATAACTGCGCCATTCTTGCGCTAGTTCCTGTACCACAGGGCGATCTATCTATCGCTTTATCACCATAAAACACCGCATTGGCCGCCACAGAGTTTTTTTGTTGTGGTTTTCCTGTCCATAACACATGTGAAATACCACTGACGGTTTGATCTTCAGGATGAACACAAGTTAAGACTTTATTAGCAACCTCACGAACGATTGGACTCCAACGCAAAATTTTATCAGCAGTCCATTGCTCGATCCCGGGGAAGTTCTCTTGTGGTTCAACAATAAGGTAATAATTACCGCCATAAGCAACATCAACAGTTAATTTTCCTAATCCGGGCACTGCAATTTGTTTATTTTCATGAGCAAGGTAAGCTGGCACATTAAAAATTTTAACGGCACTAATTTTGTCACCTTGTTGCTGATAAGTAATATTGATTTGTCCAGCAGGAACATCAATAATTAGTTTACCTTGCTCTTTTGGCTGAATAATACCTTGTTGTAATGCTGTGGTAATGGCACCAATAGTGCCATGCCCACACATAGGTAAACAGCCAGAGGTTTCAATAAATAAAATCGCCGCATCGGCATTATCACTGCACGGTGGATAAATAAATGCGCCCGACATCATGTCATGACCACGCGGTTCAAACATTAAACCTTGGCGTATCCAATCATAGTTATTGATAAAGTCTTGACGCTTTTCACTCATGGTTTTTCCCTGTAAGTCAGGGTGCCCATCAATCACCAAGCGAACAGGATTACCACACGTATGCGCGTCAAGACAATTAAATATTCCTTTGATCATTGCTACCTTTAATACTTTTTAAAAAATTACTTTAAGCTATTTTGCTACCAATAAAGATCCTGACCTTCGTCAGGATGACGTTATAAGCTGTCAGGATGACGTTATAAGCTGTCAGGATGACGTTATAAGCTGTCAGGATGACATATAAGCTGTCATACTGAATTTATTTCAGTATCTTTAATCTAAATTAAACTTACTTAAATCAATGCGTGTTGCCATGGCAGTATTAAATAATTGCTCTACACGCGCACGTTCTTCACCTGCTAAGGGTAAACGTGGTGCCCGTGTTACTTCGCTACCGCGCCCAGCTAATTGTTCACAAAACTTTATACATTGCACTAACGTAGGAATAGTATCTAAGCGTAATAACGGCAAGAACCAGCGCCAAATTTCTAATGCTTCTTGATATCGGCCTGCTTTAGCTAACTTATAAATAGCGACTGACTCTTGAGGAAAAACATTGGTTAACCCTGAGATCCAACCTGTACAGCCCAGCATTAAAGATTCTAGTGCAATATCATCAACACCGCCAAACACAATAAAACGGTCATCAAAAGCAGCATAAAGCTCTGAAATGCGACGAGTGTCTTCAGTAGCTTCTTTTACTGAAACTATATTTGGCTCTGCCGCTAAAGTACGCATACCTGCAATTGACACATCAACACCATAAGTTACGGGATTGTTATAGATCATAATAGGTAAGTTACAATTACGGGCAATTTGTTGGTAATGATTAATAGCTTCAGCCTCTGATGAACGATATACCATGCCAGGCAATACCATTAAGCCATCAATACCCACTTCTTCGCATAGTTGGCAATATTCAATCGCAAATTGCGTACTCGTTTCAGCAACTCCAGAAAGCACAGGCACACGACCTGCAACCACGGCTTTAACTGCTTCAAGAATTGCTCGTTTTTCTTCACGTGTATGCGAACAATTTTCGCCCACAGTACCTAACGCTATAATGCCGTCAACACCTTCATTAATAAGGCTGTCGATCATTTTTTGTGTCGCTGCAAAGTTAATTGACATGTCGTCAAAATACTGCGTTGTTACGGCTGGATACACGCCTTGCCAATTTACATTAAGAGTAGAAGTTGTCATAAAAAGCTCATTAAAAGGTCTAAAAATAATAAGTGATGGTTTATTAACAATTGAAAATATTTATTGATAAACTATCACTAGAAAATATTAAGCATATTGTATACAATATTTAAGTGTTGACAAGTTTTATTTATTCTAAAATAATTTTATGAGTGTAAGTGATGGAAATTTCAGAAAAAACCAGTAAAAAAAAATCAATTGCTGTTGTAGGAGCAGGTATTGTTGGGATTAACTGTGCCCTAGCCTTACAAAGCCAAGGCTTTAATGTAACCCTATTAGATCAACAAGGGATTGGCGAAGGGTGTTCAAAAAATAATGCGGGGCATTTTGCCACCGAGCAAGTTTTTCCATTAGCAGATGCCCGTTTGTTATGGCAATTACCCAAACTATTATTAGATCCGTTAGGTGCTATTGCTTTATCTCCTCGCTATTTACCCCAAGCATTACCTTGGTTTATACAGTTTTTTAATAACATGCGCAGTAAATACCAACAAAAAAACACTCTAGCTTTAAAAGCACTTAATAAAAATGCGATCAGTTATTATTTGCCTTTATTACAGCAAGCAAAAGCAGAGCATCTATTAACGACTCAAGGTAGCTTATTGGTATTTGAAACGACTAACTTAACAGTGGTAAAAAAATCACATCAGCATTACCAACAAGCAGGGGTTGCGGTTAAGTTACTTAATAGTGAACAAGTACATCAATTAGAGCCTAATTTGCATAAAAACATTAATTACGCTTTATATTTTACTGAGGTAGCTCATACCGTTAGTCCGTACAAACTTAGTTTAGCCTTGGCTCAATTAGCCCAAGATAAAGGGATGGTTTTCAAGCAATTTACGTTAAAAAATATCACTCATACCGCAAATAAAGTGCTACTTAATGATGGTCAACAAGCACTAACCTTTGATAAGTTAATACTGGCTACTGGTGCTTGGTCAAAAAAGTTATGTAAACAATTAGGCTATAACCTACCCATAGAGGCAGAACGTGGTTACAGTTTAAGTTTAACTACTCAAAATAACGATAATAATAAAAGTAGCGGTAATGAAAATATCGCATTATTGTCGCGTCCTGTTGCTTCTACCGAACGAAAATTTATTATTACCCCAATGGACAACGAATTACGCTTATCAGGAACCGTTGAATACGCGGGGCTATATGCTAAAGCCAATTACAAACGCGCGACAATGTTGTATAAAAATGCACAGTTCATTTTAGATAAACTACCTACCGATAAACATATTGCAAAACAGGATAAGTGGATGGGCTGTCGTCCTTCATTACCTGACTCATTACCAGTTATTTGCCAAGCACCGCAGCAAGATAATATTTTTTTTGCACTAGGACATCAACATTTAGGATTAACGCAAGGTGCGATAACAGGTAAATTAATTAGCCAATTAATCATGAAACAACCAACAGATATTGATATAAAGGCTTTTTGTATTAGTCGTTTTAATTAAACATTTTATTAGTTGATTTACTTAGCGGCAAATCTTTTAATGCAGGGCTCTTTTAATGAAGTGGTACAATGATCTCAAAGTGACAGCCTTGTTCTACATCTACACAGTGTACTGTACCGCCAAGTTTGGCGGTAATAAGGTTAAAAACAATATTTAGCCCTAAACCAGACCCACCCTGTCCCCGCTTCGTGGTAACAAAAGGATCAAATATTTTGTCACGCACCGACTCATCTATGCCATTACCATCATCTTGATAGTTAAAAATTAAATCATTATTTTTAACTTTAAAATCCATGGTTATACTGCCTTCTTGACGGCCATCAAAGGCATGATAATGCGAATTCATCATAAAATTAGTTAAAATTTGATTCCATGCACTAGGGTATGTACGTAAACGAAATTTTTCATCAAGGTTGACATTAATTTTATAACTTTTACGTTTGAACATGGTTTTAACCGTAGTAACAACATTTTGCACATGTTCAGCTAAGTTAATATCAATTTCATCATCGCTATGTTGATCAACCGCCACCGATTTAAAACTGCGAATTAATTCAACTGCTTTATTAATACTGCGTTCAACTATGGTTTGGTATTCAGTTAATAATGCTAAATCTTTGGTTAATTGCGCCTTGGTTAATTGTTGTGACTCTAGTCCTTGTTTTAAATGAAATACGGTTTCAGACATTGCTGAAATTGAAGTAACACAAATACCCAGCGGAGTATTTACTTCATGAGCAACCCCTGCCACTAATTGTCCTAATGAGGCCATTTTTTCAGATTGTACTAATTGGTCTTTGGCTAAAGTTAAATCGTCAAGTGATTGTTGTAATTGCTTATTACTTTCTACTAATTTTTCGGTGCGATCATAAACTTTAATTTCTAACTCAGCCGAAAGATTAATTAAGGCATTTTCAGCATCTTCTCGTTTAATTATATCTTGAAGTAATTTGATCCGAGTTTGATTAATAGAGTCAACTAAAGAATCTATTTCATCTTTTCTTTTAGGACGGTTATTAAGTACTAGGGGTTCATCTAAGTTTTCAGCCGTATCACTTTGATAAAAGCTAGTAATTTTAAAAATGTGACGAGTGATCAATAAATGTATAATAAATAGAATAAAAAATGCGATTAAAAATATTTGAATAGATTGCGTTAAAATAATAAACCCAGCACGATGCTTTAACCGCGAGAGTATATCTTGATGATCAGCAAAAACTTCCAGCGTGCCTATTTGAGTATCTCCATAATAAATAGGCGCTGACATCGATTTTTTCACGTTAATGTTTTCATCACCAGCTTGGTAAATTTTACCTAATTCGGTGGTTATTTTGGCATAACGAATATCGGGAAGCTTAACAATACCTTGAATTTGAATAGCCAATAAGGGTTCATTAAAATCCCACAAACTATTCGCTAATGAATCAACATAACTTGATTTTATATTAACAAAGCGTTGATCTAAGTCGACTAAATCGCTACGAAAATCACTATAAAGCTGCACAGCAATAGCAAATACGGCTAAAAATGAGCTACAAAGCAAAATATAAAGGAGCACCCTAAGTCCTAATTTATTATTAAATGCTTTAATTTTAAATTTGCTCAAATTTAACACTCTATTTTTATTGTGAATTATAACTTTAACTAAAGATGAAATGCTTGAATACCTGTCATTTATTTAAGCAGTTAATGGCGTAAAGTCAAACATTTTCAATAATGTTTTTATTTTAATAATCAAATTGAAAGCAAAAAAAAACCGCAATAACTTAGCGGTTTTTTAATAACGCGGGTTAAGAGGAAAAATCGTCTTTATTTTGTGACCGACAACATAAATTTAGCGGCGGCTAAACGGGTTTTTTCATCCAAATAATTTTGTGGTGGCATTTCAGGATAATCTTCACGTTTTTTGGTAGGTGCGGCAATAAAATCAGCAATACCTTGTGGATTATCCATATATAGTGCTTGAATAACTTGTACAGGAGGACCAACCATACGGCCGCTATAAACATGACAACCCGCACAAATACCCATATACACCACCTTGCCACGTTCTGACGGATCAATTTTACGTGCAGGTACAGGCTCATCTAAAATATAAGATTTAATATTATCGGTATTAGTGAATGTACATTCTTGCCAGTCTTTTACGCCAACCGTAACGTAACGATGACGATTAATAATACAACTATCACGCGATACCCCAACACGTAAAATGTCTGGATTGCCTTGTTTAAACTCAGTCAACATCAAGGCTTTGGCTTCATCAATGGTATCGTAGCCATTATTAAGCATGAGGTTATTTAATATCATTACTTTATCAGGAGCAGGATCGGCATCAGGATCAAGTGTGGTATTCGGCGCATTATCATGGTCGGTAATTAAAATACCTGCTGTTTTATTATTAGTAATAAGATTATCTTCAACAATCACCTCATCAGCTGCCATAATCAAAATACCTGTACCCGCAGGAATACCCGCAACAGTAGAGCCAACAGCAGCAAAGTTTTTATGGTTGTTATTATCAATAAAATTATGTCTAATAATCACATCAAAAGTAGTTTTTATTGGTAAACCTGGGGTGATAAAAGCTAAAATACCACCCGTATTATTATGCACATTATTATGCTCAACAATGGCATGACGTGAATTTTCTATTTCAATGCCCGCCACATTGTCAAAAACATCATTATAAGCAACCTGAATATTATCACTCATACCAATGTAAATGGCCGCATCTTCAATACCTGAAAGCACATTATATTCAACAATACCATTTTTACCGAGTTGTGGAAAAATACCATAAACACCTGTATCAACAATAATATTATTGCGAATTTCAAAATTATTGCCTGCTTGTCCCATAATACCATTGCCCTTATATTGGGTGATCATAAGGTTTTCAATAACAATATTATTGCCTGAATATAATATTGCATCATTAAGCTTTTTTTGGCCATCTAACGTTGCCCGTTTTCCCCCTTTAATCACGCCAATAAGACGAATATCATCTTTATCAATATAAACAGTTTCATGATATTTGCCTGGCATAATTTGAATGGTATCACCCGGTTTCGCTAACTCAACCGCTGCCATAATTGATTCGCCGTCATTAACTACATGGGTAGTACCTGCCACTTTTCGTTTCGCTACCGCACTCTTTTTAGTTGACGCATTTTTAGCAGTGACTTTTTTATTAACAACCTCTTTATCGGTATTTTTATCATATCCACCACTATAACTTGCACCACCAGTATTACTGGTAATAATAGGCGCTGCTTGTTTGTTACTGCCATAAAACATGCCAATAACAAAAGCAGCAATTAAAAATATTGCCATTACAAATTTATTCATTCTATTCTCCGTTTGCTCGCTAAGATGATTACTGTTACTTTTGACTTTATTTTTATTTTGTTTTTTGAGAAACTCTATTTATTTGATAGCTTTTATCAACAATGGCTAAACCCGAAGGTGATTTTTTAGGTATTTGTGGCATTAAACTTTCATCCGTTAAAGTACCTAAAAAAGTAACGATAAGATCCAACTCTTCATCAGTAAGGTTTGGTTCCCATATATGCCAGTGCAAAAGTAATTTTTCGTTTTTAGGCACTGAATTACCACGACCATCATTATAAAACTTAACTACATCTCGCAACTTTTCATACCGACCAGAATGCATATAAGGAGCTGTTTTAACAATATTTCTAAGGGTAGGTACTTTAAAACCACCGCGCAGTTTTTGTGCTTTTTCTGTACTAACGCCTAAATCTTGATAAGTTTTTTGTGCGCCAATATCAAACGGCATTCCCTTAGGATCAGGGCTACCGATCACCGCAATTTGATTATTAGTAAATAATGGTGGTTGATGACATTCAGCACAGCGAGCAACAAACGAGCGGAAGATATTTAAACCCGCAATTTCTTTTTTACTCAGTGCTTTATGATAACCTTGCGCATAATGATCATAACGGCTATTAAGTGAAATCAAAGTTGATTGAAAGGCCGCTAAGGCACGATAAACCTGTGCTAGCGTTAATTTTATCTGTTTTGGGAAAGCTTCAACGAACAACCTTTCATAAACTTTATTATTTACTAAAGAAAGCAATAAATGATCAGGCGTATTGCCCATTTCAACGGGGCTAAATAATGGACCTTGCGCTTGTTGTTCAAGTGTTGTTGCCCTTCCATCCCAAAATAGTTTATCTAAAAAAGCGACATTCCATAAACTAGGTGCGCTACGAGCCACTTTTTCACCCGTAATACCAATACTTCGATCTAAACCGTCACTAAAACCTTTATCAGGTTGATGGCAACTGGCACAACTTAAGGAGCCATCTTTTGATAGCAAGGGATCAAAAAACAAATAACGTCCTAAATCAATTTGTTGTGGAGTAAAGCCATCTCGATGTTTAGGTAATGACGTATGTAGCCCACCAACACCGCGATTTTGTACCGAATCATAAAACTGATACAAGTTAACTAAATGACAAACACTTGGTTGATTAGCCACTTTAATAAGCTCAAAGCTTGGTGGACAGTGTGATACCAAGGTAAAAGTATCACTTGCCATAGCTTTTGCATTACTAAAAAACATCAGCAATAAAATTAAAATAAAATGTCTCATTTAGACTAACCTTATTTAACCTTTTGCTGGTTAATAAAATATAAAATATCATGCAATTCTTTGGCTGAAACAGTTTTTGCCATCATTGCCATTTGCCGACCATATTTGTCTTGCTTCTCAGTACCGCGTACACCTTGTTGAAAATTAGCCATTTGTAGGGTTAGGTAGGCATAATTTTGTGCGGCTAATCGCGGTGCCTTAAACATGTTATTACCTTGTGCAACACCACCATGACAAGCACCACATTTGGCTTGATAGTAACGAGAACCATTTTTTAAATCTCCGGCTATTTTTTCATCATTAATCTGTGGTTCAGATAAAGTGGCAATATAATTTACTAATAAAGTTATTTCGCTAGTGTTTAATTTTTTTGCTATTGCCGCCATTTGTTGACCACCAATATCTTGTGAATGTTTGCCTCGTAAACCATTAGTAAAATTATGAAGTTGTCGATGTAAATACCCACTAGATTGACCCGCTAAGGCTGGCGCTTTTAAATCACTATTACCTTGTGCGCTATCACCATGACAAGCCACACACTGTTGAAAGCTTTTTGGTTGTCTTGTTGGTAGGTTTTGAGAATTTGCGTGAACTGCAAAAAAAACAAAAAAGAAGATAAAAATAATAAACCGCACAACCATAAAGCACCAAGTAAGTAAAAGAAGATAATTCACTATACTTAGCTGATAAGTTAAAGCTTACGGATTACTAAAAAAAGCTGACGGATTCTAAAAAACACGTATTAAAAATAAAAATTCACTGTAATAACAATGAATTAAATAAAATAAAATTAAACTTGTTTGCGGTATTCTGTTGGTGTCATACCGTGGGTATTTTTAAATGCCTTATTAAACGAGCTTAAACTTCTAAAGCCACTTTCTAATGCCAGTGTTAAAATAGGTAATTGTCCATCATTTTTATTTTGTAATTCTTGCGTGACTTCTTGAATACGATAAAAGTTAAGAAAATCATTAAAATTACGATAATTTAATTCGCCATTAATTAATTGCCGTAATTTATATTCATGAATGCATAAATGCCTTGCCAAACTAGCAATAGTTAGCCCATCTTGCTGATATAATTTTTCATTTGTCATGGATAAAATAATTTTTTCGACATCTTTTGAAGGGGGCTTTTTAATAACAACTGTCGCTATATCTTTTTTATTAGTATTAACTAAGGCAAATAAACTTGACTCTCTAAGCGTAAAAATCAATAAATTAATCGCTGTAATTAAGCCTGCTAATAATAATGATTTAATTAAGTCAAAGCCTTGCCAGTGAATATTAAATAATTGTTCGACAGCAATAACAACAACAATATACAAGGCAGAAATACTGATCACACCACCACGAATATAACGACGTTCTTGTACTAAATCATCACGCCAATACTTCAATGCAATAAACAAAGCATGACTAATTAAGCCAAGTTCGAGCGCCATATCTCCATATTTTATCAGTGTGTATGACCAAGTTCCGACAACCAAAGGTGTAGTAAATGCCCATTGAAAAAATTGTGACGTTAAAGGAATAAAAAGCGTTAAGGCAGCAATAACATAATGTTTAGTTTTTAATTCAAAATGCTCCGCAAACAAACTTAACCCCACCAACCAAAAAACACCCGGCAGTGCATTACCCGCAATAAATTGTAACCACCCTAAAAAAGAATGATTGGCTAATTGCGGAAAAATAGCGCCAAGCCAATAACCACTACCAACTAGCATAAGCATTATAAACAAACGTACCGCTTGATTTTTACGCCACATAGGCAATAAAAATAGCGCACACATTAACATTTGCGCAAAGGCAAAATTAGCGAAAAACAACGAGAGTGATTGCATAATGACAGGGGATAATTATTATTGTACATTAACAATATACAATTTTTACTAACAAAGGAATAACGAAAATTTTTTATATGCAAGAGCCTTGATAATTACTCTAAAAATAAAATCATAAAAAATGATACGTTTTATCTCTCAATTTTATCAATTTTTAGACTTGTCCGAATATCGCCAGTTAATTTTTAATTTTGTCTCTATGATAAAGTACCTTTACAGTCACACGATTATAATTTTTTATGCTCAATAACAACATTTGCCAACAAGCTCGTTTAAGTAAAGATGTCCGCTTTGATGGTAAATTTTTTACTGCGGTATTAACCACGGGAATTTTTTGTCGCCCAATTTGCCCAGCACGTGCGCCCAAAGAAGAAAATGTTCGTTATTATAAAAATGCTTTACAAGCGCAAGCCGCAGGATTTAGACCTTGTAAACGTTGCTTACCTGAATTAGCTCCTCAAACTCATATTCCGCGTTCAATAAAACAACTTACGCAAGCATTAGAGTCAGGAAGTTCTTTGACAACAATTTGTGAAAATTTTCAGCTTAGCGAACGCCAGCTAAGGCGAATATTTATTAAGCATTATGGCTTGCCACCAAGTAAGTATTTACACAATCAAAAATTATTACTCGCCAGCAAGTTACTTAAAACTACCCGCTTAAGTATTACCGAAATTGCTTTTGCGGCAGGCTTTAATAGTATTCGTCGTTTTAATGAAGCAATTAAACTCGCCTATAAATGCACGCCATCAGCAATTAAAAAGACACCCCGTGAAAAACTGATCACCACAACTAGCGTAAATATTGAACTTGCTTATCGTCCGCCGTTTGATTGGCCATTAATGTTAAGCTTTTTTCGTTTGCGCCAACTTGATAGTGTAGAACAAGTAAGCGAGACACATTACCGCCGTACTATTGAAATAAACAGTACAAAAGGTTGGTTTGAAGTCAGTGCCATCACTAATAAATTAGCTTTAAGGCTCACCGTACAACTTGAAGATTACCGCTATTTAAATCAAGTAATAATTCGTGTAAGACGAATGTTTGATCTTGATGCCGACATGTTAGTTATTCATCAATATTTAAGTCATCATCTGCAATTAAAAATGGTGATTAAACAATATCCAGGATTACGATTACCTGGCTGTTGGGATAAATTTGAATTTTCTATTCGTGCTATTTTAGGGCAGCAAATATCGGTAAAAGCAGCGACCACATTAGCTAATCGTATTAGTGTAAAATATGGTGACAAAGCACTAGCAAACCCCTTTGGTTTAACACATATATTTCCTAATCAAAAAGAGTTAATTAATGTAGATTATCAAAACATCGGTTTAACTAAATCACGTATTAGCACACTACATAATTGGCTTGATTTTTACCTAGAGCACAGTGATATATTATCTTGTTACTCCAGTATTGAAGCACTAGAAAAACAGTTAATTACCATCAAAGGTATTGGCCCTTGGACGGTAAATTATTTAGCAATGCGCGGGTTAAGTGATCCTGATGCTTTTCCAAGTGCCGATTTAGGCATAATTAAAGCGCTAACAATGAACGACAAAAAACTTAGCAATAAAGATATTTTGGCCCTCAGTGAACAATGGCGACCATGGCGTGCTTATGCGGCTATTTATTTATGGTACTCGTTAGGCCATTAAATAATAAAATAACAAGAACAGTGACAAAACAATAATTGATTAACAATATAACAAGAGAGTTTCCAATGTATTTTACTTATTATCAATCACCTTTTGGAGATATTTCACTCACCGCCAACGATCAAGGATTAATGAGTTTAGAATTTATTGATGGCGATAAAAATACAAACATACCACTTGATTATCAACAACTTAATAAACAGCAGACTATTTTTGCTGATGTTTACCAACAACTCGATCAATACTTTGCTAAACAACGCGTAAATTTCAATTTAAAACTCGTCCCTCAAGGCACTAAATTTCAACAACAAGTATGGCAAGCGCTTACCACTATAAAGCAAGGCGAAACTAAAAGTTACGCTTGGCTTGCCAATACCATTAATAATCCTAAAGCAGTGCGCGCTGTAGGTAGTGCTAATGGAGCTAACCCTATTGCATTGATCATTCCTTGTCATCGCGTTATTGGAACTAATGGTAAATTAACGGGTTATGCCGGTGGTTTAGCATTAAAAGCTAAATTACTTGAATTTGAAGGCGCAAAGTTTAAAACAGAGTAGTTTAATGATGAATAGTTTATGAGTGAGTGTTAATATTTACCGCATATAAAAACAGCTTGTATAATAATAAATAGAGATACTGAAACAAGTTCAGCATGACATACTTTTTACCATTCCTGATGGCATTATCATCCTGACGAAGGTCAGGATCTTAACAACATTTAACCAAAGAGAATCAAACTTGGAATTTATCGTATTACCTGCACTTGCCTTGCTTATTTGGCTAGCTTGGCAATTGTACCGAGCTAAACAATTTAATAAATTTAAAGCATTACTTAATAGCGAAGTAAAAGCTAAAGTTATTGCGGTAATTAAAGAAGACTTAACTAACCAGCGCAGTGAGCAATTTCCTAATACACAAGCACATATTGACGCAACTATTTATTATTGGACGCAATACCCAATACGTATCTTACAAGCGGCAATTTATTACGAAATTATTGACAAACAATGGCTACAGACAACAAATAATGTCCGTAATAGCCAACATTTAATGCACTTAGAAAGGCAATATTTAGATTAACAAAAAATAATATTGTTGTAATTTTTTGATACGTTATTGTCGTCCTGACAAAGATCAGGCTTTAGAACCTAGAGCCTAGGTTCTAAATACAGTGGCATCACTATACTCATGTTACCTCGAAATACTCGTTTCAGCGAGAATTAAAAGGCTTAGAGGCAAGGCATTGATTGAGGATAATGGTTATTCCCTTGTCGAAATCAATAACGCAGCATATAAGCCTTTTAAACTCGCCCTACGGGGACGGCTGAGCAAACCATGCTCGTCGTTGCCTCTTTTGTTAAGGGAGTAACCATTAATAAAAAGAGGCGCCTTGATCATGAATTGCTCAGACGTCCTGAAACAGACATTTTGAAGTATCATGAGTATATAACAATAGCCACACAGTTATTAGCTACAACTCAACTGCTGTGATCCAACCAAAACGATCTTCACGAGTGCCATACTGAATACCCGTTAATTCATCATAAAGGTGCTTAGCAACATCACCCGTTTGATTATTATTAATAACATGGTCTGTGCCATTAAAGGCTAAAGCACCTACTGGGGCAACAACCGCCGCAGTGCCACACCCAAATACTTCGGTAATTTTACCACTGTCAATATCAGTTAAAATAGTATTGATATCTAAGCGTTCTTCACTAATTTCATAGCCCAGAGTAGGTGCAAGTTTTAAAATAGAATCACGGGTAATACCGGGTAAAATACTGCCGCTTAAAGCAGGCGTTACGATGCGCTTACCTTCATAAACAAAGCAAATATTCATTGCGCCAACTTCTTCAATAAAGCGCCCTTCAATCGCATCAAGCCATAACACTTGTGAATAACCTTGGCTGGCAACTTCTTCTGAAGCATATAAACTTGCCGCATAGTTACCACCCGTTTTAGCTTCACCAACACCGCCTTTAACCGCACGACGATATTTATCAGCAACATAAACCGAAATAGGACTTAAACCGCCCTTAAAATAAGCGCCCGCAGGACCAGTAATAATAAAGTGAGTGTAATTAGCGCTAGCACCTAAACCTAATTTGGGTGTAGTGGCGATCATCGTTGGACGAATATATAGAGACGAGCCATCTTGATCAGGTACCCAATTATGATCTAAAGCAACTAATTTTTTAATCGCATCAAGATGTAAGTCAGTATCAACTTCAGGCATTACCATACGTTTAGCTGAACGATTAAAGCGCTTAGCATTTTCTTCAGCGCGAAATAAATTAATACCGCCATCAACACGACGATAAGCTTTTAAGCCTTCAAAAATTTCTTGGCTATAGTGTAAGACTGCCGCAGAAGGGTCTAGTGATAATGCATGATAAGGCGTAATTTCAATATTATGCCAACCATTGACTGGATCATAATCTTGCGTAAACATATGATCAGAAAATGTTCCGCCAAAACTATACTCTTGCGGACAAGTACCACGTTTACTTTCTTCAAGTGGCTTTACTACTATAGACATTCTGTTTTCCTATTTGAATTCAACGATTAACTATACTACTGGCTATTACTTATAAAAAAGATTATATAACGAGCGCAAAAACTAATCTATACACTTAAATTGTAAATCCCAAACACCATGACCTAAACGCTGACCACGGTTTTCAAACTTAGTTAAAGGACGTGAATCGGGACGTGGTACATAATCATTACTTGGCGATAAATTTTCAAAACCTGCTGAATTTTTCATATCGTCAAGCATACATTCCGCATAATTTTGCCAATCAGTCGCCATGTGGAAAACACCGCCAACTTTTAATTTTTGACGAATACTTTCAACAAAACTCGTTTGAACAATACGGCGCTTATGATGTTTCTTTTTATGCCAAGGATCAGGAAAAAACAATTGCACTGTGGTTAAACTTTGATCAGCAATACAATCAGCCAAAACTTCAATGGCATCATGTTCATATACTTTTAAATTAGTAATTCCCTGTTCAACCGCTAATGCAATACAAGCACCAACACCGGGTTTATGTACCTCAACGCCAATAAAATTTAGCTTGGGTGCATTTTTTGCCATTTCAACCAGCGATTTTCCCATACCAAAGCCAATTTCAAGCACTAATGGGTTGTCGTTACCAAACAGCTTAGCGATATTAATTGCGCCGTCACTATGATTTAGCCCCATAGTTTGCCAATGATCATTAATAGCCCGCTCTTGCGCTTTAGTTAAACGCCCTTCGCGCTTAACAAAACTACGCACTTTACGGATATATTTACCTTCTTGCTCAGCTTGTTCAATGGTTTTATGGGTTCTTTGGGTTTTATCATTCATATTATTTTTACTTTTGTTACTTATAAAAATGTTGTGCCTCGCTACGCTCGTGAAAACCTACAAACAAACACCGTTAACCATATACGGATTTTAATCCGACAAAAAACACTATTAGCCATGTAGGTCGTAGCTTACGTTACAGGGATGTAATTTATTAGACAATGCAGGAGATATTGTCTTGCTGCGACAATTCTAACTATAACTCTTTATTCTAAATAAATGGGTTTTAGACAAGGCGCTTATCTTAATTTTTCACGGAGCTTATCCCAATAAATTAAATTCAGTCTGAGAGAATTAAAAACAGTTTAGACAAGGCAAGTAAATGTAGACATAGTTAACCTATTTCAAATTTACTTAACGCCGTATAAAGTATTTTAAAATTTTAAGAGACTCTTTAATCTAAATAAATGGGCTTTAGACAAGGCGATTATCTTGATTTTTCACTGAGCTTAGTTCACTAAGTGATGTTAAAAAACAAGGTAAGGAACGCAGTATAAAGTTCATTTATGACGAATAAAGTTATTCAGCCCACCATACATCGTAAAGCTCACTAACCGATGCTGATTTAGCACCATTGTCAGTTAACCATTTTTCAACCGCTTGACGATGTTCATTGGTACATTTACCTAATTTTTGTGTGCAAATTAAACCATGCCATAAATGATCGCCCTCACCACCAAAACCTAAACCATTAGGTTCAATAACTTCAGCAAAAAATTTAGTTATAAAAGTATCTAATTCTTCACCGGTAATACCTTCATTAAACTGCCATGCGACATCAAAACCTAACTCTTGAAATTCATCAACACGTAATTTTTTACGTAAACGGGTACTACGATTTTTTGCGTCTATTTTCATGATAAAACCTTTTGTGTTTGCGCTAATCTATGCATTTATACAATTACCGCGGAGCATAGTATTAAATAAGTTATTTGCCAATAAAAAAATACATTTATTGAGCTGTTTTCACTATTTTACTACACTGCTCAGCCATAACATTATTATTATTTAAAAATAAGTCATTATAAATGAGCCAAAGTATCACTATAAAGCAAGACTCCGCTTTACAATTTAGCCAACTAATTGTTAGTTGGTATCACCGACAAGGAAGAAAACACTTACCTTGGCAACAAAATAAAACGCCCTATAGCGTGTGGGTTTCTGAAATTATGCTGCAACAAACCCAAGTGGCAACCGTTATTCCTTATTACCAACGCTTTATGAAAAGCTTTCCAACGATTATTGCATTAGCTAATGCCGATGAAGATACAGTACTACATCATTGGACTGGTTTAGGTTATTACGCCCGCGCCCGTAATTTACATAAAGCGGCAAAAACTATTAGAGATGATTTTCAGGGGAAGTTTCCAGAAAATATAGATGAAGTGATCGCTTTATCTGGCATTGGTCGCTCAACCGCTGGTGCCATTTTGTCATTAGCACTCAATCAAGCACAATCGATACTCGACGGTAATGTAAAACGTGTTTTAGCGCGTTGCTATTTAGTTGACGGTTATAATGGTTTGAGTAAATTTGATAAAACCTTATGGCAACTCACCGAGCAGTTAACACCGACACAAGACACTGCCTTTTATAATCAAGCCATGATGGACTTAGGCGCAACCGTTTGCACACGCAGCAAGCCCAATTGCGAGCAATGCCCAGTACAATATTCTTGCTTAGCCAAAGCTGCTGACTTACAAAGCCAATACCCACAAAAAAAACCAAAGAAAAAAATTCCTGAAAAACGCACTATAATGGTGATCCCGCGCATTAAAACCCATGTAGAAGGAAACGAAGAAGAATTAGTGCTAATGGAAAAGCGTCCCCCAACAGGTATTTGGGGTGGTTTATGGTGTTTTTATGAAATAACAGAACTCGAGCAATTAAATGCATTATTAGCAAAAGAAAACCTAAAACCAATAGAGCAACAACTATTAACTGAATTTCGCCATACCTTTAGTCACTTTCATTTGGACATAACACCTTTAGTGGTCGATTGTGAATTAATAAACAGCCAAGAAGTTAACGAAAATAACCAACAACAATGGTATAATTTACAACAGCAAAGTAATGTTGGCCTAGCCGCATCAACAAAAAAATTATTAACTTTATTAGCAACGACAATTTAGTCGCCACAAACTAGCACTGACAAATAAGAGAAGACATTTATTATGAGTCGCACAGTACATTGTAAATTTTTAGATAAAGAAGCCGAAGGGTTAGGCTTTCAACTTTACCCCGGCGAAGTGGGTAAGCGTATTTTTGATAATATTAGTAAAGAAGCATGGGCTATGTGGCAAAAAAAGCAAACCATGTTGATCAACGAAAAGAAAATGAACATGATGGAAGCTAACGATCGTGCATTTTTAGAACAAGCCATGGTCGCTTATTTGTTTGAAGGTAAAGAACCAGAAATAGAAGGTTACGTACCACCAAGTAAATAATCAGCTCAATTTGGACTGTTTTTGCTTCATTTAAAGACAATGCGCAGAAAAAAACGCCAAACAAACCTTTTTTTTAAAAAAAAGGTTGACGGCGAAAAGGAAAAACAGTCTAATAGCGCCCGTCTTCAAGGCAAAGCCAAAAAGCTTAACAAGAAGACATTAGTACAAATATAAGTTTAGTTAATTATTATTGTGCCTCGATAGCTCAGTCGGTAGAGCAGAGGATTGAAAATCCTCGTGTCCCTGGTTCGATTCCGGGTCGAGGCACCATCATTAAAGAAGTGGTGATGTTACTTTATAAGTAAATCATTATTTCGGTGCCAAGATATTTTTCAAGTTCTTCTCGTAAGACATTAAAATTGAATAGAATATCGCACACAGTTTTGTGTGCCGACTTAGCTCAGTTGGTAGAGCAACTGACTTGTAATCAGTAGGTCGCCAGTTCGACTCCGGCAGTCGGCACCATTCCTCAAAGGAAGCATCAAGCCCTAACCTCGGTTAGGGCTTTTTTGTATCTATCGATTGGTCGAATTCTATAATAGATCTCACTAGCACCAATAAATCCACCTACCCCACTTATTCTGCATCCCATACGTGATTTAATCCTGTCATACCAAGTAGTTAATAGGCACGAAATATCCCCCTTACTAGGGCACTACTTTTACCTAGAGTAAGTGAGTTTTGGTTGATTAGTTTACCTATTGATAGAAAGCTTATTCATTAATCATTAATCATTAATAAATTGTGCGAGTAAAAAAGGATTTAATCCGTTGCTATAGGGTAATAGAGTTTGTGTATAGGCTGCTAAAACTGCGGTATTAAATTAATAGGGTAAGTTAGTTGATGGTGTAAATTTCCGAACTGGGTATTAGCACCAGTGATAGCAGTTGGTTTGGGTTGTATTTACTAATAGTTTTGTTTATCAATACCAGATAAATCTTTAGGAATGATTTTTATATCAACATCTTCTGACATTCGATGAGTGTTAATGCCCGATTTGGCTAATGCTGTACCACCAGAAAATACCAATGAGTGAGTCTCAGATGAAAATTCTGACAGCAACTTTAGCAGTGCAACAACATAGTAATCTTTTTCAACAATGGCAGGATCCCCCTCCCCATGCCCAAAGCATCAGAAACATCTTAGAATAAACTTGTATCAATTGGCATTAATCGCTCTATTATTTACAACAATTTTTCGCTTGAAGCGGTTGTTGGTAATAATTTGAAATGAAGCAGGTATTTGCAAGCTATCACCATCAATACTTCGTTGTGAAAATTCATCAAAGGTATAATCAATACCGAGCTTTTCAATTGCTTCTAAAATAACACCATCAGCACCTGCGGGAGAAGCTGCCATCAAGTTACCTGTAATACGGTTTTTTCTTGCTTTAGTATAAAGTCCATAACCTATACGTAATAAATATTCAGTATCAACAAGCTTTTTTAACTCACGTCCTACTTGATCATATCCCGCAATATCAGTAAAGTCAGCACGCGCAAAAACATACCGCTTTGAGCGATTAATTCTCATTTTTACTTTACTGGCTATTGTCATAATAAACTCCCAATCATCTAACGAAAATATAGCAAACATATGACACTTTAAAAGCTAAATATAATTTTACTAATGCTGCTGAGTTTATCGCTTATGCAATTAATACCAAGTTGATTAAGTTCTTTCACACTCAGCGAGAATTAAAAGGCTTAGAGGCAAGGCATTGATTGAATATAATGGTTATTCAGGACAATATGCTCCTGCATTGTCTAATACCCTGCATCCATGCAGGTTCCTTATCAAAATCAATAACGCCGCATATAAGCCTTTTAAACTCGCCCTTTGGGAGCTTGCTCGATGCCCACTAACTTCGTTAAATTTATTTGATTTAGAATAACTAGATCTAAACAAATTTGCCTTGTTATTGAACATCGAGCATAGCTCTGAGTTGGGAAGAAATTTAATCAAATTGGTATAACACAATCCCCAAGAAAGAATTAAAATAGCTCGATAAACAAAAAAGTAAGCTGATATTATTTTGCCTAATGAATATAATTTGCTAGAATAAAAAGTACGTAGCATTTTGCTACAAACATATTTTACTGTAGGAAATCATTATGGCAAAAGCGAATTCCCCGATCAGACTTCAAAATAATCTCATGCAATCGGCAGCCGCTGTTGGTGCATTGATGCACCGTAGTGCTGCTGAACAAATTGAGTATTGGGCATCATTAGGTCAAAAGGTGAGTGAGATTTTATCCCCTGAAGTTTTACTATCAATAAGTGCTGGTTTAGCTAAAGTTTCGGTTAAACCTACCATTGATCCTGTTATTGACTTCGATGAACTTATGCAAGAAGTAGAAATTCGCTCAAACAACGATGAACTTAAAAAAGCAATTGCTAACAACACGATAAAATATCAAGCCAGTTCACACTATCTTGGTTTGTTAGAACAAGTAAAACCTAATGGTAGTGTTACTTTAGGGCATTTTAAAAATGGTGCGTTTGTTGCTGAGCATAAAAATTAATGACTAAATCTTTATGGTTACTAACTGGTGGTAATGGTGCTGGCAAAACAACTTTCTTCAATGCATTTTTAAAACCTAAAGGCATTGCTTTTGTTAATGCTGATGAAATAGCTAAGTCCATTTTTGCAGATGAAGCAGAAAAATACAGTTATGAAGCGGCTCGCATTGCCGAAAAGATGCGCGAAGATTTATTAACAAAAGGTCGTTCATTTTGTTTTGAAACAGTTTTTTCTCACCCATCAAAAATTGATTTTGTTGCTAAGGCTAAAACCTTAGGCTACAGCATAAATTTAGTTTTTATACATGTTAAAAATGCTGAGCTTAATGTTGCTAGGGTAATTAATAGAGTGGATCAAGGTGGGCATAGTGTTCCTGAAGATAAAATTCATTCACGCATTCCACGTACCTTAAAAAATGTTGCTGTTGCAGCACAACTTAGCGATAACTTTATTGTATTTGATAATTCCAGTTTAGAAAAACCTTTTCAAAAAGTCATAACCATCAAAAATGGTGTGATCACACAGCAAATCGATCCTTTACCTGCTTGGTGCCAAGCTTTCATTGCATAGATAATTTTAGTAGCTTGATTTCTATCATTTTATAGTAAGAGTCAAATCAAGTGACGATTAAAATCCATAAATTTGTGCAAAACCCTCAATATAAGGATACCATCTGTAGACAGCCTAAAAAATACGATATGATATACTACGTTAAATGCCAACAACCCAGATCTTACATGATCATACTTTCGACCTAAAGCAGGAGCTTTAGCTAGTTGATAGAATGATTTATCTAAATCCCTAATGTATTGTTCAGCTCTTGCAGTACCAAACTCTCGTATACTATAGTGATATATATATTATCTAAATCTTGTACGGCTTGTTGGCGTAGTTGAAAATGCGCAGCTTTTGCCATTTTTAGTATTTATTCTTTTTCATTTGGCTTAAAAAGTCATTAACATTCCAATCAACAGCTTCTCCGCTATTTTCGCCTTCATCAATCAATTTACGAAGCGTTTCAAGTTTTGAAGCAGCTTGTTTTTCTTGGAATAAACGGAGTCCATCACGGATCACTTCGCTGTTGGTTTTGTAACTGCCAGATTCAACTAAGCTTTCAACAAAACCACGTAATTCTTCACCTGTATCAACAGTCATTGTGCGAGCCATAATACATATCCTACAAAACAAACCTAAACCATTACATAAGACATTTACTTACATTTCAAAAAATAGAGTGTTCACACAACAAAGTGATCCTTTGTACATTTACTACCACACATTTATTCAGCACAGTGAGATTTAATAAAACGCGCATTATAATGTGGATTATAGTTCGCTGACTAAGTTATAACGTAATCCAACAGAATGTCACCCGACAGCTATGATTGACCTATATTAATAACTCAATGCAACACTACTTAACGCAACATCATCAAGCACTACCGTTGAATTTACACTAGGCGCCCAATCAATAGAATTACCGCCATGCCAAATATTAATGAATAGTTGGTTAATTTTATACAAGCGATTTTCACTAAACATTAGCCCTGTTTTTTCTAACACTTTAAATCCATTCACATGTATCGTAACAATACCATTAGCTAAACCAGCGTCATTCATTTTTACATACTGCTCGATTAAATACGTTTTTTCTCTTTTAAAAGCGAAGCTTGTACCATTGTACATATAAGGAACTTGCTCACCACAATTATCGGTGCTTGGGTTATTTTGATAATAAAAATAACCAATAGCTTTGCCATTTTCTTTAAACATGCTGCGTAAACTAAAACCAGCATCGGGATCTTTGGTAATAACCTTACAGCCTGTCGGAGTCAGTTGGTTATTGTCTGCATCGCGTAAGTTTGTATTTAAGGCACCGAGGCCAGGAAGTTTTCCACCTAAGGAAAAATCATACTCTTTATCAAAGTTCACTTTAAACGACAAATATAATTCATTATATTCGGCTAAGTCTTTACCTGCCCATAAGCCTTTTTTATACTTATTTGCGGGGCTGGTTATAGCTAATTTTTTATTGTCATTGTTATCAATGATAGCAGCAATGCCATCTATTCTTTGCCAGTGATTATCAAAATCAGCGTCAAATAATTCTTCGGTGTATGTACCAACTTGGTTATTTTCAAAACCAACATACAAGATAATATCATTGGCATTAATGTAATCAACATTAGGCACCGTATCATGGATAGGAATTATTTCAAGTGGATTGTTAACCACTGGCGGCGTGTTTGAAGTGTTGTCACCCGTTCCTCCACACGACACCAGTAAGCCACTAAAAATAAGAAATAATAATTTTTTGATCATGCTGCTACCTAAAAAATACAAAAAGAAGAAACGCTATTTAAACAATAGCTGATAAAACTCGTTGTGCTACAATAAAATGCAATGTGAGTACTTGTACAATAATGACACCTAAAGTAGTGATCTATGTATTATTTAAAACACGAATTGAGCTAGGTTCTGATTCACTGAAACTTTCAATTATATTATCTGGCGCCCTTTCATAAATAAAATTATAACTTCCGCCCCTTTGAGTGAATAATTCATTGATACTTCCCGAGTTCTTATCGTGAACATTGATAGTTTTTGTGGACTTTTATCTTCTTGGTAGTCTAAAAGTAAGCTTACCTTGCTCACTCAGAATATCATTAATGCCTTTATGGAAAACTTGAAACATGATCACTTTTTATAGGCGCTTTATCTGACGTTAAATACGCTTGATAATATTCGCTTTGTTTAAGTGATGTTGATTTGTAGATGCCCCCAAGTGCTTCTGCATACCTAGTTAGTGTTTTAATTGTCGGATTTCCTTCGGCGCTTTCCAATCGAGCTATAACCGATTGGTTAGTGTGTTATTTTCAATCGCCAAGGACGCTTGAATGGTACGTAATCGGTTACCTCGCCTTAATCTTGGTGATAATTGTGCATCATTGCTTGCTGTCCAATTACCAATTAATTGGCTTATTTGAGCGACTAAATTTAAGATTTCGTTGGTAATTTTATAGAGTGGCTTATAACTCATTTTTTCACACTTTTATATTGTTCAAGGTAGATAACATTTGATGTTTTTTCTTCATTTACACCATGCGCAACCAGCTTGTTTTGTATTTTTTGACGGTAATGTTCATAAGGGCTAGGAAAGTTTCCCGTATCGGTATTGGGATATTTATCAGCGCTTAAACCTTGAGCAAAACGAAACAAAGCATCATCTAACAACCTAGCGACAGGAACAAAGCTTTGGTGTAACCTTTTCTGAGTGCTGATCTTAACTTTTTTTCTCATTTTATTGATATCAAAAGCTAGCTCAAACGCTTCAATTTCACCAAGGGAGTTAATTCTGTGCAGTACCAAGCCAGATCTGATCCATTGCTCGGTATCGGCAACATGACCATTAACACTCAAATCGGTGTTTTTAAACCATGTAAATGCCATTGTGGTATCAATAAATTGTTTTTTCATTACGTGGGTATCGGTACTATCGACTGCGCCACTTTCAACCGCCATAATTAGGGCTTCTTTAAGCCAACGCCTTTTTAATTCTTGCTCAAATTCCGCCATGGTCATTTTCACTAAATTAGGAAAAATAATGCAATAACGACTACTGGCTTCTACCGCAATAACCGTGGCAACTTGCGAACGCGAGTGTTCTCTTAATGCTTGGCATTGCCATGATAAGGTACTCTCATCTGAGGTTATAGTTTGGGTGCCAACTCGCTTACCATCTATACTTGAAATACGGGGTAAATCTAAACCTAACCATTTCATAAAATCATTACTTGCTGAAATTATTACTTTCACTAAATACATCCTCTTGTTTTAAATTCAGTGCCCCAAGGCTTCATTTATTTGGTTATTATGCTACACAAAAATAACATTACTGGGGTTATAAAATTAATGCAGTTTGTATTATACAAGATATACTTAAATAGCTAAATAATAACAAATAGCGAACAAGGCTAAACAATGCAGACACCTTTACAGACATTGATCAGTTTATTGACAAAAAATGACCTAAAAGCTTTGCTACAACATTATTTAAATTCGAGTGAAAACGATAACATTGCTCAATTAGGATTTTTATTTCAACAAGGGCAGATAAAATCATCTAGTTTTGCTTTTTATCAAGAATTGGCAACTAGTTTTATAAAAAACAAAGGGATTTTATCTACTCTTATTACCAAAATAAAAACTCTCGACACTTTGATTTTTTTACTCCAGCATTACAAATAGAGGATAATTTCAGCAAAACAGATCGCCTAAAACGCAATGTTTTGCATTACTTATTTACTAATAATCAATTGATAGCAACCCCTCCCTCACCACCATTTAATTATTTACGATCAATGATGTTATTTGAAAGTAATGAAGCATTACGCGATGGGTTGTGCCAACGTGATCAACAAAACTTAACGCCTATTGAAGCTTATTTATGTGCTAATAAAAACTTCGCCCCATTAGCTGATCATGAACTTACCGCTTTATTGGCATTAATAGAAATTGAAAGTAAACAACAAGAAGTAGATCAAACTAATTACTCTCTTTGCATGCAAGCAGCGAGCAAACTATGTCGAGAACAGGCTTTATTAACAAACCCCGAACTACAGCGTGTTATGTTAATTGCTACTTATTACACAACACCGATTAAACAGGTGGTAAGTGATATAAATCAAATAACTGAGTATATACGCCACTAGTTTGTAGCATGTTGATGATTAAATGTAATAAATCGGCTATTTCAATGATTCAATTTGAGCTAATGCTTGAGTGAAATCAGCCAGCTCCATTTCCAGACAGTTATCATCGCCTTGCCAATTTATACCAACAATAACGCCATCTTGGTTTAAATCTTCAAGCCAAAACTCAAACCAGCTTGATAATGAAATTTCACCAGGAATATAATTTCCCCATTCTTCAATACAATGTTGTTGAGCTAATTCAGCGCTTGACCAAAGCGGCATCACTTCGGTATTTTCATAAGCAATTGAATCGAGCACCACCCAACCTTCACTCTTTTTGTCTTGTAATGCCCATAACATTTGGCTTGGTTTGGCTTGCGCCAAAAAATCGTTAAGTGTGCTGCTATTATTGTTCATCATTTGTAATGCTTCGTAGAATTGAATAGATAGATTATACCTTTGATCACAGTAAAAACACGATGCATAATTAATTTATTTACTCGGTGATGCTTAGTTAACTAACAATGATGAACACTAGAATTTATTTACCAGCACTTATACAATGCAGCAAAATATTAAATCAAAGGTTATTTAGTTGTGTCAGAGAAAATGATTAAGTTCAAATTAGAAAAACACAATAAAAACAGGGCTTATTCCATTGCTCAATTAGGCCATGCGATATTAAGACAAAAGGCGGCAGCAGTTACAAACATTCTTAGCGATGAATGCCAGCAATTAATTAATCAAATGATGATAGCGGTATCTGAAGCTGGTGGGGTGGGTATTGCCGCACCGCAAATCCATCACAGTGTGCGCATTTTTATTATGTGTTCTAAACCTAATACCCGATATCCCGACGCACCATTAATGGCTCCAACAGCGATTATTAATCCTGAAATATTGCATTATTCAAGCGAAAAAGTAAAAGGTTGGGAAGGTTGTTTAAGTGTGCCTAGTATGCGCGGCTTAGTGCCAAGGCACAGTCAGATTTCTGTACGTTATTTTGATCAACAAGGTAATGAGCAGCAAAAAGAATTAACTGGCTTTATTGCCCGTATTTTTCAACATGAATTAGACCATTTAAACGGGTTAACTTTTATTGACCAATTAGAATCGACAAAAGATTTGATCAGTGAAGTTGAATGGTATCAACAATTTGCATAAAGCCACTGTAACATAGTTGATTTTCCCTTAATGGGAAGTGTTATCATGACTTTATGAAGCTTTATGCTGCGTTAGATGAATTTGAAATAGAATAACTATGACTACATTCATCTGCCTTGCCTAAAGCGTTTCTAATTCCAGCTGAAATCTGCATCTTCAGGTGGTTTGGGTATATACCACAACCCTACATCAGTAAAGATAAAATGGTAAAGATGATGAATAAAATATCAAAAGAAACGCAAGAAAAAGCGATGAAATTGGCCAAAGGAACACAGCGACCTAATCAAACCAAAGAACAAACTAAACTGATATCACAAGGCATTGAAAAAGGTATTGCCGAGTACAAAAAACAACTAAATAAAAAATCTCGAGAACGTGATAAAATACGTAAAGCTAGCTTAAAAGCGAAAGTAAATGATATAGAAACTATTGAAGTCCCTAAACCACAGGGCAAGCGTTTACCTTGGGTATTATTAGTACTAAGTTGGATTGCTTTTGTTAGTTGGTATTTTGTTAATGCTTGAATTCTTAAGTAAATATTAACGGTTACTTAACCAATATTGTAAAAATAAATAATTGTTCAACAAGTTAATACTTTTCTAGGTGATCCTATCAAGTTGATTTTCGGCTAAATTATCAGTAATGCTATCATTCAAACTTCATTGATGAAAAAATAATCAAAAAATAACAATATTAGGTAGGGGGCTGGCCTTTATTACTGTATAATGCGCGACCTTATTATTTTAAGTCTTTTTTGTTTAGTATTTAACAATCTGCTATTCAAAAATCATTAGCAAAACCCTAGGAATATTTTTTTGATCACTACATCGAACATTACAATGCAATTTGGCGCTGAGCCTTTATTTGAAAACATTTCTGCTAAATTTGGCAACGGTAACCGTTACGGTTTGATCGGTGCTAATGGTTGTGGAAAATCTACTTTCATGAAGATCCTCAGTGGAGAATTAGCGCCAACTTCAGGTAATGTTTCTATCTCGACAGGTGACAAAGTAGGTACACTGAGTCAAGATCAATTTGCTTTTGAACAATACAGTGTAATTGATACCGTGATCATGGGTGATGTGGCTTTATGGAAAGTAAAACAAGAAAGAGACAGTATCTATGCACAAGCTGAAATGAGTGAAGCCGATGGCATGCGTGTTGGTGATCTTGAAAGTCAATTTGCTGAAATGGATGGTTACAGTGCAGAAAGCCGCGCAGGTGAAATTTTATTAGAAGCAGGTATTGAAGAATCACTTCACTATGGATTAATGCAGCAAGTTGCTCCCGGTTGGAAACTAAGGGTATTACTTGCCCAAGCATTGTTTGCCAATCCTGATATTTTATTACTAGACGAGCCCACCAATAACTTGGATATTCATACCATTAGCTGGTTAGAAAGCGAACTGAACAAGCGTAAATGCACCATGATCATTATTTCTCATGATAGACACTTTCTCAATAGTGTTTGTACTCACATGGCTGATATTGATTACGGTGAGTTACGTATTTATCCGGGTAATTACGAATTCTTTTTAGAGCAATCAAGTTTATTACGCACACAGTTATTATCAGGTAATGCTAAAAAAGCGGAAGAAATAGCAGAATTACAAGACTTTGTTAATCGTTTTGGTGCCAATGCTTCAAAAGCCAAGCAAGCCAGTTCGCGCGCTAAAAAAATGGATAAAATTAAGCTTGATGATGTTAAATCATCAAGTCGTATCACCCCTAAAATAACCTTTGCATCGGGTAAAAAAATGCATCGTCAAGCGCTAGAGCTTGAAAACCTTGGTCACGGTTTTGAAGATGAAGCGTTATTTAAAAATGGTGATTTACTATTAGAAGCAGGTGCTAAACTTGCGATAATTGGTGAAAATGGTGCGGGTAAAACAACACTACTACGCTGTTTAATGAATGAGTTAGCACACAAAGAAGGTGTGGTTAAGTGGTCTGAAAATGCTGCTGTAGGCTATTGTCCACAAGATAGCAGCGCTCTTTTTGATAATGACTTAACACTTATGGATTGGATGTCTCAATGGCGCAGACCGTGTCATAACGATTTAAGTGTTCGTGGTATGTTAGGGCGCTTATTGTTTACTGACGACGATGCAAACAAAAAAGCGCGTAATTGTTCTGGTGGAGAAAAAAATCGTCTATTGTTTGGCATGTTAATGATGGCGGATATTAATGTATTAATCATGGATGAACCAACCAACCACATGGATATTGAAGCGATAGATGCCTTAAACAATGCCCTTAAAGCCTTTGAAGGCACCTTGATATTTGTTAGCCACGACCGTGAATTTGTTTCTTCTTTGGCAACCCGTATTATTGACATTAAAAATAAAGAACTAGTTGATTTTAAAGGCTCGTTAGATGAATACTTAGCAAGCGAAAAAAATGCGAATGAGCAAAATTCTACAGAAATGAATAAACAGAAAAAAGTGGCTTAAATACCCTAAAACTATTTTCAAATAATAATTGCTGTATTATTTTACAGCAATTATTATTACTAAACTATTTTGCTAAAAAACCAATTTGCTAAAACCCAAGGTACACCATGATAAATAATGATATTCTTCGTCGACTTTGTACTATTTTTAATTTTGACGACAAAAAAACACAAGCAGTTTTTGCCTTAAAACAATGCGTATTCAACGCTGAACAATTGACAAATATTTATAAAGAAAAGAACGACCCCGCTTATAAAGAATTATTAGATATTGAATTAGCCAGCTTTTTAAATGGGCTGATCATTGAAAAAAGAGGCCAAAAAGACGGACCAGAACATCACACAGAGCAACTATTAAATAATAATATTATCTTTAATAAAGTTAAAATAGCATTAACATTAAAAGCGGATGAAGTTATTTCGATACTTGAACTTGCTGACATAAGTTTAACTAAGTATGAATTAAGCGCATTTTTTAGAAACATAAATAACAAACATTATAGAGTATGTTCTGATGATATTTTGTCGGCATTTTTAAAAGGTTTAAAAATAAAATTTCATAGTTAATGCTTACATGCCTATGCGGTTAACTTACCCCAATAACTGACTAATGAATGCTCGTTCTGATGCTTGGCGCTGCACAAAAATAGTACTGCTAGCTTGTTGTGAAAAACGTGCTTGTACTAGCTCTGAAATAGACTTAGCAAAATCAGCATCTTGAATGCGCGAGCGTGAACTTTGCGATTGAATGGACGATTGCGATAAATTATTTATAGTAGATAAAAATCGAGATTGTGTAGCCCCTAAGCCACTACGGGTTTTATTAATTTGCCCCATAATATTATCGATGTTTTTAATTAAATCACCTGCATTACTGGGACTTGCAACATTACCGCCAGTATTTGCAGAAAAGCCACCCACATCACTTAGCCCTAATTTAGCAACAGCGCCACTTTGTGAACCTATAGCCGCCGTTGAACTAATATTAATTTCACCGCCACTTTTATTATTTAAGTTTAATTCACCACGTTGAGTAACGCTATTAGCAATGGCACTACCGTTTTGGCTAAAAGCACTAGCACCATTTTCAATATTAATATTTTGCCCCGATTTAGAACTTAACACTAATTTACCATCACTATTACTGCTGGCTGTAATATCACCAAGTCCCGCAGAATTTATTTGATTAATAGTATCTCCCAGCGATGCCCCACTAAAACTACTAAACACATCAACACCATTAATAGTTAGTGCGTTATTTTGTAAAGCAGAAACATCCGCACTTAAAGTAATATCTGTATTAGCGCTAGCACTTACGCCGGTTTTATCACTAATCGCATTAATAGCGCTGCTAATATCGCTAGCATTAGTACTACTACCTGTAACACTAACATTACCCAAGGCAACACCATTAATAGTAATTCCGTCACTTGCGGTAATATTTTGTCCTGTTACTTGTCCACCAGAGAGCTTTGATGCGCCTTGTTGCTGATTAAAGCCAAAAGCTTTTAAATCATTTACTGTACCCGTATTAGAGGTGGAAACATTAATATCTTTACCATTACTACTTGATAAACTAATGCTACCTGAATAATTTCCTGCGCTAAGTCCTAAACTACCTAAACCACCGACATTGTTATCTGCTAGAGTTATATCTTTACCTGTATTATTAAAAATTTGCAGTTTACCTTCGCTATTAATTTTAGCTTCGGCACCCGCAACGCTTTGATTAAAGTTTTTAACAAAATCTTTAAGGTTAGCTGAACTACCTAGAGTAGTGGTAGTGCCACCCACCGTAACACTGATACCTTGGCTTACGGGCTGATACTGATTAACACTGCCACCTTGAACCACATTGCTAGCGGTTGCAGTAACCCCTGTTTGTCCACTAATTTGATTAATAGCGTCGGTTTTAACATTAGCTTGTCCTGACGTTGACGCAGCAATAGCACCCAGTTCAACACCATTAATACTGACGCTACCAGCGCTAATACCCGTAGTTGCCGCATCAACACGACCACTTTCTAAACCACCATTAGTCGAGTTTAAACCACCCGAAAGTGCTCCGCTTGAAACGGAGCCAAGCGCTAAAGAAATACTTTGATTAAAACCTACTTGAATATTTAAGGATTTACTCGATGAACTATTACCAAAAACACTAATACCATTAAATTTAGTGTTTTTACCAATATCGTTTAATTGGCTAGAAAGTTGGGTGATTTCATCTTGAATTGTAGCGCGGTTACTATCATTAAGTGTGCCATTGCCTGCTTGCACAGCAAGCTCTCTTATCCGCTGCAATACATCGTTAGCACCACTTAGAGCGCCATCAGCCACTTGGGAAAAAGAAATACCATCATTAGCATTGCGAATAGCTTGGTTGTTTTCACGTACTTGTGATGTCATTAAAGTAGCAATAGCAAGCCCAGCAGGATCATCTTTAGCACTGTTAATTCGCTTACCCGAGGTTAATTTTGCACTGGCATCAAATAATGATTGTTGGCTTTTTTGTAATTGCAAAAAGCCATTCATACTACTAACCATTGAATTAACCGTGATCATCGCGTATCTCCTGAAACATCTGCGTCTAAAAATATCTTTGTCAAAAGCTTAACGTCAAAAGCTTAATAAAGTATTAAAGCTATTAACTAAATAAAATTACGTTTATACGATACCCAGTATAGCTTATTTTTTAAACAAAAATAACGTCATTTATTCAATATTCAAACACAATTGCTCAACATATTTCTCTTGTTGTTGATTTTCTAACAAATTATTATTTTTATTAATTTCAGATTTTTTTTCAAGCGCAGTAAAACCTAATGTTAAACCGATTAACCTAATAGCACGCCCTTTACTACGTGATAAAGCAGTACTTAATAATTCAGGAATTAATTGTTCATTAAAACAATTACTTTGTTGTTCTACCGTGGTCTGGTTAAAGTCAAAAAATTTTAATTTGATCCCTTGTCGGCATATTTTTCTACCTTCAACATTCGCTAAACGTTGTAATAATTTGGTTTTCAATACCGCTATAATTTCTAAACATTGTTGTTCGCTGCTAATGTCTTGCGCTAATGTTGTTTCTACCGCTAACGATTTACGTTGGCGCTTTACTGTTAACTCTCTATTATCAACACCAAAACCCCGTTGATATAAAGAGGTAGCAAATTTACCAACAATAGTTTTTAAATTATTTTCTGAACTGGCACGCACATCAGCACAAGTAGTAAAACCGTGTTTAGCAAGCTTTTCCGCTGTTTTAGGACCAATACCAGAAATTTTCCGTAAAGGAAGTTCACTAACAAACTCAGCCACTTTATCTGGCGTGATCACGCATTGACCATTAGGCTTATTTTCATCACTGGCAATTTTCGCCAAAAATTTATTTGGCGCAACGCCAGCAGAAGCAGTCAAATTAAGCTCTCTAAAAATATCAGCGCGAATTTGTTCTGCGATTAAAGTTGCACTACCCTTAAACAACTTACACTCAGTTACATCAAGGTAAGCTTCGTCTAACGACAATGGTTCAATAATATCGGTATAGCGTAAAAAAATGCGGCGTATTTGTTGTGATATTTCTCGATATATTTCCATTCGCCCATTAACTATAGTTAAGTTAGGGCAAAGCCTTTTAGCCGTAATAACAGGCATAGCAGAGTGCACACCATATTGCCTTGCTAAATAATTACAAGTACATAAAACGCTACGTTTAGTATCCCAACCAATACCTATAGGAATGTCTCGATATTGCGGAAAGTCGCGCATTTCTACCGACGCATAAAAGGCATCCATATCTATATGAATAATTTTTTTCATTATTTTCCACAAAATTACACTGTACACAAATACAGTATAGTTATTTTTACTTCACTAGCAAGTAAAAAATTTTTCTTGCTTAAAATAGCTTAGTAGTATTTAATTAAACGAGTGATTAATTAAATACTAAAGATAAAAAACTTATTATGAAAAGCTTGCTATGAAAAAATCTGTAACCGCCAGAGGTCGTCCTATCGATAAAAATAAAAAAATTGCTCAAAAAGCTAAGTTACTAGCAGCAGCACAAAGTTTATTAACCGAAAAACCTTATGGACAAATTAGTATTAGAGAACTAACTCAGCGCGCTAATATTAATTCAGCGATGGTAAGTTATTATTTTAAAAACAAAGAAGGCTTGTTTATCGCGCTGTTAGACGAAATGTCAGCATCACATTTTATGAACATGAAAAACATTGCCCAAGCAAAAAATCCTATTAAAGCATTTATTAGTAATATTATAGCTATGCTTAACGATAACAGCAGTTTTGCACAATTAATCCATCAAGAACTTGCCAACAGTAATTCGGAATTAAGCGCGATATTTATTGAACGTTTCCCTAAAAAAATGGCAACATTTTTACCGCAATTGATTAAAAAAAACACGCTAATACAAGATGATAAAAAAGCAAAACATGCCGCTTTTTCATTAATTAATATGATCATTATGCCATTTATGAATAAAAACATTCGACAGTATGCGTGGCAAATTAGCGATCAAGAAATGCAATCCAACGACTGGATTGAACATATTTATCAACAATTTATTTATGGTTGCTCAGCCATAACAAAGACAACAGATACGGAATAAAACAGATGAATTTATTCATAAAACTTAAACCTTTATTAAAGCGTAAACGTGCCTTACCTATTTTTGCTGTAATCGGTCTACTGTTATTAATTATAATCGTAAAATCACAGCCAAGGTTACAACATGCTCAAGGTAAAAAACACGCTGTAGCGGTTAGTTACATTTCTTTAAAAAAACAACAAATCAAACCAGAAATAACTGGTTTTGGCATTATTGAAGCAGATAAAAAACTACAAGCTAAAGCTGAAGTCTCTGGCCGCATTGTATATATCAATTCTCAACTTAAAAAAGGAAGCTTTTTAGCAAAAGACACCTTACTGCTAAAAATTGATGATAAAGATTATTTATTGCAATTAAAACAAGCTGAAGCTGATTTATTAGCAAACCAAGCGCAGTATAAAGAAATGGAACTTAATATTGAAAACAATGAATTAGAGCTTAAGTTAGCGCTAGAAAAACTAACCGTACGTCAAATAGAATATAATCGCTTAGCAAAATTACGCAAAACAGGTGTAATTTCAAAATCTAATTTAAATGGCGAAAAACAAAATTTATTACGCCAACAGCAAGAAGTTCTACAGTTAAAAAATAAAAAAACCACTCTGCCGTCAAATCTCGCCATTGTTAATGCTCAACTTGCTATTGCACAAGCCAAACTAGCTAAAAGCCAACGCGATTTAGCCCGCACTATTATAAAAATGCCTTTTGATGGTCGTATCAGTAAAGTTTATACCGAGTTAGATCAATATGTTAGTGCTGGTGGTTTAACTAGTGCTGGACAATTATTTGATGCCTTTAGTTTAAGTAAAGCCATAATTAATGCTCAATTTCCGATTGATCAATTTAGCTTATTTGCAAAAAACTTTAATCCACAAGCATTTAAACATTCCAAAAAAAATAATATGCCAAGCATGAGTTCAGTACTCAGCTCACTTAACTTATCTGCCACAATTAACGATCCCAGTGAACGCTTTAGTCCTTGGCAAGCAAAAGTAGAACGTTTTAGTGACAATTTAGACGCAAAGAGTAGAACCATTGGTGTAATAGTTAGTGCTAGCGATAGCTACAAACAAATAAAACCAGGCGAAAAACCACCGTTACTTACCGGTATGTATATGCAGGTTAATTTATTCGGGCGACCATTAAAAACGATTGTAATTCCTCGTTTTGCTTTACATGGCAAACAAGTGTACCTAGTAGATAAAAACAACCAACTTAAGCGTATAACCTTAACTAATATTCAATATCATGGTGAACTCGCCTTGATCAAAGATGAGTTAAAAGCGGGTGACAAATTAATTACCTCTGATGTTTTTCCTGCGATTAATGGCATGCTAATAACTCCTATTGTGGATAATAATGTCAATAAGCAAATGCATATTTGGTTAGAAGGCAATGGGTTGAGAGGAAAAGGGTTAGCAGAAAAAGCAGTAACCACAAAAGGATCGGGAGAAAAGCAATGATTCGTTTTTTTGCAGGTCATCCCACCGCGGCCAATTTACTGATGTTAGTGCTTTTGCTGATGGGCTTGTTAACCTTACCGAATATAAAACGCGAAACGTTTCCCAAGGTAAATGCGTACACAGTACAAATAAAAGTGCCTTACCCAGGGGCTACGCCAGCCGATGTTGAACAAGGTATTTGCTTAACGTTAGAAGATGCTTTAGACGGCATTAGTTTTGTTGATGAAAAAACCTGTCAGGCTAGACAAAACATTGGCATTATGACCGTAAAAATGCTCGAATCAGGCGATTTCACTAAATTTTTAGATGACGTAAACAGTGCTATCAATGCCGTTAATGATTTTCCTAAAGAAGCAGAATTAGCCACCGTAAGCGAATTAGGTCGCACCCAAAATGTTGTCTCTATCGCCCTAACCGCAGAGTTACCGCGTGCTGAATTAAAAACCTTAGCCGAACAAATTAAACAAGCGTTATTACGTCATCCACAAATTACTTTGGTAGACATTCAAGGTTTTTCTGATCGGCAATTATTAATTTCAGTACCTAGCTATAACATCCGCCGCTACGGCTTAAGCCTACAAGATATTGCCAATTTGGTTAATAAACAAGATATTGATTTGCCTGTTGGTACTATTGATACCAATTTTCAAGAACGACAAATTCGAGTGAATGACGAACGCCGTAGCGTTACAGACTTGGCCAACATTATTATTACCATAGGTGAAAATGGTAATGATGTTCGCCTTGGTGATATTGCTACCATAACCGATAGCTTCGAGCTTAAAGAAGAAAAAACATTATTTAATGGCAAACCTGCCGCATTAATTGTGGTTAATAAAAACACTACCGATGACAGTTTACGGGTACTTAACGCCGTTGAAGAAGTATTAGCACAACAACGTGTAAAACTACCACGTGGCGTTTCCTTAAAACTTACTCAAGACGCCACCAGCATAGTAAAAGACAGAATAAACTTATTAGTAAGTAATGCTTGGCAAGGGCTATTATTAGTTTTTGCAGTAATGTGGCTATTTTTTACTATTCGTTATGCTTTTTGGGTAGTAATGGGTTTACCCGTTTCATTTTTAGCCAGTCTATATTTTTTAAATCTTATGGGCATTTCTATTAATATGTTTTCTATGGTGGCACTGTTGCTTGCCTTAGGTATTTTAATGGATGATGCCATTGTTATTGCCGAATCTATTGGTAGTCAAATTAAGAAAGGCTTATCACCTTATGATGCTTCTATAGCAGGTACTAAAGTAGTGGCTCGCGGGGTTATTTCGTCATTTTTAACCACTATTTGTATTTTTATTGGCTTAGTTTTTATTGAAGGTGACCTGGGGCAAATTTTAAAAGTGATCCCTATAGTGCTGTTAACCGTGATCACTGTATCACTGATTGAAGCCTTTTTAATTTTACCTCATCATTTAAACCACTCGCTTTCTCATGCACAAAAAACACCTGATTCAGCTTTTCGACTTAAGTTTGAGCAAAAATTTGAGCTTTTTAGATTAAAAATGTTGCGATTAGTAACCTACTTAATCCAATATCGATATGCTTTTTTAGGCAGTGTTGTTGCCTTATTTTTAATTTCGGTAAGTATGTTAGCTTCTGGTATTTTGAAGTTTTCTGCCTTTCCTAATATTGAAGGAGATATGGTACAAGCGCGTATTTTAATGCCTTCTGGTACACCATTAAAGCAAACTGAAAACGTGGTCAATAAATTACTCCAAGCATTAAAACAAACAGAGCAAGAATTTCAACGTCAAGAAGATGCGCCTCTCATTAAAGCCATTAACGTATCCTATAATGAAAACGAAGACGCTTTTGAATTAGGCCCTCACTTAGCCACCATAAAAGTAGATTTATTAACCGCAGAAGCGCGAAATACTCCTATTCAAGCATTTACCGACAGTTGGCGTAAACACAGTGGTATTATTCCGCAAGCGTTAACAATATCTTATAAAGAGCCCGTAATTGGCCCAAGTGGTAAAGCCATAGAAATACGTATTATGGGAGATGATTTTAAGCAATTATCAACAGCATCTCATGATTTACAACAATGGTTATCGGGTTATCAGGGCGTCAATAACGTGTTTGATGATTTACGTCCAGGTAAGCCAGAATACTCTATTACTTTAAAAGCTGGTGCGTTAAATTTAGGTATAGACGCACAAACAATTGCTAATCAACTACGTGCAGCTTTTCAAGGTATTAAAGTGCTTGAAAGCAATATAGCGTTAGAAACCTTTGAAATCACCGTTAAACTTGATCATGCATCACGCGATGAGTTTATCGACTTTGACAACTTCGCCATTATTCATCCACAAACTAAAGCGGTGATCCCATTATCAAGCGTTGCCAATATTACTACTACTAGAGGCTATGCGCGTATTAGTCGTATAAATAACCAGCGCACTGTCACTGTATATGGCGATATTGACGTCAATAAAAACAATACTAAAAAGGTGCTTGCTGATATTAGCAAACGCTGGTTACCTCATTTTAAGCAAAGTTATCCCAATTTACGCTTGAGCTTTGAAGGCGAGATTAAAAATGCAGGTACTACGCAAATATCTATGCTGAAAGCTTTTATTGTCGGTTTATTTGGCGTATTTATTTTGTTGTCGTTTCAATTTAAAAGTTATGTCGAACCATTTATTGTGCTGGTTGCCATTCCACTAGCAATGATCGGTGTTATTTGGGGGCATTTATTAATGGGTTTGCAATTTACTATGCCGTCGATGATGGGTTTTGTTTCTCTTGCGGGTATTGTCGTTAACGACTCTATTTTATTAGTAGAATTTGTAAAACAGCATGTTAAAAAAGGCTTAAGCGTACACGAAGCTGCCGCACAAGCTAGTTACGACAGATTTAGAGCCGTATTATTAACCTCAATCACCACCATTGCTGGTATGACACCTTTATTATTTGAAACCAGCACCCAAGCACAAATTATTATACCGTTAGCAACCAGTATTGTTTTTGGTATTGCTACATCAACCCTATTAGTTATTTTTGTTATTCCTAGTTTATATACCGTTTTAGAAGACTTTGGTTTAACCCGTGTAATTAGCTCAGAAAGTGATCAAGCAGAAGATATTAAACCAGAAAATAATCCACCAAAAGATAAGAATTCAACCCAAACCACGGAGAAAACAATCAATGTTACCCCTTAAAAAGACAACCTTACTATTACTAACGAGCTTATTAACGTTAAGTTCTACCCAAGCTATTAGCGCACCAACAAATAATGAAGATCAAGATACTTTAAAAATCATTATGCAAGGGTTGTTAAAAAACACCCATAAAATAACTCAAGGTATTGTCTTGCATGATTTTGAATTAATTGAAAAGTCAGCTAAAAACATCGCTGAACACCCAAAGCCATCAATGATAACTAGAATGAAGCTAGTTAAAGCAATGGGTAGCGATATGGGAAAATTTAAAACCAAAGATGATGTGGTGCATCACAGCTCAGTTAACTTAATTAAGGCCGCGCAACAAAAAGATATGCACGCTATTCAGCAAGAATATCAAATAATGATTAATGGCTGTGTTGCCTGCCATGGCGAATTTAAAGAAAGAGTTGCAAAAATTTTAAAATAAGAAAAAATAGTATAAAAACAAATGCTAAAAAGCCTCTTTAACATTCTATAAAAAGTATAAATATTTATTGAGGCTTTACTATTTTCTACCCGTAATACGTGCTACGACATTTGCTTAATGTCTATTGTCTCGTGATGCTGTTTGTCAGCTAAAGCAGTTTTACGTTCACGCTCAATGCGTTTATCGCACGGATTATCACAATCGCAGGCTTTTTCTATGCCCATAGTGCCTAAACCGCCACAACTACCCGCTAGCGTTTTACGTTGAAAAATATAACCCACCGCCATACCGAGTACAACGACTAAGAAAAAACCTAAGGTGATGATGAAAAGTGTCATTTTATAGCCTATTAAAACAAACAAAATTACTACCCCGCGCCAAGGCTTTTCGCTTTAGCTCAAATTCGCTATGCGAAGAGGGGTATATTATGACGTTAAATGTAGGTCGGCATTTATGCCGTCAACTTGATAGGCTAAAGCCTAACCTACAAACGCCGCAAGCAGCGGGGAATTAAACCCGCTCAGATTAAATGATCCTGACCTGCGTCAGGATGAATGTATACGTTTAGCTCACTTAAAATAAGGAACGAATTTTACCGTACTTTCTTGCACAAAACCATGCTCAGATTTTGAAATAAATAAAGCGGCAATATCATGTTGATTAGCAAACGCTAAGCCTTTCGCTTCACCCATTACCATTAACGTTGTCGATAAACCGTCTGCGGTCATTGACAACGGTGCAATAACCGTTACCGACACTAACTTGTGATTAATGGGTTTACCCGTATCAGGATCAATAATATGAGAGAAACGCTGGCCATCAACTTCAAAATAATTACGATAATCTCCTGAGGTAGCAATAGCATTATCTTTAGGTAAAATTATATCTTGTACGCTACGCTCTTGGCTCACTGGTTTTTCTATCGCGACCGCCCATAACTCGCCAGTATGTTTAAATCCTTTTAAGCGCATTTCTCCGCCAATTTCTACTAGATAGTTTTTAAAACCTTGTGCTTCAATAAGATCAGCAACTTTGTCAACCCCATAACCCTTTGCTGTAGTTGACAAATCAACATAAAGATCAGGGATAGCTTTACGTAACATGTTGCCGTTTAATGATAATTTATCTAAACCAATACGTTTGCGCGCTGCGGCTTCTACTTCGGCACTTGGAATTTTATCAGGACGTAAATCAGGACCAAAGCCCCATAAATTAACTAAAGGCCCTACGGTAATATCAAGCTTACCACCACTAAGTTTGCCTAAACGAATTGACTCGGCAATCACCTCACGTAAACCCTCACTTATTTTTACGGGTTCAGTCGTTGGGTTTTTATTAAAACGTGATAATTCAGAATCAGATATATAAGTCGACATTTGTTGATTTATTTTTTTTAATAAATCGTCAATATCAGCATGTATATTTTTGTCAGCCACTTGCTGCTTAGTAGCAACAATTTTTACATGGTAAGTTGTGCCCATAGTATTACCTTGTAGTAATACTTCGGTGATTTTCTTTGATTCGTCTGCTTGTTTTGAACAAGCAGACAAAAAGATAAAAGAAACAAAAGCTAAGCATGTAAAGGCAAGTTTGAGTTGTTTTTTCATTTGTATAAATCACTTAAATAGATCCTGAAACAAGTTCAGGATGACGACAAAACAATAAATAGTTCCTGCATACTGAAATAAACTTAGCATGACGTAAGTTCAGGATCACAATAAAACGACTAATATTTTACCATTAAAAAAGGCGAATACTGAAACAGTATTCGCCTTTTATAAATTAAGCTATGTTAAATATTCTGCAAATAAGCGAGAATTTTGCTTTGATAGCAAGGTGGGAGCGCGCAACCTATGCCAATAGGTGAGCACTGCCAACGCAGCTAGCTATGCAAAAGGCCGCTTAGTTGTGAATATTAGCCGCCGAAGTCGTCAAGAAGAATATTTTCATCTTCTACACCGAGATCTTTCAACATGTGAATAACCGCAGCACTCATCATTGGTGGCCCACACATGTAAAATTCACAATCTTCTGGTGCTTCATGATCTTTCAAGTATTGTTCAAACAATACATTATGAATAAACCCTGTTAAGCCATCCCAGTTATCTTCTGGTTGAGGATCTGAAAGTGCAATATGCCAATCAAAATTTTCGTTGTCAGCCGCTAAACCATCAAAATCTTCTTGATAAAATACTTCGCGAGCAGAACGTGCACCATACCAATAACTCATTTTACGTTTAGTTTGTAAACGTTTAAGTTGATCAAATATATGTGAACGCATTGGCGCCATACCTGCACCACCACCAACAAAAACCATTTCAGCTTCGGTTTCTTTGGCAAAAAACTCGCCAAATGGACCTGAAATAGTCACTTTATCACCTGGTTTCAAGTTAAAAATAAACGATGACATTTTACCTGCAGGTAAATGTAACTTTCCAGGAGGTGGCGTAGCAATACGCACATTCAGCATAATAATGCCTTCTTCCTCTGGATAATTTGCCATAGAATAAGCACGCATAGTTTCGGTGTCAACTTTAGACTCTACCTCAAAAAAACCAAAATGATTCCAATCGCCTTTATATTGATCATCAATATCAAATTCGCTGTACTTAACATGATGTGGTGGCGCAACAATTTGAATATAACCACCCGCTTTAAACGGTACAGATTCACCATTAGGAATTTGTAATTTAAGCTCTCTAATGAACGTTGCTTTGTTATCATTAGAGATAACATCACATTCCCATTGTTGAACACCAAATATTTCATCGTCTAATACGATATCCATATCATGTTTAACCGCAACCTGACATGAAAGACGACAACCTTCTTTAGCTTCTCGTTTGTTAATATGGCCTTCTTCAGTTGGTAAAATATCACCTCCACCTGAATTAATATGAACGCGACATTGTCCGCACGTACCACCACCACCACAAGCTGATGGTACAAAAATACCTTGGTCAGCTAGTGCACCTAATAGCTTACCACCCGCAGCAGTTATTACTGCTTTTTCGGGATCGCCATTTATACTAATTGTGACATCACCTGTAGCAACTAGCTTAGATTTAGCAAATAAAATCACTAAAACTAACGCTATAACTATCGCGGTAAACATCGTTATGCCGAGAATAATAACTTCCATCGACTTTTCCTTTTTATTTATCAAAAGGCTTAGTAATTAACAATTACTAAGCAACATTAACCTTACAGAGAGATACCACCGAAAGACAAAAAGCCAAACGCCATTAGTCCCGCAGTAATAAACGTAATACCCAAACCCTTTAAACCATCTGGCACGTCTGAGTATTTCATTTTCTCGCGAATGCCAGCCATTAATACAATGGCTAACATCCAACCAACACCACTACCTATACCATAAACGACACTTTCGCCTAGATCTAAGTTTTTAGCTACCATGAAAGATACCGCACCAAAAATGGCACAGTTAACGGTAATTAATGGTAAGAAAATACCCAGTGCTTGGTATAAAGCAGGAAAGTATTTATCTAAAATCATTTCTAAAATTTGTACCAAAGCGGCGATAACACCAATATAAGTGATATACGCTAAAAAGCTTAGGTCAATAGAATTCGCGGGATCAGTAACCCCCATTAAAGAATCTAACGCACCCGGAGCTAAAACCGCTTGATAAATTATTTGGTTAGCTGGCACAGACAACGCTAATACCACCGTAACGGCAACACCTAAACCAATAGCCGTACTTACTTTTTTTGATACCGCTAAAAACGTACACATACCAAGAAAAAAGCTTAACGCCATGTTTTCAATAAATATGCTTTTAATAAATATACTTATGTAATGTTCCATGAGTGCTAATCCTTCTCTACTTGTTCAGGTTTCTTCGTACGTACTGCCCAAATGAGCAAACCGATAACAAAGAAAGAACTAAAAGGTAATACTAATAAGCCATTAGCCTGATACCAACCATCATTCTGAATTAATGGTAGTATTTCGATACCAAATAAACGGCCAAAACCAAACAATTCACGGAAAGTAGCAACGGTTAATAATACGGCACCATAACCTAAACCATTACCAATACCATCTAAGAAACTCGCTAAAGGCTTTTCTTTCATAGCAAAGGCTTCAGCACGCCCCATAACAATACAGTTAGTGATGATCAAACCAACATAGACTGAAAGTGATTTTGATAATTGATAAGAAAATGCTTGTAAAACTTGGTCAACTACAATAACCAATGAAGCGATAATTGCCATTTGCACAATAATACGCACACTTGATGGTATTTGATTACGGATCATTGAGATAAACATACTTGAAAAAGCCGTTACCATCATTACCGCAAGACTCATTACCAATGCATTAGCCATTGAGTTTGATACTGCTAATGCAGAACAAACGCCAAGTACTTGTAATGTTATTGGGTTGTTATTAATAATTGGCCCAAATAAAACTTTTTTAGTGTCTGTAGACATTAGTTAAGCTCCCCATTATTTAACTTACCACCAAATTTAGCGATAAATGGTCCATAACCTTCATCACCTAACCAAAAATGGATAGTGCGGTTAACACCACGACTGGTTAAGGTTGCTCCTGAAAGCGCATCAACACAGTAAATTTTGTTTGTTTTACAATTTGCCATACCACCTTTAACAATTTCAATGGCAATGTTATGATTTTTATCAAACATTTCTTTGCCTTTCCACAAAGCTTTCCATTTAGGGTTTTGTACTTCAGCACCTAAGCCTGGCGTTTCTTTTAACTCATAGTAAACAACACGCTTAACGGTATTTAAATTAGCTTCAAGACCTATGTAACCATACATAATATCCCACAAACCCATACCAACAATAGGTAATACAGCCGAGTCAATATGACCTTGGTCATTTTTAACTAAATATATAACGGCTTTATTAGCACGACGGCGTAAACCAACACCTCTATCTTTTACTGCTGAACTTTTAGCTACATCTCGTGAATCTGAACGTTCATCATATATTGCATGGTCGCCGGTAGTAAAACTACCACTTGCCAAATCAATAAACTTAGGCATTACAAATTTTTCAAAGGTAGCATCAACACCATTTTTAGCAGCAACGTCACTTAAACCTGCAGCCTCTAATATTTTAGTGTGTTGATCTAATAATTTATTCGCTTTTTGTAATGGTTTTAAACTACTGGCTGCAATTGATACTAAAGCAGCACAAATTAAACAAATGACAAATACAAAGATAACGGTTCTGCTAAATGTTTCTTTACTTTTGCTAGAATTAGACATTACGTGCAATCCTCCGTTTGATATTGCTTTGCGCAACAAAATAGTCAAACAATGGCGCGAATAAGTTAGAGAATAAAATCGCTAACATCATACCTTCTGGAAATGCTGGGTTAACTACGCGAATTAACACCACCATAACGCCCACTAACGCACCAAAAGCGTATTTACCTGTATTGGTAAACGAAGCAGACACAGGGTCTGTCGCCATAAACATCATACCAAAAGCAAAACCACCAACAACTAAGTGCCAATACCATGGCATAGCAAACATAGTATTAGAGTCACTGCCAATAGTATTAAATAAGAATGCCATTGCTACCATACCAGCAAATACACCTAATACGATGCGCCATGAAGCAATACCTTTATAAAGAATATAAGCACCACCTAATAACACCATGAAAGTTGAAACTTCACCTACAGAACCAGGAATTAATCCCCAAAAAGCATTCCACCAATCCGTATTCATGGTGTAATCATTTATCACGCCTTGTGCTGGAGCACTAAATTGACTTAACGCTGTTGCACCAGAAAAACCATCCGCAGCAACCCAAACACTGTCGCCAGTAATTTGACTCGGGTAAGCAAAGAATAAAAATGCGCGACCTGCTAACGCAGGGTTCATAAAGTTTTTACCTGTACCACCAAATACTTCTTTGGCAATAACCACGCCAAAAGTAATACCAATAGCGACTTGCCACAATGGAATTGTTGCAGGTAATATTAACGCGAATAAAATTGAAGTAACAAAGAAACCTTCATTAATTTCATGACCACGAACAGAGGAAAATAATACTTCCCAAAAGCCACCGACAATAAAGGTAGTTGCATAAATAGGCAGAAAGAACATTGCACCGTATAACATTAAGTTAAACCAGTTAGCATCTGCGCCTAATTGCCCGCCTAAAAAGGTAAACAACCCTGCTTGCCATGTATCTGGTAACGTAGCAGCAGCATGCAAAATAGCTTCATTGGCTTGAAAACCAATGTTATACATTCCCCAAAACATTGCGGGAAATACCGCTAACCATACCGTGATCATGATACGTTTTAAATCAATGCTATCACGAATATGAGTTTTACCTTTATTAACTAAGCCGGGGGTAAATAACCCTGTAGCTAAAGCTTCATATAAAGCAAACCATTTTTCATGCTTACCGCCTTTTTCAAAGTGCGGCTCTAAATCTTCAATAAACTTTTTCAAGCCCATGACTAACCTTCCTTCTCAATTGTGGTTAGGCAATCACGAAGGTGAACACCATAATCTGTTTTACCTGGGCAAACAAAAGTACATAAAGCTAAATCTTCTTCGTCTAACTCTAAAGCACCCAATTGTTGTGCGCTGTCGGTATCACCTGCACATAAATCACGTAATAATAAAGTCGGTAAAATATCTAGTGGCATTACCCGCTCAAAGTTACCAATTGGCACCATAGCGCGTTCACTACCATTAGTGGTTGTAGTCATATTAAACAACTTACTTGGCATTAAGTGTGATAAATAAGCACGTGTTACTGAAAACTTATCACTGCCAGGCATCATATAACCAATAAATTCTTTTTCGCGGCCTTCTAAAAGCAATGAAAGCTGTACATGATAACGACCTAAATAAGCATGAACCGTTGCCGCAGCGGATCCTAATAATAACGAACCAGACACTACACGCAATTCACCATCAACAACTTCACCCGCAATTAATTCATCAGTATTGGCTCCTAAAACTGTACGCACTAACCGTGGATTTTTAGCTGCAGGACCAGCTAAAGCAATAACGCGTTCATTATGAAGTTCACCTGTAGTGAATAACTGCCCAAAAGCAATCACGTCTTGATAACCTAAATGCCAAACAAAATTATCTGCATTGACTGGTTTTAAGAAATGAATATGTGTACCGACTAAACCTGCAGGATGTTTACCCGCAAATTCATTAACTTTGATATTATCAACAACAGGAATATTAGCACCTGGCGCTTTACCAACAAAGACATCACCGTCAGTTAAACGCGACAAAATAGTTAAGCCATTTTTAAAGGCTTCCGCTTGTTCGTTAATAATAACTTCAGGATCAGCAGCTAACGGATTAGTATCTATCGCACTCACAAAAATAGCACTTGTCGTGCTATTTATAGGAGGAACCTTACTGAATGGACGAGTGCGTAATGCTGTCCACAACCCAGAGTTAACTAAGTTGCTAACAACATCTTCACGCGCTAACGAGTCAAGTTGAGCAGCAGGATAACTCGTAAACGTTTCTTGCGCATGGCCATCGACTTCAATAACGACAGATTGCAAAACACGTTTTTCACCACGGTTAATTTCTTTAACAACACCGGCGGCATGAGCTGTGAATTTAACGCCAGGATTTTTTTTATCTTCAAAAATTGCCTGACCTTTTGCTACACGATCACCCACTTTAACAAACATGGTAGGTCGCATACCCACAAACTCTTCACCTAATGTTGCCACTGTTTTGATGGACGGACCATCATGGATTACTTGCTGGGGAGCACCATTTACAGGAACGTCCAGCCCTTTTTTTATTGTAATCATAAACACATGCACTACTTTTGATGGGAGTAATAAAACCGTTAGAACAAACACCTAAGACATTTAAAACTATAAATATCAATAAGATAATTCAAACTTTCGATTTCAGTGTATGTCAGCAGGAAAGTCCTTCCAGATAAATAAAAAAACAGTATTACCCGAAAAAAGCCCCCACTGGCTCTAAGTTAAAAATTTCTGCCGCGATTTTAGCACAAAAGTTGCTTTTTATTCCACAAAACGCCGTAACTTTTCATTACACTTTAGTCGATTAATTGATGTTTTGTATAGTATTTACACAAAACAGTTGTTTGAATTTAAGTACACGTGTTTTATTTTTAAATATTGAGTAATTATTCTATAGTAATGAGACTCTTTTATATTTACTTAATTAAGCTAACTTTTCCAATGAGGAATACGCTGATAACCTCGATATATACTGATAAAAAAAACGACAAAACAAGTAAAAAAAATCAATAAAAAGTGCGAGAATAACTTCTCGTAAGTTTTAAACTAAATGATTAATCTCAACCTCTGGATTTAAATCAGCCTCGTAATCAACGCAGTTAAGACCAAAGCCAAACAGTTTTAAAAATTCTTGATTATAGGCAATATAGTCAGTTAACTCATCAATCGTGTCAGTATCAACCGCATTCCAAATATCTGTAACACGTTGTTGTACACTATCTTCAAGCTCTTTATAGTTTTGTCGATAGCGATTTTTGTCATCTAAACGTGGACTATCGCTATAAATATTTTCAATAAATAAGCTTTGAATTTGTTCTATACAACCTTGATATGTACCATCGGCTTTCATTACTTTAAACATTGCTGAAATATAAAGTGGCATAATTGGAATAGCCGAGCTTGCTTGCGTAACTACAGCATTTAATGACGTTACATGTGCTTCACCATTAAGCGGAGCAAGCGTACTATTAATTTCACTCGCCGCTCTGTCTAAATCTTCTTTTGCACGACCAATAGTGGCTTTACCATAAATAGGCCACGTTAATTCTTTACCTATATATGTGTATGCAACGGTTTTAACACCTTGAGCTAATACGCCAGCATCATTCAAGGCATTTAACCAAAGTTCCCAGTCAGCACCGCCCATAACGTCAATCGTACCTTGAATTTCTTCTTCGTTTGCCGCTTCAACAGAAACTGAATCAATGACACGTTTTGAGGTGTTTAAATTTTTAGTAGTAACACTTTGTCCAATAGGTTTAAGCGTTGATGAATACACTTCGCCCGTATCAGGATCAGTACGACGTGGTGATGCTAGTGAATAAACCACTAAATCAATTTCGCCTAATTCTTCTTTAATTAAATTAATCGCTTTCGCTTTTATCTCATGCGAAAAAGCATCACCATTGATATTTTTAGACCAAATACCTGCTTTATCTGCTGCTTTTTGAAATGCCGCAGTGTTATACCACCCTGCAGATCCCGTACGTTTTTCTGTCGGCGCTTTCTCAAAGAAAATACCTAATGTATTGGCATTATTGCCAAAAGCTGCGGTAATACGTGACGCTAAACCATAACCAGTAGAGGCACCGATAACTAAAACATTTTTCGGTTTTTGCTCTGCTTGAGAATGAGATTTTACATAAGCAATTTGTTCTGCCACATGTGTTTCACAGCCAGTGGGATGAGCGTTAGTACAAATAAATCCGCGCACTTTGGGTTTTATGATCATAATAAACCTTATTTTTTAGGGCTTGTATTACACAAGCACAAGATAAACAGTAATGTAAATATTTACTTAAGTAGCTTAAGATCCTGACCTGCGTCAGGATGACGGTATATTTCGTCATGCTGAATTTATTTCAGTATCTATAAAACTAACAACTAAATCTTTATAAACAAATAAAATTGCCGCTATTGTACCTTGCTTTACTAATAAAGAGGTACGAGCAGCTAGCAACAAAAATTAAATAGATTAACGATTTTTATAATATTCTTTAAGTGTTAAATCATTGTAACTACGAATATTAGCTAAAAACTCACTATATGATTTCCACACTTTAGCAAAACCGGCATCTTTTGCTGCTTGCTCTGCCATTACTTCTGCCGTGTATTTTTTAAGTTGTGCTAATACCGCAGGTGGAAATTGACGCAACTTAACATGATGTTCTTCAACAAGTGTTTTTAGCGCGCTATTATTACGAGCATTATATTCGTCAAGAGTATCTTCATTTACTGCTCGCGCCGCTACAATAATAATTTGTTGTAAGTCTTTTGGTAAACTATTAAAGGCTTTTTCGTTAATTAAAAACTCCAAACCTGCTGAAGGCTCGTGCCACACAGAGGTATAATAATAGTCAGCCGCTTGATAAAAACCAAAAGCTAAGTCGTTATACGGACCAACCCATTCAGTCGCATCAATAGCACCACTTTGTAATGATGAAAAAATTTCACCGCCCGTTAAATTAACAGGAATAGCGCCTGCTTTTTTTAATACGTCACCCGCTAAACCCGGAATACGCATTTTTAAGCCTTTTAAATCATCCATTGAGTTAATTTCTTTTTTAAACCATCCTCCAAACTGTGCGCCAGTATTACCACCAGCCATAGGAATAATACCAAACGGTTTATACATTTCACGATATAATTCCATACCGCCACCATAATATAGCCAAGCATTTAACTCTGTTGCTGTCATGCCAAAAGGTAGCGCACCAAATAAAGGAGAGGCGGGAATTTTACCTTTCCAATAATAAGCGCCACTATGCCCCATTTGTACTGTGCCTTGTGAGACCGCATCAAATACTTCAAAACCAGGCACTAATTCACCCGCACCATACACTTGAATAGTTAACCGCCCACCACTCATTTCATTAACATGCTTGGCAAATTTTTCAGGTGCCATACCCAAACCAGGGAAATTTTTCGGCCATGAGGTCACCATTTTCCAATGGTATTTTTGTATCGTTGTAGATTGTGCCGCAGTGCCTTTTACTGAGCTATTTGAGGTTTGTTTACCGCCACAACCGCTAAGCAATAACATTGCACTAGCTAGTCCTAAAACAAATACCTTTTTAAGCAAGTTTTTCATTATTTTTATTCCCTTCCCATATTTTATTTATTGTTTATTATTTATTGTTAAGATATGAACTAAAGTTAACTACCATAAACTATTTCTGGTAACCATGTTGCTAACGAGGGCCAAAATGCTAGCGCCAATAATAACAACAATTGCATCAGAATAAAGGGGATAACCCCTTTATAAATATCTGACGTTTTTACTGATGCAGGTGCAACACCTCGTAAATAGAATAATGCAAAGCCAAACGGCGGCGTTAAAAATGAAGTTTGCAAGTTAATGGCTATCATCACACCAAGCCATATAGGATCAAGCCCCATAGCTAATAAAATAGGTGCAACAATGGGCACCACCACAAAGGTAATTTCAATAAAATCGAGAATAAAGCCTAAAAAGAAAATAACCACCATCACAATAAGTGTTGCGCCAACCACACCACCGGGCATATCTACAAACAAACTACGGATCAGCTCTTCGCCACCAAAACCACGAAACACCAATGAAAATAAACTCGCGCCGATTAAAATCATAAAAATCATCGAGGTGATTTTTACCGTACTTTGCAATACTGCGGTTAAATTTTCGTGATTAACTTGTTTTTGCCACAACGCTAACATTAATGCGCCAACAGCCCCGACCCCAGCCGCCTCTGTTGGCGTGGCATAACCTAATAATATAGAACCTAAAACTGCAACCATTAATAATAATGGCGGAATAAGTGCTGAAAAAACCAACCCTAATTTAGAATCACTACGGCTATTTGCTAATATTTCTTCACTATCGACACTAGGTACTAATTCAGGCTTGATCAGCGCCACAGCAATACAATAAAGAATATAAAATCCCACCAAAATAAATCCGGGGATCACCGCACCTGCAAATAAATCGCCAACGCTCACCGTTTTGGGACTAAAAACACCCATACTCAATTGCGCTTTTTGATAAGCGTTTGATAACACATCACCCAATAAAATAAGCGCAATAGACGGAGGAATAATTTGCCCAAGCGTACCTGTTGCACAAATAATTCCAGTAGAAAATACGGGACTATAACCACGTTTTAACATGGTCGGTAAAGACAATAACCCCATAGTTACTACAGTAGCACCCACAATACCAGTGCTTGCCGCTAACAACATACCAACCAAAACAACCGATATACCTAAACCGCCATTGAAGCGACCAAACAATACCGCCATGGCATTAAGTAAATTTTCAGCAATTTTAGAACGCTCTAACATTGCCCCCATAAACACAAACAAAGGCACCGCTAATAACGTTTGATTATTAATAATGCCAAATAAACGAGATGGCATTGCCGATAAAAACATCGGTTCAAAGTTTCCTGTCGCGATACCAATACCTGCAAACGCTAATGCAGTACCCGCTAAAGAAAAGGCTACCGGATAACCAAATAACAACACAATACAAACGACGGCAAACATTAATAAAGAAACATATTCCATTATTACTCTCCTTTGCTAAATGTATGGTTAGCCGTATGCTCTGATGAAAGTAGCACTAAAATATTACGCATAATTTCAGCTACACCTTGCAGAGACAAAAAGATGCAAAATAATAAAATAAAGGTCTTACTAATATAAATAAATGGCAGACCACCCGCCTCGGGTGATTGCTCGCTAATATGCCATGACATTTGCACATAATCGAAACTGATATAAAAGATAAAAATACAGACAGGCAATAATAAAAATACCCCCCCCAAAATATTAACGAGTGCTTGTTGTTTTTGAGAAAATTTTTGATAGAAAATATCAACACGGACATGGCCATCAGCTTTTAAAGTATAAGCAGCACCGAGCATAAAAATAAAACCGTGCATATAAAGCACCGACTCTTGCATGGCGATCCAGCCAATATTAAAACCATAACGCAGCACCACAATAAGAAAGCTAACCAAAACCATGACTAATAAAAGCCAAGAAATAGTTTTGAATATGCGCTCGGTGATAGTATCTATAAAGCGTATAACTTGAGCGATAAACCCCATTATAAGAAGTACCTAGTATTTTTATTATTTTATAAAGCGTATAGAGTAGCTAATACGCTATTGAATTTCATTAAAAAAATAAATTTCACGAAGCTTTTACAAACCCGCTAACAAACTTAGTGTTGACTTGTTTTCACGAAAAAGAATAGCATACACTTGGTTATACATAACAATTTATTAACTTTATATGGTCTTAAAACAACATGCCTATGTAGATAACTAAGGAGCCCTTATTTAATTCGGCGATCCTTCTGTAGGTCGACATTTATGTCGTCAAATACAGATAAATGACATGGGTTGATGGGCTACGTTACATGGATGTAACTTATTCGACAATGCAGGAGATGCATATTGTCCTGAAGCCCAACCCACAGGTTTACCTGAACCAAGTGCATCGGCATGTAAAACAAAAACTAAACAAAGGGATATTATGAGCACCAATATCAGTTCAAAAAACACAATGAAGGCGACTGACCATCACAATAGAAACACTGACAGTTTTACTAACACCCTAGTGAATATTGTTGATTTACCACAATTACAACAACTGAATTTTGAAAATCTATCAGCTAAATATGCTCTAACTCGCCTTTTTACTCATTTACTTATGACATTGTTAATTATTATTATCGCTTTTATTTTTCAACACTTTTCATTACTGCCCTTCCCTAAAGATGTACATCATAATATTTTTATTGGTATTTTAATTTTATCTGCATTAAGTCTATTACTTAGCATTTATTTATGGTTTAGCGATCATCACAAGCATTATGCCTTGCGTGAACAAGATTTAAGCTACGCTAGCGGTTTGATCTTCAAAAAAATAGTGACTCAACCGATTTTACGTATTCAACATATAGAACTTAAGCGCGGCCCAATAGAACGAAAAGTAGGGTTAGCCAGCTTGCAAGTATTTAGTGCTGGTGGTGCTTTACACACCTTTGAAATATCAGGTTTGACATTAGCAATAGCAGAAAGTATTCGCCAATATATTTTGCAACATAAAGACATGACCTTATCAAAAAAGAACATTGTTGAATCATCTCAAAGTGAGTCAAATAATGATTGAGCAAACTAACTTAGAAAAAACTAGCTCAGAACAAATCAGCTTGGGGGAAACTATTTCTGAACAAACTATTTCTGAACAAACTATTTCAGAAAAAACTATTTCAGAACAAACTTGGCAACGCATTTCACCTATCGCCTTAGTTTATTTTGCTATTAACGTTATTAAAAATTTACTCGGTAATTTTGTCTACTTTATTCCTGCTCTCATCGCAGGTTATTCTCATATAAAAGAAAATCCTACCTTATGGCTACCGATATTTTTAATAGTACTCGCCTTATTAATAATAGGAATTTTTCTTAGCTTTTACTTTTTTCAATATCGCCTTAATAAAGAACATATTGAGATCCGCTCTGGAGTTTTTGCCAAAAAACACCTTAATTTACCCTTTACCCGCATACAAAATATAAAATTAGAACAGCCTATTTATTATCGTCCTTTTAATACTATTTGCATGGTATTAGACACCGCAGGATCGATTAAACAAGAAGCCAAAATAGTTGCGTTAGATATTGATTTTGCCGAACACTTAAAAGCTCAAATTTTAACAAGCAACCAAAATCAATCCACAATAAAAAAAGATACGGCTACAAGTAACTCACAGATAAATATTGCTGAAGAAAAAATACTTAATCAACGTAGCTTAAGCGATTTAATCATTCACGGTTTAAGTAATAATCGCGTGTGGATATTTTTAGGCGGTTTAGCCCCTTTTTTTGACAATATTGCTAGGGCTGTTGGCAATGGATTAACCTCAATCGGCATAAATACCGATCAACTTTTTAGTATTGCCGATAAATCTTGGTGGCAAATTAGTCTTTATGCACTTAGCTTAACATTTTTGATTTTCTTGCCTATTACTTTATTTTCAGTTTTTGGTTCGATATTAAGCTTTTATAATTACACTTTAAGCAAAATGGACGACAAATATATTCGTCGCAGTGGTTTGTTAACTAAACATGAAGTTACGATGAAATTATCACGTCTACAAATGGTTATTCGTCAACAAGACTGGTTAGATATTTTATTAAAACGTATCAATTTAAAATTTGAGCAAAACCAAAGCACAGGACAAAACTTTCAGGCAGGTGCATACAATAGTAAAATTATTGTCCCATCGATTACCGAAAAAGAGTGCCAAGCATTAATAAACGATGTTTATCCGCATAACAACCTCACTAAAATAAAATTTATTGCCATTAGCAAGCGTTATTTACTGCGCTATTTAGCTTATATGCTTTTACCTTGCTACCTGTTTATTAGCACTATCGCCCTATATAATAGCAAATGGTTGGCTTTTACTTGGCTCACCATTGTTTTTACTCTCATTGCTTTTCTCATTGTTATGCGCTGGTATCGCTGGGGCTACGCCATGGATGAGCATTATATTTATGTGCGTAAAGGAGCACTAGGTGTTGATTATTTATGCTTTGAGCGTTTTAAAGTACAACAAACCAAGTTTAAACAAAGTATTTTTTTACGCCGCCATCAACTTTGCAAAATACAACTAATACTCGCTTCAGGTACTGTTAATATTCCTTATATGAAAGAAAAGTCAGGTTATCAGTTAATCAATGAGTGTTTATATCAAGTCGAAAAAACACACCGTTCATGGATGTAGTTTATACTACAGTTATTAAACTATTATTACTTGCCACAGTGAAACTGTCATGATAAAGCTTAACGAACTCATTCTGTTATCATTGCTATTAACTTGCTTAAGCTCAAACTCTTTTGCCAAGAAAAAAGTTTTTATAGTTAGTTATGGTGCTAATGATGCACCACCTTATGCTATGACTCAAGGAGGTAAGTTATCTACGGGTATCATTAAAGATATTTTTGATCGCATTGCCAAAGAATTAAAGATACCTATAGAGTATGTAAAAACTCCCAGAAAACGTGCTGAACTGTACTTAAGCAATGAAAGAGTTAATGCCATTGCAATTAGTAATCCTCAATGGCTGGCTAATAGTCATTTATACCAATGGAGTGAACCTATTTTCGCTGAAAAAGATTGGTTAGTAACACTCACTAAAGAGTGTAAAAACATCAACTTAGTGAGTGATATGCAAGCGATGATTATTGGTACGACTCGCGGTTATGTTTATCCTAAATTGACTCATTATTTTAATAACAAATCAATTTTACGTAGTGATGCAAAAAATATACAAGCCAATTTTCAACGTTTAAAACTAGGGCGACTTGACGGTTTTATTGATTCAAATATTTTAATTGAATACCACTTACAGCTATATTATCCGAACAAAAAACAACAAGCACAGTTCACTATTGAAAAAGTAAAGATCAGTCAACACTATATCCATACTGCAATATCAGCCAATTCTCCGGTATCAGCGATAGAATTTAATCAAGTATTAGCACAATTAAAAACAACTGGTACTATCAGCGCCATTTTGAAAAAATATAGTGTGCAACAAAATATGCCACATAAAACCACTTCATTTAAGCAATGAGACTAAATTACTTAAACTTAAATTTAGACACTAATTCATTAAGTTTGGACGTCATATTACGTAAATCACTACAATCAACCGATGTTTGCTTTACGGTATCACTACTGATTTTTGACACATCTGCAATTGCGGTTATATGCGGATTTATCTCAGCAACCACTTTCGATTGCTCTCCTGTTGCAGTGGCAATTTGTAAATTCATGTCATTCATAATGGTGATATTGTCTGAGATGCTTTGTAAAATTTCTCCCGATTGATTAGCTGCATTTTCACTATCACCACTTAACTTTATACTTTCTTCTATTGCTATAACGACCGCGCTTGCTTTACTTTGAATGTTTTCAATAATATTACGTATTTGTTCCGTTGACTCATGACTGCGTGAAGCTAATGTTCTTACTTCATCAGCAACTACGGCAAAACCTCGCCCTTGCTCACCAGCTCGAGCCGCTTCAATCGCTGCATTAAGCGCCAACAAGTTAGTTTGCTCTGAAATACCACGAATAACCTCTAAAACACTATCAATAGCATTAATATCATCCGCTAATTCAGTTATATTACTACTCGTTGCATTTAATTGTTTACCCATCGCAGCAACACTATCAATAGTTTTTTGTACTGTGCTATTGCCATTTTGTACCGTATCACCCGCACCTTGAGCATTTTCAGCGGCATGATGAGCACTACCTGCAATTTCTTCTGCTGTTGCACCCATTTCATGCATTGCTGTGGCCACCTGTTCTATATTACTCACTTGTGCGGTTATTTCACGTTCCATATTGTTTGATTGCTGATCAATTTTATCTACAGAATTGAATAAATCCTGACCTGTACTTGAAACTTGTTGCAGTATTCCACTTAAATGTGAAACAAATTGATTATAACCGTGTGCCATTTTTCCTGTTTCATCATGTTTACTTTCATCTAAACGCAGCGTTAAATCACCGCCACCTTGACCTATAGTTTCAAGCATTTCTGCCAACGTACCAAAAGGAGAAATTAAACGATTAATTAACCACGCGCTGATCACCATAAATATTCCTGCGATAACAATACCAATAACGACCAAACTCCAAGTTAAATCATCTAAGGCACCAAACACTTCATCACTCGGAACTTGTGCAACAATATACCAACCAATATTGTCTAAATATCGGCTAGCCAACAACATATCAACACCATTTTTTTGATATTCAACCGACGCAAACTTGCTTTTATTTAATAATGCATTACTTTTTACATCGGTAATAGCGCGAATATTTTTACCGATTAAATTTACATTAGGATGTAATTTAACAACACCTTTTGTATCAACTAAAAAAACCTTTCCTTGTTTACCAATACGATACTGGCTAATACTTTTTGCCATACTATCAAGCGATAAGCCCACCCCAGCAACAGCACTTTCAGTACCATTAACTTTCATTATATAGTTGATAAATAAAGTAGGAATTTTAGTCGCTTCGTCAACATCTAAACTCAATTCATAGGTTTTTCCTGAACGCATAAAACGATAAAACCATTGATCTTTTTCACTTGCAGATGACAACGTTTTAAATAAACCATTGGGGGTATAATATTTACCTGTTTTTTCTGACACAATAAAGGCAGTAATGGTGTTAAATTCTTGCTTTATTTTCGCTAAATATTGAGTGACCTGATCCAATTTATCATCAGGTTCACCATCAGCAATAAACTTTATATAATCACTATTACTTGCCATAGCTTGAGAAACAGTAATAGGTAATAATAATTGCGCATCTAAATTATTAGCTACCTCACCTAAAACAGCGGGCAATTCACGCCCAAGGGTTCCCTCTAATATAATTGAGCGACTCGATTTCAGTGCAAAAACACTCATAATAACAATAGCAAGCACCACAGCAACTAAGGTGGTCAGTACAACTTTTTGACGGATATTTAAATGATTCATATTATTTACCTGCACTTAAAAGTGATATTTAATTAATAAGTTAATATTTTTTTCATCGACTCCATCAATACCGAATTTGTTTTGCCAGTAAACATATTCAATTCCTACATACAGTTTAGACGTTAATCCTATTATGGGGGCAATATCATATTTTAATTGCGAGGTAAAATTTAGGGTTGCTTTAGCAATATCAGTACTAGTGGCATAATCTAGAAAACCATCATAATATAAGCTGCCAAGTGGTATTCCCCATGCCAAAGTCATTTGATAATTAGCTTTATCTAACTCATTATTACGACGATAAAAATTAAGTTGAAAATAATTAAAATGAGGGATTTTCAAATCAGTACCAACACCAACTAAGTAATTAGTAAAACTATTACTAAAGCCAGAACTAGCTGAAAAATTTTCCATTTCGATGGTTGTTGCTACATAAATATTTTTGAAAAAATCATTATCTACTGACGATATTTTGAAACGTGGACTAAATTCACCATAAATTTCATTATCACCATTATCAGACACTAAACGGTCAATAAACATAAAATTATCGCCCCAAGTAGTACCCGAGGCGTATTCAATGGTGCCTACATAACGATTGCTATCACCAATTTCATAATTGTTTCCACGTAAGAAAGTAACACTATAATCAGACCACAAGGTTTTAGCCACAAGGTTAAAAGGGATAAAAACACAAACGACTATACTAATGATCAGGTAAGGTAAAGATTTCATAATAGTTACAAAGCTATGATTAAGGATAAGACTAACTATAGATACAAAAGTCTAATTTCTCCAAATAACGATTAAAATATTAACAATTATTTTTCATTTTAATAAATTAAGTCATGATCTTTTTATTAGCGGTATAAAATTATTTAGTATTAAATACTTCTCGATTTCTTTTTATCAAAAAACTAAAAGCGATAACCTAAACTAACAAAAGGATAACTAGCACCACCATAAATATTATAATTAACGCCTAACGAAAAACCAGATTTTGACGGTTTATTAAAATAATACTTATATCCGATTGAAGCTCCGTAATCAGCTTCAGCTTTTACTTGTAAATTATCAGTTAAATATTTATCGACATTTAACGTTCCATAATAAAAAGTAAATGCTCCATTAGGAGATAAATAATAATTAACTCCCGCACCAATACCGAATTCTTGATTGCCATTTGTCGATGCATAAAAGAGACCTGTAGCTAAATAGATCTCGGTATTTTCAATCTCAATAGGAAAGTGCAATTGTGTGCCAATACCACCATAATCTACGCCTAAACCAAGCTCTACTTTAAACTCTTGTGCGGCAAAAACATTGGTAGTAAAACCTAATACAATTAAAGCTTTTAACCATTTTTCTTTCATCAATCAGTCCCTTAATTTTATATGCTACGCCATTTTAACCTAAAAACTCAGTAATAATCACTCTTTTAATCAACCAAACTAGGCGCTTTAATATTTTTCCTAAATTGACTAGGTGTTACTCCTTTTAGCAATAAAAAACGGCGATTAAAATTAGAAACATTATTAAAGCCACACTGATCGCTGATCAGCGCAATCGGCGAATTAGTATTGATCAACAATTTACAAGCCTGCCCTATGCGTAACTGATTAATAAATTCAGTCAATGTACGTTCGGTACGTTTTTTAAAGAAGCGATGGAAATGATTAGTACTCATGTGGGCAAGTTCAGCTAACTTGTCAGCATACAGCTGCTCAGTATAGTTTTGATAAATGTATTTGATCACCTTATCTAATTTATCCACTTCTGCTGAGGACTTATTATCCGATAAAAAATAATGACTCGATAATAACTGAGCATTTTTATCTTGGCGCATAATATCTAACAATTGCATCAACAAGCTAAAGCGAGTAAATGGCGTTGCTTGTTCACACGCTTGCATTAAAGCTATCGCCCCAAGAGCGCTATTCTGACTATATTGTATCCCTTGTACCGATTGTGTCAGCATGGTTTTTAAACTGGCAAATTCACTGTGCTGCAGTAATAAATTATCTAACCAATGTTTAGGAATTTGTGCCACGTACACCACTTGTTCAGAGCCATCATCATTACGCTGCGAATGCCAAGTATGCGGCATTTCAGGGCCGATAATAACAAGATCGGTATGATGATATTTTTCAATACTGTCACCCACATAACGTAAACCTTCGCTATTTAAGGTTAAACAAATTTCATATTCAGGATGGTAATGCCAGTTAAAATCAATGTAAGGCAATTGATATTTTACAAAACGCCATGAGCAATTACTCGATGGAATAACTTTTTCGCACATAGGTTTCATTCATTAATCCTCAATTAAGCCAATTTAGTTTTAAAGTAACTTATATCATCATAATGCGCCAAAAGAAGTATCAAGCACTAATACTTTTAACACACAAACCAATACAATTCTATCACCTCTTAAGTTTATTAATGATTTATTAAACAAAATAAAGCACACATAGATTGAAAAGTATCACAATAAAAGTGAATAGTATCGCTTTTAACTGCCATTTACTCGCACACTAATGTTCGTCTAATTAAAGCTATAAAAAATACTCATTAAATAAATAAATAAAAATTGAACGAAACACAAGGGGAACTCATGTCCAACCATCAACAAAGCAATAAACCAAGTTATTTAGCGCTTTCAATCGCGTTAGCCTGCTCGTTTACTAACATCGCTTTTGCCGAGCAAACAAGCGAAGAAGCAAAAGAAACACAAAAAATAGAAGTGATCACGGTAAGTGCGACCAAAATGCCGACTAATTTAATGGAAACACCCATTGCCGTTACCGCCATGGATCCTGAAGCATTAAAACGTCAAAATATTAGAAGCGTGCAAGACTTGAGTGGCATGATCCCTAATTTACAGTTAGGTTTATCAACGGGCGACTCTGGTGTAAGAGCCTCTATTCGCGGCGTCACCTCAAATAATTTCACTGAAATTGGCGATCCAGCCGTCGGCATTCATATCGACGGTATTTATTCACCACGCCCACAAGGCTCATTAGCCTTAATGTTCGATTTAGAACAAGTAGAAGTATTACGCGGCGCGCAAGGGACTTTATTTGGTCGTAATTCTACCGCAGGTGTTATTAATATTATTCCTGCTAAACCTGAACTTGATGAAAATTATGGTTGGACAGACGTACAACTAGGCAACTATAACGCCAAACAAATTCGCACCGTGTATAACTTTGCCGTTACTGATAATTTTGCTTTACGTGCTGCGCTTATGGTGGACAAACGCGATGGTTATATTAACCAAGTACAAGATTTTACCGATAGAGGCTGGTTAAACGGAGATCCNGGTAATGAAGATTATATTAACGGTGGTAGCGCCGATGGCTTACCTGATGTTGATCAACGTTATAACAAAAAAGTTGATCGCTCCGATTTTTATTCAAATTCTGATCAATGGGGTGGTCGTTTAACGGGGCTTTGGCAAATTAGCGAAGACAAAAAATGGATAATGGGTTACGAACATTATCAAAATAGCGGTGCTGGCGAAGTTGATATGAAAGACTGCGCAGCAGCTAAAGGCACACGTTACNCTTGTGACAGCGACAATCAATTTGATCAAACCATTAAAATTAATGTACCGGGTAAAATTGATATGACCATTGATACTTACCGCAGTTTATTTAGCTGGGATATTAATGATCACACCATTTTAGAACACCGCTTTGCTTACGCTAATCAGCAACGTTATCAACAACACGATGATGATGTTGGTTATCATGCCCTTATTGAAGAAGTTGAACCGATGGATTGGTGGGGCAAAAGCTATGTTACTGACGAATCAACATGGACTTTAAACTCTGAATATAAATCGTACGTTAATGAACTACAAGTAAAACAAACCTTTGCTAACTGGCGCTATGTTGCCGGTGTTTTTTGGATGTTTGAAGACAACGCGATTAAGTTTGCTCAAGACCAATTAGTTAATGCCCCTTATGGTTTACCTATTGGTCAATATTATGATCAACCTAATCGAGAAAATGACTCGAAAGCTATTTTTGCCCAAGCAGATATAAACCTAACAGACAAGTGGACGGCGACTATCGGCGCCCGCTATACCCGTGACAAACGTACTGATAGAAATGGTCAAACTTGGGGTAGTTGGGACACGGAAGACGAAAGCGCTTGGTACTATAATGGNCAGTTCGATCCATTAAATCCTTTAGGTGAAGGTATTGCCCATAACGGTACAGATTTAACCACCAATATGGGACCTTTTGCGGGTAAAGAAGCTTATCCTGGCCCCACCTTAAATGATCATTCTAATAGCTGGGGTAAAACCACTTGGCGTTTAGGTTTACAATACAATATTGATGACGATCAAATGATCTTTACTTCTGTATCAACGGGTTATCGCGCTGGCGGTTTTGGTGACAAATTTGATGTTTGTGGCGGCGGTACTTGTATTGATGGTTCAACTGAACAATATAGCTTTTTAGATTATAAACCTGAAACAACCACCAATTATGAATTGGGTTATAAAGGTTCATTACTTGATCAAACCTTAAACTTAACTGCAGTATTTTTCTTTACCAAGTATGAAGACATGCATTACACCGACATGCATCCTGTTGGACAAAAAATTATCGATCACGAATGCCCAGAGTGGGATCCTGCTTGTGACATAGTGCAAGCGTGGAAAACTGAAAATATTGGTAATGCTGACATTAAAGGGTTAGAGCTAGAGTTTGATTATATTCCATGGGAAAACGGTCGTATTACCGGCTTTTATGCCTACCTAGACACAGAGATCAAAAGCTACCCTAGCTATAACGAAGGTTGGATGTGTGGTTATCGTGAAGAATTTGGCGCAGAAGCTTGTGCCGACTTATTTGTAGAACCAGGCAATCCGCTCAGTGGTCGTCAACTTTATGATGTGCGTGGTAATCAATTACCTAATTCGCCCAAACATTCATTGGGATTAAATTTTTCTCATTATTTTGAATTTGAAGGTGGTTACGAGTTAGAGCCTTGGATAGGTATGCGCTGGCAAGACAGAATGTATTTTACGCCACGTAACTTAGACAACGACATTATTGGTGATTTTCAAAAAGCTTATACCAATGTTGATGCCAGCATTAAATTTGGTCCTAGTGAAGGTGATTGGTCAGTTGAACTCTATGGTAATAACTTAACCGACAATGCGGTAAAAAATTGGATGGGTGAAGGACGCCAAGGCGGNTTCCAATTCAACTCATATAATCCACCGCGTATGGTTGGATTACGCGTACATGTAAGTTATTAATCACTTACGATAAGTTTAATGAGATAAACCTAGAAACCGACTTTCCTAGTACTCATTTTGGCTGGTGTTTCAATCACACAACGAAATACCAGCCTTTTTTACCGACTTTTAACCTTAAAAACTTAACACTACAAACCAACAGATAAAAACAAATGAANCGATATATAGCACTAGACGCCTTACGCGGTTNAACCATAGCNGCAATGATCTTGGTCAACACACCAGGAGATTGGGCGCATGTTTACCCGTTATTATTGCACTCGCATTGGCATGGTTTTAGTCCGACCGATTTAGTGTTTCCATTATTTTTATTTATTATTGGTAGTGCGCTCTTTTTTGCCTTTAAAAAAATCAACTTTCAACCATCACCTGATGTGCTTAAAAAAGTTGTAAAACGCAGTTTACTGTTGTTTTTTATTGGCTTATTTTTAAATGCTTTTCCTTTTCAACAGCCTCTTGAGCAATTGCGAATTATGGGGGTATTACAACGTATTGCCTTATGCTATTTTGTTGCTGCATTATTGATTTTATTTTTAAAGAATAACGCGATAAAAATAACCATTGCGATTATTTTAATCAGTTATGCACTCATACTCGCCCCATGGGGTTACGATATTAACAATAATCTAATACAGATTGTTGATCTCAAATTATTAGGTGCAGATCACCTTTATCATTTACATGACCAAGTGTTTGATCCCGAAGGTTTACTCTCATGTTTTCCTGCAATTGCTAGCGTNTTAATAGGCTTTGAAGTCACTAAAATGCTAACCCAGTGCCAGCAAAAACAGCAAGGCTTTAATATGCTGTTAATACTAAGCGTTTTATTATTAATTTTGGGTTATTTAACCGCACAAATCATCCCGATAAATAAATCGCTATGGACATCAAGCTATGTACTGGTGAGCTCTGGCTATGCTTGCTTATTACTGGCGCTGTTTGTACTTTTAGGCGATATTTTTCAGCAACAAAAACTATTATCGCCTTGGCTCGTTTATGGTTTAAATCCGTTATTTATTTACGTTATTGCTTGGTTATGGGAAGAAGTTTATAAGCTTATTCAGCTACCTTTGGCTAATGGTAAAAAAGTGTGGTTAGGGCAATATTTACAAGCCCATTTAATCCCCTATTTTAGCGCNATTAATGCCTCATTAATTTATGCACTCAGTCATGTGCTGCTATTTTGGCTATTGGCTTTGACCTTATACAAAAAAAATATTGTGGTAAAAATATAATGAAATATTATAAAAAAATTAATCNTTATTTATGGCTANCTANTNACACTAANTTTTAGTGCTAANAATTTNGCNGAAAGCTATTTACGNTATAACCAAGCAGGCTATCANCCACAGCGGAGCAANCGCATTATNGTNATGAGCGATAACCAGNAAAATAATNCCCCTTGGCAATTAACCAACAGTGCTGGTGTCGTTGTGTCATCAGGAAAATTAACCACAAGTTTATATGGNAAATCNGCTCANACCGCNAAACCTTACAACTATCTCATTGATATTAGNNATATTATNNCNTTGGNTGATTATCAATTAACNGTTAACAATATTAGCNCCNATATTATTATTGCNGAGCAACCCTATAANATATTAGTTAACCCNATNTTACGTTTTTTACGCGTNGCTCGCTCAGGAACCAGCGATACCTTATTAACGCCNGCAAGTCATTTAGGTGACCAAAAGGCGATTATTTACCGACCNGAAGGNGATATTAAACAAGGAAAGTGGCAGCGCGANAGTCAAGATAAAACCGTCGATATGCTCGGTGGTTGGTATGATGCNGGNGATTATATTAAATTTACCTTAACAACGGCTTACACGACATACTATTTATTGCGCGCCTACCAAGAAAACCCTGCGCTATTTAACACAAAATACAGTCAAACTGATTTAGTAGATATTTTAGACGAAGCGCAAATAGGTTTAGATTATTTAGTCAAAACTTTCCCCACTAATAATGAATTTATTATTCAAGTGTCAACGGGTGAAGATCATAATCAAGGACAACGCTTACCGCAAAATGATAACCGCGATGGTTATAGAGAAGCACTATCGGCTATTTCACCTGCGCACATGGGTTTAACCAGTGCGGCATTAGCGTTAGGTAGCCAAATTTTTTCATCAATTGCTCCAGAAAAATCACAACAATATAAACAAGCGGCAAGTGCTATTTATCATCGCGCCAGAGCCGACGATGCCTTAACAACCGCCGCTTTTGAACGTGATAGCACCAATGATTTTTATCATGACGATAATAATGATGACAATATGGGCTTAGCCGCGATAGAGTTATACTTATTAACGGCACAAAATAACTATTTAGAGCAAGCTAAACAATACAGTCAACAAGCGGGTAATGGCTCATGGGCAGCATGGTGTTGCGTCACAAGTTCTTTAAACTATCGTTTAAACTCTTTAGACTCCTCGGCACAAGCCTTATTGCAAGAAGAATTACAAGGTTTCAAAAGTTATGATAAAAATTCAGGTAATATTTGGGGAATACCCATGCAGCCTAGTTGGGCGCCACTACCCGGTGCCGCCATTGCGGCGAGTTACACGGGGTTAACTTTTTTACAAGACAAACAGCAAGATCCACAATTATTATGGGATAACCTCGATTACTTTTTAGGTCGTAATAATTGGGGAGTTAGCTTTGTTGCTCTGCCCTCATTACCCAAAGCCGCTTTTCATACCTATTCGCAAGTGTACCAATTAACGGGTGAATATCCACTTGGTGCCGTTGCCGAAGGACCTGGCAGTAAAAGCACTTACCTAGATCTACAACAATATTTCACCCCCACAGCAGAGGATGATTATTACCAACAATTTAATACCGCTAGCCAAGTATTTTTTGATAACAGTAGTAATTTTCAAACCATGGAAAGTACCATAACAGGGCAAGCAACAACGCTTTACATGATAGCCATTGCGAGTAAAGTAAAATCAACTACCGAGATTGCTGCGATCAACATACCACCAGCACAACCACCAACACCAGCCACTGAGCAACAAAATTCAAACAGTTCAGGCGGAGTATCGTGGTGGCTACTGTTACTAATCATTACCGTACTTTTTTATAAAAAGCACAAACAGGCAATTAAATTATGAAAAATACTTTTATATCCGTCAGCTTAGTTTTAATCACTTTTTTTGCTATTTCATTTATTACTAATATTATTGGACCAATATTTCCAGCGCTAGTGCATGACTTTAATATTAGTTTAGCGGTTGCGGGCTTTTTACCTTTTGCTTTTTTTGCCGCTTACGGCGTTATGTCGATCCCTGCGGGGATCTTGGTCGATAAATATAGCGAAAAGCCGGTGATGATCGCCGCTTTTATCATGTCGGCAATAGGCTCTTTATTATTTGCGCTAATGCCGAGTTTTTTAATGGCAATGTTATCGCTTTTTTGTATTGGTACAGGCATGGCAATGTTGCAAGTTGCCATTAATCCCCTGCTGCGTGTTGCAGGTGGTAAAGAGCACTTTGCTTTTTATTCGGTCTTAGCGCAACTTTTATTTGGTGCTGCCGCTACACTCAGCCCTTTAGTCTATAGTGCGATAGTACAAGGTATGGTTGACCATCAAAACAGCAATTTTTTTATCTCCGCATTAGCAAAGTTAGTACCACAAAACATGACATGGCTAAGTATGTATTGGTTATTTTTCTTAGTGTCAGTGGCAATGTTAATTTTTATTTATTTAATAAAACTACCAAAAGTGGAATTAACCGAGGATGAAAGTGTTGGTACTTGGCAGGTATATAAAGACTTATTTAACAACAAAACCGTGCTGTTATTTTTTATTGCCATTGCCGCTTATGTGGGTACAGAGNAAGGTGTCGCCAATGTTATCTCATTATTTTTACAGCGTTATCACCAGTTAGATCCGACCACAGTTGGTGCTGGNGTGGTCAGTAACTTTTGGTTAATGTTAACGTTAGGCTGTATTTTAGGCNTAGTGTTAGTGAAAATTTTAGACTCNCGGCTTCGTTTTACGNTTATTTTCNGCNGGTGCCATTTTNGCNCTCACCGCNGCATTATTTGGCTCNGTNGATNTAGCNCTAATNGCNTTTCCGTTAGTNGGATTTTTCTTATCGGTAATGTGGTCAATTATNTTTTCATTGGCANTNAANTCATTAGCCGATCATCATGGCTCTTTTGCNGGNATTTTATGNACNGGNATTGTTGGCGGCGGTTTGGCTTCCCCTTTAATTGGCATNNTTGCTGACAGNACAGGTAANTTACGNCTTGGNATGATCGTCGTNTACATCACCTTATTTTATATTTTTAGNATTGGCTTTTGGGCAAAACCTTTAGTGGTTAATAAAACCATTAATTTATTTAACAAAAAAGCCAAAGCGTAACTATTAGATTTCATTTAATTATTCAGGTTCATTATGACAACAACTTCGATTGTATCGTTAGACATTGGCGGTACAAAAATAAACGCAGGCTTATTTTGCCAAGGAAAAATTCAAGTTAGCAAAAAATTTAGCTTTAATGCTCACGCAACTAGCTCAGAGATTTTTGACTTTATTGTCACTTGCATCCAACAATTTAAGCAAGTAAACACTCAGGCTATTGCCATTGGCGTACCTTGTATTGTTGACACAAAACAAGGTATTGTTTTTGACGCGGTTAATATTCCGGCATGGCAACAGCAGCCATTAAAAGCACAACTAGAGCAACATTTTTCTTTACCTGTTTATATAAATAACGACGTTAATTGCTTTACCTTTGGCGAATATAAAGCCAATTTTAGTGATAATACCCAAGATATGTTAGGCCTTTGTTTAGGTACCGGGTTTGGTGCAGGTATTGTGTTAAATAAACAGCTCTATCATGGTCATAACTGTAGCGCAGGTGAAGTAGGTTCTATTGACTATTTAGATGCCACTATTGACGATTATTGTTCAGGACAATTTTTTAAAAACCATTATCATGCCAGTGGTAACGAACTAGCATTACGTGCTCAACAAGGTGATAAACAAGCTTTACTTGCCTTTGAATTATTTGGTCAACATCTTGCTAAAGCGATTGCTAACCTCATTTTAATTATCGATCCGCAATTGATCATTATTGGTGGTTCGGTAGCAAATTCTTTCGCGCTATTTATTGAACCATTATGGCAAGAACTTAAAAANTTTCCTTATAAAAAAGTGATTGCTAATTTAACCATAAAACAATCACAACAAAGCGATAGCGCCCTACTTGGTGCGGCTTATCTGTTTTTAGAACAGCAAAGCATAGAACAACAAAGCTTAGATCAAAAAAATTTAGAACAACAAAAGTAGACTAAAAATGATTAACAAAATGAAACTGTTTTTACTGAGCGCTATTTTCTTAACACTAAGTAGTTGCGCCAATACAGTAAATAAAACAACGATTACTCGCGANATTAATATTCATATTAATCAAGTTGCTTTAGAGCAACANGGTGAAAAATCAGCAGTGATCAGCAGTAACAAAATATTATCACCCGAGAATCGCTTCTTCAGCATAATTGATAGCAAAAACCAGCAAAAGGTTTTTAACGGTCAATTAACAGCGTTAGCTGATTTCAACCAATGGCAACAAAACCAACAAGTTTTACATTATTATCGTGCCGATTTTTCAGCATTTACACAAAATGGTCATTTTAAATTACAGTTAAGCACAGCCACCACCAGCAGCTCGACTTTTATCATTGCTCAACAAGCGCAATTTAAAACCACCATAAAAGCACTATTAAGTTACTTTAAAGCCAGTCGTAACGATCAAAAATTTAACTGGCAGCAAGATAAACATATTCGTATTTTTGGCAGCGAGCGCTTTGTTGATGTGCATGGCGGTTATAATGACGCTGGCGGCGATACAGGTAAGTATTTATCGCATTTATCCTATGCTAATTATTTTAATCCGCAGCAAATGGCATTGGTCACTTGGGCATTAGCAAAATCATATAGCATGATCCCTAATACCTACCAAGCATTAAATTTAACCAAAGCGATTAACGAAGAAATTTTTTGGGGAGCAGATTATTTGCATCGTATTCTCGACCCTAAAGGTTATTTTTATATGACAGTATTTGACCAATGGAATACCAACAATGCCGAACGTGTTGTTACCGCTTATGTGGGTGCCGACGGTATTTATAGTAAAGACTATCAAGCTGCTTTTCGTGAAGGTGCAGGTGCCGCTATTGCCGCTTTAGCACGAGCTGCTCTACTAGCCAAAAACAATAAAGTACAGGGCGAATACACCAGCATGCAATATTTAGCAGACGCCGAAAAAGCTTTTGCCCATTTACAACAATACAATAAAAATTATTGTGATAATGGTGAAGAAAATATTATTGATGATTACACCGCACTACTTGCTGCAACCGAACTCTATAAAAGTACTAATAAGCCAAAGTATTTACAAGCGGCAAGAACACGCGCCAACAATTTACAGCAACGCTTAACTAAAGAGGGTTGGTTTATTAGTAATAATATAAACAGCACTAATAAACGCCCTTTTTATCATGGTAGCGATGCTGGTTTACCTCTTGTTGCTTTAAGTGAATACCTTACTATTGAAAAAGACAGCCAATATCGACAGGCAGCACAGCACACCATTAAACAAAATTTAATATATCAAGTCGCAATAACTACCAAGGTGAGTAATCCTTTTAATTATGCTCGTCAAAGTTTTAAAACCTATAAAAACGGCCAACTAAGCCAACAATACCAAGAAGGTTTTTTTATTCCTCATGCCAATGAAACTAATTATTGGTGGCAAGGAGAAAGCGCCCGTTTATCATCACTAAGTACAGCAGCTTCATTCGGTATAAAAGCAGCAAACATTAGCGGTGAAACAGCAAAAAAATTACAAATTTTTGCACAAAACCAACTTGACTGGACACTAGGTAGAAACCCTTATGATTTAACCATGCTCCATGGTTTTGGTCATAAAAACCCATTACCTTATGACGATTTAACTATGGTTAAAGGTGGAATATCTAACGGTATTACTGGCAGTAAAACCAGTGATAACGGTAAAGGAATTGAATTTGCCCCCGAAAAAGATTGGCATAATTGGCGTTGGGTAGAGCAATGGCTGCCTCATTCTACTTGGTTTTTATTAGCAATATCGGCACAAGCCCAACAGTAAAATTTATTTTAAAAAACCCTTAAAACAATCTCCAAAAAAGAATGCAAAGCTGTTAAAATCTGTCCATTAATTTTTTCAAGTAACACATGAGATAATAAAAAATGGGCAGAGCTTATCAAAACCGCAAGTTGTCAATGGCAAAAACAGCGGGTGCAAAATCAAAAGTTTATTCTAAATACGGTAAAGCGCTTTATGTTTGCGCTAAAACTGGTGGTGTTGATCCCGAAGGTAACTTAGCCTTACGCAGCATGATTGATAAAGCGAAAAAAGACCAAGTACCTGCCCATGTAATTGAAAACGCATTAAAAAAAGCATCAGGTGCAGGTGGAGAAAATTACGAATCGGCACGTTATGAAGGTTATGGCCCCGGTAACTGCATGGTAATTATTGATTGTTTAACCGATAACGGTAACCGTACCATTAAAGATGTACGCCAATGTTTTACTAAATCCCATTCAAAAATTGGCTCTACGGGTTCGGTATCACACATGTTTGATCACCAAGCCGTATTTGCCTTTAAAGGTGAAGACGACGAATCCGTATTAGAAAATTTAATGATGGCAGACATTGATGTAACCGATGTTGAATTAGAAGAGGGCATCATTACGGTTTATGCACCACATACTGAATTTTTTAAAATTAAAACTGAATTTGCTAATTCTATGCCTGAGTACGATTTAGAAGTTGAAGAAATTTCTTGGGTACCACAAGTGTATGTAGAATTAACCAACGAAGATGACATTGCCAATTTTGATAAATTTATTGCTATGGCAGAAGACTGTGAAGACATTCAACACATTTATCATAATGTGGAATTATAAATTTTAATTCAAATAATTATTAGTTAAGTAAAGCGCGTTGCAGCTCAGCTACAACGCGTTTTTTATGAATTATTTGGGGTGATATAAAAGCCATGATGTAAAAAACAGTTATGTGATCATAAACACCTTCACACGGCTACAGGTCATAAACACCTTCACACGGCTACAGGTCATAAACACCGTCATGCTGACGAAGGTCATAAACACCGTCATGCTGACGAAGGTCAGTATCTAGTTATTTAAACATCATATTGGCATAAAGATAACAGCAAAAAAAAACGACTAATCTTTTTTACGTAGTTTATTTACTCTACCACCAGTAACTTTATCAGCTCGACCTTCTAATTTAGCTTTTTCAGCACGGCGTTTGCGCACTTCTTTAGGATCAGCCAGTAGTGGACGGTAAATTTCAATTCTATCGCCTTCTTCAAGTTTATCGGTTAACCTAGCGGCGCGATTCCAAATACCTACTTTATTTTTAGCTAAATCTATATCATCAAACAAAGCCATCATACCCGACTCAATAATTGCCTGTTCAACTGTGCTATGTTCTTTCATCGTAATCGCTAATATTTTTTGTTTATCTGGTACACCATAAACAACTTCTATCGCGATTAAAGTATCGATTTCACTAGTCATTTCATCGCTAGACATTTCAGGGGGGATTTCAGTGTTTGTTGTAGTGTCAGACATCAGTACCATAAACCTCTTTTGCTCGTGCGGTAAACGCTTGCACCATATTATTGGCTAAATGATTAAATACTCGCCCAAAAGCTAAGGCAAAGATTTTATTTGCAAATTCATAATCTAATTCTAAGCTTATTTTACAGGCTTCATCAGACAAAGGCGTTAATAACCAGCACCCCGTTAATTTTTTAAACGGACCATCAAGCAAATCCATTTTTACCTGTTTGTTTAACTCTAGTGTGTTTTTGGTGGTAAACCATTTACTCATACCACCTTTGGCAACTAACAAGGATGCCGACATTTCATTTTCACTTTGGGCAATAATTTTACTGTCACTACAATCAGGCAAAAATTTAGGGTAAGCTAACACATCATTAATTAATACATACATTTGTTCAACACTGTGCATTACTAAGGCACTACGACTAATGGTTGGCATGCGCTCTCATTTTAATTTTATCGTTTTTTTATTAATAGTCAGATCTTAACAAAATTGCACTAAAAGCTCACTTAAAAAATATTTTTACTGAAACGATTTAAAAGCGCGCTTAACTACGTATAATAACGCCGTTAATCATTGGTAGCAGAAAATGGCAAAAAAGAAATCTAAAAAATCAAACAGCAATACCATCGCCCTAAATAAAAAAGCTCGTCACGAATACACCTTGGGCGAAAAATTTGAAGCAGGCATGAGCTTGCAAGGTTGGGAAGTCAAAAGTGTTCGCAGCGGAAAAGTTAATATTTCAGACTGTTACGTATTTATGAAAAATGGCGAAGCTTATTTACTTGGTGCTGAAATTCAACCACTTAATGCCGCATCATCGCATGTGGTATGTGATCCTGTGCGTGATCGAAAATTACTTTTAAATCGCAAACAACTCGATAAATTATCAGGGTTAGTTGAACGTGACGGTTTATCATTAATTGCCACCGCAATGTACTGGAAACTAAACTGGGTAAAACTTGAATTTTGTGTAGGTCGCGGTAAAAAACTACACGACAAACGTGCCGACCTTAAAGAGAAAGATTGGCAACGTAATAAAGAACGCATAATGAAACACGATCATAGATAAAAGACAGACAAAACAGTGCGTAAAAACAACAACAATTGCGCATTTAAAACTCGCGTTGTTAATTGAACTAAAGCAAGGTAAAATACCCTACTAATAAGTTAGTACTTGTTAGAAAACTTTTGTTAAAAAACTTTGGGGCGGATCTAGGATTCGACAAGATTCACGAAACCCAAGGTGCATGCCCAGGGGCGGTTGGCCTGGTAAAAAGCCGCAAAACTATAATTGCAAACGACGAAACGTTCGCACTAGCCGCTTAAGGCTAGCCATCGCCTCGTAAACTTTCCTGTTGTTTAGAGGAACGATGGTCACCCCAAATAGGATAGCGAGGGAAGCACGCTTAAGGCTGAACCGCGAAATAGTATTAAGCTCACCATGACGAAGCCTGTCGACTGGCGTCCAATTGGTTAAATAAATAATCGACTAAGCATGTAGTACCGAGGATGTAGGCTTTTTGGACGGGGGTTCGACTCCCCCCCGCTCCACCACAATCATAATTAAAGACGTCCTAGGGCGTCTTTTTTTATATCTAAAATCAATCACTTATACGTATCTAGCATCCTGTAGCGTCCATTACTATTTGCTACGCCCCACCCTTTTTAGTATTCCCGTTTGTATTCCCAGCCATAAACACTTAATATTGGGAATACTAAAAGTATTTTATTGGGGTGTTTCATGGCTAGAAAAGTTACTCGATTAACCGATACAGAAGTGAAGGCCGCTAAGGCAAGAGCAAAGCTTTATGTGCTCTCTGATGGTGAAGGTCTACAGTTAAGAGTTAAAACAAACGGTTCTCGATTATGGAACTTTAATTACACTCATCCATTTACTAACAAGCGCGTTAATATGGGTTTAGGTAAATACCCTGATCTGTCATTAGCCAATGCGCGAAAAAAAACGGTTGCTGCTAGAGAGTTATTAGCTCAAGGGATTGATCCAAAAGAACATCGAGAGCAAGCTATCCTTGATGCTAAAGCTATCACCGAAAACACCCTATTTAATACCGCTAAACACTGGTTTGAATTGAAAAAAGATTCAGTTACAGCGCCTTATGCTAAGGATGTATGGCGATCTCTGGAGATCTATATATTTCCAGAGCTTGGACAAATTCCATTATCGCGTATTAACGCCCCTTTAGTGATACAAACTCTACGACCAGTAGAAGCAAAAGGTAGCTTAGAAACGTTAAAGCGCCTCAGCCAGCGCCTTAATGAAATTATGGTGTATGCCGTCAACTGCGGTATCATCCATGCTAATCCTTTAAGTGGTATTAAACAGGGCTTTAAAAAGCCTAAAAAAGTAAATATGCCATCAATAACACCTCAAGAACTACCAGACTTAATGCTGGCGGTTGCCAATGCTAGCATAAAAAAAACCACTCGATTTTTACTTGAATGGCAGCTTCATACCATGACTAGACCATCAGAAGCAGCGGGTACAAGCTGGGCTGAAATCAACTTAATAGATAAAGTTTGGACAATTCCAGCCAAGCGTATGAAAAAACGCCGTGAGCACACCGTTCCATTAACAGAAGCTATGCTAAACCTGCTTGAAGCAATTAAACCAATTAGTGGACATCGAGAATATGTATTCCCTGCCGATAGAAACCCTAAAATGCACTGTAATAGCCAAACCGTTAATATGGCGATTAAACGTATGGGCTTTCACGGTAAGCTTGTTAGTCACGGGCTAAGATCTTTAGCAAGTACCACCTTAAACGAGCAAGGCTTTGAAAGTGACTTAATAGAAGCAGCATTGGCGCATGTAGATGATAGCCAAGTAAGAAGTGCATATAACCGAACCGATTACTTAGAACGAAGACGGCCTATGATGGAATGGTGGAGCAAGCATATTGAAGCAGCCTGCTCTGGTAGTTTATCTATTACTGGTTATAAAGGATTAAAAATCACAGCATAATTAAGAACGATAGTAACTTAATAAACGTAAAGGATCTTTTAAATCCTTTTATTCACAAAAAGTACATTAACGAGTATACTGTATAAATATACAGTCATTATTTTAAACTCTGTTTTTTAAGTGTCGTTGATTAAGTACCTTTAAATATGAAAGTTATCCCTATATTTGCTGAAGCTGGTATTACAGGTTTTGAATCGCCAGCCGCAGAATACAAAGAGCTTGGTTTGTCATTAGACCAACTTCTTATAAAACACCCTAATGCTACCTTTATTGGTAGGGCTAGTGGTGAGTCTATGCAAGGGGTTGGTATATTTGATGGTGACTTACTTATTGTTGACCGCTCGTTAACGGCCAAAAATGGCGACATTATTGTTGCCAATTATAACGGTTGTTTTGTTTGCAAGGTACTTGATAAAACACATGCCCAATTAGTTTCAGCATCAACTCAGTATGCCCCCGTAAATATAACACCTGAAGATGAATTTCAACTTGAAGGTATTGTCACTCACTCTATACGGCTACACCCAAAAGCCCCTAAAATATCGCTGGGTGCAGTTTAACTATGCCTAACTTACCATGTACGCTCTAGTTGACGCCGTTTCTTTTTACGCCAGTGCCGAAAAGATATTTGATCCTAGCATTCGGCAAAGGCCAGTGGTGGTATTAACCAATAACGATGGCTGTATTTGTGCGGTATGCCCTATCGCTAGGCGCTTAGGTATTCCTAAGTTTAAACCTTATTTTCAAATAAAATGGTTATTAGAGAAACATAATGTCGTGGTGCGCTCGTCAA
>JAESPQ010000023.1 GCA_016765535.1 Alteromonadaceae bacterium | reverse complement strand
CATACCTCCCTGTTGGACTTGGGCCGAGCTTTGCTCGGCCTTTTTTTATCCTTTCTTCCGAATGCGGTTGGCAAAGAAAAAAATAATAAAACCAAGCAAAAACTGTGCCTTAGCTTTTACTTAAATTAAAAACAATATAAAGCATGCGCATTAATAAGGACAATTAAAGGTTACTCATGGCGAAAACACAAACTGCTTATGTCTGCACCGACTGTGGCGCCGACTATACTCGCTGGCTAGGACAATGCCAAGAATGTCACGCGTGGAATACTATCTCTGAATTCAGGCAAGCCAAAGCACCAACTCGACAAGACAACTTTTCAGGCTTTACAGGACAAACCACCTCCACAGTACAAACATTAGACACCATTGATTTGGCAGCTTTACCGCGTTTTTCATCAGGCTTTGTTGAATTTGATCGCGTGTTAGGCGGTGGTATTGTGCCCGGTAGCGCCATTTTAATTGGCGGCGAACCAGGAGCAGGTAAATCGACCTTACTATTACAAACTATGTGTAACTTAGCCGAAAATATGCAAGCCTTGTATGTAACGGGTGAAGAGTCGCTACAACAAGTAGCAATGCGCGCTAAACGCTTAGGCTTACCCACTAACAAGCTTAAAATGTTATCAGAAACCAGTGTTGAAAATATTTGTGCTATTGCTAGTAAAGAGAAGCCAAAAATAATGGTCATAGACTCCATTCAAGTTATGCATATTAGCGATATTCAATCAGCCCCTGGTAGTGTTTCACAGGTACGCGAAACCGCCGCCTATTTAACCCGTTTTGCCAAACAAAACCATGTGGCTATGCTATTGGTTGGTCATGTCACTAAAGAGGGCTCTTTGGCAGGTCCTAAAGTATTAGAACATTGCATTGATTGTTCAATAATGCTTGAAGGTAGTACAGATTCTCGTTTTAGAACACTACGCGGTAATAAAAACCGTTTTGGTGCCGTCAACGAACTTGGCGTTTTTGCCATGACAGGCACAGGTTTAAAAGAAGTATCAAACCCATCTGCTATATTTTTAAGTCGCTCGGTTGAACAAACNGCNGGTAGTATTGTTATGGTATTATGGGAAGGTACACGGCCATTATTAGTTGAAATTCAAGCGTTGGTTGATCACTCCGCCTTAGGTAATCCGCGTCGAGTTGCGGTAGGTGCCGATCAAAATCGTTTAGCGATGTTATTAGCAATATTACACCGTCATGGCGGTTTACAAATGAACGATCAAGACGTATTTGTGAATGTTGTCGGCGGGGTTAAAGTAAACGAAACCAGTATTGATTTAGCGCTATTATTAGCGCTTGTTTCTAGCTTTCGTGACAAACCTTTACCACAAGATTTAGTGGTTTTTGGTGAAGTGGGGTTGTCAGGAGAAATTCGCCCTGTACCTAGTGGGCAAGAGCGTATAAACGAAGCNGCAAAACATGGTTTTAAACGTGCTATAGTGCCGATAGCCAATGCACCTAAGCATGCTATACAGGGCATGGAAGTGGTTGGTGTAAGAAAACTAAGTGAAGCCCTCGATATTATTTGATCCTGTATTTTTTTTATGTTTTTATGTTTTGTATTAACGATTACCCTAATTAGAAAAATTATCTGCCATGATGAAAAAATTACTTACCCTAACTATAGCAAGCGTTACTNTNCTTTTTATNACTCAAGCAATGGCTCANGTNAAACAANCNGNTCNTNATAAAACAGAGTCACCTAGCAAGCAGAAGCTAACTAAACAGATTAAAAAACTCACTATAAACAGAATTTACAGCTCCCCTTCATTAAATGGTCAAACACCTAAAGCATTAAAATTATCGCCTGACGGTAAACGTGTCACCTATTTACAAAATAAAAAAGATGATTTAAATCGCTACGATTTATGGGAATACAANATTNCNANNNAANAAAATAAATTATTNGTTAATGCNGATGATTTAGNNCAAGGNAATNANGTATTGTCNGANGAAGAAAAANCACGNCGCGAACGNCANCGANTNTACGGTTCNGGCATTATTGAATATTTTTTCTCAAACGATGGTCAGGCATTATTATTCCCGCTTAATGGTGATGTTTATTATTACAANTTAACCACAAAAAGCGCNNAACGNTTAACNNATACNAAAGCCTTTGAAACCGATATTAAATTTTCGCCTAAAGGGAATTATNTNTCNTTTATTCGCCANCAAAANNTNTANNTNTTAAANATTAAAACAGGTAAAGAAAAACGTTTAACCAAAGACGGTAANNGNGTCATTAAAAATGGCATGGCCGAATTTGTCGCGCAAGAAGAAATGAAACGCATGACAGGTTACTGGTGGTCGCCCAATGAAAAACATATCGCTTTTTTAAAGGTTGATGAATCNCCGGTTAAGGTAGTGATCCGCAATGAAATTTATGCAGAANANGTTAAATTAATAAAACAACGTTATCCAGCAACAGGCACAAATAACGTTAAAATAAAATTAGCCNTAACCGACATTCAAGGCAAAAANACNCATTTTGTGAATTTAGGTAAAAACNNCGATATTTATATTCCNCGGGTAAAATGGTTTCCTAATAGTGAACAGCTTAGTTTTCAATGGCAATCACGNGATCAAAAAACATTAAAACTTAATGTTTATAATTTAAAAACTANNNAAGTTAAAANNNTATTAACTGAATTTTCTGATCATTGGATNAATTTAAATNATGATCTNANCTTTTTAAAACAAGATAATTCTTTTATTTGGGCNTCTGAACGNGANGGTTATAAACATTTATACCATTATTCTGCAAAAGGTAAGTTGATAGCTCAATTAACTAAAGGAGATTGGGTGGTAAATGAGTTAAAAGCAGTTGATGAAAAAAATGGNTGGNTNTANTTNACTGCTCGCGCTGANACNCCATTAGAACGTCATTTATATAAAGTTCCACTTAGTGGTAAGTCACCAGAGCATGTAGTGCGCATTAGTCAACGAAATGGCTTTCATGACATTATTTTCACTAAACGTATAAGTTATGGTGAGCAAACGTATATTGATAAGTTTTCTAACATTAACACACCACCACAAGTGAGTTTACATAAAAGTAATGGCGATAAAATCACTTGGTTAGCTGAAAATAAAATAACTAAAGATCACCCTGCCGCGCCCTATATTAATAATTTAATTTTACCGACTTTTGGTTCAATAAAATCAACTGATAAACAAGCTGATTTATATTATAAGCTTTACCAACCAAAAAATTTAATTCCGGGTAAAAAGTACCCTGTTATTGTTAATGTTTATGGTGGGCCACATGCACAGCGCGTAACCAATAGCTGGCAAGGTTTTAATATGACCCAATACTATCTACAACAAGGTTATATTGTTTTTCAATTAGACAATCGCGGCTCTAATTATCGCGGTACCGCCTTTGAATTCCCCATTTATAAACAACTCGGCAAAATTGAAATAGCAGATCAAATAAGCGGCGTAAAATATTTACGCAGTTTATCTTTTGTCGATAAAAACCGTATTGGCATTTACGGACATTCTTACGGCGGTTATATGGCNTTAATGGCAATGTTTAAAGCCAGTGATTATTTTAGTGCTGGTGTTGCTGGCGCNCCNGTAACCGATTGGATGTTGTACGATACACATTACACTGANCGTTATTTAGAACAACCTAAAAACAACCCNGAANGTTATGAAAAAAGTAGCGTTTTTCCNTACATTNATGGCTTAAAAGGCNATTTANTNNTTTATCATGGNATGGCTGACGATAATGTATTATTTGCCAATAGCACTAAATTAATGAAAGCACTGCAAGATAAAAATAAACAGTTTGAATTAATGACTTATCCGGGCAGCAAACACAGCATGCGCGGTAAAAAAGTAAAAATACATTTAAATACCACCATTGCAGATTTTTTTAATCGCCATTTAAAGAGCCTAGATTCTAGGCTCTAGGTTCTAGACAGTTCTATTAAAATTATAGTACCAAGTCTTTAGCTCATCAGCAGGCATGGGTTTGGCTATATAATAGCCTTGTGCAATATCACATCCCATTTCAAGTAAACAGTCGAAGGTTGCTTTATTTTCAATACCTTCGGCAACAACTTCCATGTTAAGTTTATGACCTAACATTACACAGGTTTCAACAATGGCTCTACTTTCAGAGTCATTCATCACATTAAAAACAAAAGACTGATCTATTTTTAATTCAGTAAAGGGTATTTTATGTAATTGTGATAATGAAGAAAAACCAGTGCCAAAATCATCAATAGACAATTGAAAACCTTTTAAGCGCAATCGGGTTAAAATATCAAGCGAGGTTATAATATTGCCCATCAATGCACTTTCGGTCACTTCAAAAACAAACATTGAGGGGTCAAGCNTAAATTNTTGNACNANCTTACCNAANTGTTCNGGCAGTAATAAACTGGTGATATTTTGTGCCGAAAGGTTTATGGATATTTTAATGTTTATGGCTTGTTCCTGCCATTGCTGACTTTGCGCTACCGCCAAATTAATCACTTCTTCGGTAAGTTGCTCAATTAATCCCGACTTTTCAGCTAATGTTATAAATTTATCAGGATAGATTAAACCGTAGGTAGGATGCAACCATCGAACTAATGCTTCAACACCAACTAACGTTTGTTTTGCTAAATTTACTTGCGGTTGATAATAAAGCACAAGCTGCTTTTGTGCTATTGCATTACGTAAATCGTCTTCGTTAGGAATAAAGGTAAATACTGTATTTAATGATTGCGTTTGAATAATATTTTCAGTGGTAATGTCTTGCATAGTTATAGAGGCGTACAGACTTACTAATAGTTTTTTAAGCTCATTTATTGAAATGGGTTTAGTAAAATTACCGGCAACCCTCAAACCATGATCTTGTGCT
>JAESPQ010000022.1 GCA_016765535.1 Alteromonadaceae bacterium | reverse complement strand
CGAAGAAGCTAAAGGCATGTGGATGTTATCAACCTCATGTTATAAAGTTCCACAGCTCGTGGACAAGTCCGGCCAACGTGTGATTGACCCCGAAGAACTCGAAGAAATGATGGTGTCAGGTAACTACTTCCTGTTCTCCGTTACGATGAAAGGCTTCGACAATGAATCTAAAGGTGTTCGTGCTGAATTGAATAACCTTATGTTCCAGAAAACGGGTGAACGTCTTGATGGTTCGGCCTCTGCGGAAAGTGACTTCGGTGACTATGCTACAGATAGCGATGATGATGACGATGATGACGATGATGATGACGGCATCACGAAAAAAGAGTTACAGTCGCTTTACAAAGAAGCGGTAGCGGAAACAAGCAAGAAAAAAGCTAAGAAAGTTTTAGCCAAATTCGATGTTGAAGCAATCAAAGAACTCGACGAAGACGAGTACGATGACGTAGCGAAAGCGTTAAACAAACTAATCGGCTAACACTCAAGTAAGCTGAACCCAAGCACTCCACATGGGGTGCTTTTTTTTTCACTAAATATCGTGAGAATCTTATGATAGAAACACCCAAACATTTCCTAGATATAGATTACGAGGCGAGGTCAGAAGCGGACATCACGAAGGTCGGTGCCATGAAATACGCAGAGCATCCGAGCACTGAGATAATGATGGTTAGCTTCTCGTACAATGGCCGCACCGTTTATAACTGGAATCCTTTTACCAGCAAAGCATCAGCACCCCACGTACTACTCGCGCTAATCAAGTGTGGGTGGATTATCCGTGCTCACAATAGCGAGTTCGAGTACTGGATGACCAACTTAGTTGCGACCCGTCAATTTGGGTGGCCCGAGGTGCCCGTAGAACAGTTTTATGACACCATGGCTATGTCATGCGCTATGGCGTTTCCTGCGTCGTTAGAGAAAGCCGGAGCGGCGATTAAAGCCAAGGTAACTAAAGACCCGGGCGGTATGATCTTAATTAACTGGTTTAGTAAACCCCAAGCGAACGGCAAAGGCTTCCGCTGTCCACATGACCACCCCGAGAAGTTCCAGAAGTTTATCGACTATTGTGATGACGATGTGGCGACACAAATGGCTATCGCGGACAAGTCCGAACTGCTATCACCCTTCGAGCACGAAGTTTTTCTCATGACCGAGCGGATGAACGTTTTAGGGCTGCCGATTGACCGTGACCTCGTGAGCGCGGCGCTTGAGTTGGTAGGCCAATTCCAAGTATACGCCAACAAGAAAGCTAAACGCCTCGCAGGGCCCGACTGTGGCTTCGAGTTCCTAACGCAAACCGCTAAGGTGAAGGATTGGCTAAACGCTAATGGCTGTGACATACCGAACATGCAGAAGGATGTTATCGCGGAGTGGCTAGGCGATTCAATGAAGACCATCCCTAAGAAATGCCGGACCATTCTACAGCTACGCACACAGGCCGCGAAGGCTTCAACGGCTAAGTATGTACGCATGGCCGATGGCGTTGATAACAATGGTTGGCTACATGGCTTCCTCAAGTATCACATTGCCCGTACGGGACGTTGGGGCGGGCGTGGTGTTCAGATTCAAAACTTCCCTAAACCGGGTAAAACTGTGTACCATTTGAACTGGGAAGAAGTAATCAAAGTCGTTAAGAAGCGTAAGCTAAAATTGCTTAAGAAGTACGGCGACCCAATGGAAGTATTGGCCGGGTGTTTACGTGGTGCTATCTGTGCCCCCAAGGGGTATAAATTCGTATCTGCCGATTACTCTCAAATTGAAGCACGGTTCATTTTCTGGTTAGCAGATGACCCGGTAGGCTTAGAAGATTTTGGCGGCGACGGTAAAGTGTATGAAGGTATGGCCGCACAGATTTATGGTGTTAAGAAGGAGATGATTAAAAAAGGTTCTTTCGAACGTGACATCGGTAAATCTACGGTGCTCGGTGCAGGCTTCGGCATGGGCCCACGTAAGTTCGTTACCTCGTGTTGGGACCAAGGCGGGATTGTAGTTAGTCCGGCGCTGGGCAAGAAGGCGATTGAAGGCTACAAAGAACGTTACAAAATGGTGCCTATCCTGTGGGAGAAAGTAGAGAAAGCGGCTATCAGGGCTGTGCTTGTTCCCATGAAGCGGTTCACCTACAAGAAAATATCGTACCAGAAGCGCGGTAAGCACTTATATTGCCGTCTGCCTAGTGGTAGAGAGCTATGCTATCCATTCGCCCGTGTGCGTACAGTTAAGACACGATTCGGGCCACAGCCGAAACTCTTCTATGATGGTCATTGCTCATATACAAATAAGTGGCGTGAGCTGGACACTTGGGGCGGGAAACTGACGGAGAACTTCACACAAGCCGCAGCCCGTGACTACATGGCCGTAGGGCTTATGAACTGTGAAGCTAGCGGTGTGTATAAAACCCTGTTCACTGTACACGATGAAGGGGTCAGTCTAGCCAAGATAGGCGAGGGGTCTGTTAAGGAATATGAAGACCTAATGTGTGTCTCTCCGAAGTGGGCTAAAGGTTGTCCGATTGAGGCCGAAGGTTGGGAGGGCAAGCGGTATCGTAAATAGTAGTCTATACTTAAATTTCTTATAACGTAGAGGGTAATCAAAATGAGTGATAGTGAAATGAAACGCGATGTAAATGACCTAGTTGATATCTGCCACCAAGCCCAAGTTGATAACGGGTGGTGGCAAGGTGTAGACGTCTTCGCACCGTTCGTCATCCCAGCAAAGTTAGCGTTAATCCATTCCGAAGTGAGCGAAGCCCTAGAAGGGGACCGCAAGGACCAAATGGATGATAAACTCCCACACCGTAAAATGGTTGAAGTTGAATTGGCTGACGCGGTTATACGCATCTTCGATTTAGCGGGTGCTATGGGCATGGACCTCGGCGGCGCAATGGCTGAGAAACTGGTCTTTAATGACTCCCGAGCGGACCATAAGCCTGCGAACCGCGCTAAAGAAGGCGGCAAGAATTACTAGGGGTAACTTATGTCAGACTATATGTGTTTTTTAATAACTCAGTACTATAACCGGATGCTTATCAAAAGTGCGTTAAAAGTGCATGTGGACAAGCTACCCCCGGGTATACAGTACAAGCCCAACTGTGACGGGAGCAAGAAAGCGTTACTAGCCCTGCTGCCGCTACACGTTGCTTCATGCGGCGTTATCGTGGACGTAGAGCTAATCTTCGAGGTAGCCGTAGTTGAGTAAGCTGGAATCGTCCTTAGAGAAAACCTTCAACCGGGAGGCTGCGAAACTTAATTTACTATCAATTAAACTCGTGGCCGTATCCCGGTCAGGCTTCCCAGACAGGACCGTAGTAGGCCGGGGCGGACTAATCTTTTACGTGGAGCTGAAACGCCTCGGGGAAAAGGCCAAGCCGCACCAATTATATTGGCATCGCAAGTTAAGGAAATTGGGGTTTAACGTATATGTTATCGACAATAAAGCAGAAGCGATTAAAACTTTCAAAGCGGAAATCGCGGCGCATCGCAAAAGTAAAACCTAGATGGAAGGGCCACAGCTACCAACGCATGTGTATATCCCGGGGTTTCATGCAGAAGTATATCGGTTACTTTCTGGACCCGGGGCTAGGCAAGACCACCTTAATTCTACAGCTCTATAAGATGCTCAAGATGCACGACAAAGTTAAGGGCATGTTAGTCATCGCCCCTATTCGAGTTTGTCATCTTGTGTGGCCGTTAGAGACACAGAAATGGTCTAACTTCGAACACATGAAAGTAAACGTTATGCACGGCGATAATAAGGACCTTTGGGGGAACCTAGACGCTGACATACACGTTATTAATCCCGCAGGCTTACCATGGCTCATGGAACAGTTGAAAGGCAAGCGTACGACCTCATGGCCGTTCGATATGCTGACGGTTGACGAATCAACTATGTTCAAGAACCACGCGTCGGCTCGCTTCAAGATGATGAAGAAATTAGTGCCCCGGTTCGCTCGTCGTTACATCCTGACGGGAACGCCAATACCTAACGGCTACATGCAGTTGTTCGGCCAAATGCAGATAGTCGATGAAGGTCGCTCGCTGGGTACGAAGATAGGACACTTCCGCTACGAGTACTTCCGCCAATACGGGAACCCGCAGTTTAAGCAATTCGAGTTACAAGTGGGTGCGGAGAAGCGTATCAATAGGAAGATTGCCCCCTTCATTATCCGACTATCTGCGGAGGACAACCTTAAGTTACCGCCGCTCATTGAAAACAAGATAATGATTGACCTGCCAAAGCCTGTACAAAAGATTTACGACAAGCTACGGAAGGAGAACTTTGTCACCATCAAAGGCAAAGATGTTTACCCCCCTACAGCGGCGTCGGTAGCCCAGAAGCTACACCAAATCTGTAACGGTAATCTGTACGAAGATTGGGACGTTGAAGATATGGGTGCCATCCCTTCGTCAAGTAAGCGCCCGTACTTCCAATTACACAAGGAGAAGATGGCCGCGTTAGACGAGTTAATCGAGGAGCTACAGGGCAAGCCGTTGTTCATCGCTTACTGGTATCACCACGAGTTAATAGAGATAGAGAAGTACTTCAAAGCCAAGAAGCGCAAGATAGTTATTCTCAACTCTAAGACCTCTGACCGTGAAGCAATATCAATCGAGAAGAATTGGAACTCGGGGAAAATCCCGGTCCTCTTAGCACAGCCCGCGTCGGTAGCCCATGGCCTTAACTTCCAAGGTGCAGGCGGCGACGTTTGTTGGTTCAGTCTCATATATGACTTGGAGATATTCGACCAATTCATTAAGCGTCTATGGCGTCAGGGTGCGACCAAAACTGTGCGTAACCATTTCCTCATGATACGCGGGAGCATTGACGAGGTAATCTACCATAGCCTACAGATTAAGGACGGCAAACAACAAGACTTCTTTAGACTGCTATCCAAGCACTTGAAGAGAAAAATCACCGCAGAACGTGCGAAACGCAAGAAGAGGAATAAACGATGAAATTAAATATAACTAAGACCGAAGAAGCACAGGTACTAGCCCGGGTGCTAAACATAGGTGCTGATAGCTTAAACCCCGATGACTATGACTGTCTCGTGGGCCTATGTGAAACACTGAGTGTCACGCGTGGCATATCAGCGCATGAGATAGCCGTGGAACACGTACACCTCACGCAGGAAGGCGCACACTTTAGCGACTGTGGTATCCATAACGCCCCTGCGTCGTTACCGCTGCCATGTTCTTGCTACCCAGAGAAGGCATAGACCGCAGGGCTGTAAATAAAGTTTGCAGTCCTGCCATTTCCGACTATAGTTAAGTAGAACCCAATACCTAGAGGTAATAAAAATGTCTAACTCTCCTACCATCAAGAACGTCTGTGAAAGTATGATACAGGCCGGAAGCAGTCACGCGAACATTCTCTACGCACTAAAAGAAAACTTCGGCCGTAACCATCGCGATATGTCTAAACGCATTAAGCACTATGCCGCGGCGCTGTTCCGTGACGGTCTTATCTCCAAAGAGCGAAAGGTGATGTATGTTGGGGAGTCCGGCGTCGGTCAGAAGACTTTAGACAAACGCGAGTACATGATGGCTACGGCCAAACGTCGTAAGGACGCATCGAAAGCGAAAGCACGTCACAAACGAAACAATCCTAAGTACCGTTAAGCGAGAATCCAATGAGTGAATTTAACGCAATGAAAAAGTTGTTAGTGCATCAAGGCGAAGTGGCACCAAGCTTCCCCCGTCCACTATCCAAATCTGCACACCTCGGGGTCATCGAAGAGATGTACAAAGCCCTGCTGAACTACAGCGATAGCGTCTTCGACTTGGGACCTATCCTTAGCGAAGAACCGTGTCACGATAGTTTATTAGATATGCTACACAATGCCGACCTACGCACTGACGGTGGCGAACCCGCGGCACTAGCGAACCAGCTCGGGCACCTTATGAACCTCCAAGGTATTGCGGGCACTGTTAGCGCGTACCAAGGGTTTCAACAAGACTACTCGTGGCCCAAGTTCCTAAGCAACTCATACACCGGGAAGCATGACACCTTTAAGTACTTAGAACAGGACATCATGCCCCTTAAGGGTATCATCGTTCTGGAAGGCCCAGACTGTACCGGGAAGACCACGCTAGCCAACCACTTCGTAGACACTTACGGCGCGAAATATATTCACGGCACTTGGAGCGAAGAAGCCGAACAAGTCCAGCACACTATAATCATGGAACAAATTGCAGAAGCAGTAATCATCGCGGACGCTGGCGGCCTAGTCATTATTGACCGTAGCTGGGTTAGCGAATTTATCTACGCAGACGTGTTCCGCGGGGGCACAAGTTGGCCGGAACTAGCAGAAGATGGCTTCATGGAGCTAATGGCTAACGACGCCATCTATGTATTCTGTATGCCCTTCGGTGCCAAGAACGTAGCGAAGCACCGCGAACGCTTTTTAGAACGCGCTGGTAACGGCGGCGAGATGTACCTAGAGATGGAGAAGATTGTCGAGGCGTATCAATGTTTCGTCTTTGGCATCAAACATGCACAGGCCCTAGCCGACGACGAATTACCCGCAGTAGACCCGGACCAAGACCACACGGACCCGGACTTGTCCCTCAACCAAGATGACGGCATCCAAGAAGGGGACGCGCTCGACATCCAAGACTTTACCCCCTTCCGATTCGACGAGGACCACCGCCCTAATTTACTCGGTAAGTTTTGGCCCGAAGAAGATGACGCACTCGGAAGCCTCCGGGCGTGTATCTTTGACGTGGACATCGACGGCGACTATGCTCTTTTAATGCAGCGTATCGCTGAACTCAAGGGCATTACGCCCACAATGTAAAAGGTAAATATATGACCAATAAAACTAGTATCTCAGAAGCTAACAAAATGTGGTTAAACGTTCTCAGCCATTTGGTAGGGACAGGCCGCGATAAAACCACGTTTCGTGAAGACGTGCAATACAACGTACCTATGCGCGACCCTGCGGTTACTTTCTTTCATGCGTCACCAACGTACTACGCTGACCTTCTTTGTAACACACAGACGTTTCTACGTGGGTTTGGTAACGTTCCACGCCAACTGTGTAACATCATTGACTGTCTAGAAAAGGACCAACTACACTCTAATGCCACGCTGTACATACCAAGTACGCCTTACTCGGAGATACGCTTCGTAGTAATTGGTAATGAGCTGCATTGCATCGCGTCACTATGTGCCGTGGACATTTGGGGCGACGTCTCCCGCCGCTCTGTAGAGCTATCGGTATTGGGGGCCTACATCTGTTTAGGTCTTCGTAGCCGCGGCCTTCCTGTAGAGCTGGGAGACATCCAGTTAGAGATAGGCCAAGCTTACCTAGGCATAGAGCACCATAACCAAGCAGTCTCTACCCTGTGGGCTTCTGACCTACGCTCGGACCATATGCGCCGCTTCCCTCAGTCACCACTAACGATAGATGTCTTAATGGCCTCTACACTTAACGGCGACCCAATGGACCTCGTTAACGCAGTAGATGACTATAAGGATGTGCTCTGTGGCTAGTATCAAAGTGACGTATACACAAACCCGTACGCTAACGCAAACGATTGATTGGCCTTCGGACGAAATGGGGGACTTCAACCGCGAAAACCTCGAATGTAATCTTGAGCCCGACGACGCGCAGGAACAGGAAAGCGAAGTCGAAATCCGCACCGTAACACTGGATGGTCTGCCGTATGAACTTTAATAAGATGGTAGGGCCATAGTACTAAATAGCAGATAAGCAAAAGGGCCAATGAAGGCCCTTTTTTATTATGTGCTGCTTACTACTTGAAGTACTCTTTAATGCCTAACGCAATCGCGGCTATAGCGCCTGTAATGAAAATACCCAACAACGTTACCTGTGTCTTCTTCTTCATTGCTTCCCCAGACTCCCGCATTTCCCGCAAGTGGATAAAATCCTTCTGCATCTTATGTGGGTCCGTGGCATCTACGCCAATGGTTGTTAACGTCTGCGTGATGGTTTGTTGAATTAAGTCCCGTAATTGCGCCTCTGTTAAAGTTACGTTTACGTTATCTGTCATCGGTCCTGCTCCTCAAGGGGGTCTAGTACAACACAACTCTATGACCCTGCGTTTGTTTGTGTTTCATCCTTATCTGTTTTGCCCTGCGCCCTGCTCTTGTAGTTTTTTAACTCCACAGGTAGAACATGTGAAAGTGAAACTGCAATGATTATCAATGCGCTAAGTACGAAATTGATACTAACACTATTTAGGGTGTCCTGTGAATAGCCGTTAAACATAACGCTTAGTATTTGTAAAGAGGCTATCGCTAATCCTGTGGTACATCGGTGCTGTAAGTAGAACTTGAAGTTTAGTAGTGTGTTTGCCATATATATCGTCGCGAGGGCTGACGGGGTCGCTAGAAACGCGGGGGTTACGTCGGAGCTTATTAGAACTAGTGTGGCCCAGTTCAAGGAGAACAACACCCCTACGCGCCACAGAGACTTAGTCTGGGCCGCTAGAGATATTGATAAAGTACATATTGCAATTAGTGTGTAGAGCGAGAACATTGTCATCGGGTTTACCTCGTTTGTGGGTCTATGCTAAGACGTCTTGGTGACTGAGCTTAACATAAACCCCGAGATAAAGTCTAAGGTGTGAAGTCCGTCAAGACGTCTATAGTCTGTTGGGTGACATTGATAGGCGTTTGATTGGTAGATTCATATATAAAGATGTGTTGAAAAGTTTGGAAGTTAACCTCGCCACCCCTAACAGCTTCAATCTCTACCCGCATATTAAACACAGTGTCCGCAGGCTGCCCCGTAACGACCGTAAACGTCGCCGCGGTTATTCCTGTATCAGTTGATAACAAAGTCGCTGTGTCGTCGTTATACGTCCGAATGGTGTACGTTACACCCGCTTCCTGAGAACCAAGGGCAACATTGAACCAATCTTCGATATTTGCTACCTGTTGGAGTCTATCTTGATGCTTCCAAGTAACAATAACCTCCGCGCCAATAACCTTAACTGGGAAGAATCCCGCGGCCGCGGGGAACAGGTCGCCATGTATCTGCACCTGTGACGGCGGGTAAGGCTTAAACTGACGCCCTACTAGTGTTTGGGACACTTCCGTAGCGTCAGCAATATCTAGTATCCCGATACTGGTTTGCGTAACAGCTTTACCATCTACAGTAATGCCCGGTGCGAATTCAAACGGGTCTACTGCGTCGTTACCATCTGCAAAGTAGATAACTGCACCCGCCGTATGCGCTACAGGAACCGTATCAAAAGCACCACGCCCGACGGTTATGGTCAATAGTACTGTGTCCACTGCGTCGATGCGTAGAACTTCGTCGTCAATGTACGCATACCCGCCCGGTCTTATTTCACTTGTCGAACCTACGAAAGTGTTAATAGAAATGGCCGTAGCGTCAATGCGGTCAAGGTTACTTGTTAAGAGTGCTGAGTGTGTCCACTTACCATCAATGGCGAACTCATATACCAAAGTACCTGTACGTGTCCATAGTTGCATACCAAAGGTAGCCTGTAGCGGTTTACGCGCCACCATTTGAACAAACGTAGTCGTGTCCGTAATCGCCGCGAAGTCGCCCGAAGTAAACGTCGTAGCTATCACATAGAAGGGTAGTTCCATTAACTCTGATGATAGCGCAGGTAATGGGTCCACTACTTCCTCGTTCCATTCAGTTTCCGAAGGGGTTATATAAGCGTTCGAAGGCAGGCCGAAGATGTCCTCTACACCCTCGATTAGTATTTCGCCGTCTTCTAACGCGCCGTAATCTACTTCTGTTACACGGATTATCACTTGTACTATGCCGTAAGCGGCCCAAGATAGCTTAATAACGTCCCCCGGGTTCACGTCCCAGCCTGTACGGTCCGTTTTAAAGCTTACCCTTGCCAATGGCGTAGATGACTGACGTAACTCCCTGACGGCGATTTTAGCGGCTATATCCGCGGTGTCTACCCCGGTGAAGTCTTTAGTCTGGGAGATAATACCATTCTGTGCTTGAACCGATGCTAGGTCCTGCGCGGTAATGGTCGTGTCATCCAAGTCACCACGCTTACGGTAGGTAAGGACAATCTCGTTAACTAACTCCGCAAAAGCAGGGCGCTCGAAAGACTTTAACGAAGATATGTTCGACTCGTTGAATACGGGTAGTGTGTTTGGGTCGAAGTCGTCCCGGATAAGCGACAATCGAAATTTACCTGTCACTCTGTCTGGGTACAGCACTGCGTTTATTAGCGTTAGTATCTGCTTAACGAATTCTTCAACGGAACTTTGTTGCGCGTAGACAAGAGACAGCCCGAAGTTTTCAGTAAAGAGGGTGTCGCCCACCGCTTGAAAAGAGGCGGTATCCAATTCGCCCACAGGCAGACCTAAACCCCATTCGGCATTAGTTAGTGTGTCATAGAGAATATGGGCACCATTAGCAGAGCCGTTATTAATGTCCTGCTTAGTCGGGTTAAACGTGCCCCCCGGTAAGTCTAGAACCTCAAAGGCCCACGGTTTCGGGTATGGGGACATTGACGCAATGAAGCCGCCATCACCATCCGACGTGTAGATAGGGACTATGAACTCTCCTAAGCCGCCGCCGGGAAGAAAGCCTACGACCGTTTCCGTGAAAGCACCCTCACGAAACACCGCTGTTAGCACCCCACGAAAGGCGGGAATATCCGTGCCTAACTGGCTTTGTAAGTACGCGTTTTCTGTTTGGGCTAGTTCCCCGAACATAATATCAGCGACGCCCACGATACCGCCTTCTTTCTTGTCCCCACCGAACAGGTCGGGCTTGAAGATGTTTATTGTCGAACTCGCTGAGACAGTACCGACAAAAGCTTCACGCTTGCCGACTAGAATCCTATTGAGTTGCTTTACTGGTCCATGACAAATAGCCATGTGTAACCCGAGATAGTATCTATACCCGATTACTTGCTTGCTACTTCCACCCATGTGCTGCCCTTACTACTTTGTTAGCCATAGAGTCGTTTAGGTCTAATAGCTTCTGTTCATCTATACCATTCTTTAAAAAGTCTGAATAGTCCAAGTCGTACTTAGCAAAAAACGCCCGCGCCCCCTTGAAGCAAAACAAGACGTCCCGAACGTGTTGAGGTGTGATAATCATTACTTGCCACCTTCTGAAAGGATTTTGGTATAACTCAAGTCACCGTACCATACAATATTAGGGCTCTGTACAACGTAGGTCCCGAACACTTTAGGGATAGGCTTGCCTTGCTGTGCTGTGGGTGCGTCAACTTCGCTTAACGTCGCTGGCTTCGCACCCGGTGGTTTTGGCTGTAGCGCCACTGCGATAATAATAACAATGATAATGTAAATTAAATATTCCACGGTATTCCTCCTAAAAGATACTGGTCCCGTCCATCGGGTTTTTCTGTGGTATGAACGGGAAGCCACCATAGTTTAACAGATTATCGAACTTACCGTCACAAACTTCTGTTGTATGGTTGCACCCAGCGAAAGCCTTAACGGTATTTCCCGAGACTAAGTCTGGAAACGGGAGGTTTAGCGTTAGCGTCCCGGAGGCATTATTAAAGTCTGTGATAAATCGGCGGTCGGTGTTGTTATTGTTTACGAACTCCACAAAGCCACCTGTGAAATGGTCCGCATCAAAGGTAGGGTTAATGGACACGATAAGGTCAGGGCTCGTTATTAAGTTCCCGGACACGTCCGTTAGTACTGCGTCTACGTTAAATAGCGCAGAGTTCGCTAAACACGCGGTTCCATATAGTACATGGGGGCAAGCAGTCTGGTACGCTCGACGTAAGCCCGGACGCTTTAACGCGGAAAAGATAGGCTGGCATGTTATCTCTGCCTCATTCTCCAAGAACTTGACGTTAACAATACGGCCGTTAAAGATAATCGCGCTATTTAGCGGGTCGCCCTGATGGTAGCGAGTAACCTTAATCGTAATAATATCCGACGGGGACGTAGCGATAAACTGGTTAAGTATATCCGCACGGCGAGATATAGTAATCTTTAAACTAGTCTTACCAATATCCTGCGTCCCGAGAATACGGGAACGCTTTATCTGTATGGCCGGGAACTCTGTACCCGCGGTAGGGAAGAAGCTCTCGTCGCTCGATGTATACCGAAAAAAGGTAGGGCCCCGTTGAAACTCGTACGTTTCTATCGGGTGGTTCCCAAACTCTGAAACCTCAATGCTATCAAAAGACATAATGTTTTATCCTATGGTTTTAATTCAATAATTGGGACACTAACATCTGAATCGAAGTTAGACCCATGACTTAGCTCTATGCGGTCCGAAGATAGGCGTTGTAAGCCTAAGTGCTGACCATGAAGTAACTCACTAGCGTCGCGGTTTAAGTCTACGTCGATAACCATTGTAATTGTGGAACCGTCCGTCACCATTGAATTGATGGTCGCGAGTACGTCCCCAGTTTTAGTTAGAATCCGTATGTGTGTGCGGGCCGAAGAGTAAAGCACTTGACCATCATCACGGACTAACAAAGTCGTGTTTACGGTGCCTACGCTTTGGAATGTAAAATCGACTTCATGTGTTGGCATCCAAACGGGTCTAAGTCGTCCAGCCCTACGGTGTAGGAAAAGTCTAAAGTTCCATAACTCCTCTTGGCTCGTTAACTGCTGACCGAATACACGAGACTTCTTAGTGTTATCCCACGGGGCGAAAATCGCTACGTTTGATGACGCAAAGTCTAGGGTGTCTACCCGGCTTGTGTATGTGTCGCTTACCCCGTTCTCTATCGCTAACTGCTCGTCTAAGAATACATCGTCACCAAGGAACTGAATAGGGCTAGCAATTGACGGTAATGAACTATTTTTAATAGCCTCAAAATCCGCTGTTATGAACGCCCCAAAACCCGTAGTCTGACGAATAGGATTGCCAAGCATACGACAAGATAACATAGGTGTGACCACGGCGTTAGTATTGAACGCTTTCGTTAGTGGTGACTTGGTGACTATCTCGTTAGCCGTAAATGAGAATATCTGAATAATTTCGAAGTCGGTAGCCGTGTTATAGATTATAGCTAACTCACCTACTACGAATTGTGCAAAGTCGGTGTTTACATCTACGGTGCTTAAGCCAATAGTTGTAGCGGTGTTAAGCGTCCGACATTCAGCAAAAACAGGTATACCCCAAAGGTTGCTACGCCACCCATAGAGCAAGTTATCCGCGAACGCTAGTAAGGGGCGCGGGATAAACGCAGTAACCGCGAAGCCCTGTCGTGGATGGTTCCGAACTCTGATACGTTGTTCGCTGCCGTCGTTACTGGTAATAACCTGTGTCTGCCATTTTAAAGTCTCGACCGCGCCTTGTCCATATAAGAACGGGAACGGTACAACACGGGACCCGATAATCGCTACTGAGTTGTCTTCTGTCGGTGCCACCCAGTCGAAGGCTAGTTGTGCATTAACGGTAGGAGGACCATCGGCACTAACCGTAATGGTGTACGTTTGGAAACCGTTATGGGCCAACGTAAAGCTAGTCGGTCCTGTGAACTCAATGCCATCGCCGTTAATCAGCGTTAAGGATGTTAGTACCCTTGCGTCGGGGTGTTGGTTCCATATCACTAAGTCCCGGGTTTGGCCGCTCACTAACGCGCCAAGGTCTATGCGTTCCGGTAGATAGCGGATACGGTTATAGAAGTCGTCCCGGTAGTCTAACGCGCTCTCAGCGGCACTAACGACGGTAGCCCAAGACACAGGGAAGTTATTAACTAACGGCCCCTGCTGTTGTAACCCCAAGACGCTAAAGGGTATCTGTGCTGGTATCGGGTCCCTTAGTTCTAAAACGGGGTTAGCCCCATTAGCGGGGCCCTCTGTGCTTAAATCAACACCTACGAAAATATCTGCCATAGTTAAAGCACCTTAACAGTTATGCCCAAGAACCCGGTATTTTCTGTTCCCGGTCGGGCGTCAGGGTTATTTTTAACACCTTGGCTAAACGCTAGCCAGTCAGTATCGAATACCTGCTCGTTATCCAAAAGCTGTATGTTGCAGAAGCGCACGTCGCGCAGTACCCCGATAGGGGAGAACTTAGCGGAACCATCCGCGATAGGAACTGCGAACGCAATAGGGTGCAGCGACGATGCTTGTGTAGGCGTCGAGGGTGACGTGTTGTGTATACGGTTTCTGCTTGCTTCAAGTATCGTCTGGTTACTCGACATCCTAATACTTGCGGAAACTAGGCCCGTTGTTGCCATCTTACGGAACTTAATCCCGCTTATGTCGTCAACGCGAACAAAGCCACCACGTTGTTGCGTGGCGATACTGCTGGGCATATAACCAAAGGGTACGTTGTCTGCTGAGAAGGGGTTATCTAGGCCCGCGTTGAATTCGATGAAGTGCCCCAGAATAATAGCACCCCCTGTATACGTTCCGTACTTCTCAATATCGCCAAAACAAAAATGTCTCCAAGAGCCCGCGACGGTATTAAGGGACACCATTACTACCCCACCTGTAAAGAATGCAAAATGGTAATCACTGATTGCCGCGCCGTTTAGTATCCCGAAGCATACTACTTTCTGCGAGGTCGTCGGAGATGTTTCGTTCGGTTGCGAGCCCCAAGCGGTTGAAGCGTTAAACCCCGAGGCTTGAGTTAGCACATACCCTTCGAACCCTGTGGTAGCGTTAACCACGAAGCCGATACTAAAGAACCCGCCGTTAAACGACACGGATAATAACTTGCCCGGTGCTACGCCTTCGTCGCGGAATTCGTTAACTGTTAAGCTCTGAGCGATGCAGAATAATCGAAGTTTATCTAGTAAGTCAATCGGGTCTGTTGCGCTGCCTGTTTCATGTGCCATGTTGTGCCCTTACTTTTTAATTGCTACGAAATTGCCTTGACCTGTTCTAAAGGCTTCTTGGAATACTATATAGGTATCGCCACCGATTGTAACCTCATTTAGTACCGCTTGTGAAATACCCGTAAGATGTGCGACACCATCAAGTACCCCGAAGCGTTCACGGTAGTTGCCTACGTCTTTGTCCCCGAAGGACACTTCCACATCTGTTAATAGATAGTCGCCCCCGAGTAGGGGTTCTACGTTGTCCACTTGGAAAGCCCCGACGCCATTAGCGTTACTATACGGTTCCGTGCCTCCGACAAGTGGTGGAACTGCTAAGTCCGCTTCGTTAGTGCCGTTACTAACGAAGTTAGCGAGGCCCTTCCATACGTTACCCGAGGAGAACACCGCTGCCGAACCTGTAGTAGTTGTGTTAAACGCGGGGTTCCAAAAAGAACGGTGAAGTGCATTTGATTCACTAGAGAAACGTAAACCTAGTTGACCCATGCTCGCACCAATGTACAGCGGGTAGGGGTACGCTAACGCTGCACTCACAGGTTCGAATGGACTAATGAACCCGGCATAAGTACTAGTGTAAACTGATACCGTGACTTGCGCGATGATGATATAACGGCGGCCGTTGGCGAAGAACCAATATTGTACCGCTTGGTCTTGTAAAGGCATCACCTTACTGTTCGGGTCTATCCCCGGTTGCGCTACGAACGTGTCGTTAGTGTTAAACGCGGTAGCCCCGCGAGTGTCCCAAGAGAACGCGTCGGAACCTGCGGCGGCGTCCGGCCCGAAGGCCGTGTTGACGTAAATGGTTTGGTCCGCGTTATTCCCGGGGCCGCTTAAGTAAAGTTCTTCGTCATCCCCATCAACTACTTGCTTAAGGATAGTCCATGCGTGTGACGGGATAGATGAATCACCCGCCGGGTCTAGTAAGTCCGGGTGCGTTGTGATGAACGTTCGGAACTTAGCGAGTAAATCCGCTGGTCCCGTTGCTGTTGCGTTTTCAAAGGCCATGACTAGTTATTCCTCAATATCTGGTTAAGCGAACTTGCGTTACGCTCAATAGTGTTAATTAGGACTTTCTCACCGCTTGAGCTAGTTAGGAAGTCTTCTACCATTGACGGGTCTATTACATTCACAATGCGAATACCGCCGTTGCCGTCTGGTCCGTTTTGTGGTGTTGCTCGTCCAGTATCCGAAGAACCTGTACCAACATTACCGCCGTTTTGGAACGATGACGGGTTGTTAATTTGTTGAAGTAAAGGGCGGAACCGCGCTGCTGATTTAGCATTAACCACGAATTCCCCGTTAGATAACATCGCTGGGATAGAGTCGCTACGAGGGCCACCCGGTCCACGAACGTCACCACCATTAGCGAAGCCTGCAACTGCTAGACCTTCGGCCAAACCTACCGTAGCGAGAATACCTGTACTTGCCGCCGCGGAGTTAGTACCAAGGGTAGCCAATGACGCTAACGCCGCTGGTGTTGCCCATGCCGAGCCCACTGCTGCTGCTTGACCTACTGACGATGCAACGGATGCCGCGCCAAGGGTGTTCGCTAGAGCCGAGTTGAGCACAAACTGTATGCCTATTTGGATAATCCCTGCTAGTAAGTCCCGTAACGCTTTTCGTGCTACATCACCAATGGCGTCTTGGAAACTATCACCAAAGATAATCGCGTCTGCTGCTGCCGTTGCGAAACCTTCCGAAGTACTAGTAAAGAACTCACCGAATACCATACCCGCTTCTGCTTGGAAGTTCCTAACCGCATCTAGCATACTTTCTATGCCAATAAGGAAGCCATCAACAAAAGTGGCGTCACCCAGTTCTATATTAAGGTTAGCTTGTTCTAGGCGTAATGCAATCATTTCGTTTTTAAACTGACTCGCGGATATTGAACCCGTGTTTAAAAGTTCGTTTAGTGTTGCCTGCCTAATCGCTAATTCACTCATGGTGCCATTCAAACGGTCGAGTATATCTGTTCGGTCCTTCTGCGCCTGATTCTGACGTAAAGTAAATTTCAACGCGTTCTCTTCTAAGACATTTAACTCACGGCGTAGTTTTGATTCTAAAGCTAACACCGATTGCTGTACCTCACGCTCACGGGTGTTAAGTTTTAGTGCTGCCGTTCTCTTCTCAATGCTATCAATCTCGCCTTGAACTGCTGGGTCGATAGTTATGCGCTTAAACGGCGTCTCTGTTAAGTCTACTCCGGCTTCTGTCTTAGGCGCATTAGCTATACGCGCTTGACCCACTTTTTCTACCTCTTCCACTAGGCCACGTACGAGGTCTTCGAGTTGTGTCCTGTTGAAGCCCTTCATAAACGCTTCTTGAGCTGCTTTACCAACATCAAGGAACGTCGCCCCTGTTACTGCTTCTAGCTGTGGTGCGCTGATTAGGTCGATAGGGTCCAAGCCTACGAAGTCACCAATAGAGTTTAGCTTCGTGATTATTTGATTAACAACGCCGCCGATAGATTCCAATAATGAATTAGCAATATTGATACCGACTTCCTTCATGATGCCCGGAAGTGTCTGGAACAACGACGCAATAACTTTAATGCCCCCGCTGAATATTCCGATAATCTTATCAATCGTACGTGCTGCCGCGATGATGATGCCCGCGAACGAGAACTCGATGTCTGCGAAGAATTCCTTTATTTCATTAAACACCGGGGTAAGTAGGCCGATAATCGGTCCAAACTGGTCGCCAATGAAATTACCGATATTTAAGAACGCTGCTTTAAAGTTCTCAATTTCTATACGGGCTCTAGACATTAGGACCGTGATTACATCGGTAAACGTCGAAACGCCATTCTCAGTGAACTTAATCTCGTCCTTAAAGGCTATCAGCACCGATATAACAGCTAGTGCTCCAATAAGCAAGGCACCTAGAGGGTTCGCTGCAATTGCTACTGTCAGTCCGATTACGCCTGCTTTAACGAGGAGTAGCACCTTAACTAGACCACCGACACCAAGGAATAACCCTAGAGCCTCTGCTGCTTTCGCTGCTGTGTCCAAGTTGAACGCTAGCTTGAGTAGTGAGCCTGCAATTAAACTAGTTATACCAAGGCCGCTATCCGCTTCACCGATAAACTGTGTCATTGCGTTAGTCAGGACCACGAAGCCCTGTGCGATTGTTGGAGTAGTCCGAGCGAAGGCTGCTTCCAATGAATCAGCTTGACTCAGTACCGCTTTAAAGAATTGTTCGTTAGTAATCCTACCTTTAATGATTAACCCACGTAAACGCGACACGGAATTACCCGCCTCGTCAATTCCTCGGGCTGCTGCTTGAACTAAGGGAAACGCACCATCAACAAGCGAGTTAAATTCCTGCGCTTGAATGTTGGCATTACCTAGGGCTTGGGATAACTGAATGAGCGCGCCTGCCGCCTCCGCAGTTGTACCGCCTTGGGCCGCTAGTGCTTGCGCTGTTGCGTTTACGAATTTGAGTACATCTTCTTGTGACGCGCCCAATTCATCGGAGGCCACGGATATACGCTGGTAGAGGAACGCTAATTGTGCAACGGGTGCCCTAGCGTTATTTGCAATCTTAAATACCCGGTCCAATATCTGACCCGAGAACGCAGCACCATTAGTCGCGACTTTAACCCTGTTCGTTAGAGTCACGTAAGCATCTGCTAATTTTAGTATTTGTTGTATGCCAAATGAAACGGCCGCAAAGCTAAAAGCGCGAGCAATTGTATCTCTCAATTTGTTCGCGCTTCTTTCTACATCTGTCAGGCCCCGACGCACTTTGTCGGTTCCTGCTGTTGCTTGCGACGGGTCCACTATGACGCGTATTCGAAAATCTGCCATAATGTACTTGCCCTCTATCTTGGTGGTGGTGGCTTGGGTTTAGGCTTTTTACGTTCGGCTTCATCGTTCTGCCATTCCATATATGCCCCGTCCATTTCCCGGATAATGTCTATAAACGCCTCCACTATATCACAATCTAGTTGATAAAACTCTGCATAGTGGACAATGTCACGCCAAGGGATAGGACAGAGTCCCATACCACCCGCTCGGCATGTGTTTAAATCGTAAAAGGCTTTTAGGTAGAATATATCCTGTGATTCTATTTCCGGTTCATCCAAGTACCACTCGGGGAGCTGTCTATTCTTACGTTTGGACGCCTCGATAGAGAAGCCGTCCCGTGCGTAACGTAAGTCCCAAACTAGACGCTCACTTAGTTTTTTGCTTTGTCCTCTACGTCGATAGGTGCTTCAATAAAGTTCTGTAGGTCCGACGCAAATGTGCGGAGTTCGTCGAATATCCAATCGGGTAGACTCGATAAGAAACCAAGACATTCGCCTTCGGTGTACTCAACTACTTTGCCTTTATCGTCTTTGATGCCTGACCAACCTTTAACGATATGACGTGCGTACAATACGCGGTCTTCTTCACGGTTGCTCTTAACAGTTTCCGCATCGACCTTCTTCTTCGCCTGACGTTTACCGCCTTTGCGTAAAAGCTCATTGAAATATGCGCGGTTACTTTCCGACGCGGCTACAACATGTAGAACGGGCGCACCTTCAATCTGAAAGATTGCGAAGTCTACTGTCTTGTTGCCTGATACTTCTAATTTTGCTAAATGGGAAAAGCTAGCCATTGTTTAGTGCTCCAATAATTATGAGGGGGGGTAAGTCTTCTTGACTTAAATTAAGGATAGTCTAGTTCTGAATTAATGCAAATATTATTTTAATGCAGATACAAAACGACCGCAAGAAGCGGCCGAGTCGTAGGGGTTATGTTAGGCACCGGGCCAAAGTTCAATATCCATATTAGAGCGTCGGTACAAATGGGAACACTGAGATACCAATCGAGTTGCCCGTCGTTGGGTCTTGGAACGCCTCAGACGTGATATTAATCAGCACTGACTCATTGACCGGGAACTCTGTGTCGCCACCGCCTAGCGTCATTGCAGGGATGTCGAACATGATAGCACCATCATCGTTCTTAACAGCGAAGTCCATTGCTACCGTTTCGTTATTACGGACCGCGTCAATAACCGCACTATCAGTAAACACTAGTTGCGCTTCGATATTAACTTCGAAGTTACCAAAGTTCATGAACTTCGCACCAAGGTTACAAAGTACTTTTTCTGGTGACACGTTATTATTCAGCGTAACCGTTAACGATTTAAAGTCCGTCGTTAGACCCGTTTCGTCTACCTTAGTGATACGCAAACGCGCACAATCGGTGGTAGTGTTATACGCGGCCGTACGTGGCGGCTCGACTGCGTTTTCTGCTTCGGCTTTACGCGTTTCTGTTGGTGGTAGTGTGTCTGTACCAATGAAGGCAAAGGACACGCCCGCTTTATCCGCTAATGGCATTGAGATAGCCATAGTGTTAGCGAAGTTACCCGCTGCGTAAGAGAATTTCGAATCAACGCCATTAGTCGCTAGACCCGGGTATTCTAATTCAAACTGGTACGAACGCTCTAAGAAGTTCGCGTCATCTGTTGGCACGTTCTTAAGGAAGCGTCCAAAGAAGATTTGAATTAGTTTACCTGTACCCGAATCAGTAACGAAGGTTTCTGTCACCTTGTCGAGGACAACTGCGCTAGCCGCGATAGAGACAATACGAGCATAACCCGAGTTATCCAGACTTGGTGACGCAAAGAAGCGATTAGCCAACGCTGTGCCGCCAAGAAAGATAAACTCACCCACTTGCATAGGTAACGTTGTAAAGTCTAGCGCAGTACTGCCTAGAGTGATTACGCCGCCTGAGTTAGTGATAGTAATATCACCTGTCGTGCCTTCAACGCCTACCACTTCAACGCGGGCGTTTGTAGGTGGTGTCGCTTCGGTCGCTAGACCTGCTGCGGTAATCGCTGTCGGTGTTGGTACGCCATTAACTAGATGCAGGCCATTGTTACCCGGTACACCGAAGTTTACGCCGCGGACCAATGAGCCCACAGGCAGAGTCGTTCCCGAGTCTACTGTGTATTGCGTCGCGGTTACTGCTGACGGCGCACGGTCTACTTCACCCAAGAAGTTCGCGAAGACGAAGCCTTCTGCGAAAACGTCGAAGTGAGACACGATTAAATCTGCGTCAAAATCTACCACACTATCTAAATCGGTAATCGTGCCTTTACGGCGCTGTCGGTTACGTGAAATAGGGCTACGGGCCACCGTTGTAATAGTCGCACCAAAGGCACCAATCGAGTTAGGTTCTAAGAGGTCCCATTCTGGCGTACCCGGAAGGACACCTAAAGAGGCTTCAATCGCCACTGCTAGTGACGTGTTGTTCGTTAATACTCTACCCATGTGTCGGGCTCCTATTTAATTTCTTCATAAGTGAATTCGGTTTCAACGTTTGTGGCGTACCACTTACCTTGCGCCCCGACTTCGCGGTTAACTGAGTTACCAGTCCATACTTGACCTGACAACCTCTCGCCTTCTAGAATATCCATAGCCAATTGCGCTAATATATCTGACTGCGATGTACCCGTTAATACGGGGGTGAACACTTGCACAAAAAATATGCCCTTTCGTTCATATCGTCTGTTACCTTTCTTGCCTATTGAAGACTGTCCGCCTTCTTGCCCCCGGGATACTACACGAACCCAAGGGTCCGACTCGGGCTCTGTAAAATCGCCGTTATCGGTGTCAATCAATGTCGTAGCACCCCATTCACTGATAAACTTATCATAAATCAGCTTCCGGGCTTCGTTAATTGTTGCCATAATATACCTGCCTTTCGGTTATCATACCCTGTTTTCTACTGCTTGTATCCCCTTTAATATCGCGAGCTGTACATAGCCCGACGGTGCTTTGTCTGAGTGACCCGAGTTTAGCCTCTCGATATACGGGACATTGTTCGTTACAAAAACTATAGCGGGTAATTTGTAAAGTGCCAACACCTTAGCGATTCCCTCTTCTTTCGCCGTGGCGGTTACGCTCTCTTTTGTCCCTACTGTCCCCGTGTGGGAAGCCCCAATATTAGGGACCCAGTTCGCTTGAGCCCACCCAGTATCGACCGGGGTATCTTCTCCAAGTACCGCGGTCACTTCCAATGTCACTTGCTGGATGATGTCCTCTGTAAAGTTCTTTAGCTGTAGCGCGACGCTTGCCGCGGATTCATGTTTAGCCATATATTACCTGCCGTTTAAAATGAGGGCCCCTTCTAACTGTGCCGTTACGTTTTGTGTTCCCGAGCGGTTAGCTACTTCGAAAAAGGCGAAGTCGTTAATATCTAATGTTATGTCATGAGACAAGCCGAAAAACGCTACATTCGTGCCCCCGGGTTGGTTAAGGACGGGCCTTGTTTGGTCATGAACTGTTACAAAGGAAGATGTGGAATCGTCCCACATCTTTAACCTGACGGTAATTTCTGTGTTCTGTGTCCCAGCGATTACTAAATCTATGATAGCCACATACTCCCGGGGGACATTACCCTTGTGTCGTAACTGACCATTAGCGGGTGCGTCAAAATGTTGGAGTGCCGAGGGCGTCCAAGTACCCGCTAGTGCTACAAAAGCGTCTTGTGCAGTAATGGTCGTTACCGCTTCGACGGTAATAACGCTGGCACCACCGACAAGGGTGTTAGCTATGCCGTTGTTACCTGTCCAAAAGCTAGCTAAGTCCCCAGCAGCGAGATTAGGCGTTATGTTAGGGTCATTAGCGTCTACTGCGCCGTCCCGAGTTATCACGCACCTATCCAATAACACTGTACCTACGTTGGGGAAATTCGCTGGGGCAAAGTCAAAGAGCGGGGCTAACGCAGGTAAGTCTACATTCACATCTGTTAAGAATCGACTCTGCATTATGAAGCCTGCGCCTGCTTTAAATATCGGGTCTGTCATTCCCGCGGCAAGGGAACGAACAAGAGTGGTAGTTGCCCTGTACCCTCCGGCCCAAGCGCCTTTAAGGGTTAATGTAGGCGTCCGACCAAAGCGGCTGGTTATCGTTTCCAAACCTTGTCGGTAGTTATCTACTGTCCCCAAAGAATCGCAATCACGGAAAATTGTATTTTGAAATTCTATCGCTTCGTTTCCGGTTTTTCCCACTATGTTGAATAGCTGCGAGGTAGCCCCGGACTCGGTGAATGTGACAAAGGTTGACAAGAAACTACCGCTACCGCCCACGGGGGATGTAAACATCGTGTGGTTATCCTCTGTGCTAAAAAGCCTAGAGACTTCGACATTGAGGCCCCCGAGAAAGAGGCCCCCGGCAGGTATCTCAATTGATTGAGTTCCCATATCTACCGCACCATCTATGAAATAAAATTTAGTGCTATCCAGTATTCCGGCTAAATCTGACGCTTTGGTTACTGGTACGAGAGACGCTAAGAGCCTCGCGCTTGGGTAAGCTTGCGTGATTAATGAGCCCATGATTTGTACCTCTTAGTTAAGTTGTTACTTTGACGCCGACCTTAAGTGCGTCTACTGCTGCTACTGTCCATGCTGCGGCGGTGTTAGGGTCTAGGGCAAGTATGTCCCCTTGGGTTACATAACTGTCCGTTACGGCCTTTGTAGCCTCGTCGGTTTCTGTTGCACCCGAGATAGTATATTGCACTATATCACGGGGGATGTCTTGCGTTACACGAACACGGGCATTTAACTCGACCGCGTGAATGGTAGTGATTACCGGGCTTACCGGGAGTGCTCCGAAGTTGTGGTCCTGCTTATCCCCTAGGGTCTTGGAAGTGATAACGGTTGTGTCCTCGTCGGGGGTGCCTAGTGGGTCATCTACATCTGCAAAAGTACCTGTCCATGCTGTGTTATCACCTGCGCCGTCTGGTAACAGCTCATGTATCTGGTGCGAGTTTAACTGGGTGACATCGTCTTTGATAGTAACTAGGTCATCTATCACACAATCCGTGGACAGGCCCCCACCTACGAACAATGACGTCGGGCTAGCTGAACCGAAGCGACAATCCCCAGCGAAGGACAACACAGAGACACCATCTACCCACACGTCCGCAGTCCCTACGTCACTTGCGAAAGCCCGTACTTCGATATGGTGGTCCGTGGCAGTAGTTATTACCCCTGTGGCAGTTGTTTGGCGTAGTACCCCGGTGGTATACAGCTCTAACGCTCCATCGGACTTGAGCCTAACTACTACCGACGCAGTTGTGCTACTCGGCATAGTACCTGACGCTGTGAAGTTCCCTATTATCCATATGTTACTATCCGCCCCGATGTTCGCCCAATTAGCCCACCAAGTATTACCCCAACGCGGGTTAGAGAGGATGCTCCCTATAGCGCCCTCAACGAGGACTTGAGAATCACCGTTAAGTTTGTACCCGTTACCGCCGAAGCGGCCCCCGGCGAGGGCTCTAGTGCCCCCAGCGAAGGCCCAACCCGTAGCTAGTAAATCCCCGCTGTCATTTGCTATGTTGCCAAAGCCATTCATTCTAAAAATCGTCATACGTTCACCTGTTCGTTATGTAGTGCTGTCCACTCGGAAGAGAACAATAGGGACGTGGGTACTTAGTGCTAAATCACCATTGACGGAGGGTGACGTTACATAGTTAGTCACGTCATTGAAGTCAAAGCTTGATAGGTCAGGGGATGCAATGTAATCATCCTTGAACATAAACATGGTTCTACTTTCTGCCTCGTTCTCCAAGTCAGACCTGAATATCACTTTAGCTGTAACATGCTTACCAAATACATGCGAGGCACTGTTGCCTGAGATGGAAGAGATTATATTAGTAAGGTTGGTGGCAGTATTATTGCCTATGACTATTGCATAATGTCCTCTAGGCACCACCCAAGGTGTACCTATCGTTTCTTCATGCTCAGTGTCAATAGCGGTGCCTACCGTGATTGTGGCTACAAATGATTGGTTGCCTATAACCCCTTTAGCCGTCATAGGGTGTAATGCTACGAACATTGAACCACCATTACTGGCGGTATCAGACGCGCACGATATTTTATTAATGGTAGTTGTGGTGGCTTCAAAGAAGACGAAGTCGAATTTGATAAGGTCGGGAGCGACCGCGTTATCAGCATGAGTAGCCCCCAAAGCTACATCACCTAGCATGTGGAAACCCGCGGGTGCTGGTAGGTTATTGAAGTCAGCTGCGATTAAACTCCCTGCGGCGGGAGTTTCCCATTTAATACCTGTGGGGCTCGCGGCGTCCGCGACGGGGACTTGTCCATCGGTCCCCACCCCTAATCGTTCGTCCGCCGATGCGCCACGGACAATTATATCGCCCTTGGTTGTGGTAGGAGAAGAAGCGCCCGTGCCCTTCCCGAACGCCTTGTCAATTGGTGTACCCATAGAATACCCCCTTAGCTAATGTTACCAATGAATCTAATGCGGCAATGTGTCGCACCAACGACCCCGGCTAGTACAGCCTTGACCGTAACGATATTAAATGCCCAACTTACCGTTTGTTCATCGGCAGAGTTTGACGTGTTATCTGTAAAGACCTGCTCCGCGGTAGGGAGTAACGGCGATATGAGCGTAAAAGTCTCTGTGCCTGCCGAGGGGACGACTTGAGTGGCCCCCAAGGCATCGCTATAGTATTCCACCGCAGCGAACGAATGACGGTACGAGGGGTCCACGTCCAGCGTTAATGTGGCTGCGCCCGCAGCGAGGGCGATTACCTGCCCTGTGCGTAGTCTATGTTTCAATAAATGCGTATATGCTTTACTCATAGTTCAGTTACTCCCCTTTGGCTAGTTTGGCTGCTTTACGTGCTGCTTTACGTCGAGCCGCTTTCTTTGCTTTCTTTTCTTCGTCAGAAAGCTCGGGTTTTTTGTCTTCTTCGGACGTGTCCACAACTTCTTTCACGACTTCTTTCACGACTTCTTTCACAACTTCTTTTACTACAGGTTTAACTACTTCTTTTACTACTGGTTTAACTTCGGGTTCCATTGCTAATAGCTTTTCTTCTGTCACGGGTTCTTGTGCATCTAGCATGTTCAACTTACGCGCTTTATACATCTGATTAAGACGACGTACGCTACAGCCAATCGAACGCCAAGGGAACTCTTGACCCTCTAGGAACGTACGGCCTGCGAATTTTAAATCACGGAATACTACGAATTTTTGACGGCTATTGAATTCTGGGCGTTGTGCCATAATGATATTACCTTATCTTAGAAAAAATAAAGGCCCTAAACTTTGCGTAGAGGGCCTATAGTCATTAAACCTTTACAGGTTATACTTCTTTCACGATACCGTCGAAGAAGAAGCCAAGGTCCGCAGAGATTAACTTCTGGTCGAAGGCCATATCAATTTCAACACGGTCAGACGCTAGGTTCTCCATACGGAAACGTTTAATACGTTGTCCCTGTGGTTGGGCACCTAAGAAGCCAGTCCATGAGAACGTGTAACCACCTGACGGGGTCATAAGGCCCGGAGTTGGCGCAGAGTACACTAGCAATGCGTGAGCACCACCGATGAAGCTATGCACGTTAGCGGCACCTTCTTTCGCAGTATTTACGATAGACTTCATTACGAAGATACGTGGGATTTTGAATAGTGCCACAAGTTCTGACAATTCAATCATCGCGGGACCATTCGCAGTCTGACCGTATTTAACGCGGTCAACAATATCAGGATGGTCTGATAACGCATCAACAACTTTCTGACCTAGTACCAAAGTATTCGGCTCAAAACCTGTGCTTTCTAACACAATCGTTTTCGATGCACGAATATCTTCAATTGGCGTACTAGCGTCATCATTCCAACGCAGTGTAGAAGTACCTGCAACGGGCGCTGAGTCAACACCTGTACGGTCATTAGTCCACACGCCTGCTTTGAAGAACTTAGAAACCCATAACGTTTCGCGTCGGATTAAACCTTTACGCGTAACTAGTTCCGTTGCTTCTCTATCCGGGGCTAATTCCGAATCAGTGTTCGCACGGCGTTGGTCAGGAATATCATGATGGAACGAATACACACGAGCGTAGTACGGTGTATCAACTTCGATGGTGTAATCACCACCCGCTGATTCTGTACCCGGCGCACGTTCTTTCATTTCATCACGGTTAAAGAAACCACGGTCGTACATGAAGTAAAGGTCTGACTGTTTACTTACCGGGATGTTCGGGAAGATTGAGTCAGCAATAAAGTTCTTTTGGTCTTGTAAATACGCTACCGAGATGTTGGTCAAGGGGCGGTTTACATGGACGTCGCCTTTAGTTGGATTCATAAATCAAAGCTCCTATAGCTCTTATTAAATTAGGTTAGGTTTATACCGCTTGCTGATATTTGCTAATCAGTACTTCAATTAGCTCGCCCACTGCACCGCCTGTTAATGCTGTGCCGACTACAAAGTGCGTAACTACTCGACTCGTTGCGTCGATTACACGACCTACTGCGTCACATTTAACTTCTTGACCCGCTGCTACCGTAGCGCCTGCGATTACTTTTACAACACCTGAGATAGATACCTCAGACGTTTCGCCCGCTAGCCCTGTCGCTTCACCGGGCTTGTCTTCTTGTAGACCGACAACGCGTTCACCGACTCCGGTAATTGCGATTGTTTCGCCGCTAGAATTTACGTTAACGAAGCGGAACTGGTTTGCTTTTAAGTCCGCTGATGCGATTAGCGAAATTGCGACTGTTGCGTTTACTGTTGCCATTTATTTACTCTCCAATCTGGTTAAACTTAAGCGTTTATGCTTTCGTTGTAAAGGGCTTCACCCGCGGGTGTCTCTAGGACTGCTTGATAGCTTTTCGCAAACGATGAACCAGTGTTCGCGGTCATGTGCTCTTTAGCTAATACGTCTAGTTGGTCATCGGCTGAACCGCCTGCACTAACTGACGATGGACCGCCCTTGCCTTTAGCTACAAATGCACCGCTATTAGATACGTTTTTAGCAGTAAGCGTTTTCATTGCTTCGGTGCGTACCGCTTCATCTTCGATAGCGTCAATTGACTTGAGGATGGCTGCGCGTGTTTCAACTGTACCTGTTAAGTTACCGAGTTCGTCTTCGGCACGTTTTTCGAATTTAGCTACTGAGCCCGCTTCCATTTCGGTATTAAGGCGTTTAGCTAAAATGTCGTTCGTCTTAGCCATTTGTACCATGCGTGAGTCATCCGACTTGCGGAACTCTACACCGTCATCGGAGGTATACACTACCGGGTCAGCTTTTAATGCTTCTTCGATGTCTATGTTACGTTCTGTAGCTGATTTACCTAAGAACGTTTCCTTACCTGCTTCGCCAAGTTTAGCGTGATGCGATTTTTCGGTGTCCGTAAGACCACCTAATGCTACCGCAGTTTTCAACGCTGCTCGCGACGCCGTTAAGTCTTTTTTAGCTTTCGCTAGTTGCTCTTCTAAAGTCATTCGGTCTTCTCCAAGTGTTTTAAATGCAGTGGTCTTGATTAAACTGTCTTCCAAGTCGCTAACATTACCATGTTCTTGCAAATAATCAAAGGTTTTGTTTAGTGAGCCTAAAAGGAAGCTTTGCACATCCACTGCGGATATGTCGTGCGTATGGCCGTTGTTTTCACTTACAACGAAGTTACCCGCTGCGTCGATAACGACGGAATGAAAGTGCGACGAGTCCGCTGCGTCACCGCTTGCGTATCCCACATCCAAGTATAGGCCATCTTCATAGAACCGCACACGGATGCCATGTTGATGCCCATTATCGGAACTAGTTAGTAAGTCAACTAGGTCGCCGCTCTTACCTACTGTGCTAATAGTATCATCTTTGTGCGACTTAAAGAAGGTAACGTCCGCGTGAGGGTTAGCACCACGGGCCGTGAGGGCAACCGCAGTTAGCTTAGTCATCACCATACGACGGGGTAATCCATCGCTATGCGGGGTCAATTTGTTTACGTTTTTGCGTGGTGCCATTATTCTATAACCTCTCGGGTGCAACTACCTTCAATGCTGAACATTAACTTGTTCTTGATAGCATCTTCGTAGTCGTCTACGTTGGGGATTTGAAAACTTCCGAAGTGCCCTAGCTTCTGCACTGGGATGTCGTCAACTGGGATACCTGTTATTTCATGAACTAGCATTTTAGCGAATTCTTCGGTGTCAATCAAGATATTATCAATGAGGGTGCCCACTGACTCGCCCGCGTGGTCAAAGTTCGCGCTACGGTACTCTTTCGAGAACTCCACGAATACCTTGCGGTAACTAGCGATGTCAACGGCTTCGTTATCACTGTCCATTACTTCTTGGCCGTCTATCTTGAACACGCTGAACCACCCACCAATAATCTGCTGGTTTGCATCCTGCTTGAACACGTCCCCGCTGGACTTGTACTGCTTTTCATTACTCATAGTATTGTTACTCCGGCCACTTGGCCTATTGGTAAAAGTCTCGTCGTTACTAAACAACGGCATTGTATCGTTTCCTTACCCGGTGCGTTTTCGTCCCCCGGGTACATGAGCAATACGCCTGCGTCTGACATAAACTCTACGCCAAAGCCCCGCTGTTGTCCCTGCATACCGTCGTGAGTATCACGGACCCGGTCATCTTTCGCCCGGTTCCACGTTCGTAACAGCCTTTCCCTTTCAAGGATGCCCGTTGCTATCGCTTGGTCGTACATAAGGTTGTTACCCTTGTGCGCTGCCGCTAGTGCTTCGGTTCGTGCTATCACTTCCGCTCGGTGTCTTACACTACGTTCAATGTAGCGATTGACCATCTTATCAATTTGTTTCGCTGATAAGGGGTCCCCCGAAGATAGCGCGTTCTCCACCGTTCGGTCAAACCTTGCATCACGTAGCGCCCTATTTAACGCTGCCGCGCTATTGCTCTCAAGTGCTCTACGGTACGACGCGACCGCTTTATTCTGGTTAGGCGTTAGCCCGATAGCATCCCGGAACCGTCGCGCTTGTTGTAGAGGGTTATCGCCATTAGTAATGCCTTCGATTAATGTCTCCCGTATTGTTTGCATCTGCGTTGTGCTAAGGCCCTGCATGATTCGTAATTTAGTATCACGCATTGCGCTTACAGCATTTTCGTTAGTCTGGTCAAAGCTTACTACCACCTTGAGCGCCGACTGTAGAAACTCTGCTGTACTCGCACCCGACGCGGCGATAGCTGTTACCACCACGTCAGAGAACTTAGCTATGGACTGTTCCACCTTTTCGAGGGCTTGGGTTAATAGGCCCTGCTCGATTAGGTCCGCTATCTCGCTTAATACTAGTTCACTTTTAATGGTGCCCATGAGTACTAGGAACGCTGCGGTGAAGTCCGACTCGAACCGACTTACTAGGCCCTCTATACGCGATAGTGGGTCTAGGTCGTCCTGCTTCTCTACTCGACTACACATTCGAACAACGCCCCCGCCGGGTCCCGCACTACGCCGTTTTCTGCGATTGTATGGTCCTCGTTTTCGATGAAGATAAGGTCGCCCGGTTCTGGGATGATATTATCGGGTAGACTGTCGCCTAAGATAGCGATACTTTTTTCGCTGAACTGTGTCGTGGTCCCACTACGGAACCTAAGTGCGTTGTCATCTACGAAGCCCCTCCCGGGGTGCTCTGTAACAACTTCTATTTGCTTTGTAGAGTCACTAGGGTCACGGGTCGCCACTACCTTTTTAAGGGTAAGTGGGAACACTAATTGCCCCATGTTCTTGTTTAGTAGCTGGGCGATATTCGCATTAAATATATTGGGTAAATGAGACATTATAGGGGCTCCCTAAATCCAAACTGGTCGCGGTCCGTGAAGCCACTTTCTACATCTGTTCCACTGACACACGGAGTTACCCCGAGTGCTGCTGCGCTGCCTAACAGATATTGACCGATAATGTCAGTAACAATGACCGGGAACCTTGTGCCCGTCGTAACCCGGAAGAACTCCATCGCTGCTGAACCTGCTTTCAGACTCTTAACGTTAGAGCCCGTGGCGTCGTTGCTTTCCAATACCGACGCGTCCACTAACAGTGCAAGCGCGTATTCGAATTGGGCTTCGCTTATATCTAATAGGGACTGTGCGGGTGTAACTGATTCACCCTCTTTACCTGTTAGACCCGTACGGCCAAACGCTAACGTCTGTGTACTAATTTCTTTCTCCCCGCGCCAACGCTGACGCTCGAAAACTCGGGTGGCTTCCACCATTCCCGAATCACGTAGAGGTTCGCTAAACGCAATCCACTGCGCTGCCCGGATAGAGTCTGCGAAGTACGTGTCCGCGTCCGCTCGGGGTGCGTAACTATTTGTGCCTACGACTAATGCCATTATTTACCTCCTAATAGTTTATCGACTTCTGCTGCTATTTCATCGTCGTCTTTTGGGTGGTCTGAATTGTGGTCAGTATTTACCGCTAGGTCTTGAAGAATCTTTACTACGTCAATACGTGAGGTGCCAAGTAAATCGCGTATCTCGTTAATAATAGGGTCATCAGCCATAATCGGAGCGCCTGCACTTGCAAGGTCTTTAAGGGCCGTTGTAATTTCTTCAACGTCTTTAAATTTAATCGCTTCGGGTTTAAAGCTTGGTTTCTTCTGCAAGTCCATGCCGTTCTGTTCGCCTAGTACTGTAACTATAGACTTCTTATAAGATTCTGCCAACTCCATTAATGTAGAATCAACAATTAAAAAGAAGTTCTGTGATTTATCACGCGATAACGCTTCTGAACCACGGCCGTCGGCACCCAGTAATAACGCTTCAACACCGAGTAAACGTGCAATCTCGTGGTTAAGTCTGTTAATCGCTACCGCTATGGCGTCCTGTGATGTGCTAGAGCCCTTTAATAGTTCTACGTCCCACTTGGGCGTAGGTGATACCGATTCCGCCGTGTCCTTGCTCTTGTACGTGCTAGAATCTATCATCATGCCTAACTTAGCACTCTTGATATGATTCGCGACAAAGTTCTTGAGCGGTTGTAATATAATATTACGCTCTGCCGGGGTTATCTCACCGCGGCTTACTAAATCGGCTAAATCTTCTAACGGGGCTTTAACAATCGGGATACCGCGTAGGTCTGTTTCAAAGCCGAACGCTTCTAACTGCTCATAGCGTTTTAGCTTCTCAACCGTTTCTACAATGTGACGAAACAGGCCGATACCTTCTGGTACATCGGTGATACTGTCATCCGTGATATATACTAGCCAGTTTATGTCTAGGTATACCTCTGAAAAGTCTTGCGCGTCGCGTTGTACTACGCCGATTACTCGCCCGTTTTCGATGTCCCAGCGTTCGATAGTATGCTGTGGTCGTGGCTCAATATCCTTGAAACCTAAGCGACCGTCTATTCGGCGTTTAAGTATCCACTCTTGTATACTGAAACCATAGAAGCGGTACATTGCTGAACGTCGCACAATACGATACCACGGGGTTTCCATATCATGTATAGCCGATTCTAACAGCTCCGCGTATTCTAGCGCCTCTGGGCTATCGTCAAACGGTTCTACATTCCACTGTGCCTTAGATATTAAGTTAAGGAAATATCGCACCCCTGCGCCCACAATGGACGTATTAGCGAGCATATCACTATAAGTTATGAACTTCTTCGCGCCAATTAACGAGGGGTGTTTCTCTTTCTCCTCGATAAAGCCGTTATAACTCGCAAAGCCGGGGGAGCCCTTATTGTCAAAAAGGCTTTTACTGCCTTTATCGCCCCCGCCTGTGTCGAGCTTTTTATTTACTTTTTTCTTCGCCATTACCTGCCCCTACTTTTCCGATGGTTTGTTTGATGCCGTACTTCGCTAGCCAATTAACAGTAGCTTTGCTCGGCCCTCTGCCCCTAAGTATACACCATATTTTGATAAAGAAGACTAGTGGCTCTAACCAGCGACGTTTCTTTAGCTTTATTGGGACCTTCAACTTGTCCCGCTTGACCTTATTGCTCTTGGATATTTCCTCAAGCTTTGAGTCTGGTTTATTACCCATAGTAGCCATAATCTGTCCCCGGGGTATCATCTGTTTGCGTGTGTGACTCGCCGCCAACTGGCACGACGTTTTTATTCATTAACATATCTTCCACTGCATCCATCAATGGGTCAATTTGGTCATCGTGTTTGTGTGCCATTAACGGGCTGAACTTACGGCACTCGTCTTTAAAATCAAATATCCAAACGGCGTTTTGTGGTAGCCAAACGTTACCCGTTGTAATCTGTGGGACCACACCGTAAGCACGAGTGATTTTATCCTTAGAACGCTGGATACCTTTAATCGGTACTAGCGTCTTTTTCTTAATGGTCTGAATCAAACTCGACCCCGACGATTTATCTTCCACTTTTACCACGGTGCAACGTATGCCCTGCGCCTTACACCAATCCGTCATTTTATTCCAGAATTCGACAAAGGTTTTTTCTAACTCCGGGGCCTCTAGCTTACCACGAAATTGTTCAATTAAAATGATGCCCATGCTAGGCGAATATGCCCATGCTTGAAGTACCGTGTAATCGTTGTGTTCTTCTTTCTTCTGGGCTGTATCCGCATAGATTCTCATATACGCTAAATCTTTCGGTAGCACAGTCCAATACTTCCACCATTCATCCTTAAAGATCGTACCGCCTTTAGGTGTAGGGCGTTGGCCGTACTGCGACGATGTAGTATATGGGTCTGTCCGTTCCATCTCTACGAGCTTTTCTGCATCATGCTTAAAGGGCCACAGCGGCCCGGGTTCGAGGTCATACTCAATAGGTATGCCATGGGTATACTCTTTAGGATACCACTTGCTTACGGGCCCCGGTGGCATTGGTGTAGGTAATAACAAATGGTGCCACTTCTCACCTGTACCGCCTGTAAGTAAATAACCGCTTGGGTCGTCTTCGTGGATACGCTGCATGATAAGAATCATCGGCGTTTCTTTCTCAAGAGCAAGACGACTTTTAAAGGTGTTCATAAATCGGTTGTTAATCTTGGCCCTTTTCGTTGGGCTGTACGCATCATCGGGTTTAATCGGGTCATCGAAGATAAACGCACCTTGAAAACCTAACTGGAACCGTCCTGCACGGAAGCCAGTAATCGCACCACCCGCAGCAACCGCATACACACCGCCGCCTTCTTCTGTATACCATTTCTTCTTGGACTTAGAATCTTGTCGGACGTTAAGACCGAAGAGGTCATGGAACTCGGGAGAGATGACAATATCTTTTGTTTTCTGGCTGTTCTCTAATGCTAAATCGCCGGAGTAAGTCGCGTGAATAAACTTGGCCTTGGGGTTGATTGCTAGGCCCTGTGACATAAACAGGATAACGGCCATCTCGGTCTTTGTGTATCCCGGTGGCACGTTAATAATGAGTCGTTTAATTTCCCCGGTGAATACTTTCCTTAAAGTGTCCGCCATAATCAAATGGTGTGGACTAATCAGCATCTTCATCGCTTCCCTGTGCTTGAAGAAGTATCGGCTATACGCAAGGTTATCATTCAATAGCAAATGCTTGAGCATCCGCTTTTCGTTGCGTGTCCACTTGACCTCTTCTTCTATTTTGTCGTTCTTGTCAGCTAACGGCATGGGTCTAATACTCGTGGTTGAATTTCTTGGTGAACATTCGAATTTCGGATTTTGTCAGCTTTTCTATTTCTTGCTGTCCTTCCGCAGCGCCGTTTAAATCGGTCTGACGCTTCTTGGAATGTGTGTATTCTAGAATGAGTTTGGTAGCTGCTTGAGACTCACCGATGGACACTTTCGCGCCCTTGTACTTCTCGCGAATAACGTCAACTAGTTCCATCCAATCAAAGTCATCCGGGGCGCAGCCTTCGCCGTTCTGCCCGTCTAATGCTTCGACCATATTGTAGATTAGCGAGGTGTTACGTGGGTCTGTTCCGCTCGCTACCTGCATGAGGAATTCGAAGGGCTTTGGTGCCCCAATCTCTTCGCACATTGCTTCGATTTTTTCTTCTAAAGTTTTGATAAAAGACCCCTTGTTGATTCTGTGTATGAAAGCATACTACAGGATAAAGGGGTCGATTAACAAATGGTTTTTATTTTATGGACGCGTCTGCGGCGTTAATGGTATCTAAGTTGTACGTGTATTTGGCAATTACAGTAAACGCTTTGTTCTCGTCTACACCCTTTTGCATCACCCCACAGCGAATTGCTTTTTTAACGAGGAGGCGGGAGCGGTTCATACCACAACCGAACGCGAAGTTTATATCTTTGATGGTCCACTTCTCGCCCATGCCGATTACTGCTAAGTCATTATCATCTGTTGCATAGATTTTCATAATGTCGCCTTATGCTTCTGGATTGAAGCGGTATTTGCGTAGGTTGGCTGTGCCTTCATTTTCTTCATGCACTTCCTGCGTTTTACGGGTTGCTGATTTATGTACAAAAGTCGTTTCTTCCGGCGACGAGTCCTTCGGCCCATACGATTCGTCTTTCGTGGTCTGCTCTTCAAAGGTAGGTGACATTGGCCCGTCACGGTCGTCCATCAATGTTAGCTCTTGCTTGCGGTCGAAGTACAAGCGGTCAACGGGTACAGGCACTAAGGTATCAGGGTGCTCGACTCGGATGTTCTGGCTAATGCCGTTGAATATCGCACGGTATGTGCGGCCTTGGATAAAGTCACCTATACCCATGATGCACTCAACGGTACAGTTGTAAACTCCGCTTGACACGGGCGACATACCCAACACCGTGCGGTTAACCCGGGTCATATCGCGCTCTAATCGCGCTCTCATGGTCTTTTCGAACTTAGCGGACATCTCTGCACCCTTAATCATGAAAGGCTTCGAGTACGTCGGTTTGCCGTCTTCTATGCGCTCTATATATCCTTCATCTAAGATAAACGCACCTTTTGTGAGGTCAGGCATGACACATCGGCAATTAAACTGCATTTGGTGCATCGCGTCAGCCGTTAGTGTCTGCTTCTCGACTAATAGATGGTCAGGCACTTGCATCAAGCGTTGCACTGCTAAAAAGGCGTCGCTTATATCATCTGTTAGGGACGGTTCCTGCTTGGCTGAATATTGGATAGCCTCGAACTTTTCTTTTAGCATTGCTCGGCTTTCTTCGGGGTCACGCAAGGTCAAGAAGAGTCTATCCGCATGAGGTCCGAGAGATGCGAAGCGGCGCTCGCGATGTTGTTGTGCTAAGAACTCTGCTCTACCTGTCGCGTAATGGAACATCGCGTTCGCTCGGCTTTTACCTTTGCGGGCATATGTCATGGCCTTTTGCTCAAGTGACGTAAAGTCATGGCTTAGTATTTTATGTTGGTTTTCGTCCGCGGCTAGCGGACGTGCGGGGCGCAGCATTCTCGATGTCATTTCCGGCCAAGCATCACCAATGTAGCGACCTGTTGCGGAGTAGTCCGGGCTGTTAGCCAAATCTATGTTAAGGAAAGGGGCAAATGCCAACGTTTCGATGTGGTCGTCATGGCCGTGGTCTTCGAACTTGGCTAGGTCATTCGTGAAGTCACTTGCTGCTTCCAAATGCGGAGCACAATGCCCTTCTGCAAAGTCCCATGACGCATTGCGGACAACTTCAAATGAGTTGGCGTCTATCCAACGGTTACGGGTGGTGCGGCCCGTTGTTTGCACCGTTTTATCTTGGGGATTGTATGCGGTGATGACGTAGACTTCCCCTTCGAGAAAGCTTCCGTGGGTGTTCTGCATTGCGTGGCCTAGAAAGCGCCCAAGCATCGGTATTCTGAAATGGTTCAATTCTGCTGAAAGACTCATTGTTTAATCCTCGTTCTATGTCGTGTAATGTTATCACCTTGTGGCCTTCGCGTTTAAGCATTTCCACGATGTGCGTTGTATGTCCTGATACACCTAAGACTAGTATACGTTTTCGATTATGCAAACTTTCCTCTCTTTATTTTTGTTAAGCGTGTTTTCAGTGCGCGAATTTCCCGTTTACAGTCGTTTATTTCATCTTCCCACTCTTGCCACTCTTCGGGGCTGCCTACTTCCGCTTGGCTAGCCTGCCAACGGTTTAGGTCCCCCTGCGCGTCGAGCAAGGCATACTTTAGCGCCTGTAGAATCGTGGTGTATACACCTGACGGTAAATCGTCCCCGACCGTGAACTTCATGCGGTCCCGGCGGCTGATAGACTTGGACCAACCATCGACACGAGGCGATATCCCCCCGAGTCGGCCCCAAGTGAATTCGTTCTTGGCTGTTAGGCCCACATACTGCGTGGCATCCCGGGGATGTGTCCCCATCGCGAGGAAACGTTTCTCTAAGCGAGACATACGCTTCCGCTGGATAGAGCGAACATGCCAATGGCGAATATCTATTTCTGTTTTGCCTTCGTAGGTGAAAGCCATCACGTCATAAATGACCGCGCCGATGTTGATTACTGATACTGGGTACTTTTGTCTTTTCACGATTGTTCTCCTAGAACATTAATTTAGTATTCTTCGGCCCGAGGACCAATTTACCGTTACTATTGGGTTTGACGATGAAGGTTGGAAGCGGGCTGCCCGGGCGGTCATGTTTCTCGAACCACTTGGCAAAATCTTGGAAGCACAAGAACTTTTTGCCCAGCCTATAACCTAGGTACATGTTGGTGTCTTCTCTGCGGTCACAATTCTTGTAGCACCTGTCTAATATCCACATCCATCGGTTGTATGCCCGGGTCTTAACCTTGTTTATTCTGGTAGGGTATTTCCCTTCCCCGATGTAGCCCAGCCCGCGATATATGCCCCGCTGTTTTATTCTTAATTCGACATCATCCAGCCCTGCAAGTCGTTTGGCTTCCTTCGCCCGGGCCTTAAGAAGCTGTTTGCCCTGTAGCGCCTGTGCGGGGGCGATTATTTTATTATAGTGCTGAGTGGCACCCTTGGTTAAGTTACTGCGGCCTATCCGCATCAATTCCCGGGTGTTGCGGTCCTTCGTCCGCTCTAGGGACGCGAGGGCTATTCGGTCCTCTTCACTGCCGATATATTCAGACCAAATTTTAATAGCTGCTTTCTTGCGGCGGTATAATACTGTGTCCATGGGTACAAAGAACTGTGTTCGCTGCGCGTTCTTTGTACCTTCCCGGAGCACCATCTTATCTTCGACCTCTTTGGTTTCTTTATCCCTGACCCGGGCTTCCACCCAGCGGGCTTTACGCCACGTCGGCGGCTTCTTAATAGACAGGGTGCAAGTCTTCGGCCCGAACTTCGGACTAACTATCATTTCGACTTTGCCCCCGACCTTCATACGCTTTGGCAAGAACTCCGGCGCGAGGAAGACGAGGTAGCGCGACTTAAGCTTGTGCAGCCCAATCTCTTTAATCAAGTACCAGTCACGGAAGGTGTCGAAGCACTCCCACCCGTGCGCGAGGTTTAAAGTGTTGTAGCCTTTCTCGTGCTCTAGGAAGCGTCGCAGCATATCGCGCCAATGGTTATAAATCTTGGTGTAGTGCGTGGACCCACCGCCTTCTATCTGGTAGCCAATCCCGAAGACTGTTCGCGGGTAGGTTTTATCANCTTTAAATAAGGGCTTCATAATCGTGTTCTCTCTGTGGCGCTTAACTTAAGTATAGTCCAAGTTTCCCGGGCTAGCCAATCTCTCACGCAGAGCAAAGACTACTTATGCTTTTAAAATTTTCAGAAAAAATTCTACGGCGACTTTTTCTCAGGAAGCTTTAATCTACACGAGATATTAACCCGCCCTTTGCTTCCCGTCAATTAAAGAATTCATCTTCTTAGCGCCCTAGAGCTTAAGGTGTACACTTTCCTGTAGCCCCGGGAATTTTACGGCAGCAGACGTGGACGTTTTTGGTGAATTCTGGGCGGTTCTGACGTTTTATCGTTATATATCAAGGACTTACAGTGATATGAAGGTGATTGATGCTAAGTCATTGATACTACTCAGGTTTCCTGGTGATGAAGAGGTAAGTCATTGATACTTATACACTTATCCCCTAGCCCTGCTAAAGAGAATACCTAATAGTATCATACACTTAGCGTTATGGTGGCCCTGTCAGCCTGTGGCCCCAGAGAGGCTAGAGCACTAAGTGATTGATACTACTATAGTTATTGTGGTTTCATTTGATGTGGTGCTAGAGCTGGGAAATGGACAGAGACAGTGGACACACGAACGCCAATGATTACAACACGTTACACAGCCCGCACAGGTGGACGCTCTAGAGCTGGGAGCCATAGCCATATAGGTTTCAATGACTTACAACTTTCATGGTCTTGAGTATCATTTAGAAAAATTACTGTGCTCTAGGGCTCCCGGGGTTAGCGTTCTAGGGCCCTGTGGCTGTACTAATTATTGGGAATGTGACCTATACAGGGATAAACTAACTCTATCTAATACTTTTCTAAATGATACTCAAGACCTAATAACTTTTAACTTACTGTTACTTATACTATTATTCTTTTAATCCTTTAGAGAGCTAAAGAATTAACCACCACTAACACCATACTAATCAGACACTTAGCGCGTCCACTGTCTCTGTCCATTTCCCACCTGAGAAATAGACCCTTAGATACTATCACCACATGAAAGGCTAATAAGCAGCACAGGGGCCTTATGATGACCATAGCACAGGGCGCGTGTATCACATGTAAGTCATTGAAGTAATTGGATAACGTGCCTTGCCTGTCCATTGCCCGGGTAGCTTTGGAGATCGTTACTATATGGCGTCCCAGCCTAGCCCCAGAGAGCGCCCCAGAGCCCCGGAAGGGGTTAAAATAGCCCGTCCATACCATTAACGCGCTTAAGGCCCCGGAAGCTTTAAAGGTGCCCCAGAGGCCCCAGAGCGGAAACTGTGGAAGCGTCCCCAGAGGCCCGGAAGCGTTTAAATAGTGCTTATATAGAAGGATTCTAAAAGGGCTCTAGCAGCCTTGGGGCCTCCGTCCTGCTTCCGGGCTCTGGGAGATTACATTTATTTACCCTATATAGTGGCGCTTTCGAATACCTGTACTATCATTAGTTGTGTAAGGCAAACACATCATCACAACGGAGTAACACATTATGCAACTATCAACCCACGCACTAAGCACCCCAGCCACCGACGCGCACACCTTCTACATTCTAAACCTTTACACCGGGGCTAAATATTCTTGTAGCCTACGCAGCGAAACAAAGTGGTATTACATTGTAGAGGTCACAGGCATGTTATCCCGTGGCGCTGTGGCGGTTCGTCGCTTCCATAAAGCTACCATGTGTATAGATGAACTTTGCTTATACATCCGCAACGTTAAAGAAGAAACCGCCGCACGAATCGAAGCAGTGAAAGCAGACCGCGCAGCCACAGACGAACAAGAGCTATTAAATGTTCTAGCCCCAACAAGCGGCTACTGCCTTAACTGTGAATGTCACAGCAACGGCCTAACATTCTCCGCTGACTGGGATATGCTGATTTGCCCAGAGTGCGCGAGCGATAAAGCAGACTATGAAGCCAACCCACCGAAAGCGTTAGACACCCCAGCGGTAAACACTCCCGAAGTACTAGAGCAATGTAGCCAAATAATTGACCGTGTGTTGACAGCCCCATTACTAGACGGGAACCACAGACGCGTAGCATTAAACGAACTAGACCCGGCGCAGTGGTTGCAATGTAGCCCAGCGGTTAAAGCCGCAGTAAACGCAGCCGCACAGCACAGCACACCAACCACACACACCGACCCGGGCGGACCAATATCACACGACGCGCCGCACTTCTGCCCAGCATGTGAAAGCTACGTGAAAGCCGACGAGATGACCGCCTCCGCGTGGGTCACAATGTTAATCTGTATTGACTGCGCCAATGATGAAGAGGAAGCACTAACAGCGACCAAGACGGTCATAGTCCACAACCAGCACGACGGGAGCACATACGACGCGGAGATATTGAAAGCCACAGCCCAAGGGTACACCGTACTGATACACGCGGGGGTTTTCGGTGACTTAGTCAGACCGTTCCCATTTGACACCCTACACAACGCGCATTTAGCCCTTGAGGTTCGCGGCGATGTTGACACGGTATGCCACGTTATAGACGTCGAAACAAATAACCAATTTAGAGCGGTTCTATTCAGTGAAACAACACGCTTTTACACTGTGGACGTTTTCGGCTGGGACGGCGTACCAACTAGACACCACTTTTCGAAAATCCGCATGTTATCACGCGATTTTAAACTAGCAATAAGTAGAGGATAGAGCCATGCTAACACTAGTCCCCCCGGGCAACATTAACGAGCGTATCAGAGCGCAAACAGTACGCCATTTTAAAGCGGGCCTTACCTTCGACGAGTGTTGCGACAAGCTCTTAACGAGCGGCTTTACCGTGTCGGATTTGGTAGACTTTGCAGATTGGCGGAAGGTAACACCCGCGACCATGGCGGACCTAATTTAGTTATTTAGTGGCGGATGCTGGGAAGTGTCCTATACTTAAATTGTTAGGCAAACATCATCAAACTTTTACGGAGTGTTACCATGGAATATACACAAAATTCATTAACTAAATTAGCAGCAATTAGCAACTTCTTTACTGGCAAATGCAACGGTGAAGAGCGCGTACTTTTAGAGGGTATGTTGTCAGAAGCTAACCGCGGTACAAGCGCCTTCTGTAACATTAACGACCTACTAACAAACGACTTCGACAGCGACAACAGCGGCTATATGGTTAACATGTGCGACGGTTATCAATGCGTATGGTCTGCCCGTGAAATTAACGGCATGTACACCGTTTTCATGCGTTACATGGAAGCCCTAGAGACTGCGGCACGAACTGCACCCACTGCCAATATGAAAGCCGCAGGCGATGCGATAGACCTAACCAATGAGCAAGTACAGAGCACAGCTAACGCGATGCTAGTCACCCGCTGTCTAACCATCATTAATACACCTGATGCAATGGCCGCCATATTAAAAGAAGCCACCGAACTATTCGCCACCCATAACAACACAACGCCCGAAATAGTGATACAAGCGTATAGCGCAGGGCACCCGGTAGCAAAAAAGGATATGGACCGCCTTATACAACAATCAGTAGTAGAGTTAGCCAAGGCTTCATTTACTTGGACCGTGGCACAGTGTAAAGGGGCTAGCTAATGAGCGGCTATGCGGGCATATCCCGCAGGGCTCGCAAAGGGGACGCACCCGGCAATATTGCGCTTGTGGTTGCACTCTGGTTAGCGTGGCGTTTTGTGGACGTGCTAATAGGTGCGGGGCTATTAATCGCGCTTGTTTGGGTCGTCGTGTCCCCAGTGTACAAGGCAGCAAAGAAAAGATTTAGTTAATTTGTGGCCGTTTACAGAATAGCGGCTATACTTAAATTGTTAGGCAAACAACATCAATTAAACGGAGTACGACACCATGAACAACAACGCCACCCCCGCAGTAATACAAGCAGACATCGCCACACTTGAAAGCATACTTGCTACCATGGCACCGAGTAACCCTATTACAGCCGCACAAATGCGATGGTGTGCAAGTCATGACTGGTACAGCAACGCGGAGTTGTTAACCTCCGGCGCTTACCTCGTGTGGGTGTATGTCGATAGTGACTACGAAAACACGGAGTCCTTCGAAGACTTCACAGCGTTGTGTAATTGGGCCNGGTACTAGGCCCCCAGTAACACCCCTTTCAATTAATCGAGGTTCTACCTATGAACGCACCACATGTAAGCTACAAAATGCCACGCGCCCGCACTGCGGCAGAATTCACAGTCTACCCATTCACTGCGGACGACTCACAGATTAGATTACAATCAGATAACCATTGCATTGTCGTTATGGTTAGCGGGCCATTGAAGGGTAAAAGCTTCTACTCTAAACGGTTCAACCAATACCCGCGCTTTGAATACTGCCAGCCGCAGCACGGCGGTAAAATGGTTGATACTCCCGCCACTATCACGGAGCAATTAACGCTGATTCTCGCAGCCCCAACGGGCCACATCGTTTCCTTAGTGGGGTAGTGTATGACTTATGACTTCGAAAACGGCCACAGCGGATTTTTTAAGAGCCAAGGCCACGCGCTAGAATAGGCGCACCAACACAGCACACGCATAGTGCGTTATTATTAATTTCATTTAATTTAGCTAATTTGTGGCGGTTCTGGAAACATCGCCTATACTTAAATTGTTAGGCAAACAACATCAATCAAATCGGAGTACTACCCATGCTAATACATAACCTTTACCCAGTCGGCGCAACTATCAAAAATCTTCATACTGGCGCAATCAAAACTATTAAATTCCACGGCATCGCAAGCACAACCGACGAAGGCGAAACGCTAGACCTCCACACCGCGGGCGGTTCAATCTGGAAAAGCTACAACGTCGAAGTGCTAGACACACCGAACACAGCACAGGCCGCTTATGACTTTTTCCACGGTCAAACTGTTAAGGGTGTTATGGGCTACTGTGTTACGAAAGAAGTTGCTTTTGAATGTCTCGTTAACATGTTTATTCGTGAGGTCGCAAGCATTGACATAGTCGGGTTAACAGTCGATTTTAATGATGGTTCGCTAATCACCTTCAAAGCCGGGTCATGGGTAGCAAATGGGTTCTACGCACAGATTCAAGACCGCCGCGCATAATTGGCACCATGGGCCCGGAAGGGTCCACACTATCCAAATCATACAAGGGGCACACCATGCCAAAATTAGCTAAATTTACCGTTAAATACGTTGTGTTACATCAAGGCGAAAAAACATATGATAACGGTTACGAATCGACGTACTTTGCCACACATGGCGCAGCGTTTATGTACTGCGAGGGCTTAGACGCCACAGCCCGCGCCGTGTACGTGGTAAAAGGCCGCGACCCTCTAACATTGCAGCCCGTGAACGTTTGGGGCGGTCGTGAGTTCCACGGGGCCCGGTGTCCAGTGTTCCAAATGCAACAACACTTTATGACCCCAGCCCACAATATTAATTTTATAGTTTAATTGCGTTACCGGGTGGTGGTTCTGGAATCATCACCTATACTTAAATTGTTAGGCAAATATCATCAATTAAACGGAGTACCACCCTATGATTATTTCAGACTTTGACGCTAAAGTATTAGTTGCACAATCGGCCACCGAATCATTTTTAATTGTTCGCTGGGGTTCTATTTGGTCTTATGTGATTATGAATAACCGCACCAAAGAAACCGAGCAACGCGGCGCACGTTACGACACGAAAACCGAGTACGTTAACAACGCTATCACCAACGCGGCTAACTACGATTTTATAGACTCCGAAGTCGTGCCAACATTCGCCCGCTTTACGTCTGTGCGAGTCAGCACAAGCCAACGCGACGCGCTAGTATATCTCGTTATGCAATCGACCACACCGCCACGAGTACGCGCAGAATTAAACGCTTTACTAGTTCAATTAAATTAATCGGAGTACTAAATTATGTCTTCAATATTCAGAGCAACGTTTACCACCGTTAACGGCAATCAAAACGAAACTATTTACATTGGCACAGAAGAGGCGGTACAAGTAGAAGCAGATAGCGAGGTTAGCCGCTACGGTTGCCGCGGGGTTACGCTAGAACATGTTGGACACAGTCAGTACATCGCGAAAGAAGGTGATTCGATTGTCGTCGTAGGCGGCTAGTTCCACACCCGGCCCGGGGGACGTTACCGGGTCATTTTCAAATAAAGTTTGCACTCTCGGAAAAGCAGACTATATTTAAAAGTGTAAGACCAAACCACCACCACGGAGTATTAAATTATGTCATCATTTAGCCGCACCACCGTTACAAATTTACGCGCAGAAATCCAAGAAGTAAACCTAGAGCTAGTTCAATCTGGCAGCGATTACCGCTACCAATACGGAAGCCGCAACGGGTATCATGCTGTGGACCTAATGCGCGTTGAAGCCGATAAAAAATGGTATATGGTTTCGTGCCTAGACTGTGCCGAAACACCCCGCGTATTGATTGGTAAATTAAATGATGGTTTTGCCTATTACCTAGGGCGTAAAGTTGGCGATAAAAGCTAGCTAATTTGGGCCCCAGTGGCCCGCTGTTAAACTCTTTTAAATCATTCAAGGATTCGCCCACATGAAAACATTACCAGCCATCACGCAACGCGCAGCGCCAAACGTTCAAACCTACAAGGCCGTGCTAGTCTATTATCCAGATTCAAATCTTAAACATGCCGCGTTACTAGATGTTGATTGCGGCGCGTTACTTAGCTTTGACGGTGTCGAACCGTTCCACCCAGCCGGGAACACAAACGCTATACACCAATTAATCGAGGGCGGCGGGCTCGTAGTCGGTAGCCTTAATTATTGGATACCGTGCCGCCACTGTCACAACTCTGTATACATGCTAAATCACATCACTGATACATTCGACGCGGAGGCATCACCATGTTAAAAGCTAACATTGAACACACAAAAGCGGGCGCACTTATACAGCGTTCACATTGCCCCAGCCACGACCATTTTATAGGGTTCACCAACGCCAACGCCGCACACGAAAGAATCTATGATGATGGTTTAACGGCCTGCTACGTGAACCGCGGCGACAATCAGTTATATTCATATTGCGAGGGTGATTTAGTTATAATTGATTGCCCCAGCGCCCGCGCTTTACGTCGCGAGATTAACAGCCACGAACAATTTTTTAATGAGCAATAACCGCAACACATCGGAGAGTCAAAACATGAATAATCAACAAGATTTTTATAGCACAGCTTTAGCCGGACATATCCCCCACCACGTAACAGGCCGCCGCGCTTGTGGTATGTCGCCCGCGTTGGGTGCGCCGTATGGGCAAGACTCGGAAGAGGTCCCCGGTTTTGTACTGGATGCGGGCAGCGTGTCGGAGATAGACCCGGGACCATTCCACCCCGGACAGCTCCACCCCTGCGACCAAACACAAGCGGAGTTAGTAAGCCGCCTTTCATCTATGAACGCGGAGTTAACCGCCTATGTGGACAGCCTGCCAAAGGGCGAACGGTGGACCTATAACCAATTGGCGACCATTGCCCGCCTTTGGGATTTAATGGAACTAGAACACAGCCTATGCGACGCCCCCACGGTGGAACTTTTGCGAGTGGTCCACGACGTTGACCCGGGCCCAACATCCGGCGACGTGGTCGGACGCTATGCGGAGTTTAGTCTCAAGCCTCCCGGGCATTGTATGATTTAATTTTAAATAATGTTTGCGGTTTGCCGACCGTGTACTATTCTTAGTTGTGTAAGGCAAACCACACTCAAACAAGGATAACAAATTATGTTTACATTCATCCAAGAATTAACAGGCGAAACACTAGTAAAATTAGGCGTAGCATTAGCAACTATTTGTTATGTAGCTTTCGAATTAATCGGCAACGTTCAATACACTATTTTAAATCTTGCGGCTTCTATGGGCTAGGGGGTTACATGCCAATACTCACACGGAATATAAAAGCGTCAACGGTCCGCGGGTACACAATGGAAACCCGCACAGCTAGCCGCGGCTTCTGGATATTTAAAGAACTCCGCACCGTATCTGTGATGATAGAGCACAGGCGGACCACCTACTTAATCGAGGAGGCATTTAAACCGACCGCCCCGGGCAAGATTATCACGCTTAACGAGTCGGCCATTGTGGCAACCTTCGAAGACTCGGAAGCAATCGCGGCGATTCACACGCTAGCCCACTACAACGCGCAGATACACGACAACGCCATGTACACACACTATCAACAGGATTAACAGAGAACGCCCCGCATAGCTCCTTTTTGGGGCCTTTGCTGGTATAAGCACACCACAACGGAGTACCGCATTATGTCTAAGCAACGATTAATACTACTCAAAAGCAATTTTTCATTCTCTAGCACATGGGAGGGCGCGACACTATACGGCGACCACAAGCCCGACGCGGGCGGATTCCTTGTAACGTTTCCGCACCCGGTCGGCACACTCGCGAGAGTATCGACAACATGGTTTTTTAGCTATGAGCAGGTCTATTTATTAACGCCGCTAGAGAGCCACCAAAAACCACGTTACACGATTGCTAATGGTGTTATAGCCTTAGTGGTTCCCGTGGACTTATCCAAGCGCCAAGACCCCGCCAACGTCATAGATCAATGCGCCGGGTGTGCGTTCCAATTGGGTGAAGGTTGCGACACTGCGCCCAAATGCGCGAGCGGTTCCCGACACGATGGTCAAGACGTCATATTTATAACCGATATAGCAAAGCAACACACCTACCTATAGGTCGATTATCAGGGGTGCTATCATAGGCCCTAGACAGCTCTAAAAATGAAAATTTTCACCCTAGTAAAAGCCCGGGGTGAATTTTTCCGAGATAGTAATTTTCTGGGGTGAATTTTTCCGACCTAGTAATTTTCTGGGAACGATTTTTTCACCCTATAAAATTGATATTTTCAAAACTCAAAAGCCCGCAAGATTTAAACGCGGCTAGTAAATTGCCCGGGCGGTATTTTTTGCCCTGTATGGCGCACAATTCTAATTTTAATCTGGGGGCCTCTGTGGCTCCTTTGGCAGTAGTACACCCAACAAACCGAAACGAGGCATACACAATGAAATATACACCCCCTAGAAAGCCCATAGCGCCGTTTAAAGCTACCACCCTAAGCACTGGGGTCGCTAAAGAACAAAGCGCCCCAGCGGCCCGTTTAGACTGCCCTATGTACACCGAAGCGCAATGTCTAGCCGCCCGCCTGATTATGGACGAACTACAAGCCGGGGCCGCGCTAGAGTCGCAGGCAGATTACGCCGCGTTCCTTGCCCGGGTGACGTCCCAGCACAGCTACACGGGGCAAGAATGGCACACCATGGGCACAGCGTCGCAGATGTACCGCGCACAGCTAGAGAACGTTAGGCTTCGACTAGCGATAAAGAACCTCATAACCCTTGAAATAGAAGACATTTATCAGATTATCGGCCGCGGTGCGACCTTTGCGGCTCTAGGGCGTTAGGCTTTAGAATCAAGGACTTAGCTAATATCAATGACTTAGCAACAATCAATGACTTAGCGAAAATGACCTAAAATCAATGACTTAGCTCAAATGACCTAAAATCAATGACTTAGCAAATATCAATGACTTAGCAAAATGACATAAAAAGTCGGCCGTATGTATTTTTTGAAAACCCGGCCGTATGTATTTTTTGAAAGTCGGCCGTATGTATTTTTTGAAAACCCGGCCGTATGTATTTTTTGAAACTCGGCCGTATGTATTTTTTGAAACGTCGGCCGTATGTATTTTTTGAAATGAGGACAAGATTATGCCGGGACCAAACGGGAAAGTTTTAAAGAAGTGTAAGAACTGGTACGCAGACCTAGACAACCACGCTAGCGAGTTCGCGGACGATGTGGTAACTGAATTCGTGTGGTCGTGTTCGTGGTGCCGTTTCCAAATAAGTATCATCACTAGCACCGTGGAAGAAGCCGCAGAAGAGGCAGTACTCCGCCGCAATTGGTGTATAGCACACGACGACGACCAAGTGGGTGTATGTTGCCCGACGTGTAAGGATGGCGATGATGTCTAGAACGTACAGCGTTACATCGTTCTACCACGGCCGGAAGTATAACGCCGAGTTGGTACGCCGGGACAAGTCCACGTCGTTCGTGAGAATATTCGGGTGGTATCCATTCCCTATAAGTATCCATTTCCACCACTACACCGCCGAGAGCATACCGCGAGGGGTACGACTACGAAATGGCGCAATGATTCTTGAGATAATCCAGAGAGGAGGAAAATAAAATTTGCACAATTGGAACCCTCGACTATAGTTAAGTTATCAACAACAAAGCACACTAGGCGGTAACATGAAAAACCCACTATATTTCTTTCTTTGCGCTAACGAATCTACCCCCTCTACAGGCAGCGACACACCACAACCCAACACCGCAACGGAGCTGTTACAAATGGTGATGGATATGGAGCAGAAGCGTCGCAAGTTACACCGTGAACTGTCCCAGCAAGAATATCTTATCGTCCCGATGAATGGCCCTGACTGTGTAGGCGAACAGGAAGTAGTATCCTTCGAACAATTGCTAGTAATGGTTGGCGACTTCAACAAGGGGAAACTTCCACACTGTGACGATTGGTTCTCCATTTACGACATCACACAGAAGTCGTACCCGATGAAAGAATTTTACCAATTTATTAAATAAAATTTGCACAATCGGAAACGTCTACTATAGTTAAGTTATCAAGAACGAAACATCACACAAACAAGTAAGGGTATCACATGACAAACACAACAGTAACGGGCATCTCAGTAGGTTCTGCATACGCTAAAGACAAAGACCTAGGTATCAAAGTAACTAAGACTTTCTTTGTACCAATGGAACATATCTTCATTGAAGAAGGCTTTAACGTTCGTGACATCGACCAAGACCATGTAGACCAGTTAGCTAAAGCTTATGCAGCAGGCGCACAGCTACCGAATATCATGATTAAGACCACCCCAGACGGGTTTAAAATCATTGATGGTCATCACCGTTACTTAGCGGCAATGCAAGCCGAGTGTACCCGCCTCGAAGTGAAAGAATTCACCGGGTCAAAACTCGAAGAACTATCATTCATGATTACGTCAAGCCAAGGCCGTCAGTTAGAGCCCGTAGAACGAGCGCAGGCGTACCAACGTATGATTAACCAAGGCATGACAAAGGGTGAAGTAGCCGAAGCCGTTCACCGTTCACGTAAGGACGTTGACAACCATTTAATCTTATTGTCTGCGGGTGATGAAGTCATCGCAGAAGTTAAAGCAGGTAACGTTAGTTCGTCGGAAGTAATCAAGGCAGTCCGCAAAGGTGGTAACGCAGCCCCGGCTAAGATCATTAAAAAAGTTAAGGCCGCTAAAGAAGTAGCCAAAGAAGCACCCAAAGGTAGCAAAGCCAAAAGTACTAAAGTTGTATTGAAGACTTTCAAACCTTCACACGGCCGTCAAGCAATGGAGCTAATCGCAACGATGGACCGCGCACTACTGAGCGACGCGCTAATCGTACTACTTGACCTTTACTTAGATGATTAAACCATCAAGGCTAAACGAGTGTTGCGGTACGACCTGCAACGCCCGAGCCAACCGAGCATATGTCGCGAAGTTAGAAGCCAAGCTACACCGTTACACCCTGTTATTAGATGACGTATACAGCCATGGCAAAAGCAACCCAATGAGTGCCCCCAACTGTGCGATAGCAGTCGTGGAAGCAATCGACGCAGAAGACGAGGAGGCCGAACATGGAACCGATGACAACAGTTGAATTAATGGCTAACATCGCCGCAGGTATTGCGGGCTTGATAGTCGGCGTTTTCCTCGCTAAAAACCTATAGGGGTACACCATGCGCCACGGTTTCGAAGTACGGCCCAACGGCAACAAGATTATAACCAAGGTGAGCCCCGCGGGGTTCAAGGAATATATCGTTTTCGTCAAGACACTAAAAGGGTTCAAGCGCACAGCCAATGGACCATGGACGTATCTAAATAATGCGCGTAAGGACGCAGACCAACCGAAGCGGCATTTAAAAGTATTGGAGATGTCCTTCATCCAGATAGCTATGCGACACCCTGTGCCCGTCACTGATAGCGTCATATTCACCACAGGCTATGAGCCGCCGTGGATAGTATCAGGGCACTACCGAGGAGATTACGCCTTCCACATTCAAACCCTAGCCGTTGGGGAGCATTACACCTCGGGCCATGGCACAATTAAAAGGTTAACGTAATGGCCCAGTTTATCGAAGTATTCTTCGGGTGGATGAAGCCCACACATGCACAGTACATGACAACGTACTACACAGTTATNCAATGGAAGGGCAAGCTAACAGGTCAGGCGTACCACAAGCACGAAGGTACATGGGCTGTGGGTCCTTCCCCAAGAGTTAAGGCAGAAAACTTATGACTAAATTCACTGTAGTCTCATACGACGGGGACACATACGACTCAATCAGCGATGCCATGCACGGGGAGCGTGGCGTTTTCCCCATTTGTGACATTGACCGGGACAGTTCTTGGCGTGAAATTAAGTTGATAGACCGCACGTTAACTAAGTCGTTACAGGCCATTGACGCACCAACCGCTGTAAGACTAGCGGTCGTCAATGACAAGGACACTGTCACATTCTCGTTCAGCAAGCTATGCCCAACTCAAGGCGTGGAACGTAGACGCCACCCGATGCAGGAAGCAGAGCAGTTATACATTGAACTAACCACTACCGATGTACGGTTAAGCAAAGAGGAGATAAACCAACTAATGCTACTGCTACCCACAGGCAATAGCACCCATAGCGACGTACGTGAAAAGCTCCACCAAGGCGCGTTAGCCATTAACAAAAAACGATAGAGGTACATCATGAAAAAATTACTAATAGGCATGTTAGCCAGTTTGTTATTAGTAGGTTGTCAGTTCGAAATTGGGCTGACAGTTCCCGACGATTACGAGCCCATTAAGATTGTGGACGTAGGGGACGATGTAGTAACCCCCACGGATGAAGACGAGGGCGACGACGTTGTTATAGTCCCCGCTGACATCCACACCTTACCACCATTGGACACGTCCGGGGCCATATGGTCCGTAGACTTCGACCAATACGCCAACGGCACCACCTACACCGAGGACCTAGGGGATACAGATTTTAACTTCCAGTGGGAAACCTTCTCGATGAAGGAGTCAACCATCAACGGTGGCCGCTGGGACATCCTGATACCAAAGGACCTAGTTAAAAAGGGCGTCCACGCAGCCAAGAACCTGACGCCTACCGAGTCAGTATACTTCGGTTACGAGATAGAGTTCGCACCGGGGTATGACTTCTCTATGGGGGGTAAGCTTCCCGGGCTCGTGGGGCTGAATAAGGACCTTAAAAAGCCTAACGGTAATCAGGTCTACCCCGATGGCTGTAACGCCTACGGCCAAGGCCCTGACGAAGGCTTTAGTCTGCGCTCAATGTTCCGTGAGGATGGTCGCGCTATTGGCTACTTCTATCACCAAGATAACCCCCTGCTTAACGGGTACTGCGGTGAAGAGATTAGTTACATGCACAACGGGGAACCGTTCCACTTCCAACGCGGTGTTAAATACTACGTCGAAACGTACGCCCAAATGAACGACGCCAACGTGGCAAATGGTATCGTTAGAATCTGGGTAAATGGTCAGCTAGTTCTCGAAAGAACTAACATGATGCTGGGAGAAAATCGCATCTATGCTATCAATCATTTAATGTTTTATATCTGGCATGGCGGCTCGTCTTCATCATGGGCCCCGAGTGTTGATTCACTGGTACATTTTGACAACGTGATATTAAGCACAACACCTATCAGCCATTAATTAAAATAAAAGTTGGCGTTTTGGAAAGCGTCAACTACTCTTAAGTTATCAGAAGCAAACGGACACAATAAGATGAACACGAACCGCAGTAAGAAGTTAAGCACAAAGAAAGCGATTAAACTATTTGGCCCGCGTAAAGGTGCCGCAGTTTACTTCCACGTAAAGCGATGTAACCGCCAAAACGCACTAATGAAGGCCGCGGTAGCACCCGCCGAAAAGGTAGCCGCAGTGTTCAATAGATTGGCCGTCGCGTCAAAGAACGCAGTAATGGACTTTCACGAGTTCGCCCGGTTCTTACACCACGGGCCCATTCAAGCAGACTTGTCGCTACAGGACCACCTATCACAACCGACAACAGGTTACTTTAAATTTTGGTTTTATGACCCGGGCAGCCCCGGCGTATCGGTCCAAGACCTGACCGACCTAGCCCAGCAATATAAGTACCTACACCCGGGCTGTGACAAGTAAGGCCGTATGTATTTTTTCAGAAAAGAAGGTAGGCCGTATGTATTTTTACAGGAGATACCACAATGAACTTAACGCAATTGCTGAATATCAGCTCCGTTACCCGAGCAGCAGAAGTAAAGGACTCGGCACCCAGAGCAGAAGGCACCCGAGTATGTCGCCGCTTCACTACGGTCGAAACGGATTGGCTCCAAGTCAACCACGCCGAGTACACGGCGGCAGAAGCCGGAGAGTACCTAGACCGACCAGCGGCCACGGTTAGAAAGAAATGCCTACACCTTGGATTACAGCTAAAGTACTCTGAATGTAGCCACTCAAACAACACGAAGCCGGGGCTACAGAAAGAGCTAGCAAAGGCCGTATAGAAAAAAATAATTGTACCGTTCTGCCCCCACTTGGTTTATAGTCATTGGACATAACCAACTTTAGCCACCGGGGGACCTAGTGAGCAAACAGAGATTAACTATCGCGATAGACCGCGCAGCCAAACACATTGCCAAACGCACACGAGAGCAAAGCATAGCTAAAACAGACCTGCTCACAGTGCCCCGGCTTGAACGACTAATACAGAGTTTAACAATAGCTCTAAGGTCCGATTACCCGCTACATGCGGAAGGGCTACAGGAAGCGTTGTTACATGCCGTATACAATGATTTAAGGTGGAATGATGATTAAATTTATTGGACCAATTCTAGTATGCCCCCGGGCTATCAACTACGAAGGTGACACAGTCTTTGTGTTGTCCCTCCCTACGGTCATCCAAGACCGGGGCAAGTTCTTTGTTGCCACCGTCAAAACGCACATAGCGGGCGTAGGCGCTGGGTTCCGTGAACCGTCAGTCATACTATCCGAAGGCTTCACTAATGAGCTAGACGCGACATTAGGTGCCAATTTAATACTACAGTTAGCACCTGTCCCCGATATGCACGATTACATCGTCTTCGAACCGTTGGACTACGCAGGGCTAGACGAAGAGGACTTCCCCAATGAATAATATCACTGTAACCGTTTATGACGACATAGACCCCGTTGGGGATAACGACTGCATCATCCTGTTCGAGGGGAACTTCTATTACTACGCTCTCGACATCATCATGACGCAGTTTGCCGAAGTGTTACCAACGATATTGGAAGGTGAGTTAATCCCATCAGCGGACGCAGCAAGCGATTGTGGCCCGGTATTAGCTATCATTAACTGCGACTTAGAAACGATGACCATTACGCAAGTAAAAGAAAGTTAAAAACTACTGTACTTAATTAATAAACGGGTTTACTGTGTTACTCAATTAGACGGAAAACCTAAGCCGAATTTATTGCGGGACTCGCCGCACTTGAAGGGGGTGATCAATCTAATAATGAAAGTCGGCCTCTTATAGGGGCCTCTTTTTTGACTACAACAAAAGGAACTGACGAATGAAGCTTTTAATAGCGTTCGCGTTGTCTCTTATGTTGATAGGCTGTTCGACAGTATCATGGCCGGAGTGGGCCACCATTGCTTTCGATGAAACGGATACGACTCTTTGTGTACACAAGGAAACCGTAACCCCGAACAACAGCCTAATCGACGAAGCTGACTCGCCCTCATACTCCGCTGGGGTATGTGTTAAAATTCCTAGAGAACATGATGAAGATAATCGCCTGACCTTACCAGTCCCGGATACTTAGCTAACGAGACAGCGATTGCCCCAGAGAAATAACCCCAGTTTTAACGATCACCAAACGGCCGCTTTTATAGCGGCTTTTTTGCGTCTGCGATAAATAAATTTGCAGTTCGTGAGTTATGGCCTATAGTTATGGTATGGAAACAAACCGAGGCCGCTGATATGAAAGACGTAACAGAGTTCACCACACGCAAGTTCGACCTTATGCCGGGCCAAACAGAGTTTAAGAACTCGGAGCGTAGCCTCTTCATCAAGTACGGGGCCAAGGCATGTGGAATCGTCCAGTGCCCCCGGGAATGGCTAGGCGAGGTGTTCTGGGTGGTTAAGTTCTGGGTCTACCCAGATAACATCGACGGATTCGACTCAGGGCTAGAACGACAAGTACAGCACAGCATCAAGTTTCGTTCCTCTACAGCCGCAGTCAAATGGCTCAAGAAGAACACCATGAAACTAATCACAGAGCACAACCTGTGGTTAACCCCTATCAACCAAATGGCGATAAAATATGGCTTCATCAAATAAACGTAATCAACGCGCTAAGTTAAAGCGTAAAGCGGCTAACCTCGAACGTGCTAGAAACACAAAGGTCCGCACGGCTAAAGTTAAGTACCTGCGTGACAGTGCGGGCACGTTGATTATGATTACCGACCACCCTAACGGGCAACTAATAGAACGTGCCCCAGAGCACATGCAATAAGGTAGGTTAATATGCACCAACAAAATGAAACACCGAACCGAGTAGCTTTCGCAGAAGTTCTACGCCAACTGAAAGAAGCAACGGGCGCGTTAGACACGGACGTAATGCGAATCCACCCAATTAGTCTACGCCGCGAATGGGTAGTTGCTATGACCCGCATTGCAGCGTCTATGACTAACCATATATGGGAGCGCCAAGAAGAAGGCGAAACCGGGACCGAGTTTTTCTTCACTATCGACAAGTACACCAACATCCCAATGTTCGGGCTAGGTAAGCAACTTCGTGTCGCTATCAATTTAGAGTCCAGCGATACCCCTGTAAAATGGACGGATTGCGCATGGCAACCACCATCAATGTAAAGTTTAATTCCAAGAAGCAGCGGCCGGACATACAGATAAAGGTTAACGACGTTGTCTGCGGTATCATCATAGCGCCAACGGGTGAAGCCCAGCATAGCTACTGGAAGATTAAACTACATATCGTTAGGCCGGGGGAAGGGTTCAACCTCCTCATGCTAAACGAAGACTTTAAAACCGATGGCATATGCAAGAAGTTTATTAAAGCGCGTATGTCTGAACTCATGGCGAAATACGTCATCCATTGCAAAGAGGACTAACACACTATGAAGACATATCTACTACATGGATTTAACGTTAGGGACGGGGGCGCGGATACCGTGGAGATGCTGCGACCGTTCCTACGAGAGCACCCCGGGAGCACTACGGTTAAATCGTGGAAGTATGGGTGGTTCGGCCTGCTCTCAGTGCTGTTCAAAAACAAGATTGTGGCTAAACGCCTCGCTATGGCCCATGCACAGGTTTATCCCGTGTCGCCATGCTATGCGGTTGGTCACAGCAATGGATGCGCCATACTGCTACGAGCGGCCCAGTTAGGCATGGAGTTTAAGACGCTTCTACTAATTAATCCCGCGCTCAATGTAGATACTGTCTTCCCCCCGAACATCCGACAGGTGATAGTAGTTCACACCGAAGACGATGTCCCGACCCGGGTGGCCCGTTGGTTTGACCGCATACCTTTTATCGGCCTTATCATCCCGAACGCTTGGGGCGCTATGGGGGCCTATGGTTACGAAGGCTCAGACCCACGAGTAATGAACATTGACCTAACCGGGATACTGGAAGGCCACTCGGACTTATTCGAAGTTAAGAACGCTTTCTATATGGAGAAAGTCGTGGGCCTTTTATACAACGTTAGCCCGGGAGTAAAAATAATATAAATATAAGTTGGCAGTCTCCAAGATGCCAACTAGTCTTAATGTATCACCCACAACAAGGCTCAATAAAATGACTAGAAATTATGTGTTAGAAGGGGACCGCGTAGTAGTCACTAGAGACACCGCCTACAACACCCGGTTAGAGAAGCGCGCTATCAAAGCGGGAACGTATGGCGAACTGGTAAGCTTCAAGGTGTTGTTCCGTGCAGACCCTTACGAGGTTCTAGTCCGGTTAGAAGAAGACGACGCCATGGTTTTTATTTCAATAAAGTGCTTAGAATTAGCACAAACTCAATAGGTAATATTATGTCAAAAACATCTAAGAAATGCCGCCTCTTTAAAGACGGAAACTCATGGTGCTGCGTAGGTCCGAAATTTGAAAATATCCAAGAGTCAGCCAGCGGTTATGGTGGCACGGTGGAAGAAGCCTACAACGATTACCTAGCTGACGTCATCGCAATGAAAGCCGCGAAGAATTTAGCCAAGGTCGCGAAGAAAGCAAAGAAGGTCGCAGCTAAAAAAGACGTTAAGCCTGCCAAGAAGTTCCTGACGATAATGAGCGACCATATCCGTGTGTCCCTTATCGGAGGCATGACTCCCGCAGCGACGATACGGAAAGCGAAGAAGTTCAACCTAACGATGGAAGTGCCGCTTGGTGATGCACACATTATGGACATCCTTAACGAGCTGTGTGCTGCTAAAGATTGGTTGGACACGTCCAGTATGTCGGGTGCGGATAAAGCGACAGTCGGGAACGAGAAGCCTGCCAAGACCAAGAAGACTAAGTCGGACAAAGGCAGTCGCAACACCCGTATACATAAAAAGATCGTTAAGGCATTCAAGAACGGTGAGAACCGCGCGGGAGTTCTTAAGCTAGCACTCACTAAAAACAAGAAGTTCAACACCCCGTTACCAACGGCCGAAGTTACAGACTTAGTGCGTGTAGAGTGGGAGCGATTAAACCCACCATCGAAATAAAGTTGCAGTATGTAAATTTTATACTATCTTTAAATTACCAGAAGAAAATAGGAATGACCCCATGAACAACCTAGAACGATTTACCAGCCCTGCGAGTGGCGCGAACATCAAAGCATTATTGAAACAACTTAACGACAAGGGCGCTCAATTGCGTAGCGTACTTTGGCTCGAAACACAGACCACACCACCCGTTGAAGGTGTCTGTGACTGTGACGATGGCGACGACGACGAGTGCGATTATTGCTTAGGCATGATTGACGAGCCCGAGCAGTTCGAGCCGTGTCAATTGGAACTGTCCGTCGGTAATAACATGGTCCTCACAGAGCTATTCGCTGAACAGATAGACCAGATTCTCCCAATGATTAAAGAGTGGGTGGTCCGTGACCTTGAGATAATCGAAAAGAAACTGAATAACCAAGGCGTATACCTCGAAGGCCCGGGGGCTAACCAAGCACAAGTCGGGGGCTTACTCCCGGCCAAGCCATTCCACCCAGTAAATACCCAGTTCCTTAGCAAGCCCGTAGAAAAAGGCGACTTGGTTGTAGCCATCGTAGACATCGACGTTAAGCGCCCTAACAACATAGACAATCTAGTTGTTAAGAAGGGAACCCGGTGTCGAGTCCTAGACGTTGAAACATACGTCGAAACTAACAGTATTCTCGCGCACATCCAGCCCGAAGCGAGCCTAGAGATATACCGCGTTCTAGCCCAGCAAGTTCAACCGATACAGGAGTAGTCCCATGGCCTCACATATACACTTGAACCGTTACTTAAGTTTTGGACGCTTCCGTTATTTGACCGGGGCCCAAGTACTACGAAAAGAAACGGGCCCGAGCTACCTACGTTGGGCGCATAGCAGCGGCATAGTCCTCGACTCAGAGATACTATTCCAACTCGGTTTACACCCGGAACAGATACACTCGAATAAGATAGACCTCACGCCCGAACTTCTAGCAGAAGCGCAGGCACACGAAGACCAACTCAACGGAGTTAATCAAGATGAAAAAGCCATCAACCAAAATGAAAAATGTAATAGCCTTTGTCCTAACTGTGTTTCTACTGGGGGCCTTCACGTCCCTAGTGAGTCTGAACGCCGAAGCAGCGCCGCGCTATGGCTCCTCTTTTGCTAACCACCTAACGTGTGCCCTGTTCGCGAACAAGTTGGACAAGCCCGAAGACGCGAAAATCTTCATAGCTTTAACGACCAGTACTGGCAAAAACATGGTGATGATTGAGAAGGAAGTAAAAGAAACTGTGGCGCTTTTGAAAAAGTTGTCTAAAATGCAAGGAGTACCAATTAAAAGTTTAGTCGAGGAAATGTACCCGGCTATGTGTTCCTACATCAAAGCCTAGAGGCCAGCAGCATGAATAAGCACCTTATCAGTATAGTATGTTACATCGCGGTAGTAGCCACATTTGTTTTATACTCGATTGCAGGGCCTAAGCAGGCCGCTAAGGACCCGGAGGTATGCTACCAATGGCATGTATACGGTGTGGTGCTTAACGTACGAACGACGGACACTGAGGACGTAGCAAAACAACTTAGTAAACTGGGACGCCCCGACAAGGCTTTTATCTGTCCTTGGGACAGTGTGGAAGGTAATAAATGATTCACTTAATATCATTGCTAGTCAGTATCGCGTTAGCGGTATACCTCAAGCGTAAAGGGTTAACGACTGTAGAGCTACGGGAACTGTTAACCAAGCAGTGTACACGGCTAGGAAAGGCCGTTGTTAACTTCAAGGTGTACCGTTGGTCTTCGGGCAACGTATGGATTAAACTTAATAACACAGGCTGGGTACATGCCCGGTGGATTACCAATGCCGAAGATGGTTATCTAGTTCGATGCGACGGCACAGTAGGAATGACCCACAAGAGCTTTACGGGTATCTTATCTCTCGAAGACTACAGCAGGAAATAATCTTATGAGCCAACTATCTAAAGACTTCATTGAACGCGACGAATTCTGGAAAGACATTAACGAGGTAATCTGGAAACTAGGCCCCGGGCTGGAACAAGAACTCGTGGTAAAACTAACCTTTATGCGCGACCAAGAATCAGTCGAAGATTTAAACGAAAAGGCGAATGACTTCACAGATTCTATTAATGCTTGTTGGGGTCGGAGACTTCTCAGTGAGAGCCAAACAGAAAACTTGACCGTTCTTTTTGAAGACGCGTTAGCTATCGAAGTTGGGGTGTTCCAAGTGGTCGAAATATATAACGAGAATGAGGACACCGTACACTAGAGCTAAAATACTAGTTTACAGTCCTAGCTTTTCAGCATAATATTGCACACCCCTTAACCATAGGGAGGGAAACACTGACGATGATTAATCCAACACTAACCAAAGCAAGCTAAGGCGAGATTATGGCGAAGAAAAAAGTAGTAATCGCGCTTGGTTCATCCGTATTCAATTCTAAGATTGTGCAAAAGAAACTTAGCATTGATAAACTGTTTAAGAACTTAGAGACTGCGGTACGTCGTAAGAAAAAAGACGGCCCGTACTTCGTTTTCGCATCCTTCAAGGGTGAGAAGCGTAACGCGAGTGCAGTCAAGTTCTACTATGGGGCCACGCTCGATTTAGATAACTCGAACATTACGCCAAAGGGTATCCGTAAGGTCCTTAAGCCGCTCAAGTGTCGCTACTGCATATACACCACGCATAGTCACAAGATGGAAGGCAAGGGCAACCGCTATCGTGTGGTTATCCCTTACATCGAACCTGTTAGCAAAGGCAAGCACGTTGAAACGACTATCTATCTTAATTACCTGTTTGGCAGTACAGGCGTCGATACATCAGCCAAAGCTTTATCACGACCAATGTATCTGCCTGCCTGTCCACGAGAAATGGAGAAACATTTTTACTACTACGCCACTGAGCAAAAGGCGTTACTTGACCCAGAACAGAAAATCGAAGTCCCGCCCGAACTGCTATGGGAGCAGGAGGAGCTAAACAACTCGATAAACGAGAAGGTCGATATTACTGCGGAGCTGACGGAAGGCGGCCGTAATGACCATATCGCGAAGGTTGCAGGGACATTAATTGGTCAGGGCAAACCGCTTCAAGAGATTATGGATTTTTGCTGGGAGATTAACGAACTTAAGTTCAGCCCACCAATGAAACTGAGCGAGATTAAAACCACCGTTAAGTCGGTATGGAAGTCGCACTCACGTAATCATAATGACTTGGAATGGTCCCACGACCAAATCGTAGAGCGTATTCAAAAATCAGAATCGCTTGAGAGTGACGTTGACCATATCTTGACCATGGCCGCTGCGAGTGTGCAGTCCAACAAGACGAGTCCGATTCAACTTAACTCAATGCTTAAAAAGATTAGCGCCCGGGTGAAGGACATCTCACTCGCTGACCTTAAGAGCGAAATTAAGTCTAAGATTAAAACGCAGAAAGTCGAGAAGACCGAAGCGAAAGAACGCTTAGATATTGATAGCGATTTAGACGGCCCGGTAATTGATAAGTACATCCGGGAGTTTGACGACTTTTACTATATTGCCAGTGAAAATATTATCTATAATCGACGTGCTGAATTGGAGTATAAACCGGAAGGTTTCAACACCAAGAACACTGAGATGAATGAAGACTTCGGCTATACCAAATTGTCCCCGTTCAAAATCTTGACAGATATTGGCGCGGTGCAGAAGGTTGATGCTCGTCGCTACTCCCCGGCGCATGAAAGAACGTTCCGGGACCCACTGGATAAACGTAGTAAATTGCTTAACACTTATTGCGCGTCAGATGTGAAACCGAAGAAGGGCAAGACTAAGCCGTTACGTGAACATTTTGAGTACTTGTTCCCAGACGCTTATGAACGTGCAATCGTGTTGGAGTTCATAGCATACAATTACCAGAACCCCGGTAAAAAGATTATGTGGGCCCCGATTATTAAAGGTCGTAAAGGTATCGGTAAATCAATCATCGCCGCCAAGATAATTAAGCCTATCTTCGGTGCTAAGAACGTGAATGAATTGAACACCACGCAGCCACTAGAAGAGAAGTTTAACTCTTGGCAGTCTGGTTCACAGTTAGTACTAATTCACGAGCTGTATGCCGCCAAGGCGCGTAAAACGATTACCGAAAATTTGAAGTCATTCATCACAGAGGACACAGTAAAAATCAGGGCCATGCAAAAAGATTATGTGACGCTTCCAAACGTTACTAATATGCTTGCCTTCACCAACCACGAGGATGCACTCTTCGTAACAGCGGATGAACGTCGATTCTGTATGCTGCGTTGTGAAGTTATGCCCCGGGACGCGAAGTACTATGCCAAGTTGGTTAAGTACCTAGACGCTAACATACCAGCTATCGCGTACTTCTTTAAGCACATGAAAATAGTTACCATTGATATTTACAACTTGCCGAAGACTGAGTACACCAAGCAGGTTATGCGTTCATCACTGGATTGGGCCGAAGCATTGGTTAAAGATGAACTGGACGATGACGAGTCTATGCTGAATAAGTACACTTACATGACGTGGAAATCGTTGTGCCAAATGTTCTTATTAAAGATGCACCAAAATGGGGGCAACGTGAGCCCTTACGAGGCTATTCTCGGCACAGCATCCAAGAAGACGTCAGAGCTAAAACATGCGCTCAACGACGCGGGCTTCCACGAATTGAAAGTACCCGGGTCGTCAGATGGTCGCCTACGTGTAAATGGTAAGCGTCAGTCAGCATGGGTAATGCCTAAGACGACTGAGATGGAGCTGGATGCCAAGCACAAGGCTAAGATCATTGGCAAGCTTGAACGCTGCGAAGAAGAAGTAGCAGAAGCATACCAAACTATTTTATAAATAAAGTTGCAGTTCTCGGATACTCTACTAGTCTTATTTGTATGACGAGAACGAACAACTTTACAGGAGAAAGAACGTGCCGAAATAAACAAAAATAAAAGTTGCGTTATTGCAAATTTCCCCTAAGCTTAAGGGGTGAACAAGAAAACCCGAACAGTACTTTTAATCTTTAAATTATCGAGGCTACGGCCTCAAGGAAATTATCAAATGGCTAAAGTTCAAACAGTAACATTATGTGAAGCGTCTATTAAATCTCTAGCATTTGCAATCGCAGAAGCATTGGGCGCAACGGTCCCACCCGAAGCGAAGGTTGATAAGAAACCTAAATCGGGCAAGGCTGACAAGAAGCCAACTAAAGCAGAGCTGAAAGCTATCGCTAAAGCCGAAAAAGCCGCGGCGAAATTGAAAGAAAAAGAGAAAGAGAAAACGGCCCCAGAAGTTGAAATGACGCAGAAAGAATTCTTAGCGTTGGTTAAAGCCGCAATCGCTGAATCAAGTAAAGCAGAAGTCATGACGATTCTAGCCGAGCATGATTACAAAAATGCTAAAAAAGTGGATGAAGACGACTATGCCGAAATTGCGAAAGAAATTGCTGAGTTGTTGGATAACGATGACGACGACGATGATGATGACGACGATGATGACGATGATGATGACGACGACGACGATGATGATGACGATGACGATGATGACGACGACGATGATGATGATGACGATGACGACGATGACGACGACGATGATGATGATGACGACGACGATGACGACGACGATGACGATGATGATGACGATGACGACGATGACGAACCCGTTACCATTGACCAAGTCAAAGACGCGTATACCGCCGCTCGTAAAGAAAGCAAAAAGCAAACTGAAAAAGCGTTGAAAGCAGCAGGTCTAAACACTATCCGTGGTCTGAAAAAACTTGCAGAAGATGAAGACGATTTAGCTAACTTATACGACGCGTTACTTGAAATTGTTGACGACGAATAATCACCCGGTTTAATGATCATTTATAGCCTCCTCTCACGGGGGCTTTTTTAATCTCTAGAGTATCCCACTATGAAACTAACACCTAAGAGTAATTCAGTAGATGCCGAACTCCAAATAGCAATAATCGAGGGCCTTAAGGAACAGTTGGCCGAACAGATTAGCATTGCCCGTGAAGAGTTCTGTAGCAAACTAATGCTAGCGGGCCTAAGTGCTCAACGCGTTAAGATTGTCGAGTCTTACGAAATGGACGGCGACGAACTTCAATACATCGTTAAGGCCATCTATCGTGCCAATGGCGAAGAAGTGGACTTGTCCGACATCCAGTTAGCCAATGAAGAAGACTACGACCTTTGGTATGCAGGGCTGGACAAAATGGTTAAGGATGTTGTGGACCAATACCCACCTAAGCACACTTACCACTTAGCAGGAAACTCGGCACCTGTACAGCTCTATGGCTACGCGCTGAATGACGATGGCTTCGTAGTGTTAACCGTATGTGTCCATGACCCTGTCAAGGGCCCCGCTGTAATGAAGGGAGTACACCCGTATGAACTTACGCGCCATCAAGCACGTCACTAATTGCGACGACGAATTCCAAAACTACTACGGGGCCAATGAAGACTTCCCCGTACATCCTAACGACGACGACTTCCGCGACCTATAAGGGGCAGCACATGGCACAGCCAACACAACAACAATACAACGATTGCGCTTTCGTACTACAGCACATGGCGAAGAGTACAGAGAAGCATGAACCGTATGCAAAAGTTAACATCCAGCACCTCGAAGCTGTACTCGAAGAAAATTCATTCATGGTTGAAGACTACCCGGAGTAATAGCTAATGGGGCACCATCGTATATCCGCCTCGGGCTCGTCTCGTTGGCTAAAGTGTTTCGGTTCTGTGGAACTGATAGAGCACTTGAAAGCCTCCAAGATGATACCCCAGCGCACGTATAACGCAGCATCACAACTCGGCACCGCGGTCCATTTCGTGGTCGAGCAAGTGCTGCTTAAAAAGCGTAAACTAAAATCGTTTCTAGGTGATATGATTCTAGAGGACGGCATGAAGGACGAAGTGCTTATCTCTAAGCATGAATTAGCCTGTGCCCGAATCTGTATCAAGTACGTGAAGGAAGAGTACAAGCGCACCAAGAAAAAGGCCAACGGGAAGAAGGTCAAGATGTTCCCCGAACGCAAGTACGACCTGACCAAAATCTATAACGCTCCAATGGGCGGGACTGCCGATATAACTATTATTGAATTTGGCGGAACCCTCCACATTATTGATTACAAAAATGGCCGTATGTCCGTTGATGTGAACGATAACTCACAGCTTAGAATCTATGCTCTCGGGGCGTTCTACCGCTTCCATAAAAAGTATAAGTTCAAGAAGATTAAAGTCACGGTGGTCCAGCCAAACGACAACCATGTAGACGGCGCAATCCGTTCGCAAACTGTCTCGGTTAAAGCCCTGTTGAAGTGGGAACAAAAAACGCTTGTACCTGCACTTAAAAAGGTTGTGTCGAAGAAGGGCAAACTAGTCCCGGGCAAGGACCAATGCTTTTGGTGTGAGGCTAAACCGCATTGCGAAGCGTACTTAAAGAACAAGCCTAAAATGCTCAGTAAGGTTATGGCTAACATCATCCCAACGACTACGATTAACACGCTACCTGAGATGCACCAATTGTCACGGGAACAGCTACAACATATCGTAGATGACGGGGACCGCGTAATTAAGTTCTACCAAGACGCCAAGGCACATGCTTTAGGGCTCATGGCAGAAGACCGCGGGGCTCTTGATGGCTGGACTGTTACGCCTAAGTGGGGCAATCGCAAGCTTGTTTCCATGGCGGTAATCACCCCACTGCTACAGAAGAAAGGCATCGGCCCGGAAGAAGTAACCATCGCCAAGGAAGAACGCATCATGACGGTTACAGAGCTTGAGGCGTACGTTAACGCGCTTAAAGGCTGGAACAAGGACGAAGTAGCCAAATTCATGAAGCAGGCCACCACACGCACACAGAATGGCTACGTTATGTACCGCTGTGACACTGCCGCTGACGAGTTCGCGGAATTCATCGAAAAATAAAAATTGCAATACCCGCTAACTAGTCTATAGTTAGTTGGGTAAGCAAGAGGGTCAGGCATCACCCGGGAAGTAAACGCCCCCAAAGCCTTTAAGAACTAACAGTCTCCTAGACTACAACTCAATAGATAAAAGGTAATAGAAAATTATGGCTCAAAATAACGCTAAAGTAATCGTCGGTACTAACAAAAACCCCGGTCGTTCTACATTCATGTTCTGTCGTGTTCTAAAAGAACCAGAAGACGGCGAAGGTTCAGCAAAAGGTAAATGTGCAATTCTCTTTCCGAAGTCAGATAAAAAGATGACCAAGAAAGTTAACGATGCCATCCTTGCTGCGGGCAAGAAAAAGTTCGGTGACAAGTTCAAGTTAGGCGGCAAATATTTAAGCCCACTTCGTTGTGGTACTGAAATGTTTGAAGACGAAGATTACACTGTAGGCGAAGAAGCTAAAGGCATGTGGATGTTATCAACCTCATGTTATAAAGTTCCACAGCTCGTGGACAAGTCCGGCCAACGTGTGATTGACCCCGAAGAACTCGAAGAAATGATGGTGTCAGGTAACTACTTCCTGTTCTCCGTTACGATGAAAGGCTTCGACAATGAATCTAAAGGTGTTCGTGCTGAATTGAATAACCTTATGTTCCAGAAAACGGGTGAACGTCTTGATGGTTCGGCCTCTGCGGAAAGTGACTTCGGTGACTATGCTACAGATAGCGATGATGATGACGATGATGACGATGATGATGACGGCATCACGAAAAAAGAGTTACAGTCGCTTTACAAAGAAGCGGTAGCGGAAACAAGCAAGAAAAAAGCTAAGAAAGTTTTAGCCAAATTCGATGTTGAAGCAATCAAAGAACTCGACGAAGACGAGTACGATGACGTAGCGAAAGCGTTAAACAAACTAATCGGCTAACACTCAAGTAAGCTGAACCCAAGCACTCCACATGGGGTGCTTTTTTTTTCACTAAATATCGTGAGAATCTTATGATAGAAACACCCAAACATTTCCTAGATATAGATTACGAGGCGAGGTCAGAAGCGGACATCACGAAGGTCGGTGCCATGAAATACGCAGAGCATCCGAGCACTGAGATAATGATGGTTAGCTTCTCGTACAATGGCCGCACCGTTTATAACTGGAATCCTTTTACCAGCAAAGCATCAGCACCCCACGTACTACTCGCGCTAATCAAGTGTGGGTGGATTATCCGTGCTCACAATAGCGAGTTCGAGTACTGGATGACCAACTTAGTTGCGACCCGTCAATTTGGGTGGCCCGAGGTGCCCGTAGAACAGTTTTATGACACCATGGCTATGTCATGCGCTATGGCGTTTCCTGCGTCGTTAGAGAAAGCCGGAGCGGCGATTAAAGCCAAGGTAACTAAAGACCCGGGCGGTATGATCTTAATTAACTGGTTTAGTAAACCCCAAGCGAACGGCAAAGGCTTCCGCTGTCCACATGACCACCCCGAGAAGTTCCAGAAGTTTATCGACTATTGTGATGACGATGTGGCGACACAAATGGCTATCGCGGACAAGTCCGAACTGCTATCACCCTTCGAGCACGAAGTTTTTCTCATGACCGAGCGGATGAACGTTTTAGGGCTGCCGATTGACCGTGACCTCGTGAGCGCGGCGCTTGAGTTGGTAGGCCAATTCCAAGTATACGCCAACAAGAAAGCTAAACGCCTCGCAGGGCCCGACTGTGGCTTCGAGTTCCTAACGCAAACCGCTAAGGTGAAGGATTGGCTAAACGCTAATGGCTGTGACATACCGAACATGCAGAAGGATGTTATCGCGGAGTGGCTAGGCGATTCAATGAAGACCATCCCTAAGAAATGCCGGACCATTCTACAGCTACGCACACAGGCCGCGAAGGCTTCAACGGCTAAGTATGTACGCATGGCCGATGGCGTTGATAACAATGGTTGGCTACATGGCTTCCTCAAGTATCACATTGCCCGTACGGGACGTTGGGGCGGGCGTGGTGTTCAGATTCAAAACTTCCCTAAACCGGGTAAAACTGTGTACCATTTGAACTGGGAAGAAGTAATCAAAGTCGTTAAGAAGCGTAAGCTAAAATTGCTTAAGAAGTACGGCGACCCAATGGAAGTATTGGCCGGGTGTTTACGTGGTGCTATCTGTGCCCCCAAGGGGTATAAATTCGTATCTGCCGATTACTCTCAAATTGAAGCACGGTTCATTTTCTGGTTAGCAGATGACCCGGTAGGCTTAGAAGATTTTGGCGGCGACGGTAAAGTGTATGAAGGTATGGCCGCACAGATTTATGGTGTTAAGAAGGAGATGATTAAAAAAGGTTCTTTCGAACGTGACATCGGTAAATCTACGGTGCTCGGTGCAGGCTTCGGCATGGGCCCACGTAAGTTCGTTACCTCGTGTTGGGACCAAGGCGGGATTGTAGTTAGTCCGGCGCTGGGCAAGAAGGCGATTGAAGGCTACAAAGAACGTTACAAAATGGTGCCTATCCTGTGGGAGAAAGTAGAGAAAGCGGCTATCAGGGCTGTGCTTGTTCCCATGAAGCGGTTCACCTACAAGAAAATATCGTACCAGAAGCGCGGTAAGCACTTATATTGCCGTCTGCCTAGTGGTAGAGAGCTATGCTATCCATTCGCCCGTGTGCGTACAGTTAAGACACGATTCGGGCCACAGCCGAAACTCTTCTATGATGGTCATTGCTCATATACAAATAAGTGGCGTGAGCTGGACACTTGGGGCGGGAAACTGACGGAGAACTTCACACAAGCCGCAGCCCGTGACTACATGGCCGTAGGGCTTATGAACTGTGAAGCTAGCGGTGTGTATAAAACCCTGTTCACTGTACACGATGAAGGGGTCAGTCTAGCCAAGATAGGCGAGGGGTCTGTTAAGGAATATGAAGACCTAATGTGTGTCTCTCCGAAGTGGGCTAAAGGTTGTCCGATTGAGGCCGAAGGTTGGGAGGGCAAGCGGTATCGTAAATAGTAGTCTATACTTAAATTTCTTATAACGTAGAGGGTAATCAAAATGAGTGATAGTGAAATGAAACGCGATGTAAATGACCTAGTTGATATCTGCCACCAAGCCCAAGTTGATAACGGGTGGTGGCAAGGTGTAGACGTCTTCGCACCGTTCGTCATCCCAGCAAAGTTAGCGTTAATCCATTCCGAAGTGAGCGAAGCCCTAGAAGGGGACCGCAAGGACCAAATGGATGATAAACTCCCACACCGTAAAATGGTTGAAGTTGAATTGGCTGACGCGGTTATACGCATCTTCGATTTAGCGGGTGCTATGGGCATGGACCTCGGCGGCGCAATGGCTGAGAAACTGGTCTTTAATGACTCCCGAGCGGACCATAAGCCTGCGAACCGCGCTAAAGAAGGCGGCAAGAATTACTAGGGGTAACTTATGTCAGACTATATGTGTTTTTTAATAACTCAGTACTATAACCGGATGCTTATCAAAAGTGCGTTAAAAGTGCATGTGGACAAGCTACCCCCGGGTATACAGTACAAGCCCAACTGTGACGGGAGCAAGAAAGCGTTACTAGCCCTGCTGCCGCTACACGTTGCTTCATGCGGCGTTATCGTGGACGTAGAGCTAATCTTCGAGGTAGCCGTAGTTGAGTAAGCTGGAATCGTCCTTAGAGAAAACCTTCAACCGGGAGGCTGCGAAACTTAATTTACTATCAATTAAACTCGTGGCCGTATCCCGGTCAGGCTTCCCAGACAGGACCGTAGTAGGCCGGGGCGGACTAATCTTTTACGTGGAGCTGAAACGCCTCGGGGAAAAGGCCAAGCCGCACCAATTATATTGGCATCGCAAGTTAAGGAAATTGGGGTTTAACGTATATGTTATCGACAATAAAGCAGAAGCGATTAAAACTTTCAAAGCGGAAATCGCGGCGCATCGCAAAAGTAAAACCTAGATGGAAGGGCCACAGCTACCAACGCATGTGTATATCCCGGGGTTTCATGCAGAAGTATATCGGTTACTTTCTGGACCCGGGGCTAGGCAAGACCACCTTAATTCTACAGCTCTATAAGATGCTCAAGATGCACGACAAAGTTAAGGGCATGTTAGTCATCGCCCCTATTCGAGTTTGTCATCTTGTGTGGCCGTTAGAGACACAGAAATGGTCTAACTTCGAACACATGAAAGTAAACGTTATGCACGGCGATAATAAGGACCTTTGGGGGAACCTAGACGCTGACATACACGTTATTAATCCCGCAGGCTTACCATGGCTCATGGAACAGTTGAAAGGCAAGCGTACGACCTCATGGCCGTTCGATATGCTGACGGTTGACGAATCAACTATGTTCAAGAACCACGCGTCGGCTCGCTTCAAGATGATGAAGAAATTAGTGCCCCGGTTCGCTCGTCGTTACATCCTGACGGGAACGCCAATACCTAACGGCTACATGCAGTTGTTCGGCCAAATGCAGATAGTCGATGAAGGTCGCTCGCTGGGTACGAAGATAGGACACTTCCGCTACGAGTACTTCCGCCAATACGGGAACCCGCAGTTTAAGCAATTCGAGTTACAAGTGGGTGCGGAGAAGCGTATCAATAGGAAGATTGCCCCCTTCATTATCCGACTATCTGCGGAGGACAACCTTAAGTTACCGCCGCTCATTGAAAACAAGATAATGATTGACCTGCCAAAGCCTGTACAAAAGATTTACGACAAGCTACGGAAGGAGAACTTTGTCACCATCAAAGGCAAAGATGTTTACCCCCCTACAGCGGCGTCGGTAGCCCAGAAGCTACACCAAATCTGTAACGGTAATCTGTACGAAGATTGGGACGTTGAAGATATGGGTGCCATCCCTTCGTCAAGTAAGCGCCCGTACTTCCAATTACACAAGGAGAAGATGGCCGCGTTAGACGAGTTAATCGAGGAGCTACAGGGCAAGCCGTTGTTCATCGCTTACTGGTATCACCACGAGTTAATAGAGATAGAGAAGTACTTCAAAGCCAAGAAGCGCAAGATAGTTATTCTCAACTCTAAGACCTCTGACCGTGAAGCAATATCAATCGAGAAGAATTGGAACTCGGGGAAAATCCCGGTCCTCTTAGCACAGCCCGCGTCGGTAGCCCATGGCCTTAACTTCCAAGGTGCAGGCGGCGACGTTTGTTGGTTCAGTCTCATATATGACTTGGAGATATTCGACCAATTCATTAAGCGTCTATGGCGTCAGGGTGCGACCAAAACTGTGCGTAACCATTTCCTCATGATACGCGGGAGCATTGACGAGGTAATCTACCATAGCCTACAGATTAAGGACGGCAAACAACAAGACTTCTTTAGACTGCTATCCAAGCACTTGAAGAGAAAAATCACCGCAGAACGTGCGAAACGCAAGAAGAGGAATAAACGATGAAATTAAATATAACTAAGACCGAAGAAGCACAGGTACTAGCCCGGGTGCTAAACATAGGTGCTGATAGCTTAAACCCCGATGACTATGACTGTCTCGTGGGCCTATGTGAAACACTGAGTGTCACGCGTGGCATATCAGCGCATGAGATAGCCGTGGAACACGTACACCTCACGCAGGAAGGCGCACACTTTAGCGACTGTGGTATCCATAACGCCCCTGCGTCGTTACCGCTGCCATGTTCTTGCTACCCAGAGAAGGCATAGACCGCAGGGCTGTAAATAAAGTTTGCAGTCCTGCCATTTCCGACTATAGTTAAGTAGAACCCAATACCTAGAGGTAATAAAAATGTCTAACTCTCCTACCATCAAGAACGTCTGTGAAAGTATGATACAGGCCGGAAGCAGTCACGCGAACATTCTCTACGCACTAAAAGAAAACTTCGGCCGTAACCATCGCGATATGTCTAAACGCATTAAGCACTATGCCGCGGCGCTGTTCCGTGACGGTCTTATCTCCAAAGAGCGAAAGGTGATGTATGTTGGGGAGTCCGGCGTCGGTCAGAAGACTTTAGACAAACGCGAGTACATGATGGCTACGGCCAAACGTCGTAAGGACGCATCGAAAGCGAAAGCACGTCACAAACGAAACAATCCTAAGTACCGTTAAGCGAGAATCCAATGAGTGAATTTAACGCAATGAAAAAGTTGTTAGTGCATCAAGGCGAAGTGGCACCAAGCTTCCCCCGTCCACTATCCAAATCTGCACACCTCGGGGTCATCGAAGAGATGTACAAAGCCCTGCTGAACTACAGCGATAGCGTCTTCGACTTGGGACCTATCCTTAGCGAAGAACCGTGTCACGATAGTTTATTAGATATGCTACACAATGCCGACCTACGCACTGACGGTGGCGAACCCGCGGCACTAGCGAACCAGCTCGGGCACCTTATGAACCTCCAAGGTATTGCGGGCACTGTTAGCGCGTACCAAGGGTTTCAACAAGACTACTCGTGGCCCAAGTTCCTAAGCAACTCATACACCGGGAAGCATGACACCTTTAAGTACTTAGAACAGGACATCATGCCCCTTAAGGGTATCATCGTTCTGGAAGGCCCAGACTGTACCGGGAAGACCACGCTAGCCAACCACTTCGTAGACACTTACGGCGCGAAATATATTCACGGCACTTGGAGCGAAGAAGCCGAACAAGTCCAGCACACTATAATCATGGAACAAATTGCAGAAGCAGTAATCATCGCGGACGCTGGCGGCCTAGTCATTATTGACCGTAGCTGGGTTAGCGAATTTATCTACGCAGACGTGTTCCGCGGGGGCACAAGTTGGCCGGAACTAGCAGAAGATGGCTTCATGGAGCTAATGGCTAACGACGCCATCTATGTATTCTGTATGCCCTTCGGTGCCAAGAACGTAGCGAAGCACCGCGAACGCTTTTTAGAACGCGCTGGTAACGGCGGCGAGATGTACCTAGAGATGGAGAAGATTGTCGAGGCGTATCAATGTTTCGTCTTTGGCATCAAACATGCACAGGCCCTAGCCGACGACGAATTACCCGCAGTAGACCCGGACCAAGACCACACGGACCCGGACTTGTCCCTCAACCAAGATGACGGCATCCAAGAAGGGGACGCGCTCGACATCCAAGACTTTACCCCCTTCCGATTCGACGAGGACCACCGCCCTAATTTACTCGGTAAGTTTTGGCCCGAAGAAGATGACGCACTCGGAAGCCTCCGGGCGTGTATCTTTGACGTGGACATCGACGGCGACTATGCTCTTTTAATGCAGCGTATCGCTGAACTCAAGGGCATTACGCCCACAATGTAAAAGGTAAATATATGACCAATAAAACTAGTATCTCAGAAGCTAACAAAATGTGGTTAAACGTTCTCAGCCATTTGGTAGGGACAGGCCGCGATAAAACCACGTTTCGTGAAGACGTGCAATACAACGTACCTATGCGCGACCCTGCGGTTACTTTCTTTCATGCGTCACCAACGTACTACGCTGACCTTCTTTGTAACACACAGACGTTTCTACGTGGGTTTGGTAACGTTCCACGCCAACTGTGTAACATCATTGACTGTCTAGAAAAGGACCAACTACACTCTAATGCCACGCTGTACATACCAAGTACGCCTTACTCGGAGATACGCTTCGTAGTAATTGGTAATGAGCTGCATTGCATCGCGTCACTATGTGCCGTGGACATTTGGGGCGACGTCTCCCGCCGCTCTGTAGAGCTATCGGTATTGGGGGCCTACATCTGTTTAGGTCTTCGTAGCCGCGGCCTTCCTGTAGAGCTGGGAGACATCCAGTTAGAGATAGGCCAAGCTTACCTAGGCATAGAGCACCATAACCAAGCAGTCTCTACCCTGTGGGCTTCTGACCTACGCTCGGACCATATGCGCCGCTTCCCTCAGTCACCACTAACGATAGATGTCTTAATGGCCTCTACACTTAACGGCGACCCAATGGACCTCGTTAACGCAGTAGATGACTATAAGGATGTGCTCTGTGGCTAGTATCAAAGTGACGTATACACAAACCCGTACGCTAACGCAAACGATTGATTGGCCTTCGGACGAAATGGGGGACTTCAACCGCGAAAACCTCGAATGTAATCTTGAGCCCGACGACGCGCAGGAACAGGAAAGCGAAGTCGAAATCCGCACCGTAACACTGGATGGTCTGCCGTATGAACTTTAATAAGATGGTAGGGCCATAGTACTAAATAGCAGATAAGCAAAAGGGCCAATGAAGGCCCTTTTTTATTATGTGCTGCTTACTACTTGAAGTACTCTTTAATGCCTAACGCAATCGCGGCTATAGCGCCTGTAATGAAAATACCCAACAACGTTACCTGTGTCTTCTTCTTCATTGCTTCCCCAGACTCCCGCATTTCCCGCAAGTGGATAAAATCCTTCTGCATCTTATGTGGGTCCGTGGCATCTACGCCAATGGTTGTTAACGTCTGCGTGATGGTTTGTTGAATTAAGTCCCGTAATTGCGCCTCTGTTAAAGTTACGTTTACGTTATCTGTCATCGGTCCTGCTCCTCAAGGGGGTCTAGTACAACACAACTCTATGACCCTGCGTTTGTTTGTGTTTCATCCTTATCTGTTTTGCCCTGCGCCCTGCTCTTGTAGTTTTTTAACTCCACAGGTAGAACATGTGAAAGTGAAACTGCAATGATTATCAATGCGCTAAGTACGAAATTGATACTAACACTATTTAGGGTGTCCTGTGAATAGCCGTTAAACATAACGCTTAGTATTTGTAAAGAGGCTATCGCTAATCCTGTGGTACATCGGTGCTGTAAGTAGAACTTGAAGTTTAGTAGTGTGTTTGCCATATATATCGTCGCGAGGGCTGACGGGGTCGCTAGAAACGCGGGGGTTACGTCGGAGCTTATTAGAACTAGTGTGGCCCAGTTCAAGGAGAACAACACCCCTACGCGCCACAGAGACTTAGTCTGGGCCGCTAGAGATATTGATAAAGTACATATTGCAATTAGTGTGTAGAGCGAGAACATTGTCATCGGGTTTACCTCGTTTGTGGGTCTATGCTAAGACGTCTTGGTGACTGAGCTTAACATAAACCCCGAGATAAAGTCTAAGGTGTGAAGTCCGTCAAGACGTCTATAGTCTGTTGGGTGACATTGATAGGCGTTTGATTGGTAGATTCATATATAAAGATGTGTTGAAAAGTTTGGAAGTTAACCTCGCCACCCCTAACAGCTTCAATCTCTACCCGCATATTAAACACAGTGTCCGCAGGCTGCCCCGTAACGACCGTAAACGTCGCCGCGGTTATTCCTGTATCAGTTGATAACAAAGTCGCTGTGTCGTCGTTATACGTCCGAATGGTGTACGTTACACCCGCTTCCTGAGAACCAAGGGCAACATTGAACCAATCTTCGATATTTGCTACCTGTTGGAGTCTATCTTGATGCTTCCAAGTAACAATAACCTCCGCGCCAATAACCTTAACTGGGAAGAATCCCGCGGCCGCGGGGAACAGGTCGCCATGTATCTGCACCTGTGACGGCGGGTAAGGCTTAAACTGACGCCCTACTAGTGTTTGGGACACTTCCGTAGCGTCAGCAATATCTAGTATCCCGATACTGGTTTGCGTAACAGCTTTACCATCTACAGTAATGCCCGGTGCGAATTCAAACGGGTCTACTGCGTCGTTACCATCTGCAAAGTAGATAACTGCACCCGCCGTATGCGCTACAGGAACCGTATCAAAAGCACCACGCCCGACGGTTATGGTCAATAGTACTGTGTCCACTGCGTCGATGCGTAGAACTTCGTCGTCAATGTACGCATACCCGCCCGGTCTTATTTCACTTGTCGAACCTACGAAAGTGTTAATAGAAATGGCCGTAGCGTCAATGCGGTCAAGGTTACTTGTTAAGAGTGCTGAGTGTGTCCACTTACCATCAATGGCGAACTCATATACCAAAGTACCTGTACGTGTCCATAGTTGCATACCAAAGGTAGCCTGTAGCGGTTTACGCGCCACCATTTGAACAAACGTAGTCGTGTCCGTAATCGCCGCGAAGTCGCCCGAAGTAAACGTCGTAGCTATCACATAGAAGGGTAGTTCCATTAACTCTGATGATAGCGCAGGTAATGGGTCCACTACTTCCTCGTTCCATTCAGTTTCCGAAGGGGTTATATAAGCGTTCGAAGGCAGGCCGAAGATGTCCTCTACACCCTCGATTAGTATTTCGCCGTCTTCTAACGCGCCGTAATCTACTTCTGTTACACGGATTATCACTTGTACTATGCCGTAAGCGGCCCAAGATAGCTTAATAACGTCCCCCGGGTTCACGTCCCAGCCTGTACGGTCCGTTTTAAAGCTTACCCTTGCCAATGGCGTAGATGACTGACGTAACTCCCTGACGGCGATTTTAGCGGCTATATCCGCGGTGTCTACCCCGGTGAAGTCTTTAGTCTGGGAGATAATACCATTCTGTGCTTGAACCGATGCTAGGTCCTGCGCGGTAATGGTCGTGTCATCCAAGTCACCACGCTTACGGTAGGTAAGGACAATCTCGTTAACTAACTCCGCAAAAGCAGGGCGCTCGAAAGACTTTAACGAAGATATGTTCGACTCGTTGAATACGGGTAGTGTGTTTGGGTCGAAGTCGTCCCGGATAAGCGACAATCGAAATTTACCTGTCACTCTGTCTGGGTACAGCACTGCGTTTATTAGCGTTAGTATCTGCTTAACGAATTCTTCAACGGAACTTTGTTGCGCGTAGACAAGAGACAGCCCGAAGTTTTCAGTAAAGAGGGTGTCGCCCACCGCTTGAAAAGAGGCGGTATCCAATTCGCCCACAGGCAGACCTAAACCCCATTCGGCATTAGTTAGTGTGTCATAGAGAATATGGGCACCATTAGCAGAGCCGTTATTAATGTCCTGCTTAGTCGGGTTAAACGTGCCCCCCGGTAAGTCTAGAACCTCAAAGGCCCACGGTTTCGGGTATGGGGACATTGACGCAATGAAGCCGCCATCACCATCCGACGTGTAGATAGGGACTATGAACTCTCCTAAGCCGCCGCCGGGAAGAAAGCCTACGACCGTTTCCGTGAAAGCACCCTCACGAAACACCGCTGTTAGCACCCCACGAAAGGCGGGAATATCCGTGCCTAACTGGCTTTGTAAGTACGCGTTTTCTGTTTGGGCTAGTTCCCCGAACATAATATCAGCGACGCCCACGATACCGCCTTCTTTCTTGTCCCCACCGAACAGGTCGGGCTTGAAGATGTTTATTGTCGAACTCGCTGAGACAGTACCGACAAAAGCTTCACGCTTGCCGACTAGAATCCTATTGAGTTGCTTTACTGGTCCATGACAAATAGCCATGTGTAACCCGAGATAGTATCTATACCCGATTACTTGCTTGCTACTTCCACCCATGTGCTGCCCTTACTACTTTGTTAGCCATAGAGTCGTTTAGGTCTAATAGCTTCTGTTCATCTATACCATTCTTTAAAAAGTCTGAATAGTCCAAGTCGTACTTAGCAAAAAACGCCCGCGCCCCCTTGAAGCAAAACAAGACGTCCCGAACGTGTTGAGGTGTGATAATCATTACTTGCCACCTTCTGAAAGGATTTTGGTATAACTCAAGTCACCGTACCATACAATATTAGGGCTCTGTACAACGTAGGTCCCGAACACTTTAGGGATAGGCTTGCCTTGCTGTGCTGTGGGTGCGTCAACTTCGCTTAACGTCGCTGGCTTCGCACCCGGTGGTTTTGGCTGTAGCGCCACTGCGATAATAATAACAATGATAATGTAAATTAAATATTCCACGGTATTCCTCCTAAAAGATACTGGTCCCGTCCATCGGGTTTTTCTGTGGTATGAACGGGAAGCCACCATAGTTTAACAGATTATCGAACTTACCGTCACAAACTTCTGTTGTATGGTTGCACCCAGCGAAAGCCTTAACGGTATTTCCCGAGACTAAGTCTGGAAACGGGAGGTTTAGCGTTAGCGTCCCGGAGGCATTATTAAAGTCTGTGATAAATCGGCGGTCGGTGTTGTTATTGTTTACGAACTCCACAAAGCCACCTGTGAAATGGTCCGCATCAAAGGTAGGGTTAATGGACACGATAAGGTCAGGGCTCGTTATTAAGTTCCCGGACACGTCCGTTAGTACTGCGTCTACGTTAAATAGCGCAGAGTTCGCTAAACACGCGGTTCCATATAGTACATGGGGGCAAGCAGTCTGGTACGCTCGACGTAAGCCCGGACGCTTTAACGCGGAAAAGATAGGCTGGCATGTTATCTCTGCCTCATTCTCCAAGAACTTGACGTTAACAATACGGCCGTTAAAGATAATCGCGCTATTTAGCGGGTCGCCCTGATGGTAGCGAGTAACCTTAATCGTAATAATATCCGACGGGGACGTAGCGATAAACTGGTTAAGTATATCCGCACGGCGAGATATAGTAATCTTTAAACTAGTCTTACCAATATCCTGCGTCCCGAGAATACGGGAACGCTTTATCTGTATGGCCGGGAACTCTGTACCCGCGGTAGGGAAGAAGCTCTCGTCGCTCGATGTATACCGAAAAAAGGTAGGGCCCCGTTGAAACTCGTACGTTTCTATCGGGTGGTTCCCAAACTCTGAAACCTCAATGCTATCAAAAGACATAATGTTTTATCCTATGGTTTTAATTCAATAATTGGGACACTAACATCTGAATCGAAGTTAGACCCATGACTTAGCTCTATGCGGTCCGAAGATAGGCGTTGTAAGCCTAAGTGCTGACCATGAAGTAACTCACTAGCGTCGCGGTTTAAGTCTACGTCGATAACCATTGTAATTGTGGAACCGTCCGTCACCATTGAATTGATGGTCGCGAGTACGTCCCCAGTTTTAGTTAGAATCCGTATGTGTGTGCGGGCCGAAGAGTAAAGCACTTGACCATCATCACGGACTAACAAAGTCGTGTTTACGGTGCCTACGCTTTGGAATGTAAAATCGACTTCATGTGTTGGCATCCAAACGGGTCTAAGTCGTCCAGCCCTACGGTGTAGGAAAAGTCTAAAGTTCCATAACTCCTCTTGGCTCGTTAACTGCTGACCGAATACACGAGACTTCTTAGTGTTATCCCACGGGGCGAAAATCGCTACGTTTGATGACGCAAAGTCTAGGGTGTCTACCCGGCTTGTGTATGTGTCGCTTACCCCGTTCTCTATCGCTAACTGCTCGTCTAAGAATACATCGTCACCAAGGAACTGAATAGGGCTAGCAATTGACGGTAATGAACTATTTTTAATAGCCTCAAAATCCGCTGTTATGAACGCCCCAAAACCCGTAGTCTGACGAATAGGATTGCCAAGCATACGACAAGATAACATAGGTGTGACCACGGCGTTAGTATTGAACGCTTTCGTTAGTGGTGACTTGGTGACTATCTCGTTAGCCGTAAATGAGAATATCTGAATAATTTCGAAGTCGGTAGCCGTGTTATAGATTATAGCTAACTCACCTACTACGAATTGTGCAAAGTCGGTGTTTACATCTACGGTGCTTAAGCCAATAGTTGTAGCGGTGTTAAGCGTCCGACATTCAGCAAAAACAGGTATACCCCAAAGGTTGCTACGCCACCCATAGAGCAAGTTATCCGCGAACGCTAGTAAGGGGCGCGGGATAAACGCAGTAACCGCGAAGCCCTGTCGTGGATGGTTCCGAACTCTGATACGTTGTTCGCTGCCGTCGTTACTGGTAATAACCTGTGTCTGCCATTTTAAAGTCTCGACCGCGCCTTGTCCATATAAGAACGGGAACGGTACAACACGGGACCCGATAATCGCTACTGAGTTGTCTTCTGTCGGTGCCACCCAGTCGAAGGCTAGTTGTGCATTAACGGTAGGAGGACCATCGGCACTAACCGTAATGGTGTACGTTTGGAAACCGTTATGGGCCAACGTAAAGCTAGTCGGTCCTGTGAACTCAATGCCATCGCCGTTAATCAGCGTTAAGGATGTTAGTACCCTTGCGTCGGGGTGTTGGTTCCATATCACTAAGTCCCGGGTTTGGCCGCTCACTAACGCGCCAAGGTCTATGCGTTCCGGTAGATAGCGGATACGGTTATAGAAGTCGTCCCGGTAGTCTAACGCGCTCTCAGCGGCACTAACGACGGTAGCCCAAGACACAGGGAAGTTATTAACTAACGGCCCCTGCTGTTGTAACCCCAAGACGCTAAAGGGTATCTGTGCTGGTATCGGGTCCCTTAGTTCTAAAACGGGGTTAGCCCCATTAGCGGGGCCCTCTGTGCTTAAATCAACACCTACGAAAATATCTGCCATAGTTAAAGCACCTTAACAGTTATGCCCAAGAACCCGGTATTTTCTGTTCCCGGTCGGGCGTCAGGGTTATTTTTAACACCTTGGCTAAACGCTAGCCAGTCAGTATCGAATACCTGCTCGTTATCCAAAAGCTGTATGTTGCAGAAGCGCACGTCGCGCAGTACCCCGATAGGGGAGAACTTAGCGGAACCATCCGCGATAGGAACTGCGAACGCAATAGGGTGCAGCGACGATGCTTGTGTAGGCGTCGAGGGTGACGTGTTGTGTATACGGTTTCTGCTTGCTTCAAGTATCGTCTGGTTACTCGACATCCTAATACTTGCGGAAACTAGGCCCGTTGTTGCCATCTTACGGAACTTAATCCCGCTTATGTCGTCAACGCGAACAAAGCCACCACGTTGTTGCGTGGCGATACTGCTGGGCATATAACCAAAGGGTACGTTGTCTGCTGAGAAGGGGTTATCTAGGCCCGCGTTGAATTCGATGAAGTGCCCCAGAATAATAGCACCCCCTGTATACGTTCCGTACTTCTCAATATCGCCAAAACAAAAATGTCTCCAAGAGCCCGCGACGGTATTAAGGGACACCATTACTACCCCACCTGTAAAGAATGCAAAATGGTAATCACTGATTGCCGCGCCGTTTAGTATCCCGAAGCATACTACTTTCTGCGAGGTCGTCGGAGATGTTTCGTTCGGTTGCGAGCCCCAAGCGGTTGAAGCGTTAAACCCCGAGGCTTGAGTTAGCACATACCCTTCGAACCCTGTGGTAGCGTTAACCACGAAGCCGATACTAAAGAACCCGCCGTTAAACGACACGGATAATAACTTGCCCGGTGCTACGCCTTCGTCGCGGAATTCGTTAACTGTTAAGCTCTGAGCGATGCAGAATAATCGAAGTTTATCTAGTAAGTCAATCGGGTCTGTTGCGCTGCCTGTTTCATGTGCCATGTTGTGCCCTTACTTTTTAATTGCTACGAAATTGCCTTGACCTGTTCTAAAGGCTTCTTGGAATACTATATAGGTATCGCCACCGATTGTAACCTCATTTAGTACCGCTTGTGAAATACCCGTAAGATGTGCGACACCATCAAGTACCCCGAAGCGTTCACGGTAGTTGCCTACGTCTTTGTCCCCGAAGGACACTTCCACATCTGTTAATAGATAGTCGCCCCCGAGTAGGGGTTCTACGTTGTCCACTTGGAAAGCCCCGACGCCATTAGCGTTACTATACGGTTCCGTGCCTCCGACAAGTGGTGGAACTGCTAAGTCCGCTTCGTTAGTGCCGTTACTAACGAAGTTAGCGAGGCCCTTCCATACGTTACCCGAGGAGAACACCGCTGCCGAACCTGTAGTAGTTGTGTTAAACGCGGGGTTCCAAAAAGAACGGTGAAGTGCATTTGATTCACTAGAGAAACGTAAACCTAGTTGACCCATGCTCGCACCAATGTACAGCGGGTAGGGGTACGCTAACGCTGCACTCACAGGTTCGAATGGACTAATGAACCCGGCATAAGTACTAGTGTAAACTGATACCGTGACTTGCGCGATGATGATATAACGGCGGCCGTTGGCGAAGAACCAATATTGTACCGCTTGGTCTTGTAAAGGCATCACCTTACTGTTCGGGTCTATCCCCGGTTGCGCTACGAACGTGTCGTTAGTGTTAAACGCGGTAGCCCCGCGAGTGTCCCAAGAGAACGCGTCGGAACCTGCGGCGGCGTCCGGCCCGAAGGCCGTGTTGACGTAAATGGTTTGGTCCGCGTTATTCCCGGGGCCGCTTAAGTAAAGTTCTTCGTCATCCCCATCAACTACTTGCTTAAGGATAGTCCATGCGTGTGACGGGATAGATGAATCACCCGCCGGGTCTAGTAAGTCCGGGTGCGTTGTGATGAACGTTCGGAACTTAGCGAGTAAATCCGCTGGTCCCGTTGCTGTTGCGTTTTCAAAGGCCATGACTAGTTATTCCTCAATATCTGGTTAAGCGAACTTGCGTTACGCTCAATAGTGTTAATTAGGACTTTCTCACCGCTTGAGCTAGTTAGGAAGTCTTCTACCATTGACGGGTCTATTACATTCACAATGCGAATACCGCCGTTGCCGTCTGGTCCGTTTTGTGGTGTTGCTCGTCCAGTATCCGAAGAACCTGTACCAACATTACCGCCGTTTTGGAACGATGACGGGTTGTTAATTTGTTGAAGTAAAGGGCGGAACCGCGCTGCTGATTTAGCATTAACCACGAATTCCCCGTTAGATAACATCGCTGGGATAGAGTCGCTACGAGGGCCACCCGGTCCACGAACGTCACCACCATTAGCGAAGCCTGCAACTGCTAGACCTTCGGCCAAACCTACCGTAGCGAGAATACCTGTACTTGCCGCCGCGGAGTTAGTACCAAGGGTAGCCAATGACGCTAACGCCGCTGGTGTTGCCCATGCCGAGCCCACTGCTGCTGCTTGACCTACTGACGATGCAACGGATGCCGCGCCAAGGGTGTTCGCTAGAGCCGAGTTGAGCACAAACTGTATGCCTATTTGGATAATCCCTGCTAGTAAGTCCCGTAACGCTTTTCGTGCTACATCACCAATGGCGTCTTGGAAACTATCACCAAAGATAATCGCGTCTGCTGCTGCCGTTGCGAAACCTTCCGAAGTACTAGTAAAGAACTCACCGAATACCATACCCGCTTCTGCTTGGAAGTTCCTAACCGCATCTAGCATACTTTCTATGCCAATAAGGAAGCCATCAACAAAAGTGGCGTCACCCAGTTCTATATTAAGGTTAGCTTGTTCTAGGCGTAATGCAATCATTTCGTTTTTAAACTGACTCGCGGATATTGAACCCGTGTTTAAAAGTTCGTTTAGTGTTGCCTGCCTAATCGCTAATTCACTCATGGTGCCATTCAAACGGTCGAGTATATCTGTTCGGTCCTTCTGCGCCTGATTCTGACGTAAAGTAAATTTCAACGCGTTCTCTTCTAAGACATTTAACTCACGGCGTAGTTTTGATTCTAAAGCTAACACCGATTGCTGTACCTCACGCTCACGGGTGTTAAGTTTTAGTGCTGCCGTTCTCTTCTCAATGCTATCAATCTCGCCTTGAACTGCTGGGTCGATAGTTATGCGCTTAAACGGCGTCTCTGTTAAGTCTACTCCGGCTTCTGTCTTAGGCGCATTAGCTATACGCGCTTGACCCACTTTTTCTACCTCTTCCACTAGGCCACGTACGAGGTCTTCGAGTTGTGTCCTGTTGAAGCCCTTCATAAACGCTTCTTGAGCTGCTTTACCAACATCAAGGAACGTCGCCCCTGTTACTGCTTCTAGCTGTGGTGCGCTGATTAGGTCGATAGGGTCCAAGCCTACGAAGTCACCAATAGAGTTTAGCTTCGTGATTATTTGATTAACAACGCCGCCGATAGATTCCAATAATGAATTAGCAATATTGATACCGACTTCCTTCATGATGCCCGGAAGTGTCTGGAACAACGACGCAATAACTTTAATGCCCCCGCTGAATATTCCGATAATCTTATCAATCGTACGTGCTGCCGCGATGATGATGCCCGCGAACGAGAACTCGATGTCTGCGAAGAATTCCTTTATTTCATTAAACACCGGGGTAAGTAGGCCGATAATCGGTCCAAACTGGTCGCCAATGAAATTACCGATATTTAAGAACGCTGCTTTAAAGTTCTCAATTTCTATACGGGCTCTAGACATTAGGACCGTGATTACATCGGTAAACGTCGAAACGCCATTCTCAGTGAACTTAATCTCGTCCTTAAAGGCTATCAGCACCGATATAACAGCTAGTGCTCCAATAAGCAAGGCACCTAGAGGGTTCGCTGCAATTGCTACTGTCAGTCCGATTACGCCTGCTTTAACGAGGAGTAGCACCTTAACTAGACCACCGACACCAAGGAATAACCCTAGAGCCTCTGCTGCTTTCGCTGCTGTGTCCAAGTTGAACGCTAGCTTGAGTAGTGAGCCTGCAATTAAACTAGTTATACCAAGGCCGCTATCCGCTTCACCGATAAACTGTGTCATTGCGTTAGTCAGGACCACGAAGCCCTGTGCGATTGTTGGAGTAGTCCGAGCGAAGGCTGCTTCCAATGAATCAGCTTGACTCAGTACCGCTTTAAAGAATTGTTCGTTAGTAATCCTACCTTTAATGATTAACCCACGTAAACGCGACACGGAATTACCCGCCTCGTCAATTCCTCGGGCTGCTGCTTGAACTAAGGGAAACGCACCATCAACAAGCGAGTTAAATTCCTGCGCTTGAATGTTGGCATTACCTAGGGCTTGGGATAACTGAATGAGCGCGCCTGCCGCCTCCGCAGTTGTACCGCCTTGGGCCGCTAGTGCTTGCGCTGTTGCGTTTACGAATTTGAGTACATCTTCTTGTGACGCGCCCAATTCATCGGAGGCCACGGATATACGCTGGTAGAGGAACGCTAATTGTGCAACGGGTGCCCTAGCGTTATTTGCAATCTTAAATACCCGGTCCAATATCTGACCCGAGAACGCAGCACCATTAGTCGCGACTTTAACCCTGTTCGTTAGAGTCACGTAAGCATCTGCTAATTTTAGTATTTGTTGTATGCCAAATGAAACGGCCGCAAAGCTAAAAGCGCGAGCAATTGTATCTCTCAATTTGTTCGCGCTTCTTTCTACATCTGTCAGGCCCCGACGCACTTTGTCGGTTCCTGCTGTTGCTTGCGACGGGTCCACTATGACGCGTATTCGAAAATCTGCCATAATGTACTTGCCCTCTATCTTGGTGGTGGTGGCTTGGGTTTAGGCTTTTTACGTTCGGCTTCATCGTTCTGCCATTCCATATATGCCCCGTCCATTTCCCGGATAATGTCTATAAACGCCTCCACTATATCACAATCTAGTTGATAAAACTCTGCATAGTGGACAATGTCACGCCAAGGGATAGGACAGAGTCCCATACCACCCGCTCGGCATGTGTTTAAATCGTAAAAGGCTTTTAGGTAGAATATATCCTGTGATTCTATTTCCGGTTCATCCAAGTACCACTCGGGGAGCTGTCTATTCTTACGTTTGGACGCCTCGATAGAGAAGCCGTCCCGTGCGTAACGTAAGTCCCAAACTAGACGCTCACTTAGTTTTTTGCTTTGTCCTCTACGTCGATAGGTGCTTCAATAAAGTTCTGTAGGTCCGACGCAAATGTGCGGAGTTCGTCGAATATCCAATCGGGTAGACTCGATAAGAAACCAAGACATTCGCCTTCGGTGTACTCAACTACTTTGCCTTTATCGTCTTTGATGCCTGACCAACCTTTAACGATATGACGTGCGTACAATACGCGGTCTTCTTCACGGTTGCTCTTAACAGTTTCCGCATCGACCTTCTTCTTCGCCTGACGTTTACCGCCTTTGCGTAAAAGCTCATTGAAATATGCGCGGTTACTTTCCGACGCGGCTACAACATGTAGAACGGGCGCACCTTCAATCTGAAAGATTGCGAAGTCTACTGTCTTGTTGCCTGATACTTCTAATTTTGCTAAATGGGAAAAGCTAGCCATTGTTTAGTGCTCCAATAATTATGAGGGGGGGTAAGTCTTCTTGACTTAAATTAAGGATAGTCTAGTTCTGAATTAATGCAAATATTATTTTAATGCAGATACAAAACGACCGCAAGAAGCGGCCGAGTCGTAGGGGTTATGTTAGGCACCGGGCCAAAGTTCAATATCCATATTAGAGCGTCGGTACAAATGGGAACACTGAGATACCAATCGAGTTGCCCGTCGTTGGGTCTTGGAACGCCTCAGACGTGATATTAATCAGCACTGACTCATTGACCGGGAACTCTGTGTCGCCACCGCCTAGCGTCATTGCAGGGATGTCGAACATGATAGCACCATCATCGTTCTTAACAGCGAAGTCCATTGCTACCGTTTCGTTATTACGGACCGCGTCAATAACCGCACTATCAGTAAACACTAGTTGCGCTTCGATATTAACTTCGAAGTTACCAAAGTTCATGAACTTCGCACCAAGGTTACAAAGTACTTTTTCTGGTGACACGTTATTATTCAGCGTAACCGTTAACGATTTAAAGTCCGTCGTTAGACCCGTTTCGTCTACCTTAGTGATACGCAAACGCGCACAATCGGTGGTAGTGTTATACGCGGCCGTACGTGGCGGCTCGACTGCGTTTTCTGCTTCGGCTTTACGCGTTTCTGTTGGTGGTAGTGTGTCTGTACCAATGAAGGCAAAGGACACGCCCGCTTTATCCGCTAATGGCATTGAGATAGCCATAGTGTTAGCGAAGTTACCCGCTGCGTAAGAGAATTTCGAATCAACGCCATTAGTCGCTAGACCCGGGTATTCTAATTCAAACTGGTACGAACGCTCTAAGAAGTTCGCGTCATCTGTTGGCACGTTCTTAAGGAAGCGTCCAAAGAAGATTTGAATTAGTTTACCTGTACCCGAATCAGTAACGAAGGTTTCTGTCACCTTGTCGAGGACAACTGCGCTAGCCGCGATAGAGACAATACGAGCATAACCCGAGTTATCCAGACTTGGTGACGCAAAGAAGCGATTAGCCAACGCTGTGCCGCCAAGAAAGATAAACTCACCCACTTGCATAGGTAACGTTGTAAAGTCTAGCGCAGTACTGCCTAGAGTGATTACGCCGCCTGAGTTAGTGATAGTAATATCACCTGTCGTGCCTTCAACGCCTACCACTTCAACGCGGGCGTTTGTAGGTGGTGTCGCTTCGGTCGCTAGACCTGCTGCGGTAATCGCTGTCGGTGTTGGTACGCCATTAACTAGATGCAGGCCATTGTTACCCGGTACACCGAAGTTTACGCCGCGGACCAATGAGCCCACAGGCAGAGTCGTTCCCGAGTCTACTGTGTATTGCGTCGCGGTTACTGCTGACGGCGCACGGTCTACTTCACCCAAGAAGTTCGCGAAGACGAAGCCTTCTGCGAAAACGTCGAAGTGAGACACGATTAAATCTGCGTCAAAATCTACCACACTATCTAAATCGGTAATCGTGCCTTTACGGCGCTGTCGGTTACGTGAAATAGGGCTACGGGCCACCGTTGTAATAGTCGCACCAAAGGCACCAATCGAGTTAGGTTCTAAGAGGTCCCATTCTGGCGTACCCGGAAGGACACCTAAAGAGGCTTCAATCGCCACTGCTAGTGACGTGTTGTTCGTTAATACTCTACCCATGTGTCGGGCTCCTATTTAATTTCTTCATAAGTGAATTCGGTTTCAACGTTTGTGGCGTACCACTTACCTTGCGCCCCGACTTCGCGGTTAACTGAGTTACCAGTCCATACTTGACCTGACAACCTCTCGCCTTCTAGAATATCCATAGCCAATTGCGCTAATATATCTGACTGCGATGTACCCGTTAATACGGGGGTGAACACTTGCACAAAAAATATGCCCTTTCGTTCATATCGTCTGTTACCTTTCTTGCCTATTGAAGACTGTCCGCCTTCTTGCCCCCGGGATACTACACGAACCCAAGGGTCCGACTCGGGCTCTGTAAAATCGCCGTTATCGGTGTCAATCAATGTCGTAGCACCCCATTCACTGATAAACTTATCATAAATCAGCTTCCGGGCTTCGTTAATTGTTGCCATAATATACCTGCCTTTCGGTTATCATACCCTGTTTTCTACTGCTTGTATCCCCTTTAATATCGCGAGCTGTACATAGCCCGACGGTGCTTTGTCTGAGTGACCCGAGTTTAGCCTCTCGATATACGGGACATTGTTCGTTACAAAAACTATAGCGGGTAATTTGTAAAGTGCCAACACCTTAGCGATTCCCTCTTCTTTCGCCGTGGCGGTTACGCTCTCTTTTGTCCCTACTGTCCCCGTGTGGGAAGCCCCAATATTAGGGACCCAGTTCGCTTGAGCCCACCCAGTATCGACCGGGGTATCTTCTCCAAGTACCGCGGTCACTTCCAATGTCACTTGCTGGATGATGTCCTCTGTAAAGTTCTTTAGCTGTAGCGCGACGCTTGCCGCGGATTCATGTTTAGCCATATATTACCTGCCGTTTAAAATGAGGGCCCCTTCTAACTGTGCCGTTACGTTTTGTGTTCCCGAGCGGTTAGCTACTTCGAAAAAGGCGAAGTCGTTAATATCTAATGTTATGTCATGAGACAAGCCGAAAAACGCTACATTCGTGCCCCCGGGTTGGTTAAGGACGGGCCTTGTTTGGTCATGAACTGTTACAAAGGAAGATGTGGAATCGTCCCACATCTTTAACCTGACGGTAATTTCTGTGTTCTGTGTCCCAGCGATTACTAAATCTATGATAGCCACATACTCCCGGGGGACATTACCCTTGTGTCGTAACTGACCATTAGCGGGTGCGTCAAAATGTTGGAGTGCCGAGGGCGTCCAAGTACCCGCTAGTGCTACAAAAGCGTCTTGTGCAGTAATGGTCGTTACCGCTTCGACGGTAATAACGCTGGCACCACCGACAAGGGTGTTAGCTATGCCGTTGTTACCTGTCCAAAAGCTAGCTAAGTCCCCAGCAGCGAGATTAGGCGTTATGTTAGGGTCATTAGCGTCTACTGCGCCGTCCCGAGTTATCACGCACCTATCCAATAACACTGTACCTACGTTGGGGAAATTCGCTGGGGCAAAGTCAAAGAGCGGGGCTAACGCAGGTAAGTCTACATTCACATCTGTTAAGAATCGACTCTGCATTATGAAGCCTGCGCCTGCTTTAAATATCGGGTCTGTCATTCCCGCGGCAAGGGAACGAACAAGAGTGGTAGTTGCCCTGTACCCTCCGGCCCAAGCGCCTTTAAGGGTTAATGTAGGCGTCCGACCAAAGCGGCTGGTTATCGTTTCCAAACCTTGTCGGTAGTTATCTACTGTCCCCAAAGAATCGCAATCACGGAAAATTGTATTTTGAAATTCTATCGCTTCGTTTCCGGTTTTTCCCACTATGTTGAATAGCTGCGAGGTAGCCCCGGACTCGGTGAATGTGACAAAGGTTGACAAGAAACTACCGCTACCGCCCACGGGGGATGTAAACATCGTGTGGTTATCCTCTGTGCTAAAAAGCCTAGAGACTTCGACATTGAGGCCCCCGAGAAAGAGGCCCCCGGCAGGTATCTCAATTGATTGAGTTCCCATATCTACCGCACCATCTATGAAATAAAATTTAGTGCTATCCAGTATTCCGGCTAAATCTGACGCTTTGGTTACTGGTACGAGAGACGCTAAGAGCCTCGCGCTTGGGTAAGCTTGCGTGATTAATGAGCCCATGATTTGTACCTCTTAGTTAAGTTGTTACTTTGACGCCGACCTTAAGTGCGTCTACTGCTGCTACTGTCCATGCTGCGGCGGTGTTAGGGTCTAGGGCAAGTATGTCCCCTTGGGTTACATAACTGTCCGTTACGGCCTTTGTAGCCTCGTCGGTTTCTGTTGCACCCGAGATAGTATATTGCACTATATCACGGGGGATGTCTTGCGTTACACGAACACGGGCATTTAACTCGACCGCGTGAATGGTAGTGATTACCGGGCTTACCGGGAGTGCTCCGAAGTTGTGGTCCTGCTTATCCCCTAGGGTCTTGGAAGTGATAACGGTTGTGTCCTCGTCGGGGGTGCCTAGTGGGTCATCTACATCTGCAAAAGTACCTGTCCATGCTGTGTTATCACCTGCGCCGTCTGGTAACAGCTCATGTATCTGGTGCGAGTTTAACTGGGTGACATCGTCTTTGATAGTAACTAGGTCATCTATCACACAATCCGTGGACAGGCCCCCACCTACGAACAATGACGTCGGGCTAGCTGAACCGAAGCGACAATCCCCAGCGAAGGACAACACAGAGACACCATCTACCCACACGTCCGCAGTCCCTACGTCACTTGCGAAAGCCCGTACTTCGATATGGTGGTCCGTGGCAGTAGTTATTACCCCTGTGGCAGTTGTTTGGCGTAGTACCCCGGTGGTATACAGCTCTAACGCTCCATCGGACTTGAGCCTAACTACTACCGACGCAGTTGTGCTACTCGGCATAGTACCTGACGCTGTGAAGTTCCCTATTATCCATATGTTACTATCCGCCCCGATGTTCGCCCAATTAGCCCACCAAGTATTACCCCAACGCGGGTTAGAGAGGATGCTCCCTATAGCGCCCTCAACGAGGACTTGAGAATCACCGTTAAGTTTGTACCCGTTACCGCCGAAGCGGCCCCCGGCGAGGGCTCTAGTGCCCCCAGCGAAGGCCCAACCCGTAGCTAGTAAATCCCCGCTGTCATTTGCTATGTTGCCAAAGCCATTCATTCTAAAAATCGTCATACGTTCACCTGTTCGTTATGTAGTGCTGTCCACTCGGAAGAGAACAATAGGGACGTGGGTACTTAGTGCTAAATCACCATTGACGGAGGGTGACGTTACATAGTTAGTCACGTCATTGAAGTCAAAGCTTGATAGGTCAGGGGATGCAATGTAATCATCCTTGAACATAAACATGGTTCTACTTTCTGCCTCGTTCTCCAAGTCAGACCTGAATATCACTTTAGCTGTAACATGCTTACCAAATACATGCGAGGCACTGTTGCCTGAGATGGAAGAGATTATATTAGTAAGGTTGGTGGCAGTATTATTGCCTATGACTATTGCATAATGTCCTCTAGGCACCACCCAAGGTGTACCTATCGTTTCTTCATGCTCAGTGTCAATAGCGGTGCCTACCGTGATTGTGGCTACAAATGATTGGTTGCCTATAACCCCTTTAGCCGTCATAGGGTGTAATGCTACGAACATTGAACCACCATTACTGGCGGTATCAGACGCGCACGATATTTTATTAATGGTAGTTGTGGTGGCTTCAAAGAAGACGAAGTCGAATTTGATAAGGTCGGGAGCGACCGCGTTATCAGCATGAGTAGCCCCCAAAGCTACATCACCTAGCATGTGGAAACCCGCGGGTGCTGGTAGGTTATTGAAGTCAGCTGCGATTAAACTCCCTGCGGCGGGAGTTTCCCATTTAATACCTGTGGGGCTCGCGGCGTCCGCGACGGGGACTTGTCCATCGGTCCCCACCCCTAATCGTTCGTCCGCCGATGCGCCACGGACAATTATATCGCCCTTGGTTGTGGTAGGAGAAGAAGCGCCCGTGCCCTTCCCGAACGCCTTGTCAATTGGTGTACCCATAGAATACCCCCTTAGCTAATGTTACCAATGAATCTAATGCGGCAATGTGTCGCACCAACGACCCCGGCTAGTACAGCCTTGACCGTAACGATATTAAATGCCCAACTTACCGTTTGTTCATCGGCAGAGTTTGACGTGTTATCTGTAAAGACCTGCTCCGCGGTAGGGAGTAACGGCGATATGAGCGTAAAAGTCTCTGTGCCTGCCGAGGGGACGACTTGAGTGGCCCCCAAGGCATCGCTATAGTATTCCACCGCAGCGAACGAATGACGGTACGAGGGGTCCACGTCCAGCGTTAATGTGGCTGCGCCCGCAGCGAGGGCGATTACCTGCCCTGTGCGTAGTCTATGTTTCAATAAATGCGTATATGCTTTACTCATAGTTCAGTTACTCCCCTTTGGCTAGTTTGGCTGCTTTACGTGCTGCTTTACGTCGAGCCGCTTTCTTTGCTTTCTTTTCTTCGTCAGAAAGCTCGGGTTTTTTGTCTTCTTCGGACGTGTCCACAACTTCTTTCACGACTTCTTTCACGACTTCTTTCACAACTTCTTTTACTACAGGTTTAACTACTTCTTTTACTACTGGTTTAACTTCGGGTTCCATTGCTAATAGCTTTTCTTCTGTCACGGGTTCTTGTGCATCTAGCATGTTCAACTTACGCGCTTTATACATCTGATTAAGACGACGTACGCTACAGCCAATCGAACGCCAAGGGAACTCTTGACCCTCTAGGAACGTACGGCCTGCGAATTTTAAATCACGGAATACTACGAATTTTTGACGGCTATTGAATTCTGGGCGTTGTGCCATAATGATATTACCTTATCTTAGAAAAAATAAAGGCCCTAAACTTTGCGTAGAGGGCCTATAGTCATTAAACCTTTACAGGTTATACTTCTTTCACGATACCGTCGAAGAAGAAGCCAAGGTCCGCAGAGATTAACTTCTGGTCGAAGGCCATATCAATTTCAACACGGTCAGACGCTAGGTTCTCCATACGGAAACGTTTAATACGTTGTCCCTGTGGTTGGGCACCTAAGAAGCCAGTCCATGAGAACGTGTAACCACCTGACGGGGTCATAAGGCCCGGAGTTGGCGCAGAGTACACTAGCAATGCGTGAGCACCACCGATGAAGCTATGCACGTTAGCGGCACCTTCTTTCGCAGTATTTACGATAGACTTCATTACGAAGATACGTGGGATTTTGAATAGTGCCACAAGTTCTGACAATTCAATCATCGCGGGACCATTCGCAGTCTGACCGTATTTAACGCGGTCAACAATATCAGGATGGTCTGATAACGCATCAACAACTTTCTGACCTAGTACCAAAGTATTCGGCTCAAAACCTGTGCTTTCTAACACAATCGTTTTCGATGCACGAATATCTTCAATTGGCGTACTAGCGTCATCATTCCAACGCAGTGTAGAAGTACCTGCAACGGGCGCTGAGTCAACACCTGTACGGTCATTAGTCCACACGCCTGCTTTGAAGAACTTAGAAACCCATAACGTTTCGCGTCGGATTAAACCTTTACGCGTAACTAGTTCCGTTGCTTCTCTATCCGGGGCTAATTCCGAATCAGTGTTCGCACGGCGTTGGTCAGGAATATCATGATGGAACGAATACACACGAGCGTAGTACGGTGTATCAACTTCGATGGTGTAATCACCACCCGCTGATTCTGTACCCGGCGCACGTTCTTTCATTTCATCACGGTTAAAGAAACCACGGTCGTACATGAAGTAAAGGTCTGACTGTTTACTTACCGGGATGTTCGGGAAGATTGAGTCAGCAATAAAGTTCTTTTGGTCTTGTAAATACGCTACCGAGATGTTGGTCAAGGGGCGGTTTACATGGACGTCGCCTTTAGTTGGATTCATAAATCAAAGCTCCTATAGCTCTTATTAAATTAGGTTAGGTTTATACCGCTTGCTGATATTTGCTAATCAGTACTTCAATTAGCTCGCCCACTGCACCGCCTGTTAATGCTGTGCCGACTACAAAGTGCGTAACTACTCGACTCGTTGCGTCGATTACACGACCTACTGCGTCACATTTAACTTCTTGACCCGCTGCTACCGTAGCGCCTGCGATTACTTTTACAACACCTGAGATAGATACCTCAGACGTTTCGCCCGCTAGCCCTGTCGCTTCACCGGGCTTGTCTTCTTGTAGACCGACAACGCGTTCACCGACTCCGGTAATTGCGATTGTTTCGCCGCTAGAATTTACGTTAACGAAGCGGAACTGGTTTGCTTTTAAGTCCGCTGATGCGATTAGCGAAATTGCGACTGTTGCGTTTACTGTTGCCATTTATTTACTCTCCAATCTGGTTAAACTTAAGCGTTTATGCTTTCGTTGTAAAGGGCTTCACCCGCGGGTGTCTCTAGGACTGCTTGATAGCTTTTCGCAAACGATGAACCAGTGTTCGCGGTCATGTGCTCTTTAGCTAATACGTCTAGTTGGTCATCGGCTGAACCGCCTGCACTAACTGACGATGGACCGCCCTTGCCTTTAGCTACAAATGCACCGCTATTAGATACGTTTTTAGCAGTAAGCGTTTTCATTGCTTCGGTGCGTACCGCTTCATCTTCGATAGCGTCAATTGACTTGAGGATGGCTGCGCGTGTTTCAACTGTACCTGTTAAGTTACCGAGTTCGTCTTCGGCACGTTTTTCGAATTTAGCTACTGAGCCCGCTTCCATTTCGGTATTAAGGCGTTTAGCTAAAATGTCGTTCGTCTTAGCCATTTGTACCATGCGTGAGTCATCCGACTTGCGGAACTCTACACCGTCATCGGAGGTATACACTACCGGGTCAGCTTTTAATGCTTCTTCGATGTCTATGTTACGTTCTGTAGCTGATTTACCTAAGAACGTTTCCTTACCTGCTTCGCCAAGTTTAGCGTGATGCGATTTTTCGGTGTCCGTAAGACCACCTAATGCTACCGCAGTTTTCAACGCTGCTCGCGACGCCGTTAAGTCTTTTTTAGCTTTCGCTAGTTGCTCTTCTAAAGTCATTCGGTCTTCTCCAAGTGTTTTAAATGCAGTGGTCTTGATTAAACTGTCTTCCAAGTCGCTAACATTACCATGTTCTTGCAAATAATCAAAGGTTTTGTTTAGTGAGCCTAAAAGGAAGCTTTGCACATCCACTGCGGATATGTCGTGCGTATGGCCGTTGTTTTCACTTACAACGAAGTTACCCGCTGCGTCGATAACGACGGAATGAAAGTGCGACGAGTCCGCTGCGTCACCGCTTGCGTATCCCACATCCAAGTATAGGCCATCTTCATAGAACCGCACACGGATGCCATGTTGATGCCCATTATCGGAACTAGTTAGTAAGTCAACTAGGTCGCCGCTCTTACCTACTGTGCTAATAGTATCACCTTTGTGCGACTTAAAGAAGGTAACGTCCGCGTGAGGGTTAGCACCACGGGCCGTGAGGGCAACCGCAGTTAGCTTAGTCATCACCATACGACGGGGTAATCCATCGCTATGCGGGGTCAATTTGTTTACGTTTTTGCGTGGTGCCATTATTCTATAACCTCTCGGGTGCAACTACCTTCAATGCTGAACATTAACTTGTTCTTGATAGCATCTTCGTAGTCGTCTACGTTGGGGATTTGAAAACTTCCGAAGTGCCCTAGCTTCTGCACTGGGATGTCGTCAACTGGGATACCTGTTATTTCATGAACTAGCATTTTAGCGAATTCTTCGGTGTCAATCAAGATATTATCAATGAGGGTGCCCACTGACTCGCCCGCGTGGTCAAAGTTCGCGCTACGGTACTCTTTCGAGAACTCCACGAATACCTTGCGGTAACTAGCGATGTCAACGGCTTCGTTATCACTGTCCATTACTTCTTGGCCGTCTATCTTGAACACGCTGAACCACCCACCAATAATCTGCTGGTTTGCATCCTGCTTGAACACGTCCCCGCTGGACTTGTACTGCTTTTCATTACTCATAGTATTGTTACTCCGGCCACTTGGCCTATTGGTAAAAGTCTCGTCGTTACTAAACAACGGCATTGTATCGTTTCCTTACCCGGTGCGTTTTCGTCCCCCGGGTACATGAGCAATACGCCTGCGTCTGACATAAACTCTACGCCAAAGCCCCGCTGTTGTCCCTGCATACCGTCGTGAGTATCACGGACCCGGTCATCTTTCGCCCGGTTCCACGTTCGTAACAGCCTTTCCCTTTCAAGGATGCCCGTTGCTATCGCTTGGTCGTACATAAGGTTGTTACCCTTGTGCGCTGCCGCTAGTGCTTCGGTTCGTGCTATCACTTCCGCTCGGTGTCTTACACTACGTTCAATGTAGCGATTGACCATCTTATCAATTTGTTTCGCTGATAAGGGGTCCCCCGAAGATAGCGCGTTCTCCACCGTTCGGTCAAACCTTGCATCACGTAGCGCCCTATTTAACGCTGCCGCGCTATTGCTCTCAAGTGCTCTACGGTACGACGCGACCGCTTTATTCTGGTTAGGCGTTAGCCCGATAGCATCCCGGAACCGTCGCGCTTGTTGTAGAGGGTTATCGCCATTAGTAATGCCTTCGATTAATGTCTCCCGTATTGTTTGCATCTGCGTTGTGCTAAGGCCCTGCATGATTCGTAATTTAGTATCACGCATTGCGCTTACAGCATTTTCGTTAGTCTGGTCAAAGCTTACTACCACCTTGAGCGCCGACTGTAGAAACTCTGCTGTACTCGCACCCGACGCGGCGATAGCTGTTACCACCACGTCAGAGAACTTAGCTATGGACTGTTCCACCTTTTCGAGGGCTTGGGTTAATAGGCCCTGCTCGATTAGGTCCGCTATCTCGCTTAATACTAGTTCACTTTTAATGGTGCCCATGAGTACTAGGAACGCTGCGGTGAAGTCCGACTCGAACCGACTTACTAGGCCCTCTATACGCGATAGTGGGTCTAGGTCGTCCTGCTTCTCTACTCGACTACACATTCGAACAACGCCCCCGCCGGGTCCCGCACTACGCCGTTTTCTGCGATTGTATGGTCCTCGTTTTCGATGAAGATAAGGTCGCCCGGTTCTGGGATGATATTATCGGGTAGACTGTCGCCTAAGATAGCGATACTTTTTTCGCTGAACTGTGTCGTGGTCCCACTACGGAACCTAAGTGCGTTGTCATCTACGAAGCCCCTCCCGGGGTGCTCTGTAACAACTTCTATTTGCTTTGTAGAGTCACTAGGGTCACGGGTCGCCACTACCTTTTTAAGGGTAAGTGGGAACACTAATTGCCCCATGTTCTTGTTTAGTAGCTGGGCGATATTCGCATTAAATATATTGGGTAAATGAGACATTATAGGGGCTCCCTAAATCCAAACTGGTCGCGGTCCGTGAAGCCACTTTCTACATCTGTTCCACTGACACACGGAGTTACCCCGAGTGCTGCTGCGCTGCCTAACAGATATTGACCGATAATGTCAGTAACAATGACCGGGAACCTTGTGCCCGTCGTAACCCGGAAGAACTCCATCGCTGCTGAACCTGCTTTCAGACTCTTAACGTTAGAGCCCGTGGCGTCGTTGCTTTCCAATACCGACGCGTCCACTAACAGTGCAAGCGCGTATTCGAATTGGGCTTCGCTTATATCTAATAGGGACTGTGCGGGTGTAACTGATTCACCCTCTTTACCTGTTAGACCCGTACGGCCAAACGCTAACGTCTGTGTACTAATTTCTTTCTCCCCGCGCCAACGCTGACGCTCGAAAACTCGGGTGGCTTCCACCATTCCCGAATCACGTAGAGGTTCGCTAAACGCAATCCACTGCGCTGCCCGGATAGAGTCTGCGAAGTACGTGTCCGCGTCCGCTCGGGGTGCGTAACTATTTGTGCCTACGACTAATGCCATTATTTACCTCCTAATAGTTTATCGACTTCTGCTGCTATTTCATCGTCGTCTTTTGGGTGGTCTGAATTGTGGTCAGTATTTACCGCTAGGTCTTGAAGAATCTTTACTACGTCAATACGTGAGGTGCCAAGTAAATCGCGTATCTCGTTAATAATAGGGTCATCAGCCATAATCGGAGCGCCTGCACTTGCAAGGTCTTTAAGGGCCGTTGTAATTTCTTCAACGTCTTTAAATTTAATCGCTTCGGGTTTAAAGCTTGGTTTCTTCTGCAAGTCCATGCCGTTCTGTTCGCCTAGTACTGTAACTATAGACTTCTTATAAGATTCTGCCAACTCCATTAATGTAGAATCAACAATTAAAAAGAAGTTCTGTGATTTATCACGCGATAACGCTTCTGAACCACGGCCGTCGGCACCCAGTAATAACGCTTCAACACCGAGTAAACGTGCAATCTCGTGGTTAAGTCTGTTAATCGCTACCGCTATGGCGTCCTGTGATGTGCTAGAGCCCTTTAATAGTTCTACGTCCCACTTGGGCGTAGGTGATACCGATTCCGCCGTGTCCTTGCTCTTGTACGTGCTAGAATCTATCATCATGCCTAACTTAGCACTCTTGATATGATTCGCGACAAAGTTCTTGAGCGGTTGTAATATAATATTACGCTCTGCCGGGGTTATCTCACCGCGGCTTACTAAATCGGCTAAATCTTCTAACGGGGCTTTAACAATCGGGATACCGCGTAGGTCTGTTTCAAAGCCGAACGCTTCTAACTGCTCATAGCGTTTTAGCTTCTCAACCGTTTCTACAATGTGACGAAACAGGCCGATACCTTCTGGTACATCGGTGATACTGTCATCCGTGATATATACTAGCCAGTTTATGTCTAGGTATACCTCTGAAAAGTCTTGCGCGTCGCGTTGTACTACGCCGATTACTCGCCCGTTTTCGATGTCCCAGCGTTCGATAGTATGCTGTGGTCGTGGCTCAATATCCTTGAAACCTAAGCGACCGTCTATTCGGCGTTTAAGTATCCACTCTTGTATACTGAAACCATAGAAGCGGTACATTGCTGAACGTCGCACAATACGATACCACGGGGTTTCCATATCATGTATAGCCGATTCTAACAGCTCCGCGTATTCTAGCGCCTCTGGGCTATCGTCAAACGGTTCTACATTCCACTGTGCCTTAGATATTAAGTTAAGGAAATATCGCACCCCTGCGCCCACAATGGACGTATTAGCGAGCATATCACTATAAGTTATGAACTTCTTCGCGCCAATTAACGAGGGGTGTTTCTCTTTCTCCTCGATAAAGCCGTTATAACTCGCAAAGCCGGGGGAGCCCTTATTGTCAAAAAGGCTTTTACTGCCTTTATCGCCCCCGCCTGTGTCGAGCTTTTTATTTACTTTTTTCTTCGCCATTACCTGCCCCTACTTTTCCGATGGTTTGTTTGATGCCGTACTTCGCTAGCCAATTAACAGTAGCTTTGCTCGGCCCTCTGCCCCTAAGTATACACCATATTTTGATAAAGAAGACTAGTGGCTCTAACCAGCGACGTTTCTTTAGCTTTATTGGGACCTTCAACTTGTCCCGCTTGACCTTATTGCTCTTGGATATTTCCTCAAGCTTTGAGTCTGGTTTATTACCCATAGTAGCCATAATCTGTCCCCGGGGTATCATCTGTTTGCGTGTGTGACTCGCCGCCAACTGGCACGACGTTTTTATTCATTAACATATCTTCCACTGCATCCATCAATGGGTCAATTTGGTCATCGTGTTTGTGTGCCATTAACGGGCTGAACTTACGGCACTCGTCTTTAAAATCAAATATCCAAACGGCGTTTTGTGGTAGCCAAACGTTACCCGTTGTAATCTGTGGGACCACACCGTAAGCACGAGTGATTTTATCCTTAGAACGCTGGATACCTTTAATCGGTACTAGCGTCTTTTTCTTAATGGTCTGAATCAAACTCGACCCCGACGATTTATCTTCCACTTTTACCACGGTGCAACGTATGCCCTGCGCCTTACACCAATCCGTCATTTTATTCCAGAATTCGACAAAGGTTTTTTCTAACTCCGGGGCCTCTAGCTTACCACGAAATTGTTCAATTAAAATGATGCCCATGCTAGGCGAATATGCCCATGCTTGAAGTACCGTGTAATCGTTGTGTTCTTCTTTCTTCTGGGCTGTATCCGCATAGATTCTCATATACGCTAAATCTTTCGGTAGCACAGTCCAATACTTCCACCATTCATCCTTAAAGATCGTACCGCCTTTAGGTGTAGGGCGTTGGCCGTACTGCGACGATGTAGTATATGGGTCTGTCCGTTCCATCTCTACGAGCTTTTCTGCATCATGCTTAAAGGGCCACAGCGGCCCGGGTTCGAGGTCATACTCAATAGGTATGCCATGGGTATACTCTTTAGGATACCACTTGCTTACGGGCCCCGGTGGCATTGGTGTAGGTAATAACAAATGGTGCCACTTCTCACCTGTACCGCCTGTAAGTAAATAACCGCTTGGGTCGTCTTCGTGGATACGCTGCATGATAAGAATCATCGGCGTTTCTTTCTCAAGAGCAAGACGACTTTTAAAGGTGTTCATAAATCGGTTGTTAATCTTGGCCCTTTTCGTTGGGCTGTACGCATCATCGGGTTTAATCGGGTCATCGAAGATAAACGCACCTTGAAAACCTAACTGGAACCGTCCTGCACGGAAGCCAGTAATCGCACCACCCGCAGCAACCGCATACACACCGCCGCCTTCTTCTGTATACCATTTCTTCTTGGACTTAGAATCTTGTCGGACGTTAAGACCGAAGAGGTCATGGAACTCGGGAGAGATGACAATATCTTTTGTTTTCTGGCTGTTCTCTAATGCTAAATCGCCGGAGTAAGTCGCGTGAATAAACTTGGCCTTGGGGTTGATTGCTAGGCCCTGTGACATAAACAGGATAACGGCCATCTCGGTCTTTGTGTATCCCGGTGGCACGTTAATAATGAGTCGTTTAATTTCCCCGGTGAATACTTTCCTTAAAGTGTCCGCCATAATCAAATGGTGTGGACTAATCAGCATCTTCATCGCTTCCCTGTGCTTGAAGAAGTATCGGCTATACGCAAGGTTATCATTCAATAGCAAATGCTTGAGCATCCGCTTTTCGTTGCGTGTCCACTTGACCTCTTCTTCTATTTTGTCGTTCTTGTCAGCTAACGGCATGGGTCTAATACTCGTGGTTGAATTTCTTGGTGAACATTCGAATTTCGGATTTTGTCAGCTTTTCTATTTCTTGCTGTCCTTCCGCAGCGCCGTTTAAATCGGTCTGACGCTTCTTGGAATGTGTGTATTCTAGAATGAGTTTGGTAGCTGCTTGAGACTCACCGATGGACACTTTCGCGCCCTTGTACTTCTCGCGAATAACGTCAACTAGTTCCATCCAATCAAAGTCATCCGGGGCGCAGCCTTCGCCGTTCTGCCCGTCTAATGCTTCGACCATATTGTAGATTAGCGAGGTGTTACGTGGGTCTGTTCCGCTCGCTACCTGCATGAGGAATTCGAAGGGCTTTGGTGCCCCAATCTCTTCGCACATTGCTTCGATTTTTTCTTCTAAAGTTTTGATAAAAGACCCCTTGTTGATTCTGTGTATGAAAGCATACTACAGGATAAAGGGGTCGATTAACAAATGGTTTTTATTTTATGGACGCGTCTGCGGCGTTAATGGTATCTAAGTTGTACGTGTATTTGGCAATTACAGTAAACGCTTTGTTCTCGTCTACACCCTTTTGCATCACCCCACAGCGAATTGCTTTTTTAACGAGGAGGCGGGAGCGGTTCATACCACAACCGAACGCGAAGTTTATATCTTTGATGGTCCACTTCTCGCCCATGCCGATTACTGCTAAGTCATTATCATCTGTTGCATAGATTTTCATAATGTCGCCTTATGCTTCTGGATTGAAGCGGTATTTGCGTAGGTTGGCTGTGCCTTCATTTTCTTCATGCACTTCCTGCGTTTTACGGGTTGCTGATTTATGTACAAAAGTCGTTTCTTCCGGCGACGAGTCCTTCGGCCCATACGATTCGTCTTTCGTGGTCTGCTCTTCAAAGGTAGGTGACATTGGCCCGTCACGGTCGTCCATCAATGTTAGCTCTTGCTTGCGGTCGAAGTACAAGCGGTCAACGGGTACAGGCACTAAGGTATCAGGGTGCTCGACTCGGATGTTCTGGCTAATGCCGTTGAATATCGCACGGTATGTGCGGCCTTGGATAAAGTCACCTATACCCATGATGCACTCAACGGTACAGTTGTAAACTCCGCTTGACACGGGCGACATACCCAACACCGTGCGGTTAACCCGGGTCATATCGCGCTCTAATCGCGCTCTCATGGTCTTTTCGAACTTAGCGGACATCTCTGCACCCTTAATCATGAAAGGCTTCGAGTACGTCGGTTTGCCGTCTTCTATGCGCTCTATATATCCTTCATCTAAGATAAACGCACCTTTTGTGAGGTCAGGCATGACACATCGGCAATTAAACTGCATTTGGTGCATCGCGTCAGCCGTTAGTGTCTGCTTCTCGACTAATAGATGGTCAGGCACTTGCATCAAGCGTTGCACTGCTAAAAAGGCGTCGCTTATATCATCTGTTAGGGACGGTTCCTGCTTGGCTGAATATTGGATAGCCTCGAACTTTTCTTTTAGCATTGCTCGGCTTTCTTCGGGGTCACGCAAGGTCAAGAAGAGTCTATCCGCATGAGGTCCGAGAGATGCGAAGCGGCGCTCGCGATGTTGTTGTGCTAAGAACTCTGCTCTACCTGTCGCGTAATGGAACATCGCGTTCGCTCGGCTTTTACCTTTGCGGGCATATGTCATGGCCTTTTGCTCAAGTGACGTAAAGTCATGGCTTAGTATTTTATGTTGGTTTTCGTCCGCGGCTAGCGGACGTGCGGGGCGCAGCATTCTCGATGTCATTTCCGGCCAAGCATCACCAATGTAGCGACCTGTTGCGGAGTAGTCCGGGCTGTTAGCCAAATCTATGTTAAGGAAAGGGGCAAATGCCAACGTTTCGATGTGGTCGTCATGGCCGTGGTCTTCGAACTTGGCTAGGTCATTCGTGAAGTCACTTGCTGCTTCCAAATGCGGAGCACAATGCCCTTCTGCAAAGTCCCATGACGCATTGCGGACAACTTCAAATGAGTTGGCGTCTATCCAACGGTTACGGGTGGTGCGGCCCGTTGTTTGCACCGTTTTATCTTGGGGATTGTATGCGGTGATGACGTAGACTTCCCCTTCGAGAAAGCTTCCGTGGGTGTTCTGCATTGCGTGGCCTAGAAAGCGCCCAAGCATCGGTATTCTGAAATGGTTCAATTCTGCTGAAAGACTCATTGTTTAATCCTCGTTCTATGTCGTGTAATGTTATCACCTTGTGGCCTTCGCGTTTAAGCATTTCCACGATGTGCGTTGTATGTCCTGATACACCTAAGACTAGTATACGTTTTCGATTATGCAAACTTTCCTCTCTTTATTTTTGTTAAGCGTGTTTTCAGTGCGCGAATTTCCCGTTTACAGTCGTTTATTTCATCTTCCCACTCTTGCCACTCTTCGGGGCTGCCTACTTCCGCTTGGCTAGCCTGCCAACGGTTTAGGTCCCCCTGCGCGTCGAGCAAGGCATACTTTAGCGCCTGTAGAATCGTGGTGTATACACCTGACGGTAAATCGTCCCCGACCGTGAACTTCATGCGGTCCCGGCGGCTGATAGACTTGGACCAACCATCGACACGAGGCGATATCCCCCCGAGTCGGCCCCAAGTGAATTCGTTCTTGGCTGTTAGGCCCACATACTGCGTGGCATCCCGGGGATGTGTCCCCATCGCGAGGAAACGTTTCTCTAAGCGAGACATACGCTTCCGCTGGATAGAGCGAACATGCCAATGGCGAATATCTATTTCTGTTTTGCCTTCGTAGGTGAAAGCCATCACGTCATAAATGACCGCGCCGATGTTGATTACTGATACTGGGTACTTTTGTCTTTTCACGATTGTTCTCCTAGAACATTAATTTAGTATTCTTCGGCCCGAGGACCAATTTACCGTTACTATTGGGTTTGACGATGAAGGTTGGAAGCGGGCTGCCCGGGCGGTCATGTTTCTCGAACCACTTGGCAAAATCTTGGAAGCACAAGAACTTTTTGCCCAGCCTATAACCTAGGTACATGTTGGTGTCTTCTCTGCGGTCACAATTCTTGTAGCACCTGTCTAATATCCACATCCATCGGTTGTATGCCCGGGTCTTAACCTTGTTTATTCTGGTAGGGTATTTCCCTTCCCCGATGTAGCCCAGCCCGCGATATATGCCCCGCTGTTTTATTCTTAATTCGACATCATCCAGCCCTGCAAGTCGTTTGGCTTCCTTCGCCCGGGCCTTAAGAAGCTGTTTGCCCTGTAGCGCCTGTGCGGGGGCGATTATTTTATTATAGTGCTGAGTGGCACCCTTGGTTAAGTTACTGCGGCCTATCCGCATCAATTCCCGGGTGTTGCGGTCCTTCGTCCGCTCTAGGGACGCGAGGGCTATTCGGTCCTCTTCACTGCCGATATATTCAGACCAAATTTTAATAGCTGCTTTCTTGCGGCGGTATAATACTGTGTCCATGGGTACAAAGAACTGTGTTCGCTGCGCGTTCTTTGTACCTTCCCGGAGCACCATCTTATCTTCGACCTCTTTGGTTTCTTTATCCCTGACCCGGGCTTCCACCCAGCGGGCTTTACGCCACGTCGGCGGCTTCTTAATAGACAGGGTGCAAGTCTTCGGCCCGAACTTCGGACTAACTATCATTTCGACTTTGCCCCCGACCTTCATACGCTTTGGCAAGAACTCCGGCGCGAGGAAGACGAGGTAGCGCGACTTAAGCTTGTGCAGCCCAATCTCTTTAATCAAGTACCAGTCACGGAAGGTGTCGAAGCACTCCCACCCGTGCGCGAGGTTTAAAGTGTTGTAGCCTTTCTCGTGCTCTAGGAAGCGTCGCAGCATATCGCGCCAATGGTTATAAATCTTGGTGTAGTGCGTGGACCCACCGCCTTCTATCTGGTAGCCAATCCCGAAGACTGTTCGCGGGTAGGTTTTATCATCTTTAAATAAGGGCTTCATAATCGTGTTCTCTCTGTGGCGCTTAACTTAAGTATAGTCCAAGTTTCCCGGGCTAGCCAATCTCTCACGCAGAGCAAAGACTACTTATGCTTTTAAAATTTTCAGAAAAAATTCTACGGCGACTTTTTCTCAGGAAGCTTTAATCTACACGAGATATTAACCCGCCCTTTGCTTCCCGTCAATTAAAGAATTCATCTTCTTAGCGCCCTAGAGCTTAAGGTGTACACTTTCCTGTAGCCCCGGGAATTTTACGGCAGCAGACGTGGACGTTTTTGGTGAATTCTGGGCGGTTCTGACGTTTTATCGTTATATATCAAGGACTTACAGTGATATGAAGGTGATTGATGCTAAGTCATTGATACTACTCAGGTTTCCTGGTGATGAAGAGGTAAGTCATTGATACTTATACACTTATCCCCTAGCCCTGCTAAAGAGAATACCTAATAGTATCATACACTTAGCGTTATGGTGGCCCTGTCAGCCTGTGGCCCCAGAGAGGCTAGAGCACTAAGTGATTGATACTACTATAGTTATTGTGGTTTCATTTGATGTGGTGCTAGAGCTGGGAAATGGACAGAGACAGTGGACACACGAACGCCAATGATTACAACACGTTACACAGCCCGCACAGGTGGACGCTCTAGAGCTGGGAGCCATAGCCATATAGGTTTCAATGACTTACAACTTTCATGGTCTTGAGTATCATTTAGAAAAATTACTGTGCTCTAGGGCTCCCGGGGTTAGCGTTCTAGGGCCCTGTGGCTGTACTAATTATTGGGAATGTGACCTATACAGGGATAAACTAACTCTATCTAATACTTTTCTAAATGATACTCAAGACCTAATAACTTTTAACTTACTGTTACTTATACTATTATTCTTTTAATCCTTTAGAGAGCTAAAGAATTAACCACCACTAACACCATACTAATCAGACACTTAGCGCGTCCACTGTCTCTGTCCATTTCCCACCTGAGAAATAGACCCTTAGATACTATCACCACATGAAAGGCTAATAAGCAGCACAGGGGCCTTATGATGACCATAGCACAGGGCGCGTGTATCACATGTAAGTCATTGAAGTAATTGGATAACGTGCCTTGCCTGTCCATTGCCCGGGTAGCTTTGGAGATCGTTACTATATGGCGTCCCAGCCTAGCCCCAGAGAGCGCCCCAGAGCCCCGGAAGGGGTTAAAATAGCCCGTCCATACCATTAACGCGCTTAAGGCCCCGGAAGCTTTAAAGGTGCCCCAGAGGCCCCAGAGCGGAAACTGTGGAAGCGTCCCCAGAGGCCCGGAAGCGTTTAAATAGTGCTTATATAGAAGGATTCTAAAAGGGCTCTAGCAGCCTTGGGGCCTCCGTCCTGCTTCCGGGCTCTGGGAGATTACATTTATTTACCCTATATAGTGGCGCTTTCGAATACCTGTACTATCATTAGTTGTGTAAGGCAAACACATCATCACAACGGAGTAACACATTATGCAACTATCAACCCACGCACTAAGCACCCCAGCCACCGACGCGCACACCTTCTACATTCTAAACCTTTACACCGGGGCTAAATATTCTTGTAGCCTACGCAGCGAAACAAAGTGGTATTACATTGTAGAGGTCACAGGCATGTTATCCCGTGGCGCTGTGGCGGTTCGTCGCTTCCATAAAGCTACCATGTGTATAGATGAACTTTGCTTATACATCCGCAACGTTAAAGAAGAAACCGCCGCACGAATCGAAGCAGTGAAAGCAGACCGCGCAGCCACAGACGAACAAGAGCTATTAAATGTTCTAGCCCCAACAAGCGGCTACTGCCTTAACTGTGAATGTCACAGCAACGGCCTAACATTCTCCGCTGACTGGGATATGCTGATTTGCCCAGAGTGCGCGAGCGATAAAGCAGACTATGAAGCCAACCCACCGAAAGCGTTAGACACCCCAGCGGTAAACACTCCCGAAGTACTAGAGCAATGTAGCCAAATAATTGACCGTGTGTTGACAGCCCCATTACTAGACGGGAACCACAGACGCGTAGCATTAAACGAACTAGACCCGGCGCAGTGGTTGCAATGTAGCCCAGCGGTTAAAGCCGCAGTAAACGCAGCCGCACAGCACAGCACACCAACCACACACACCGACCCGGGCGGACCAATATCACACGACGCGCCGCACTTCTGCCCAGCATGTGAAAGCTACGTGAAAGCCGACGAGATGACCGCCTCCGCGTGGGTCACAATGTTAATCTGTATTGACTGCGCCAATGATGAAGAGGAAGCACTAACAGCGACCAAGACGGTCATAGTCCACAACCAGCACGACGGGAGCACATACGACGCGGAGATATTGAAAGCCACAGCCCAAGGGTACACCGTACTGATACACGCGGGGGTTTTCGGTGACTTAGTCAGACCGTTCCCATTTGACACCCTACACAACGCGCATTTAGCCCTTGAGGTTCGCGGCGATGTTGACACGGTATGCCACGTTATAGACGTCGAAACAAATAACCAATTTAGAGCGGTTCTATTCAGTGAAACAACACGCTTTTACACTGTGGACGTTTTCGGCTGGGACGGCGTACCAACTAGACACCACTTTTCGAAAATCCGCATGTTATCACGCGATTTTAAACTAGCAATAAGTAGAGGATAGAGCCATGCTAACACTAGTCCCCCCGGGCAACATTAACGAGCGTATCAGAGCGCAAACAGTACGCCATTTTAAAGCGGGCCTTACCTTCGACGAGTGTTGCGACAAGCTCTTAACGAGCGGCTTTACCGTGTCGGATTTGGTAGACTTTGCAGATTGGCGGAAGGTAACACCCGCGACCATGGCGGACCTAATTTAGTTATTTAGTGGCGGATGCTGGGAAGTGTCCTATACTTAAATTGTTAGGCAAACATCATCAAACTTTTACGGAGTGTTACCATGGAATATACACAAAATTCATTAACTAAATTAGCAGCAATTAGCAACTTCTTTACTGGCAAATGCAACGGTGAAGAGCGCGTACTTTTAGAGGGTATGTTGTCAGAAGCTAACCGCGGTACAAGCGCCTTCTGTAACATTAACGACCTACTAACAAACGACTTCGACAGCGACAACAGCGGCTATATGGTTAACATGTGCGACGGTTATCAATGCGTATGGTCTGCCCGTGAAATTAACGGCATGTACACCGTTTTCATGCGTTACATGGAAGCCCTAGAGACTGCGGCACGAACTGCACCCACTGCCAATATGAAAGCCGCAGGCGATGCGATAGACCTAACCAATGAGCAAGTACAGAGCACAGCTAACGCGATGCTAGTCACCCGCTGTCTAACCATCATTAATACACCTGATGCAATGGCCGCCATATTAAAAGAAGCCACCGAACTATTCGCCACCCATAACAACACAACGCCCGAAATAGTGATACAAGCGTATAGCGCAGGGCACCCGGTAGCAAAAAAGGATATGGACCGCCTTATACAACAATCAGTAGTAGAGTTAGCCAAGGCTTCATTTACTTGGACCGTGGCACAGTGTAAAGGGGCTAGCTAATGAGCGGCTATGCGGGCATATCCCGCAGGGCTCGCAAAGGGGACGCACCCGGCAATATTGCGCTTGTGGTTGCACTCTGGTTAGCGTGGCGTTTTGTGGACGTGCTAATAGGTGCGGGGCTATTAATCGCGCTTGTTTGGGTCGTCGTGTCCCCAGTGTACAAGGCAGCAAAGAAAAGATTTAGTTAATTTGTGGCCGTTTACAGAATAGCGGCTATACTTAAATTGTTAGGCAAACAACATCAATTAAACGGAGTACGACACCATGAACAACAACGCCACCCCCGCAGTAATACAAGCAGACATCGCCACACTTGAAAGCATACTTGCTACCATGGCACCGAGTAACCCTATTACAGCCGCACAAATGCGATGGTGTGCAAGTCATGACTGGTACAGCAACGCGGAGTTGTTAACCTCCGGCGCTTACCTCGTGTGGGTGTATGTCGATAGTGACTACGAAAACACGGAGTCCTTCGAAGACTTCACAGCGTTGTGTAATTGGGCCGGGTACTAGGCCCCCAGTAACACCCCTTTCAATTAATCGAGGTTCTACCTATGAACGCACCACATGTAAGCTACAAAATGCCACGCGCCCGCACTGCGGCAGAATTCACAGTCTACCCATTCACTGCGGACGACTCACAGATTAGATTACAATCAGATAACCATTGCATTGTCGTTATGGTTAGCGGGCCATTGAAGGGTAAAAGCTTCTACTCTAAACGGTTCAACCAATACCCGCGCTTTGAATACTGCCAGCCGCAGCACGGCGGTAAAATGGTTGATACTCCCGCCACTATCACGGAGCAATTAACGCTGATTCTCGCAGCCCCAACGGGCCACATCGTTTCCTTAGTGGGGTAGTGTATGACTTATGACTTCGAAAACGGCCACAGCGGATTTTTTAAGAGCCAAGGCCACGCGCTAGAATAGGCGCACCAACACAGCACACGCATAGTGCGTTATTATTAATTTCATTTAATTTAGCTAATTTGTGGCGGTTCTGGAAACATCGCCTATACTTAAATTGTTAGGCAAACAACATCAATCAAATCGGAGTACTACCCATGCTAATACATAACCTTTACCCAGTCGGCGCAACTATCAAAAATCTTCATACTGGCGCAATCAAAACTATTAAATTCCACGGCATCGCAAGCACAACCGACGAAGGCGAAACGCTAGACCTCCACACCGCGGGCGGTTCAATCTGGAAAAGCTACAACGTCGAAGTGCTAGACACACCGAACACAGCACAGGCCGCTTATGACTTTTTCCACGGTCAAACTGTTAAGGGTGTTATGGGCTACTGTGTTACGAAAGAAGTTGCTTTTGAATGTCTCGTTAACATGTTTATTCGTGAGGTCGCAAGCATTGACATAGTCGGGTTAACAGTCGATTTTAATGATGGTTCGCTAATCACCTTCAAAGCCGGGTCATGGGTAGCAAATGGGTTCTACGCACAGATTCAAGACCGCCGCGCATAATTGGCACCATGGGCCCGGAAGGGTCCACACTATCCAAATCATACAAGGGGCACACCATGCCAAAATTAGCTAAATTTACCGTTAAATACGTTGTGTTACATCAAGGCGAAAAAACATATGATAACGGTTACGAATCGACGTACTTTGCCACACATGGCGCAGCGTTTATGTACTGCGAGGGCTTAGACGCCACAGCCCGCGCCGTGTACGTGGTAAAAGGCCGCGACCCTCTAACATTGCAGCCCGTGAACGTTTGGGGCGGTCGTGAGTTCCACGGGGCCCGGTGTCCAGTGTTCCAAATGCAACAACACTTTATGACCCCAGCCCACAATATTAATTTTATAGTTTAATTGCGTTACCGGGTGGTGGTTCTGGAATCATCACCTATACTTAAATTGTTAGGCAAATATCATCAATTAAACGGAGTACCACCCTATGATTATTTCAGACTTTGACGCTAAAGTATTAGTTGCACAATCGGCCACCGAATCATTTTTAATTGTTCGCTGGGGTTCTATTTGGTCTTATGTGATTATGAATAACCGCACCAAAGAAACCGAGCAACGCGGCGCACGTTACGACACGAAAACCGAGTACGTTAACAACGCTATCACCAACGCGGCTAACTACGATTTTATAGACTCCGAAGTCGTGCCAACATTCGCCCGCTTTACGTCTGTGCGAGTCAGCACAAGCCAACGCGACGCGCTAGTATATCTCGTTATGCAATCGACCACACCGCCACGAGTACGCGCAGAATTAAACGCTTTACTAGTTCAATTAAATTAATCGGAGTACTAAATTATGTCTTCAATATTCAGAGCAACGTTTACCACCGTTAACGGCAATCAAAACGAAACTATTTACATTGGCACAGAAGAGGCGGTACAAGTAGAAGCAGATAGCGAGGTTAGCCGCTACGGTTGCCGCGGGGTTACGCTAGAACATGTTGGACACAGTCAGTACATCGCGAAAGAAGGTGATTCGATTGTCGTCGTAGGCGGCTAGTTCCACACCCGGCCCGGGGGACGTTACCGGGTCATTTTCAAATAAAGTTTGCACTCTCGGAAAAGCAGACTATATTTAAAAGTGTAAGACCAAACCACCACCACGGAGTATTAAATTATGTCATCATTTAGCCGCACCACCGTTACAAATTTACGCGCAGAAATCCAAGAAGTAAACCTAGAGCTAGTTCAATCTGGCAGCGATTACCGCTACCAATACGGAAGCCGCAACGGGTATCATGCTGTGGACCTAATGCGCGTTGAAGCCGATAAAAAATGGTATATGGTTTCGTGCCTAGACTGTGCCGAAACACCCCGCGTATTGATTGGTAAATTAAATGATGGTTTTGCCTATTACCTAGGGCGTAAAGTTGGCGATAAAAGCTAGCTAATTTGGGCCCCAGTGGCCCGCTGTTAAACTCTTTTAAATCATTCAAGGATTCGCCCACATGAAAACATTACCAGCCATCACGCAACGCGCAGCGCCAAACGTTCAAACCTACAAGGCCGTGCTAGTCTATTATCCAGATTCAAATCTTAAACATGCCGCGTTACTAGATGTTGATTGCGGCGCGTTACTTAGCTTTGACGGTGTCGAACCGTTCCACCCAGCCGGGAACACAAACGCTATACACCAATTAATCGAGGGCGGCGGGCTCGTAGTCGGTAGCCTTAATTATTGGATACCGTGCCGCCACTGTCACAACTCTGTATACATGCTAAATCACATCACTGATACATTCGACGCGGAGGCATCACCATGTTAAAAGCTAACATTGAACACACAAAAGCGGGCGCACTTATACAGCGTTCACATTGCCCCAGCCACGACCATTTTATAGGGTTCACCAACGCCAACGCCGCACACGAAAGAATCTATGATGATGGTTTAACGGCCTGCTACGTGAACCGCGGCGACAATCAGTTATATTCATATTGCGAGGGTGATTTAGTTATAATTGATTGCCCCAGCGCCCGCGCTTTACGTCGCGAGATTAACAGCCACGAACAATTTTTTAATGAGCAATAACCGCAACACATCGGAGAGTCAAAACATGAATAATCAACAAGATTTTTATAGCACAGCTTTAGCCGGACATATCCCCCACCACGTAACAGGCCGCCGCGCTTGTGGTATGTCGCCCGCGTTGGGTGCGCCGTATGGGCAAGACTCGGAAGAGGTCCCCGGTTTTGTACTGGATGCGGGCAGCGTGTCGGAGATAGACCCGGGACCATTCCACCCCGGACAGCTCCACCCCTGCGACCAAACACAAGCGGAGTTAGTAAGCCGCCTTTCATCTATGAACGCGGAGTTAACCGCCTATGTGGACAGCCTGCCAAAGGGCGAACGGTGGACCTATAACCAATTGGCGACCATTGCCCGCCTTTGGGATTTAATGGAACTAGAACACAGCCTATGCGACGCCCCCACGGTGGAACTTTTGCGAGTGGTCCACGACGTTGACCCGGGCCCAACATCCGGCGACGTGGTCGGACGCTATGCGGAGTTTAGTCTCAAGCCTCCCGGGCATTGTATGATTTAATTTTAAATAATGTTTGCGGTTTGCCGACCGTGTACTATTCTTAGTTGTGTAAGGCAAACCACACTCAAACAAGGATAACAAATTATGTTTACATTCATCCAAGAATTAACAGGCGAAACACTAGTAAAATTAGGCGTAGCATTAGCAACTATTTGTTATGTAGCTTTCGAATTAATCGGCAACGTTCAATACACTATTTTAAATCTTGCGGCTTCTATGGGCTAGGGGGTTACATGCCAATACTCACACGGAATATAAAAGCGTCAACGGTCCGCGGGTACACAATGGAAACCCGCACAGCTAGCCGCGGCTTCTGGATATTTAAAGAACTCCGCACCGTATCTGTGATGATAGAGCACAGGCGGACCACCTACTTAATCGAGGAGGCATTTAAACCGACCGCCCCGGGCAAGATTATCACGCTTAACGAGTCGGCCATTGTGGCAACCTTCGAAGACTCGGAAGCAATCGCGGCGATTCACACGCTAGCCCACTACAACGCGCAGATACACGACAACGCCATGTACACACACTATCAACAGGATTAACAGAGAACGCCCCGCATAGCTCCTTTTTGGGGCCTTTGCTGGTATAAGCACACCACAACGGAGTACCGCATTATGTCTAAGCAACGATTAATACTACTCAAAAGCAATTTTTCATTCTCTAGCACATGGGAGGGCGCGACACTATACGGCGACCACAAGCCCGACGCGGGCGGATTCCTTGTAACGTTTCCGCACCCGGTCGGCACACTCGCGAGAGTATCGACAACATGGTTTTTTAGCTATGAGCAGGTCTATTTATTAACGCCGCTAGAGAGCCACCAAAAACCACGTTACACGATTGCTAATGGTGTTATAGCCTTAGTGGTTCCCGTGGACTTATCCAAGCGCCAAGACCCCGCCAACGTCATAGATCAATGCGCCGGGTGTGCGTTCCAATTGGGTGAAGGTTGCGACACTGCGCCCAAATGCGCGAGCGGTTCCCGACACGATGGTCAAGACGTCATATTTATAACCGATATAGCAAAGCAACACACCTACCTATAGGTCGATTATCAGGGGTGCTATCATAGGCCCTAGACAGCTCTAAAAATGAAAATTTTCACCCTAGTAAAAGCCCGGGGTGAATTTTTCCGAGATAGTAATTTTCTGGGGTGAATTTTTCCGACCTAGTAATTTTCTGGGAACGATTTTTTCACCCTATAAAATTGATATTTTCAAAACTCAAAAGCCCGCAAGATTTAAACGCGGCTAGTAAATTGCCCGGGCGGTATTTTTTGCCCTGTATGGCGCACAATTCTAATTTTAATCTGGGGGCCTCTGTGGCTCCTTTGGCAGTAGTACACCCAACAAACCGAAACGAGGCATACACAATGAAATATACACCCCCTAGAAAGCCCATAGCGCCGTTTAAAGCTACCACCCTAAGCACTGGGGTCGCTAAAGAACAAAGCGCCCCAGCGGCCCGTTTAGACTGCCCTATGTACACCGAAGCGCAATGTCTAGCCGCCCGCCTGATTATGGACGAACTACAAGCCGGGGCCGCGCTAGAGTCGCAGGCAGATTACGCCGCGTTCCTTGCCCGGGTGACGTCCCAGCACAGCTACACGGGGCAAGAATGGCACACCATGGGCACAGCGTCGCAGATGTACCGCGCACAGCTAGAGAACGTTAGGCTTCGACTAGCGATAAAGAACCTCATAACCCTTGAAATAGAAGACATTTATCAGATTATCGGCCGCGGTGCGACCTTTGCGGCTCTAGGGCGTTAGGCTTTAGAATCAAGGACTTAGCTAATATCAATGACTTAGCAACAATCAATGACTTAGCGAAAATGACCTAAAATCAATGACTTAGCTCAAATGACCTAAAATCAATGACTTAGCAAATATCAATGACTTAGCAAAATGACATAAAAAGTCGGCCGTATGTATTTTTTGAAAACCCGGCCGTATGTATTTTTTGAAAGTCGGCCGTATGTATTTTTTGAAAACCCGGCCGTATGTATTTTTTGAAACTCGGCCGTATGTATTTTTTGAAACGTCGGCCGTATGTATTTTTTGAAATGAGGACAAGATTATGCCGGGACCAAACGGGAAAGTTTTAAAGAAGTGTAAGAACTGGTACGCAGACCTAGACAACCACGCTAGCGAGTTCGCGGACGATGTGGTAACTGAATTCGTGTGGTCGTGTTCGTGGTGCCGTTTCCAAATAAGTATCATCACTAGCACCGTGGAAGAAGCCGCAGAAGAGGCAGTACTCCGCCGCAATTGGTGTATAGCACACGACGACGACCAAGTGGGTGTATGTTGCCCGACGTGTAAGGATGGCGATGATGTCTAGAACGTACAGCGTTACATCGTTCTACCACGGCCGGAAGTATAACGCCGAGTTGGTACGCCGGGACAAGTCCACGTCGTTCGTGAGAATATTCGGGTGGTATCCATTCCCTATAAGTATCCATTTCCACCACTACACCGCCGAGAGCATACCGCGAGGGGTACGACTACGAAATGGCGCAATGATTCTTGAGATAATCCAGAGAGGAGGAAAATAAAATTTGCACAATTGGAACCCTCGACTATAGTTAAGTTATCAACAACAAAGCACACTAGGCGGTAACATGAAAAACCCACTATATTTCTTTCTTTGCGCTAACGAATCTACCCCCTCTACAGGCAGCGACACACCACAACCCAACACCGCAACGGAGCTGTTACAAATGGTGATGGATATGGAGCAGAAGCGTCGCAAGTTACACCGTGAACTGTCCCAGCAAGAATATCTTATCGTCCCGATGAATGGCCCTGACTGTGTAGGCGAACAGGAAGTAGTATCCTTCGAACAATTGCTAGTAATGGTTGGCGACTTCAACAAGGGGAAACTTCCACACTGTGACGATTGGTTCTCCATTTACGACATCACACAGAAGTCGTACCCGATGAAAGAATTTTACCAATTTATTAAATAAAATTTGCACAATCGGAAACGTCTACTATAGTTAAGTTATCAAGAACGAAACATCACACAAACAAGTAAGGGTATCACATGACAAACACAACAGTAACGGGCATCTCAGTAGGTTCTGCATACGCTAAAGACAAAGACCTAGGTATCAAAGTAACTAAGACTTTCTTTGTACCAATGGAACATATCTTCATTGAAGAAGGCTTTAACGTTCGTGACATCGACCAAGACCATGTAGACCAGTTAGCTAAAGCTTATGCAGCAGGCGCACAGCTACCGAATATCATGATTAAGACCACCCCAGACGGGTTTAAAATCATTGATGGTCATCACCGTTACTTAGCGGCAATGCAAGCCGAGTGTACCCGCCTCGAAGTGAAAGAATTCACCGGGTCAAAACTCGAAGAACTATCATTCATGATTACGTCAAGCCAAGGCCGTCAGTTAGAGCCCGTAGAACGAGCGCAGGCGTACCAACGTATGATTAACCAAGGCATGACAAAGGGTGAAGTAGCCGAAGCCGTTCACCGTTCACGTAAGGACGTTGACAACCATTTAATCTTATTGTCTGCGGGTGATGAAGTCATCGCAGAAGTTAAAGCAGGTAACGTTAGTTCGTCGGAAGTAATCAAGGCAGTCCGCAAAGGTGGTAACGCAGCCCCGGCTAAGATCATTAAAAAAGTTAAGGCCGCTAAAGAAGTAGCCAAAGAAGCACCCAAAGGTAGCAAAGCCAAAAGTACTAAAGTTGTATTGAAGACTTTCAAACCTTCACACGGCCGTCAAGCAATGGAGCTAATCGCAACGATGGACCGCGCACTACTGAGCGACGCGCTAATCGTACTACTTGACCTTTACTTAGATGATTAAACCATCAAGGCTAAACGAGTGTTGCGGTACGACCTGCAACGCCCGAGCCAACCGAGCATATGTCGCGAAGTTAGAAGCCAAGCTACACCGTTACACCCTGTTATTAGATGACGTATACAGCCATGGCAAAAGCAACCCAATGAGTGCCCCCAACTGTGCGATAGCAGTCGTGGAAGCAATCGACGCAGAAGACGAGGAGGCCGAACATGGAACCGATGACAACAGTTGAATTAATGGCTAACATCGCCGCAGGTATTGCGGGCTTGATAGTCGGCGTTTTCCTCGCTAAAAACCTATAGGGGTACACCATGCGCCACGGTTTCGAAGTACGGCCCAACGGCAACAAGATTATAACCAAGGTGAGCCCCGCGGGGTTCAAGGAATATATCGTTTTCGTCAAGACACTAAAAGGGTTCAAGCGCACAGCCAATGGACCATGGACGTATCTAAATAATGCGCGTAAGGACGCAGACCAACCGAAGCGGCATTTAAAAGTATTGGAGATGTCCTTCATCCAGATAGCTATGCGACACCCTGTGCCCGTCACTGATAGCGTCATATTCACCACAGGCTATGAGCCGCCGTGGATAGTATCAGGGCACTACCGAGGAGATTACGCCTTCCACATTCAAACCCTAGCCGTTGGGGAGCATTACACCTCGGGCCATGGCACAATTAAAAGGTTAACGTAATGGCCCAGTTTATCGAAGTATTCTTCGGGTGGATGAAGCCCACACATGCACAGTACATGACAACGTACTACACAGTTATGCAATGGAAGGGCAAGCTAACAGGTCAGGCGTACCACAAGCACGAAGGTACATGGGCTGTGGGTCCTTCCCCAAGAGTTAAGGCAGAAAACTTATGACTAAATTCACTGTAGTCTCATACGACGGGGACACATACGACTCAATCAGCGATGCCATGCACGGGGAGCGTGGCGTTTTCCCCATTTGTGACATTGACCGGGACAGTTCTTGGCGTGAAATTAAGTTGATAGACCGCACGTTAACTAAGTCGTTACAGGCCATTGACGCACCAACCGCTGTAAGACTAGCGGTCGTCAATGACAAGGACACTGTCACATTCTCGTTCAGCAAGCTATGCCCAACTCAAGGCGTGGAACGTAGACGCCACCCGATGCAGGAAGCAGAGCAGTTATACATTGAACTAACCACTACCGATGTACGGTTAAGCAAAGAGGAGATAAACCAACTAATGCTACTGCTACCCACAGGCAATAGCACCCATAGCGACGTACGTGAAAAGCTCCACCAAGGCGCGTTAGCCATTAACAAAAAACGATAGAGGTACATCATGAAAAAATTACTAATAGGCATGTTAGCCAGTTTGTTATTAGTAGGTTGTCAGTTCGAAATTGGGCTGACAGTTCCCGACGATTACGAGCCCATTAAGATTGTGGACGTAGGGGACGATGTAGTAACCCCCACGGATGAAGACGAGGGCGACGACGTTGTTATAGTCCCCGCTGACATCCACACCTTACCACCATTGGACACGTCCGGGGCCATATGGTCCGTAGACTTCGACCAATACGCCAACGGCACCACCTACACCGAGGACCTAGGGGATACAGATTTTAACTTCCAGTGGGAAACCTTCTCGATGAAGGAGTCAACCATCAACGGTGGCCGCTGGGACATCCTGATACCAAAGGACCTAGTTAAAAAGGGCGTCCACGCAGCCAAGAACCTGACGCCTACCGAGTCAGTATACTTCGGTTACGAGATAGAGTTCGCACCGGGGTATGACTTCTCTATGGGGGGTAAGCTTCCCGGGCTCGTGGGGCTGAATAAGGACCTTAAAAAGCCTAACGGTAATCAGGTCTACCCCGATGGCTGTAACGCCTACGGCCAAGGCCCTGACGAAGGCTTTAGTCTGCGCTCAATGTTCCGTGAGGATGGTCGCGCTATTGGCTACTTCTATCACCAAGATAACCCCCTGCTTAACGGGTACTGCGGTGAAGAGATTAGTTACATGCACAACGGGGAACCGTTCCACTTCCAACGCGGTGTTAAATACTACGTCGAAACGTACGCCCAAATGAACGACGCCAACGTGGCAAATGGTATCGTTAGAATCTGGGTAAATGGTCAGCTAGTTCTCGAAAGAACTAACATGATGCTGGGAGAAAATCGCATCTATGCTATCAATCATTTAATGTTTTATATCTGGCATGGCGGCTCGTCTTCATCATGGGCCCCGAGTGTTGATTCACTGGTACATTTTGACAACGTGATATTAAGCACAACACCTATCAGCCATTAATTAAAATAAAAGTTGGCGTTTTGGAAAGCGTCAACTACTCTTAAGTTATCAGAAGCAAACGGACACAATAAGATGAACACGAACCGCAGTAAGAAGTTAAGCACAAAGAAAGCGATTAAACTATTTGGCCCGCGTAAAGGTGCCGCAGTTTACTTCCACGTAAAGCGATGTAACCGCCAAAACGCACTAATGAAGGCCGCGGTAGCACCCGCCGAAAAGGTAGCCGCAGTGTTCAATAGATTGGCCGTCGCGTCAAAGAACGCAGTAATGGACTTTCACGAGTTCGCCCGGTTCTTACACCACGGGCCCATTCAAGCAGACTTGTCGCTACAGGACCACCTATCACAACCGACAACAGGTTACTTTAAATTTTGGTTTTATGACCCGGGCAGCCCCGGCGTATCGGTCCAAGACCTGACCGACCTAGCCCAGCAATATAAGTACCTACACCCGGGCTGTGACAAGTAAGGCCGTATGTATTTTTTCAGAAAAGAAGGTAGGCCGTATGTATTTTTACAGGAGATACCACAATGAACTTAACGCAATTGCTGAATATCAGCTCCGTTACCCGAGCAGCAGAAGTAAAGGACTCGGCACCCAGAGCAGAAGGCACCCGAGTATGTCGCCGCTTCACTACGGTCGAAACGGATTGGCTCCAAGTCAACCACGCCGAGTACACGGCGGCAGAAGCCGGAGAGTACCTAGACCGACCAGCGGCCACGGTTAGAAAGAAATGCCTACACCTTGGATTACAGCTAAAGTACTCTGAATGTAGCCACTCAAACAACACGAAGCCGGGGCTACAGAAAGAGCTAGCAAAGGCCGTATAGAAAAAAATAATTGTACCGTTCTGCCCCCACTTGGTTTATAGTCATTGGACATAACCAACTTTAGCCACCGGGGGACCTAGTGAGCAAACAGAGATTAACTATCGCGATAGACCGCGCAGCCAAACACATTGCCAAACGCACACGAGAGCAAAGCATAGCTAAAACAGACCTGCTCACAGTGCCCCGGCTTGAACGACTAATACAGAGTTTAACAATAGCTCTAAGGTCCGATTACCCGCTACATGCGGAAGGGCTACAGGAAGCGTTGTTACATGCCGTATACAATGATTTAAGGTGGAATGATGATTAAATTTATTGGACCAATTCTAGTATGCCCCCGGGCTATCAACTACGAAGGTGACACAGTCTTTGTGTTGTCCCTCCCTACGGTCATCCAAGACCGGGGCAAGTTCTTTGTTGCCACCGTCAAAACGCACATAGCGGGCGTAGGCGCTGGGTTCCGTGAACCGTCAGTCATACTATCCGAAGGCTTCACTAATGAGCTAGACGCGACATTAGGTGCCAATTTAATACTACAGTTAGCACCTGTCCCCGATATGCACGATTACATCGTCTTCGAACCGTTGGACTACGCAGGGCTAGACGAAGAGGACTTCCCCAATGAATAATATCACTGTAACCGTTTATGACGACATAGACCCCGTTGGGGATAACGACTGCATCATCCTGTTCGAGGGGAACTTCTATTACTACGCTCTCGACATCATCATGACGCAGTTTGCCGAAGTGTTACCAACGATATTGGAAGGTGAGTTAATCCCATCAGCGGACGCAGCAAGCGATTGTGGCCCGGTATTAGCTATCATTAACTGCGACTTAGAAACGATGACCATTACGCAAGTAAAAGAAAGTTAAAAACTACTGTACTTAATTAATAAACGGGTTTACTGTGTTACTCAATTAGACGGAAAACCTAAGCCGAATTTATTGCGGGACTCGCCGCACTTGAAGGGGGTGATCAATCTAATAATGAAAGTCGGCCTCTTATAGGGGCCTCTTTTTTGACTACAACAAAAGGAACTGACGAATGAAGCTTTTAATAGCGTTCGCGTTGTCTCTTATGTTGATAGGCTGTTCGACAGTATCATGGCCGGAGTGGGCCACCATTGCTTTCGATGAAACGGATACGACTCTTTGTGTACACAAGGAAACCGTAACCCCGAACAACAGCCTAATCGACGAAGCTGACTCGCCCTCATACTCCGCTGGGGTATGTGTTAAAATTCCTAGAGAACATGATGAAGATAATCGCCTGACCTTACCAGTCCCGGATACTTAGCTAACGAGACAGCGATTGCCCCAGAGAAATAACCCCAGTTTTAACGATCACCAAACGGCCGCTTTTATAGCGGCTTTTTTGCGTCTGCGATAAATAAATTTGCAGTTCGTGAGTTATGGCCTATAGTTATGGTATGGAAACAAACCGAGGCCGCTGATATGAAAGACGTAACAGAGTTCACCACACGCAAGTTCGACCTTATGCCGGGCCAAACAGAGTTTAAGAACTCGGAGCGTAGCCTCTTCATCAAGTACGGGGCCAAGGCATGTGGAATCGTCCAGTGCCCCCGGGAATGGCTAGGCGAGGTGTTCTGGGTGGTTAAGTTCTGGGTCTACCCAGATAACATCGACGGATTCGACTCAGGGCTAGAACGACAAGTACAGCACAGCATCAAGTTTCGTTCCTCTACAGCCGCAGTCAAATGGCTCAAGAAGAACACCATGAAACTAATCACAGAGCACAACCTGTGGTTAACCCCTATCAACCAAATGGCGATAAAATATGGCTTCATCAAATAAACGTAATCAACGCGCTAAGTTAAAGCGTAAAGCGGCTAACCTCGAACGTGCTAGAAACACAAAGGTCCGCACGGCTAAAGTTAAGTACCTGCGTGACAGTGCGGGCACGTTGATTATGATTACCGACCACCCTAACGGGCAACTAATAGAACGTGCCCCAGAGCACATGCAATAAGGTAGGTTAATATGCACCAACAAAATGAAACACCGAACCGAGTAGCTTTCGCAGAAGTTCTACGCCAACTGAAAGAAGCAACGGGCGCGTTAGACACGGACGTAATGCGAATCCACCCAATTAGTCTACGCCGCGAATGGGTAGTTGCTATGACCCGCATTGCAGCGTCTATGACTAACCATATATGGGAGCGCCAAGAAGAAGGCGAAACCGGGACCGAGTTTTTCTTCACTATCGACAAGTACACCAACATCCCAATGTTCGGGCTAGGTAAGCAACTTCGTGTCGCTATCAATTTAGAGTCCAGCGATACCCCTGTAAAATGGACGGATTGCGCATGGCAACCACCATCAATGTAAAGTTTAATTCCAAGAAGCAGCGGCCGGACATACAGATAAAGGTTAACGACGTTGTCTGCGGTATCATCATAGCGCCAACGGGTGAAGCCCAGCATAGCTACTGGAAGATTAAACTACATATCGTTAGGCCGGGGGAAGGGTTCAACCTCCTCATGCTAAACGAAGACTTTAAAACCGATGGCATATGCAAGAAGTTTATTAAAGCGCGTATGTCTGAACTCATGGCGAAATACGTCATCCATTGCAAAGAGGACTAACACACTATGAAGACATATCTACTACATGGATTTAACGTTAGGGACGGGGGCGCGGATACCGTGGAGATGCTGCGACCGTTCCTACGAGAGCACCCCGGGAGCACTACGGTTAAATCGTGGAAGTATGGGTGGTTCGGCCTGCTCTCAGTGCTGTTCAAAAACAAGATTGTGGCTAAACGCCTCGCTATGGCCCATGCACAGGTTTATCCCGTGTCGCCATGCTATGCGGTTGGTCACAGCAATGGATGCGCCATACTGCTACGAGCGGCCCAGTTAGGCATGGAGTTTAAGACGCTTCTACTAATTAATCCCGCGCTCAATGTAGATACTGTCTTCCCCCCGAACATCCGACAGGTGATAGTAGTTCACACCGAAGACGATGTCCCGACCCGGGTGGCCCGTTGGTTTGACCGCATACCTTTTATCGGCCTTATCATCCCGAACGCTTGGGGCGCTATGGGGGCCTATGGTTACGAAGGCTCAGACCCACGAGTAATGAACATTGACCTAACCGGGATACTGGAAGGCCACTCGGACTTATTCGAAGTTAAGAACGCTTTCTATATGGAGAAAGTCGTGGGCCTTTTATACAACGTTAGCCCGGGAGTAAAAATAATATAAATATAAGTTGGCAGTCTCCAAGATGCCAACTAGTCTTAATGTATCACCCACAACAAGGCTCAATAAAATGACTAGAAATTATGTGTTAGAAGGGGACCGCGTAGTAGTCACTAGAGACACCGCCTACAACACCCGGTTAGAGAAGCGCGCTATCAAAGCGGGAACGTATGGCGAACTGGTAAGCTTCAAGGTGTTGTTCCGTGCAGACCCTTACGAGGTTCTAGTCCGGTTAGAAGAAGACGACGCCATGGTTTTTATTTCAATAAAGTGCTTAGAATTAGCACAAACTCAATAGGTAATATTATGTCAAAAACATCTAAGAAATGCCGCCTCTTTAAAGACGGAAACTCATGGTGCTGCGTAGGTCCGAAATTTGAAAATATCCAAGAGTCAGCCAGCGGTTATGGTGGCACGGTGGAAGAAGCCTACAACGATTACCTAGCTGACGTCATCGCAATGAAAGCCGCGAAGAATTTAGCCAAGGTCGCGAAGAAAGCAAAGAAGGTCGCAGCTAAAAAAGACGTTAAGCCTGCCAAGAAGTTCCTGACGATAATGAGCGACCATATCCGTGTGTCCCTTATCGGAGGCATGACTCCCGCAGCGACGATACGGAAAGCGAAGAAGTTCAACCTAACGATGGAAGTGCCGCTTGGTGATGCACACATTATGGACATCCTTAACGAGCTGTGTGCTGCTAAAGATTGGTTGGACACGTCCAGTATGTCGGGTGCGGATAAAGCGACAGTCGGGAACGAGAAGCCTGCCAAGACCAAGAAGACTAAGTCGGACAAAGGCAGTCGCAACACCCGTATACATAAAAAGATCGTTAAGGCATTCAAGAACGGTGAGAACCGCGCGGGAGTTCTTAAGCTAGCACTCACTAAAAACAAGAAGTTCAACACCCCGTTACCAACGGCCGAAGTTACAGACTTAGTGCGTGTAGAGTGGGAGCGATTAAACCCACCATCGAAATAAAGTTGCAGTATGTAAATTTTATACTATCTTTAAATTACCAGAAGAAAATAGGAATGACCCCATGAACAACCTAGAACGATTTACCAGCCCTGCGAGTGGCGCGAACATCAAAGCATTATTGAAACAACTTAACGACAAGGGCGCTCAATTGCGTAGCGTACTTTGGCTCGAAACACAGACCACACCACCCGTTGAAGGTGTCTGTGACTGTGACGATGGCGACGACGACGAGTGCGATTATTGCTTAGGCATGATTGACGAGCCCGAGCAGTTCGAGCCGTGTCAATTGGAACTGTCCGTCGGTAATAACATGGTCCTCACAGAGCTATTCGCTGAACAGATAGACCAGATTCTCCCAATGATTAAAGAGTGGGTGGTCCGTGACCTTGAGATAATCGAAAAGAAACTGAATAACCAAGGCGTATACCTCGAAGGCCCGGGGGCTAACCAAGCACAAGTCGGGGGCTTACTCCCGGCCAAGCCATTCCACCCAGTAAATACCCAGTTCCTTAGCAAGCCCGTAGAAAAAGGCGACTTGGTTGTAGCCATCGTAGACATCGACGTTAAGCGCCCTAACAACATAGACAATCTAGTTGTTAAGAAGGGAACCCGGTGTCGAGTCCTAGACGTTGAAACATACGTCGAAACTAACAGTATTCTCGCGCACATCCAGCCCGAAGCGAGCCTAGAGATATACCGCGTTCTAGCCCAGCAAGTTCAACCGATACAGGAGTAGTCCCATGGCCTCACATATACACTTGAACCGTTACTTAAGTTTTGGACGCTTCCGTTATTTGACCGGGGCCCAAGTACTACGAAAAGAAACGGGCCCGAGCTACCTACGTTGGGCGCATAGCAGCGGCATAGTCCTCGACTCAGAGATACTATTCCAACTCGGTTTACACCCGGAACAGATACACTCGAATAAGATAGACCTCACGCCCGAACTTCTAGCAGAAGCGCAGGCACACGAAGACCAACTCAACGGAGTTAATCAAGATGAAAAAGCCATCAACCAAAATGAAAAATGTAATAGCCTTTGTCCTAACTGTGTTTCTACTGGGGGCCTTCACGTCCCTAGTGAGTCTGAACGCCGAAGCAGCGCCGCGCTATGGCTCCTCTTTTGCTAACCACCTAACGTGTGCCCTGTTCGCGAACAAGTTGGACAAGCCCGAAGACGCGAAAATCTTCATAGCTTTAACGACCAGTACTGGCAAAAACATGGTGATGATTGAGAAGGAAGTAAAAGAAACTGTGGCGCTTTTGAAAAAGTTGTCTAAAATGCAAGGAGTACCAATTAAAAGTTTAGTCGAGGAAATGTACCCGGCTATGTGTTCCTACATCAAAGCCTAGAGGCCAGCAGCATGAATAAGCACCTTATCAGTATAGTATGTTACATCGCGGTAGTAGCCACATTTGTTTTATACTCGATTGCAGGGCCTAAGCAGGCCGCTAAGGACCCGGAGGTATGCTACCAATGGCATGTATACGGTGTGGTGCTTAACGTACGAACGACGGACACTGAGGACGTAGCAAAACAACTTAGTAAACTGGGACGCCCCGACAAGGCTTTTATCTGTCCTTGGGACAGTGTGGAAGGTAATAAATGATTCACTTAATATCATTGCTAGTCAGTATCGCGTTAGCGGTATACCTCAAGCGTAAAGGGTTAACGACTGTAGAGCTACGGGAACTGTTAACCAAGCAGTGTACACGGCTAGGAAAGGCCGTTGTTAACTTCAAGGTGTACCGTTGGTCTTCGGGCAACGTATGGATTAAACTTAATAACACAGGCTGGGTACATGCCCGGTGGATTACCAATGCCGAAGATGGTTATCTAGTTCGATGCGACGGCACAGTAGGAATGACCCACAAGAGCTTTACGGGTATCTTATCTCTCGAAGACTACAGCAGGAAATAATCTTATGAGCCAACTATCTAAAGACTTCATTGAACGCGACGAATTCTGGAAAGACATTAACGAGGTAATCTGGAAACTAGGCCCCGGGCTGGAACAAGAACTCGTGGTAAAACTAACCTTTATGCGCGACCAAGAATCAGTCGAAGATTTAAACGAAAAGGCGAATGACTTCACAGATTCTATTAATGCTTGTTGGGGTCGGAGACTTCTCAGTGAGAGCCAAACAGAAAACTTGACCGTTCTTTTTGAAGACGCGTTAGCTATCGAAGTTGGGGTGTTCCAAGTGGTCGAAATATATAACGAGAATGAGGACACCGTACACTAGAGCTAAAATACTAGTTTACAGTCCTAGCTTTTCAGCATAATATTGCACACCCCTTAACCATAGGGAGGGAAACACTGACGATGATTAATCCAACACTAACCAAAGCAAGCTAAGGCGAGATTATGGCGAAGAAAAAAGTAGTAATCGCGCTTGGTTCATCCGTATTCAATTCTAAGATTGTGCAAAAGAAACTTAGCATTGATAAACTGTTTAAGAACTTAGAGACTGCGGTACGTCGTAAGAAAAAAGACGGCCCGTACTTCGTTTTCGCATCCTTCAAGGGTGAGAAGCGTAACGCGAGTGCAGTCAAGTTCTACTATGGGGCCACGCTCGATTTAGATAACTCGAACATTACGCCAAAGGGTATCCGTAAGGTCCTTAAGCCGCTCAAGTGTCGCTACTGCATATACACCACGCATAGTCACAAGATGGAAGGCAAGGGCAACCGCTATCGTGTGGTTATCCCTTACATCGAACCTGTTAGCAAAGGCAAGCACGTTGAAACGACTATCTATCTTAATTACCTGTTTGGCAGTACAGGCGTCGATACATCAGCCAAAGCTTTATCACGACCAATGTATCTGCCTGCCTGTCCACGAGAAATGGAGAAACATTTTTACTACTACGCCACTGAGCAAAAGGCGTTACTTGACCCAGAACAGAAAATCGAAGTCCCGCCCGAACTGCTATGGGAGCAGGAGGAGCTAAACAACTCGATAAACGAGAAGGTCGATATTACTGCGGAGCTGACGGAAGGCGGCCGTAATGACCATATCGCGAAGGTTGCAGGGACATTAATTGGTCAGGGCAAACCGCTTCAAGAGATTATGGATTTTTGCTGGGAGATTAACGAACTTAAGTTCAGCCCACCAATGAAACTGAGCGAGATTAAAACCACCGTTAAGTCGGTATGGAAGTCGCACTCACGTAATCATAATGACTTGGAATGGTCCCACGACCAAATCGTAGAGCGTATTCAAAAATCAGAATCGCTTGAGAGTGACGTTGACCATATCTTGACCATGGCCGCTGCGAGTGTGCAGTCCAACAAGACGAGTCCGATTCAACTTAACTCAATGCTTAAAAAGATTAGCGCCCGGGTGAAGGACATCTCACTCGCTGACCTTAAGAGCGAAATTAAGTCTAAGATTAAAACGCAGAAAGTCGAGAAGACCGAAGCGAAAGAACGCTTAGATATTGATAGCGATTTAGACGGCCCGGTAATTGATAAGTACATCCGGGAGTTTGACGACTTTTACTATATTGCCAGTGAAAATATTATCTATAATCGACGTGCTGAATTGGAGTATAAACCGGAAGGTTTCAACACCAAGAACACTGAGATGAATGAAGACTTCGGCTATACCAAATTGTCCCCGTTCAAAATCTTGACAGATATTGGCGCGGTGCAGAAGGTTGATGCTCGTCGCTACTCCCCGGCGCATGAAAGAACGTTCCGGGACCCACTGGATAAACGTAGTAAATTGCTTAACACTTATTGCGCGTCAGATGTGAAACCGAAGAAGGGCAAGACTAAGCCGTTACGTGAACATTTTGAGTACTTGTTCCCAGACGCTTATGAACGTGCAATCGTGTTGGAGTTCATAGCATACAATTACCAGAACCCCGGTAAAAAGATTATGTGGGCCCCGATTATTAAAGGTCGTAAAGGTATCGGTAAATCAATCATCGCCGCCAAGATAATTAAGCCTATCTTCGGTGCTAAGAACGTGAATGAATTGAACACCACGCAGCCACTAGAAGAGAAGTTTAACTCTTGGCAGTCTGGTTCACAGTTAGTACTAATTCACGAGCTGTATGCCGCCAAGGCGCGTAAAACGATTACCGAAAATTTGAAGTCATTCATCACAGAGGACACAGTAAAAATCAGGGCCATGCAAAAAGATTATGTGACGCTTCCAAACGTTACTAATATGCTTGCCTTCACCAACCACGAGGATGCACTCTTCGTAACAGCGGATGAACGTCGATTCTGTATGCTGCGTTGTGAAGTTATGCCCCGGGACGCGAAGTACTATGCCAAGTTGGTTAAGTACCTAGACGCTAACATACCAGCTATCGCGTACTTCTTTAAGCACATGAAAATAGTTACCATTGATATTTACAACTTGCCGAAGACTGAGTACACCAAGCAGGTTATGCGTTCATCACTGGATTGGGCCGAAGCATTGGTTAAAGATGAACTGGACGATGACGAGTCTATGCTGAATAAGTACACTTACATGACGTGGAAATCGTTGTGCCAAATGTTCTTATTAAAGATGCACCAAAATGGGGGCAACGTGAGCCCTTACGAGGCTATTCTCGGCACAGCATCCAAGAAGACGTCAGAGCTAAAACATGCGCTCAACGACGCGGGCTTCCACGAATTGAAAGTACCCGGGTCGTCAGATGGTCGCCTACGTGTAAATGGTAAGCGTCAGTCAGCATGGGTAATGCCTAAGACGACTGAGATGGAGCTGGATGCCAAGCACAAGGCTAAGATCATTGGCAAGCTTGAACGCTGCGAAGAAGAAGTAGCAGAAGCATACCAAACTATTTTATAAATAAAGTTGCAGTTCTCGGATACTCTACTAGTCTTATTTGTATGACGAGAACGAACAACTTTACAGGAGAAAGAACGTGCCGAAATAAACAAAAATAAAAGTTGCGTTATTGCAAATTTCCCCTAAGCTTAAGGGGTGAACAAGAAAACCCGAACAGTACTTTTAATCTTTAAATTATCGAGGCTACGGCCTCAAGGAAATTATCAAATGGCTAAAGTTCAAACAGTAACATTATGTGAAGCGTCTATTAAATCTCTAGCATTTGCAATCGCAGAAGCATTGGGCGCAACGGTCCCACCCGAAGCGAAGGTTGATAAGAAACCTAAATCGGGCAAGGCTGACAAGAAGCCAACTAAAGCAGAGCTGAAAGCTATCGCTAAAGCCGAAAAAGCCGCGGCGAAATTGAAAGAAAAAGAGAAAGAGAAAACGGCCCCAGAAGTTGAAATGACGCAGAAAGAATTCTTAGCGTTGGTTAAAGCCGCAATCGCTGAATCAAGTAAAGCAGAAGTCATGACGATTCTAGCCGAGCATGATTACAAAAATGCTAAAAAAGTGGATGAAGACGACTATGCCGAAATTGCGAAAGAAATTGCTGAGTTGTTGGATAACGATGACGACGACGATGATGATGACGACGACGATGATGACGATGATGATGACGACGACGACGATGATGATGACGATGACGATGATGACGACGACGATGATGATGATGACGATGACGACGATGACGACGACGATGATGATGATGACGACGACGATGACGACGACGATGACGATGATGATGACGATGACGACGATGACGAACCCGTTACCATTGACCAAGTCAAAGACGCGTATACCGCCGCTCGTAAAGAAAGCAAAAAGCAAACTGAAAAAGCGTTGAAAGCAGCAGGTCTAAACACTATCCGTGGTCTGAAAAAACTTGCAGAAGATGAAGACGATTTAGCTAACTTATACGACGCGTTACTTGAAATTGTTGACGACGAATAATCACCCGGTTTAATGATCATTTATAGCCTCCTCTCACGGGGGCTTTTTTAATCTCTAGAGTATCCCACTATGAAACTAACACCTAAGAGTAATTCAGTAGATGCCGAACTCCAAATAGCAATAATCGAGGGCCTTAAGGAACAGTTGGCCGAACAGATTAGCATTGCCCGTGAAGAGTTCTGTAGCAAACTAATGCTAGCGGGCCTAAGTGCTCAACGCGTTAAGATTGTCGAGTCTTACGAAATGGACGGCGACGAACTTCAATACATCGTTAAGGCCATCTATCGTGCCAATGGCGAAGAAGTGGACTTGTCCGACATCCAGTTAGCCAATGAAGAAGACTACGACCTTTGGTATGCAGGGCTGGACAAAATGGTTAAGGATGTTGTGGACCAATACCCACCTAAGCACACTTACCACTTAGCAGGAAACTCGGCACCTGTACAGCTCTATGGCTACGCGCTGAATGACGATGGCTTCGTAGTGTTAACCGTATGTGTCCATGACCCTGTCAAGGGCCCCGCTGTAATGAAGGGAGTACACCCGTATGAACTTACGCGCCATCAAGCACGTCACTAATTGCGACGACGAATTCCAAAACTACTACGGGGCCAATGAAGACTTCCCCGTACATCCTAACGACGACGACTTCCGCGACCTATAAGGGGCAGCACATGGCACAGCCAACACAACAACAATACAACGATTGCGCTTTCGTACTACAGCACATGGCGAAGAGTACAGAGAAGCATGAACCGTATGCAAAAGTTAACATCCAGCACCTCGAAGCTGTACTCGAAGAAAATTCATTCATGGTTGAAGACTACCCGGAGTAATAGCTAATGGGGCACCATCGTATATCCGCCTCGGGCTCGTCTCGTTGGCTAAAGTGTTTCGGTTCTGTGGAACTGATAGAGCACTTGAAAGCCTCCAAGATGATACCCCAGCGCACGTATAACGCAGCATCACAACTCGGCACCGCGGTCCATTTCGTGGTCGAGCAAGTGCTGCTTAAAAAGCGTAAACTAAAATCGTTTCTAGGTGATATGATTCTAGAGGACGGCATGAAGGACGAAGTGCTTATCTCTAAGCATGAATTAGCCTGTGCCCGAATCTGTATCAAGTACGTGAAGGAAGAGTACAAGCGCACCAAGAAAAAGGCCAACGGGAAGAAGGTCAAGATGTTCCCCGAACGCAAGTACGACCTGACCAAAATCTATAACGCTCCAATGGGCGGGACTGCCGATATAACTATTATTGAATTTGGCGGAACCCTCCACATTATTGATTACAAAAATGGCCGTATGTCCGTTGATGTGAACGATAACTCACAGCTTAGAATCTATGCTCTCGGGGCGTTCTACCGCTTCCATAAAAAGTATAAGTTCAAGAAGATTAAAGTCACGGTGGTCCAGCCAAACGACAACCATGTAGACGGCGCAATCCGTTCGCAAACTGTCTCGGTTAAAGCCCTGTTGAAGTGGGAACAAAAAACGCTTGTACCTGCACTTAAAAAGGTTGTGTCGAAGAAGGGCAAACTAGTCCCGGGCAAGGACCAATGCTTTTGGTGTGAGGCTAAACCGCATTGCGAAGCGTACTTAAAGAACAAGCCTAAAATGCTCAGTAAGGTTATGGCTAACATCATCCCAACGACTACGATTAACACGCTACCTGAGATGCACCAATTGTCACGGGAACAGCTACAACATATCGTAGATGACGGGGACCGCGTAATTAAGTTCTACCAAGACGCCAAGGCACATGCTTTAGGGCTCATGGCAGAAGACCGCGGGGCTCTTGATGGCTGGACTGTTACGCCTAAGTGGGGCAATCGCAAGCTTGTTTCCATGGCGGTAATCACCCCACTGCTACAGAAGAAAGGCATCGGCCCGGAAGAAGTAACCATCGCCAAGGAAGAACGCATCATGACGGTTACAGAGCTTGAGGCGTACGTTAACGCGCTTAAAGGCTGGAACAAGGACGAAGTAGCCAAATTCATGAAGCAGGCCACCACACGCACACAGAATGGCTACGTTATGTACCGCTGTGACACTGCCGCTGACGAGTTCGCGGAATTCATCGAAAAATAAAAATTGCAATACCCGCTAACTAGTCTATAGTTAGTTGGGTAAGCAAGAGGGTCAGGCATCACCCGGGAAGTAAACGCCCCCAAAGCCTTTAAGAACTAACAGTCTCCTAGACTACAACTCAATAGATAAAAGGTAATAGAAAATTATGGCTCAAAATAACGCTAAAGTAATCGTCGGTACTAACAAAAACCCCGGTCGTTCTACATTCATGTTCTGTCGTGTTCTAAAAGAACCAGAAGACGGCGAAGGTTCAGCAAAAGGTAAATGTGCAATTCTCTTTCCGAAGTCAGATAAAAAGATGACCAAGAAAGTTAACGATGCCATCCTTGCTGCGGGCAAGAAAAAGTTCGGTGACAAGTTCAAGTTAGGCGGCAAATATTTAAGCCCACTTCGTTGTGGTACTGAAATGTTTGAAGACGAAGATTACACTGTAGGCGAAGAAGCTAAAGGCATGTGGATGTTATCAACCTCATGTTATAAAGTTCCACAGCTCGTGGACAAGTCCGGCCAACGTGTGATTGACCCCGAAGAACTCGAAGAAATGATGGTGTCAGGTAACTACTTCCTGTTCTCCGTTACGATGAAAGGCTTCGACAATGAATCTAAAGGTGTTCGTGCTGAATTGAATAACCTTATGTTCCAGAAAACGGGTGAACGTCTTGATGGTTCGGCCTCTGCGGAAAGTGACTTCGGTGACTATGCTACAGATAGCGATGATGATGACGATGATGACGATGATGATGACGGCATCACGAAAAAAGAGTTACAGTCGCTTTACAAAGAAGCGGTAGCGGAAACAAGCAAGAAAAAAGCTAAGAAAGTTTTAGCCAAATTCGATGTTGAAGCAATCAAAGAACTCGACGAAGACGAGTACGATGACGTAGCGAAAGCGTTAAACAAACTAATCGGCTAACACTCAAGTAAGCTGAACCCAAGCACTCCACATGGGGTGCTTTTTTTTTCACTAAATATCGTGAGAATCTTATGATAGAAACACCCAAACATTTCCTAGATATAGATTACGAGGCGAGGTCAGAAGCGGACATCACGAAGGTCGGTGCCATGAAATACGCAGAGCATCCGAGCACTGAGATAATGATGGTTAGCTTCTCGTACAATGGCCGCACCGTTTATAACTGGAATCCTTTTACCAGCAAAGCATCAGCACCCCACGTACTACTCGCGCTAATCAAGTGTGGGTGGATTATCCGTGCTCACAATAGCGAGTTCGAGTACTGGATGACCAACTTAGTTGCGACCCGTCAATTTGGGTGGCCCGAGGTGCCCGTAGAACAGTTTTATGACACCATGGCTATGTCATGCGCTATGGCGTTTCCTGCGTCGTTAGAGAAAGCCGGAGCGGCGATTAAAGCCAAGGTAACTAAAGACCCGGGCGGTATGATCTTAATTAACTGGTTTAGTAAACCCCAAGCGAACGGCAAAGGCTTCCGCTGTCCACATGACCACCCCGAGAAGTTCCAGAAGTTTATCGACTATTGTGATGACGATGTGGCGACACAAATGGCTATCGCGGACAAGTCCGAACTGCTATCACCCTTCGAGCACGAAGTTTTTCTCATGACCGAGCGGATGAACGTTTTAGGGCTGCCGATTGACCGTGACCTCGTGAGCGCGGCGCTTGAGTTGGTAGGCCAATTCCAAGTATACGCCAACAAGAAAGCTAAACGCCTCGCAGGGCCCGACTGTGGCTTCGAGTTCCTAACGCAAACCGCTAAGGTGAAGGATTGGCTAAACGCTAATGGCTGTGACATACCGAACATGCAGAAGGATGTTATCGCGGAGTGGCTAGGCGATTCAATGAAGACCATCCCTAAGAAATGCCGGACCATTCTACAGCTACGCACACAGGCCGCGAAGGCTTCAACGGCTAAGTATGTACGCATGGCCGATGGCGTTGATAACAATGGTTGGCTACATGGCTTCCTCAAGTATCACATTGCCCGTACGGGACGTTGGGGCGGGCGTGGTGTTCAGATTCAAAACTTCCCTAAACCGGGTAAAACTGTGTACCATTTGAACTGGGAAGAAGTAATCAAAGTCGTTAAGAAGCGTAAGCTAAAATTGCTTAAGAAGTACGGCGACCCAATGGAAGTATTGGCCGGGTGTTTACGTGGTGCTATCTGTGCCCCCAAGGGGTATAAATTCGTATCTGCCGATTACTCTCAAATTGAAGCACGGTTCATTTTCTGGTTAGCAGATGACCCGGTAGGCTTAGAAGATTTTGGCGGCGACGGTAAAGTGTATGAAGGTATGGCCGCACAGATTTATGGTGTTAAGAAGGAGATGATTAAAAAAGGTTCTTTCGAACGTGACATCGGTAAATCTACGGTGCTCGGTGCAGGCTTCGGCATGGGCCCACGTAAGTTCGTTACCTCGTGTTGGGACCAAGGCGGGATTGTAGTTAGTCCGGCGCTGGGCAAGAAGGCGATTGAAGGCTACAAAGAACGTTACAAAATGGTGCCTATCCTGTGGGAGAAAGTAGAGAAAGCGGCTATCAGGGCTGTGCTTGTTCCCATGAAGCGGTTCACCTACAAGAAAATATCGTACCAGAAGCGCGGTAAGCACTTATATTGCCGTCTGCCTAGTGGTAGAGAGCTATGCTATCCATTCGCCCGTGTGCGTACAGTTAAGACACGATTCGGGCCACAGCCGAAACTCTTCTATGATGGTCATTGCTCATATACAAATAAGTGGCGTGAGCTGGACACTTGGGGCGGGAAACTGACGGAGAACTTCACACAAGCCGCAGCCCGTGACTACATGGCCGTAGGGCTTATGAACTGTGAAGCTAGCGGTGTGTATAAAACCCTGTTCACTGTACACGATGAAGGGGTCAGTCTAGCCAAGATAGGCGAGGGGTCTGTTAAGGAATATGAAGACCTAATGTGTGTCTCTCCGAAGTGGGCTAAAGGTTGTCCGATTGAGGCCGAAGGTTGGGAGGGCAAGCGGTATCGTAAATAGTAGTCTATACTTAAATTTCTTATAACGTAGAGGGTAATCAAAATGAGTGATAGTGAAATGAAACGCGATGTAAATGACCTAGTTGATATCTGCCACCAAGCCCAAGTTGATAACGGGTGGTGGCAAGGTGTAGACGTCTTCGCACCGTTCGTCATCCCAGCAAAGTTAGCGTTAATCCATTCCGAAGTGAGCGAAGCCCTAGAAGGGGACCGCAAGGACCAAATGGATGATAAACTCCCACACCGTAAAATGGTTGAAGTTGAATTGGCTGACGCGGTTATACGCATCTTCGATTTAGCGGGTGCTATGGGCATGGACCTCGGCGGCGCAATGGCTGAGAAACTGGTCTTTAATGACTCCCGAGCGGACCATAAGCCTGCGAACCGCGCTAAAGAAGGCGGCAAGAATTACTAGGGGTAACTTATGTCAGACTATATGTGTTTTTTAATAACTCAGTACTATAACCGGATGCTTATCAAAAGTGCGTTAAAAGTGCATGTGGACAAGCTACCCCCGGGTATACAGTACAAGCCCAACTGTGACGGGAGCAAGAAAGCGTTACTAGCCCTGCTGCCGCTACACGTTGCTTCATGCGGCGTTATCGTGGACGTAGAGCTAATCTTCGAGGTAGCCGTAGTTGAGTAAGCTGGAATCGTCCTTAGAGAAAACCTTCAACCGGGAGGCTGCGAAACTTAATTTACTATCAATTAAACTCGTGGCCGTATCCCGGTCAGGCTTCCCAGACAGGACCGTAGTAGGCCGGGGCGGACTAATCTTTTACGTGGAGCTGAAACGCCTCGGGGAAAAGGCCAAGCCGCACCAATTATATTGGCATCGCAAGTTAAGGAAATTGGGGTTTAACGTATATGTTATCGACAATAAAGCAGAAGCGATTAAAACTTTCAAAGCGGAAATCGCGGCGCATCGCAAAAGTAAAACCTAGATGGAAGGGCCACAGCTACCAACGCATGTGTATATCCCGGGGTTTCATGCAGAAGTATATCGGTTACTTTCTGGACCCGGGGCTAGGCAAGACCACCTTAATTCTACAGCTCTATAAGATGCTCAAGATGCACGACAAAGTTAAGGGCATGTTAGTCATCGCCCCTATTCGAGTTTGTCATCTTGTGTGGCCGTTAGAGACACAGAAATGGTCTAACTTCGAACACATGAAAGTAAACGTTATGCACGGCGATAATAAGGACCTTTGGGGGAACCTAGACGCTGACATACACGTTATTAATCCCGCAGGCTTACCATGGCTCATGGAACAGTTGAAAGGCAAGCGTACGACCTCATGGCCGTTCGATATGCTGACGGTTGACGAATCAACTATGTTCAAGAACCACGCGTCGGCTCGCTTCAAGATGATGAAGAAATTAGTGCCCCGGTTCGCTCGTCGTTACATCCTGACGGGAACGCCAATACCTAACGGCTACATGCAGTTGTTCGGCCAAATGCAGATAGTCGATGAAGGTCGCTCGCTGGGTACGAAGATAGGACACTTCCGCTACGAGTACTTCCGCCAATACGGGAACCCGCAGTTTAAGCAATTCGAGTTACAAGTGGGTGCGGAGAAGCGTATCAATAGGAAGATTGCCCCCTTCATTATCCGACTATCTGCGGAGGACAACCTTAAGTTACCGCCGCTCATTGAAAACAAGATAATGATTGACCTGCCAAAGCCTGTACAAAAGATTTACGACAAGCTACGGAAGGAGAACTTTGTCACCATCAAAGGCAAAGATGTTTACCCCCCTACAGCGGCGTCGGTAGCCCAGAAGCTACACCAAATCTGTAACGGTAATCTGTACGAAGATTGGGACGTTGAAGATATGGGTGCCATCCCTTCGTCAAGTAAGCGCCCGTACTTCCAATTACACAAGGAGAAGATGGCCGCGTTAGACGAGTTAATCGAGGAGCTACAGGGCAAGCCGTTGTTCATCGCTTACTGGTATCACCACGAGTTAATAGAGATAGAGAAGTACTTCAAAGCCAAGAAGCGCAAGATAGTTATTCTCAACTCTAAGACCTCTGACCGTGAAGCAATATCAATCGAGAAGAATTGGAACTCGGGGAAAATCCCGGTCCTCTTAGCACAGCCCGCGTCGGTAGCCCATGGCCTTAACTTCCAAGGTGCAGGCGGCGACGTTTGTTGGTTCAGTCTCATATATGACTTGGAGATATTCGACCAATTCATTAAGCGTCTATGGCGTCAGGGTGCGACCAAAACTGTGCGTAACCATTTCCTCATGATACGCGGGAGCATTGACGAGGTAATCTACCATAGCCTACAGATTAAGGACGGCAAACAACAAGACTTCTTTAGACTGCTATCCAAGCACTTGAAGAGAAAAATCACCGCAGAACGTGCGAAACGCAAGAAGAGGAATAAACGATGAAATTAAATATAACTAAGACCGAAGAAGCACAGGTACTAGCCCGGGTGCTAAACATAGGTGCTGATAGCTTAAACCCCGATGACTATGACTGTCTCGTGGGCCTATGTGAAACACTGAGTGTCACGCGTGGCATATCAGCGCATGAGATAGCCGTGGAACACGTACACCTCACGCAGGAAGGCGCACACTTTAGCGACTGTGGTATCCATAACGCCCCTGCGTCGTTACCGCTGCCATGTTCTTGCTACCCAGAGAAGGCATAGACCGCAGGGCTGTAAATAAAGTTTGCAGTCCTGCCATTTCCGACTATAGTTAAGTAGAACCCAATACCTAGAGGTAATAAAAATGTCTAACTCTCCTACCATCAAGAACGTCTGTGAAAGTATGATACAGGCCGGAAGCAGTCACGCGAACATTCTCTACGCACTAAAAGAAAACTTCGGCCGTAACCATCGCGATATGTCTAAACGCATTAAGCACTATGCCGCGGCGCTGTTCCGTGACGGTCTTATCTCCAAAGAGCGAAAGGTGATGTATGTTGGGGAGTCCGGCGTCGGTCAGAAGACTTTAGACAAACGCGAGTACATGATGGCTACGGCCAAACGTCGTAAGGACGCATCGAAAGCGAAAGCACGTCACAAACGAAACAATCCTAAGTACCGTTAAGCGAGAATCCAATGAGTGAATTTAACGCAATGAAAAAGTTGTTAGTGCATCAAGGCGAAGTGGCACCAAGCTTCCCCCGTCCACTATCCAAATCTGCACACCTCGGGGTCATCGAAGAGATGTACAAAGCCCTGCTGAACTACAGCGATAGCGTCTTCGACTTGGGACCTATCCTTAGCGAAGAACCGTGTCACGATAGTTTATTAGATATGCTACACAATGCCGACCTACGCACTGACGGTGGCGAACCCGCGGCACTAGCGAACCAGCTCGGGCACCTTATGAACCTCCAAGGTATTGCGGGCACTGTTAGCGCGTACCAAGGGTTTCAACAAGACTACTCGTGGCCCAAGTTCCTAAGCAACTCATACACCGGGAAGCATGACACCTTTAAGTACTTAGAACAGGACATCATGCCCCTTAAGGGTATCATCGTTCTGGAAGGCCCAGACTGTACCGGGAAGACCACGCTAGCCAACCACTTCGTAGACACTTACGGCGCGAAATATATTCACGGCACTTGGAGCGAAGAAGCCGAACAAGTCCAGCACACTATAATCATGGAACAAATTGCAGAAGCAGTAATCATCGCGGACGCTGGCGGCCTAGTCATTATTGACCGTAGCTGGGTTAGCGAATTTATCTACGCAGACGTGTTCCGCGGGGGCACAAGTTGGCCGGAACTAGCAGAAGATGGCTTCATGGAGCTAATGGCTAACGACGCCATCTATGTATTCTGTATGCCCTTCGGTGCCAAGAACGTAGCGAAGCACCGCGAACGCTTTTTAGAACGCGCTGGTAACGGCGGCGAGATGTACCTAGAGATGGAGAAGATTGTCGAGGCGTATCAATGTTTCGTCTTTGGCATCAAACATGCACAGGCCCTAGCCGACGACGAATTACCCGCAGTAGACCCGGACCAAGACCACACGGACCCGGACTTGTCCCTCAACCAAGATGACGGCATCCAAGAAGGGGACGCGCTCGACATCCAAGACTTTACCCCCTTCCGATTCGACGAGGACCACCGCCCTAATTTACTCGGTAAGTTTTGGCCCGAAGAAGATGACGCACTCGGAAGCCTCCGGGCGTGTATCTTTGACGTGGACATCGACGGCGACTATGCTCTTTTAATGCAGCGTATCGCTGAACTCAAGGGCATTACGCCCACAATGTAAAAGGTAAATATATGACCAATAAAACTAGTATCTCAGAAGCTAACAAAATGTGGTTAAACGTTCTCAGCCATTTGGTAGGGACAGGCCGCGATAAAACCACGTTTCGTGAAGACGTGCAATACAACGTACCTATGCGCGACCCTGCGGTTACTTTCTTTCATGCGTCACCAACGTACTACGCTGACCTTCTTTGTAACACACAGACGTTTCTACGTGGGTTTGGTAACGTTCCACGCCAACTGTGTAACATCATTGACTGTCTAGAAAAGGACCAACTACACTCTAATGCCACGCTGTACATACCAAGTACGCCTTACTCGGAGATACGCTTCGTAGTAATTGGTAATGAGCTGCATTGCATCGCGTCACTATGTGCCGTGGACATTTGGGGCGACGTCTCCCGCCGCTCTGTAGAGCTATCGGTATTGGGGGCCTACATCTGTTTAGGTCTTCGTAGCCGCGGCCTTCCTGTAGAGCTGGGAGACATCCAGTTAGAGATAGGCCAAGCTTACCTAGGCATAGAGCACCATAACCAAGCAGTCTCTACCCTGTGGGCTTCTGACCTACGCTCGGACCATATGCGCCGCTTCCCTCAGTCACCACTAACGATAGATGTCTTAATGGCCTCTACACTTAACGGCGACCCAATGGACCTCGTTAACGCAGTAGATGACTATAAGGATGTGCTCTGTGGCTAGTATCAAAGTGACGTATACACAAACCCGTACGCTAACGCAAACGATTGATTGGCCTTCGGACGAAATGGGGGACTTCAACCGCGAAAACCTCGAATGTAATCTTGAGCCCGACGACGCGCAGGAACAGGAAAGCGAAGTCGAAATCCGCACCGTAACACTGGATGGTCTGCCGTATGAACTTTAATAAGATGGTAGGGCCATAGTACTAAATAGCAGATAAGCAAAAGGGCCAATGAAGGCCCTTTTTTATTATGTGCTGCTTACTACTTGAAGTACTCTTTAATGCCTAACGCAATCGCGGCTATAGCGCCTGTAATGAAAATACCCAACAACGTTACCTGTGTCTTCTTCTTCATTGCTTCCCCAGACTCCCGCATTTCCCGCAAGTGGATAAAATCCTTCTGCATCTTATGTGGGTCCGTGGCATCTACGCCAATGGTTGTTAACGTCTGCGTGATGGTTTGTTGAATTAAGTCCCGTAATTGCGCCTCTGTTAAAGTTACGTTTACGTTATCTGTCATCGGTCCTGCTCCTCAAGGGGGTCTAGTACAACACAACTCTATGACCCTGCGTTTGTTTGTGTTTCATCCTTATCTGTTTTGCCCTGCGCCCTGCTCTTGTAGTTTTTTAACTCCACAGGTAGAACATGTGAAAGTGAAACTGCAATGATTATCAATGCGCTAAGTACGAAATTGATACTAACACTATTTAGGGTGTCCTGTGAATAGCCGTTAAACATAACGCTTAGTATTTGTAAAGAGGCTATCGCTAATCCTGTGGTACATCGGTGCTGTAAGTAGAACTTGAAGTTTAGTAGTGTGTTTGCCATATATATCGTCGCGAGGGCTGACGGGGTCGCTAGAAACGCGGGGGTTACGTCGGAGCTTATTAGAACTAGTGTGGCCCAGTTCAAGGAGAACAACACCCCTACGCGCCACAGAGACTTAGTCTGGGCCGCTAGAGATATTGATAAAGTACATATTGCAATTAGTGTGTAGAGCGAGAACATTGTCATCGGGTTTACCTCGTTTGTGGGTCTATGCTAAGACGTCTTGGTGACTGAGCTTAACATAAACCCCGAGATAAAGTCTAAGGTGTGAAGTCCGTCAAGACGTCTATAGTCTGTTGGGTGACATTGATAGGCGTTTGATTGGTAGATTCATATATAAAGATGTGTTGAAAAGTTTGGAAGTTAACCTCGCCACCCCTAACAGCTTCAATCTCTACCCGCATATTAAACACAGTGTCCGCAGGCTGCCCCGTAACGACCGTAAACGTCGCCGCGGTTATTCCTGTATCAGTTGATAACAAAGTCGCTGTGTCGTCGTTATACGTCCGAATGGTGTACGTTACACCCGCTTCCTGAGAACCAAGGGCAACATTGAACCAATCTTCGATATTTGCTACCTGTTGGAGTCTATCTTGATGCTTCCAAGTAACAATAACCTCCGCGCCAATAACCTTAACTGGGAAGAATCCCGCGGCCGCGGGGAACAGGTCGCCATGTATCTGCACCTGTGACGGCGGGTAAGGCTTAAACTGACGCCCTACTAGTGTTTGGGACACTTCCGTAGCGTCAGCAATATCTAGTATCCCGATACTGGTTTGCGTAACAGCTTTACCATCTACAGTAATGCCCGGTGCGAATTCAAACGGGTCTACTGCGTCGTTACCATCTGCAAAGTAGATAACTGCACCCGCCGTATGCGCTACAGGAACCGTATCAAAAGCACCACGCCCGACGGTTATGGTCAATAGTACTGTGTCCACTGCGTCGATGCGTAGAACTTCGTCGTCAATGTACGCATACCCGCCCGGTCTTATTTCACTTGTCGAACCTACGAAAGTGTTAATAGAAATGGCCGTAGCGTCAATGCGGTCAAGGTTACTTGTTAAGAGTGCTGAGTGTGTCCACTTACCATCAATGGCGAACTCATATACCAAAGTACCTGTACGTGTCCATAGTTGCATACCAAAGGTAGCCTGTAGCGGTTTACGCGCCACCATTTGAACAAACGTAGTCGTGTCCGTAATCGCCGCGAAGTCGCCCGAAGTAAACGTCGTAGCTATCACATAGAAGGGTAGTTCCATTAACTCTGATGATAGCGCAGGTAATGGGTCCACTACTTCCTCGTTCCATTCAGTTTCCGAAGGGGTTATATAAGCGTTCGAAGGCAGGCCGAAGATGTCCTCTACACCCTCGATTAGTATTTCGCCGTCTTCTAACGCGCCGTAATCTACTTCTGTTACACGGATTATCACTTGTACTATGCCGTAAGCGGCCCAAGATAGCTTAATAACGTCCCCCGGGTTCACGTCCCAGCCTGTACGGTCCGTTTTAAAGCTTACCCTTGCCAATGGCGTAGATGACTGACGTAACTCCCTGACGGCGATTTTAGCGGCTATATCCGCGGTGTCTACCCCGGTGAAGTCTTTAGTCTGGGAGATAATACCATTCTGTGCTTGAACCGATGCTAGGTCCTGCGCGGTAATGGTCGTGTCATCCAAGTCACCACGCTTACGGTAGGTAAGGACAATCTCGTTAACTAACTCCGCAAAAGCAGGGCGCTCGAAAGACTTTAACGAAGATATGTTCGACTCGTTGAATACGGGTAGTGTGTTTGGGTCGAAGTCGTCCCGGATAAGCGACAATCGAAATTTACCTGTCACTCTGTCTGGGTACAGCACTGCGTTTATTAGCGTTAGTATCTGCTTAACGAATTCTTCAACGGAACTTTGTTGCGCGTAGACAAGAGACAGCCCGAAGTTTTCAGTAAAGAGGGTGTCGCCCACCGCTTGAAAAGAGGCGGTATCCAATTCGCCCACAGGCAGACCTAAACCCCATTCGGCATTAGTTAGTGTGTCATAGAGAATATGGGCACCATTAGCAGAGCCGTTATTAATGTCCTGCTTAGTCGGGTTAAACGTGCCCCCCGGTAAGTCTAGAACCTCAAAGGCCCACGGTTTCGGGTATGGGGACATTGACGCAATGAAGCCGCCATCACCATCCGACGTGTAGATAGGGACTATGAACTCTCCTAAGCCGCCGCCGGGAAGAAAGCCTACGACCGTTTCCGTGAAAGCACCCTCACGAAACACCGCTGTTAGCACCCCACGAAAGGCGGGAATATCCGTGCCTAACTGGCTTTGTAAGTACGCGTTTTCTGTTTGGGCTAGTTCCCCGAACATAATATCAGCGACGCCCACGATACCGCCTTCTTTCTTGTCCCCACCGAACAGGTCGGGCTTGAAGATGTTTATTGTCGAACTCGCTGAGACAGTACCGACAAAAGCTTCACGCTTGCCGACTAGAATCCTATTGAGTTGCTTTACTGGTCCATGACAAATAGCCATGTGTAACCCGAGATAGTATCTATACCCGATTACTTGCTTGCTACTTCCACCCATGTGCTGCCCTTACTACTTTGTTAGCCATAGAGTCGTTTAGGTCTAATAGCTTCTGTTCATCTATACCATTCTTTAAAAAGTCTGAATAGTCCAAGTCGTACTTAGCAAAAAACGCCCGCGCCCCCTTGAAGCAAAACAAGACGTCCCGAACGTGTTGAGGTGTGATAATCATTACTTGCCACCTTCTGAAAGGATTTTGGTATAACTCAAGTCACCGTACCATACAATATTAGGGCTCTGTACAACGTAGGTCCCGAACACTTTAGGGATAGGCTTGCCTTGCTGTGCTGTGGGTGCGTCAACTTCGCTTAACGTCGCTGGCTTCGCACCCGGTGGTTTTGGCTGTAGCGCCACTGCGATAATAATAACAATGATAATGTAAATTAAATATTCCACGGTATTCCTCCTAAAAGATACTGGTCCCGTCCATCGGGTTTTTCTGTGGTATGAACGGGAAGCCACCATAGTTTAACAGATTATCGAACTTACCGTCACAAACTTCTGTTGTATGGTTGCACCCAGCGAAAGCCTTAACGGTATTTCCCGAGACTAAGTCTGGAAACGGGAGGTTTAGCGTTAGCGTCCCGGAGGCATTATTAAAGTCTGTGATAAATCGGCGGTCGGTGTTGTTATTGTTTACGAACTCCACAAAGCCACCTGTGAAATGGTCCGCATCAAAGGTAGGGTTAATGGACACGATAAGGTCAGGGCTCGTTATTAAGTTCCCGGACACGTCCGTTAGTACTGCGTCTACGTTAAATAGCGCAGAGTTCGCTAAACACGCGGTTCCATATAGTACATGGGGGCAAGCAGTCTGGTACGCTCGACGTAAGCCCGGACGCTTTAACGCGGAAAAGATAGGCTGGCATGTTATCTCTGCCTCATTCTCCAAGAACTTGACGTTAACAATACGGCCGTTAAAGATAATCGCGCTATTTAGCGGGTCGCCCTGATGGTAGCGAGTAACCTTAATCGTAATAATATCCGACGGGGACGTAGCGATAAACTGGTTAAGTATATCCGCACGGCGAGATATAGTAATCTTTAAACTAGTCTTACCAATATCCTGCGTCCCGAGAATACGGGAACGCTTTATCTGTATGGCCGGGAACTCTGTACCCGCGGTAGGGAAGAAGCTCTCGTCGCTCGATGTATACCGAAAAAAGGTAGGGCCCCGTTGAAACTCGTACGTTTCTATCGGGTGGTTCCCAAACTCTGAAACCTCAATGCTATCAAAAGACATAATGTTTTATCCTATGGTTTTAATTCAATAATTGGGACACTAACATCTGAATCGAAGTTAGACCCATGACTTAGCTCTATGCGGTCCGAAGATAGGCGTTGTAAGCCTAAGTGCTGACCATGAAGTAACTCACTAGCGTCGCGGTTTAAGTCTACGTCGATAACCATTGTAATTGTGGAACCGTCCGTCACCATTGAATTGATGGTCGCGAGTACGTCCCCAGTTTTAGTTAGAATCCGTATGTGTGTGCGGGCCGAAGAGTAAAGCACTTGACCATCATCACGGACTAACAAAGTCGTGTTTACGGTGCCTACGCTTTGGAATGTAAAATCGACTTCATGTGTTGGCATCCAAACGGGTCTAAGTCGTCCAGCCCTACGGTGTAGGAAAAGTCTAAAGTTCCATAACTCCTCTTGGCTCGTTAACTGCTGACCGAATACACGAGACTTCTTAGTGTTATCCCACGGGGCGAAAATCGCTACGTTTGATGACGCAAAGTCTAGGGTGTCTACCCGGCTTGTGTATGTGTCGCTTACCCCGTTCTCTATCGCTAACTGCTCGTCTAAGAATACATCGTCACCAAGGAACTGAATAGGGCTAGCAATTGACGGTAATGAACTATTTTTAATAGCCTCAAAATCCGCTGTTATGAACGCCCCAAAACCCGTAGTCTGACGAATAGGATTGCCAAGCATACGACAAGATAACATAGGTGTGACCACGGCGTTAGTATTGAACGCTTTCGTTAGTGGTGACTTGGTGACTATCTCGTTAGCCGTAAATGAGAATATCTGAATAATTTCGAAGTCGGTAGCCGTGTTATAGATTATAGCTAACTCACCTACTACGAATTGTGCAAAGTCGGTGTTTACATCTACGGTGCTTAAGCCAATAGTTGTAGCGGTGTTAAGCGTCCGACATTCAGCAAAAACAGGTATACCCCAAAGGTTGCTACGCCACCCATAGAGCAAGTTATCCGCGAACGCTAGTAAGGGGCGCGGGATAAACGCAGTAACCGCGAAGCCCTGTCGTGGATGGTTCCGAACTCTGATACGTTGTTCGCTGCCGTCGTTACTGGTAATAACCTGTGTCTGCCATTTTAAAGTCTCGACCGCGCCTTGTCCATATAAGAACGGGAACGGTACAACACGGGACCCGATAATCGCTACTGAGTTGTCTTCTGTCGGTGCCACCCAGTCGAAGGCTAGTTGTGCATTAACGGTAGGAGGACCATCGGCACTAACCGTAATGGTGTACGTTTGGAAACCGTTATGGGCCAACGTAAAGCTAGTCGGTCCTGTGAACTCAATGCCATCGCCGTTAATCAGCGTTAAGGATGTTAGTACCCTTGCGTCGGGGTGTTGGTTCCATATCACTAAGTCCCGGGTTTGGCCGCTCACTAACGCGCCAAGGTCTATGCGTTCCGGTAGATAGCGGATACGGTTATAGAAGTCGTCCCGGTAGTCTAACGCGCTCTCAGCGGCACTAACGACGGTAGCCCAAGACACAGGGAAGTTATTAACTAACGGCCCCTGCTGTTGTAACCCCAAGACGCTAAAGGGTATCTGTGCTGGTATCGGGTCCCTTAGTTCTAAAACGGGGTTAGCCCCATTAGCGGGGCCCTCTGTGCTTAAATCAACACCTACGAAAATATCTGCCATAGTTAAAGCACCTTAACAGTTATGCCCAAGAACCCGGTATTTTCTGTTCCCGGTCGGGCGTCAGGGTTATTTTTAACACCTTGGCTAAACGCTAGCCAGTCAGTATCGAATACCTGCTCGTTATCCAAAAGCTGTATGTTGCAGAAGCGCACGTCGCGCAGTACCCCGATAGGGGAGAACTTAGCGGAACCATCCGCGATAGGAACTGCGAACGCAATAGGGTGCAGCGACGATGCTTGTGTAGGCGTCGAGGGTGACGTGTTGTGTATACGGTTTCTGCTTGCTTCAAGTATCGTCTGGTTACTCGACATCCTAATACTTGCGGAAACTAGGCCCGTTGTTGCCATCTTACGGAACTTAATCCCGCTTATGTCGTCAACGCGAACAAAGCCACCACGTTGTTGCGTGGCGATACTGCTGGGCATATAACCAAAGGGTACGTTGTCTGCTGAGAAGGGGTTATCTAGGCCCGCGTTGAATTCGATGAAGTGCCCCAGAATAATAGCACCCCCTGTATACGTTCCGTACTTCTCAATATCGCCAAAACAAAAATGTCTCCAAGAGCCCGCGACGGTATTAAGGGACACCATTACTACCCCACCTGTAAAGAATGCAAAATGGTAATCACTGATTGCCGCGCCGTTTAGTATCCCGAAGCATACTACTTTCTGCGAGGTCGTCGGAGATGTTTCGTTCGGTTGCGAGCCCCAAGCGGTTGAAGCGTTAAACCCCGAGGCTTGAGTTAGCACATACCCTTCGAACCCTGTGGTAGCGTTAACCACGAAGCCGATACTAAAGAACCCGCCGTTAAACGACACGGATAATAACTTGCCCGGTGCTACGCCTTCGTCGCGGAATTCGTTAACTGTTAAGCTCTGAGCGATGCAGAATAATCGAAGTTTATCTAGTAAGTCAATCGGGTCTGTTGCGCTGCCTGTTTCATGTGCCATGTTGTGCCCTTACTTTTTAATTGCTACGAAATTGCCTTGACCTGTTCTAAAGGCTTCTTGGAATACTATATAGGTATCGCCACCGATTGTAACCTCATTTAGTACCGCTTGTGAAATACCCGTAAGATGTGCGACACCATCAAGTACCCCGAAGCGTTCACGGTAGTTGCCTACGTCTTTGTCCCCGAAGGACACTTCCACATCTGTTAATAGATAGTCGCCCCCGAGTAGGGGTTCTACGTTGTCCACTTGGAAAGCCCCGACGCCATTAGCGTTACTATACGGTTCCGTGCCTCCGACAAGTGGTGGAACTGCTAAGTCCGCTTCGTTAGTGCCGTTACTAACGAAGTTAGCGAGGCCCTTCCATACGTTACCCGAGGAGAACACCGCTGCCGAACCTGTAGTAGTTGTGTTAAACGCGGGGTTCCAAAAAGAACGGTGAAGTGCATTTGATTCACTAGAGAAACGTAAACCTAGTTGACCCATGCTCGCACCAATGTACAGCGGGTAGGGGTACGCTAACGCTGCACTCACAGGTTCGAATGGACTAATGAACCCGGCATAAGTACTAGTGTAAACTGATACCGTGACTTGCGCGATGATGATATAACGGCGGCCGTTGGCGAAGAACCAATATTGTACCGCTTGGTCTTGTAAAGGCATCACCTTACTGTTCGGGTCTATCCCCGGTTGCGCTACGAACGTGTCGTTAGTGTTAAACGCGGTAGCCCCGCGAGTGTCCCAAGAGAACGCGTCGGAACCTGCGGCGGCGTCCGGCCCGAAGGCCGTGTTGACGTAAATGGTTTGGTCCGCGTTATTCCCGGGGCCGCTTAAGTAAAGTTCTTCGTCATCCCCATCAACTACTTGCTTAAGGATAGTCCATGCGTGTGACGGGATAGATGAATCACCCGCCGGGTCTAGTAAGTCCGGGTGCGTTGTGATGAACGTTCGGAACTTAGCGAGTAAATCCGCTGGTCCCGTTGCTGTTGCGTTTTCAAAGGCCATGACTAGTTATTCCTCAATATCTGGTTAAGCGAACTTGCGTTACGCTCAATAGTGTTAATTAGGACTTTCTCACCGCTTGAGCTAGTTAGGAAGTCTTCTACCATTGACGGGTCTATTACATTCACAATGCGAATACCGCCGTTGCCGTCTGGTCCGTTTTGTGGTGTTGCTCGTCCAGTATCCGAAGAACCTGTACCAACATTACCGCCGTTTTGGAACGATGACGGGTTGTTAATTTGTTGAAGTAAAGGGCGGAACCGCGCTGCTGATTTAGCATTAACCACGAATTCCCCGTTAGATAACATCGCTGGGATAGAGTCGCTACGAGGGCCACCCGGTCCACGAACGTCACCACCATTAGCGAAGCCTGCAACTGCTAGACCTTCGGCCAAACCTACCGTAGCGAGAATACCTGTACTTGCCGCCGCGGAGTTAGTACCAAGGGTAGCCAATGACGCTAACGCCGCTGGTGTTGCCCATGCCGAGCCCACTGCTGCTGCTTGACCTACTGACGATGCAACGGATGCCGCGCCAAGGGTGTTCGCTAGAGCCGAGTTGAGCACAAACTGTATGCCTATTTGGATAATCCCTGCTAGTAAGTCCCGTAACGCTTTTCGTGCTACATCACCAATGGCGTCTTGGAAACTATCACCAAAGATAATCGCGTCTGCTGCTGCCGTTGCGAAACCTTCCGAAGTACTAGTAAAGAACTCACCGAATACCATACCCGCTTCTGCTTGGAAGTTCCTAACCGCATCTAGCATACTTTCTATGCCAATAAGGAAGCCATCAACAAAAGTGGCGTCACCCAGTTCTATATTAAGGTTAGCTTGTTCTAGGCGTAATGCAATCATTTCGTTTTTAAACTGACTCGCGGATATTGAACCCGTGTTTAAAAGTTCGTTTAGTGTTGCCTGCCTAATCGCTAATTCACTCATGGTGCCATTCAAACGGTCGAGTATATCTGTTCGGTCCTTCTGCGCCTGATTCTGACGTAAAGTAAATTTCAACGCGTTCTCTTCTAAGACATTTAACTCACGGCGTAGTTTTGATTCTAAAGCTAACACCGATTGCTGTACCTCACGCTCACGGGTGTTAAGTTTTAGTGCTGCCGTTCTCTTCTCAATGCTATCAATCTCGCCTTGAACTGCTGGGTCGATAGTTATGCGCTTAAACGGCGTCTCTGTTAAGTCTACTCCGGCTTCTGTCTTAGGCGCATTAGCTATACGCGCTTGACCCACTTTTTCTACCTCTTCCACTAGGCCACGTACGAGGTCTTCGAGTTGTGTCCTGTTGAAGCCCTTCATAAACGCTTCTTGAGCTGCTTTACCAACATCAAGGAACGTCGCCCCTGTTACTGCTTCTAGCTGTGGTGCGCTGATTAGGTCGATAGGGTCCAAGCCTACGAAGTCACCAATAGAGTTTAGCTTCGTGATTATTTGATTAACAACGCCGCCGATAGATTCCAATAATGAATTAGCAATATTGATACCGACTTCCTTCATGATGCCCGGAAGTGTCTGGAACAACGACGCAATAACTTTAATGCCCCCGCTGAATATTCCGATAATCTTATCAATCGTACGTGCTGCCGCGATGATGATGCCCGCGAACGAGAACTCGATGTCTGCGAAGAATTCCTTTATTTCATTAAACACCGGGGTAAGTAGGCCGATAATCGGTCCAAACTGGTCGCCAATGAAATTACCGATATTTAAGAACGCTGCTTTAAAGTTCTCAATTTCTATACGGGCTCTAGACATTAGGACCGTGATTACATCGGTAAACGTCGAAACGCCATTCTCAGTGAACTTAATCTCGTCCTTAAAGGCTATCAGCACCGATATAACAGCTAGTGCTCCAATAAGCAAGGCACCTAGAGGGTTCGCTGCAATTGCTACTGTCAGTCCGATTACGCCTGCTTTAACGAGGAGTAGCACCTTAACTAGACCACCGACACCAAGGAATAACCCTAGAGCCTCTGCTGCTTTCGCTGCTGTGTCCAAGTTGAACGCTAGCTTGAGTAGTGAGCCTGCAATTAAACTAGTTATACCAAGGCCGCTATCCGCTTCACCGATAAACTGTGTCATTGCGTTAGTCAGGACCACGAAGCCCTGTGCGATTGTTGGAGTAGTCCGAGCGAAGGCTGCTTCCAATGAATCAGCTTGACTCAGTACCGCTTTAAAGAATTGTTCGTTAGTAATCCTACCTTTAATGATTAACCCACGTAAACGCGACACGGAATTACCCGCCTCGTCAATTCCTCGGGCTGCTGCTTGAACTAAGGGAAACGCACCATCAACAAGCGAGTTAAATTCCTGCGCTTGAATGTTGGCATTACCTAGGGCTTGGGATAACTGAATGAGCGCGCCTGCCGCCTCCGCAGTTGTACCGCCTTGGGCCGCTAGTGCTTGCGCTGTTGCGTTTACGAATTTGAGTACATCTTCTTGTGACGCGCCCAATTCATCGGAGGCCACGGATATACGCTGGTAGAGGAACGCTAATTGTGCAACGGGTGCCCTAGCGTTATTTGCAATCTTAAATACCCGGTCCAATATCTGACCCGAGAACGCAGCACCATTAGTCGCGACTTTAACCCTGTTCGTTAGAGTCACGTAAGCATCTGCTAATTTTAGTATTTGTTGTATGCCAAATGAAACGGCCGCAAAGCTAAAAGCGCGAGCAATTGTATCTCTCAATTTGTTCGCGCTTCTTTCTACATCTGTCAGGCCCCGACGCACTTTGTCGGTTCCTGCTGTTGCTTGCGACGGGTCCACTATGACGCGTATTCGAAAATCTGCCATAATGTACTTGCCCTCTATCTTGGTGGTGGTGGCTTGGGTTTAGGCTTTTTACGTTCGGCTTCATCGTTCTGCCATTCCATATATGCCCCGTCCATTTCCCGGATAATGTCTATAAACGCCTCCACTATATCACAATCTAGTTGATAAAACTCTGCATAGTGGACAATGTCACGCCAAGGGATAGGACAGAGTCCCATACCACCCGCTCGGCATGTGTTTAAATCGTAAAAGGCTTTTAGGTAGAATATATCCTGTGATTCTATTTCCGGTTCATCCAAGTACCACTCGGGGAGCTGTCTATTCTTACGTTTGGACGCCTCGATAGAGAAGCCGTCCCGTGCGTAACGTAAGTCCCAAACTAGACGCTCACTTAGTTTTTTGCTTTGTCCTCTACGTCGATAGGTGCTTCAATAAAGTTCTGTAGGTCCGACGCAAATGTGCGGAGTTCGTCGAATATCCAATCGGGTAGACTCGATAAGAAACCAAGACATTCGCCTTCGGTGTACTCAACTACTTTGCCTTTATCGTCTTTGATGCCTGACCAACCTTTAACGATATGACGTGCGTACAATACGCGGTCTTCTTCACGGTTGCTCTTAACAGTTTCCGCATCGACCTTCTTCTTCGCCTGACGTTTACCGCCTTTGCGTAAAAGCTCATTGAAATATGCGCGGTTACTTTCCGACGCGGCTACAACATGTAGAACGGGCGCACCTTCAATCTGAAAGATTGCGAAGTCTACTGTCTTGTTGCCTGATACTTCTAATTTTGCTAAATGGGAAAAGCTAGCCATTGTTTAGTGCTCCAATAATTATGAGGGGGGGTAAGTCTTCTTGACTTAAATTAAGGATAGTCTAGTTCTGAATTAATGCAAATATTATTTTAATGCAGATACAAAACGACCGCAAGAAGCGGCCGAGTCGTAGGGGTTATGTTAGGCACCGGGCCAAAGTTCAATATCCATATTAGAGCGTCGGTACAAATGGGAACACTGAGATACCAATCGAGTTGCCCGTCGTTGGGTCTTGGAACGCCTCAGACGTGATATTAATCAGCACTGACTCATTGACCGGGAACTCTGTGTCGCCACCGCCTAGCGTCATTGCAGGGATGTCGAACATGATAGCACCATCATCGTTCTTAACAGCGAAGTCCATTGCTACCGTTTCGTTATTACGGACCGCGTCAATAACCGCACTATCAGTAAACACTAGTTGCGCTTCGATATTAACTTCGAAGTTACCAAAGTTCATGAACTTCGCACCAAGGTTACAAAGTACTTTTTCTGGTGACACGTTATTATTCAGCGTAACCGTTAACGATTTAAAGTCCGTCGTTAGACCCGTTTCGTCTACCTTAGTGATACGCAAACGCGCACAATCGGTGGTAGTGTTATACGCGGCCGTACGTGGCGGCTCGACTGCGTTTTCTGCTTCGGCTTTACGCGTTTCTGTTGGTGGTAGTGTGTCTGTACCAATGAAGGCAAAGGACACGCCCGCTTTATCCGCTAATGGCATTGAGATAGCCATAGTGTTAGCGAAGTTACCCGCTGCGTAAGAGAATTTCGAATCAACGCCATTAGTCGCTAGACCCGGGTATTCTAATTCAAACTGGTACGAACGCTCTAAGAAGTTCGCGTCATCTGTTGGCACGTTCTTAAGGAAGCGTCCAAAGAAGATTTGAATTAGTTTACCTGTACCCGAATCAGTAACGAAGGTTTCTGTCACCTTGTCGAGGACAACTGCGCTAGCCGCGATAGAGACAATACGAGCATAACCCGAGTTATCCAGACTTGGTGACGCAAAGAAGCGATTAGCCAACGCTGTGCCGCCAAGAAAGATAAACTCACCCACTTGCATAGGTAACGTTGTAAAGTCTAGCGCAGTACTGCCTAGAGTGATTACGCCGCCTGAGTTAGTGATAGTAATATCACCTGTCGTGCCTTCAACGCCTACCACTTCAACGCGGGCGTTTGTAGGTGGTGTCGCTTCGGTCGCTAGACCTGCTGCGGTAATCGCTGTCGGTGTTGGTACGCCATTAACTAGATGCAGGCCATTGTTACCCGGTACACCGAAGTTTACGCCGCGGACCAATGAGCCCACAGGCAGAGTCGTTCCCGAGTCTACTGTGTATTGCGTCGCGGTTACTGCTGACGGCGCACGGTCTACTTCACCCAAGAAGTTCGCGAAGACGAAGCCTTCTGCGAAAACGTCGAAGTGAGACACGATTAAATCTGCGTCAAAATCTACCACACTATCTAAATCGGTAATCGTGCCTTTACGGCGCTGTCGGTTACGTGAAATAGGGCTACGGGCCACCGTTGTAATAGTCGCACCAAAGGCACCAATCGAGTTAGGTTCTAAGAGGTCCCATTCTGGCGTACCCGGAAGGACACCTAAAGAGGCTTCAATCGCCACTGCTAGTGACGTGTTGTTCGTTAATACTCTACCCATGTGTCGGGCTCCTATTTAATTTCTTCATAAGTGAATTCGGTTTCAACGTTTGTGGCGTACCACTTACCTTGCGCCCCGACTTCGCGGTTAACTGAGTTACCAGTCCATACTTGACCTGACAACCTCTCGCCTTCTAGAATATCCATAGCCAATTGCGCTAATATATCTGACTGCGATGTACCCGTTAATACGGGGGTGAACACTTGCACAAAAAATATGCCCTTTCGTTCATATCGTCTGTTACCTTTCTTGCCTATTGAAGACTGTCCGCCTTCTTGCCCCCGGGATACTACACGAACCCAAGGGTCCGACTCGGGCTCTGTAAAATCGCCGTTATCGGTGTCAATCAATGTCGTAGCACCCCATTCACTGATAAACTTATCATAAATCAGCTTCCGGGCTTCGTTAATTGTTGCCATAATATACCTGCCTTTCGGTTATCATACCCTGTTTTCTACTGCTTGTATCCCCTTTAATATCGCGAGCTGTACATAGCCCGACGGTGCTTTGTCTGAGTGACCCGAGTTTAGCCTCTCGATATACGGGACATTGTTCGTTACAAAAACTATAGCGGGTAATTTGTAAAGTGCCAACACCTTAGCGATTCCCTCTTCTTTCGCCGTGGCGGTTACGCTCTCTTTTGTCCCTACTGTCCCCGTGTGGGAAGCCCCAATATTAGGGACCCAGTTCGCTTGAGCCCACCCAGTATCGACCGGGGTATCTTCTCCAAGTACCGCGGTCACTTCCAATGTCACTTGCTGGATGATGTCCTCTGTAAAGTTCTTTAGCTGTAGCGCGACGCTTGCCGCGGATTCATGTTTAGCCATATATTACCTGCCGTTTAAAATGAGGGCCCCTTCTAACTGTGCCGTTACGTTTTGTGTTCCCGAGCGGTTAGCTACTTCGAAAAAGGCGAAGTCGTTAATATCTAATGTTATGTCATGAGACAAGCCGAAAAACGCTACATTCGTGCCCCCGGGTTGGTTAAGGACGGGCCTTGTTTGGTCATGAACTGTTACAAAGGAAGATGTGGAATCGTCCCACATCTTTAACCTGACGGTAATTTCTGTGTTCTGTGTCCCAGCGATTACTAAATCTATGATAGCCACATACTCCCGGGGGACATTACCCTTGTGTCGTAACTGACCATTAGCGGGTGCGTCAAAATGTTGGAGTGCCGAGGGCGTCCAAGTACCCGCTAGTGCTACAAAAGCGTCTTGTGCAGTAATGGTCGTTACCGCTTCGACGGTAATAACGCTGGCACCACCGACAAGGGTGTTAGCTATGCCGTTGTTACCTGTCCAAAAGCTAGCTAAGTCCCCAGCAGCGAGATTAGGCGTTATGTTAGGGTCATTAGCGTCTACTGCGCCGTCCCGAGTTATCACGCACCTATCCAATAACACTGTACCTACGTTGGGGAAATTCGCTGGGGCAAAGTCAAAGAGCGGGGCTAACGCAGGTAAGTCTACATTCACATCTGTTAAGAATCGACTCTGCATTATGAAGCCTGCGCCTGCTTTAAATATCGGGTCTGTCATTCCCGCGGCAAGGGAACGAACAAGAGTGGTAGTTGCCCTGTACCCTCCGGCCCAAGCGCCTTTAAGGGTTAATGTAGGCGTCCGACCAAAGCGGCTGGTTATCGTTTCCAAACCTTGTCGGTAGTTATCTACTGTCCCCAAAGAATCGCAATCACGGAAAATTGTATTTTGAAATTCTATCGCTTCGTTTCCGGTTTTTCCCACTATGTTGAATAGCTGCGAGGTAGCCCCGGACTCGGTGAATGTGACAAAGGTTGACAAGAAACTACCGCTACCGCCCACGGGGGATGTAAACATCGTGTGGTTATCCTCTGTGCTAAAAAGCCTAGAGACTTCGACATTGAGGCCCCCGAGAAAGAGGCCCCCGGCAGGTATCTCAATTGATTGAGTTCCCATATCTACCGCACCATCTATGAAATAAAATTTAGTGCTATCCAGTATTCCGGCTAAATCTGACGCTTTGGTTACTGGTACGAGAGACGCTAAGAGCCTCGCGCTTGGGTAAGCTTGCGTGATTAATGAGCCCATGATTTGTACCTCTTAGTTAAGTTGTTACTTTGACGCCGACCTTAAGTGCGTCTACTGCTGCTACTGTCCATGCTGCGGCGGTGTTAGGGTCTAGGGCAAGTATGTCCCCTTGGGTTACATAACTGTCCGTTACGGCCTTTGTAGCCTCGTCGGTTTCTGTTGCACCCGAGATAGTATATTGCACTATATCACGGGGGATGTCTTGCGTTACACGAACACGGGCATTTAACTCGACCGCGTGAATGGTAGTGATTACCGGGCTTACCGGGAGTGCTCCGAAGTTGTGGTCCTGCTTATCCCCTAGGGTCTTGGAAGTGATAACGGTTGTGTCCTCGTCGGGGGTGCCTAGTGGGTCATCTACATCTGCAAAAGTACCTGTCCATGCTGTGTTATCACCTGCGCCGTCTGGTAACAGCTCATGTATCTGGTGCGAGTTTAACTGGGTGACATCGTCTTTGATAGTAACTAGGTCATCTATCACACAATCCGTGGACAGGCCCCCACCTACGAACAATGACGTCGGGCTAGCTGAACCGAAGCGACAATCCCCAGCGAAGGACAACACAGAGACACCATCTACCCACACGTCCGCAGTCCCTACGTCACTTGCGAAAGCCCGTACTTCGATATGGTGGTCCGTGGCAGTAGTTATTACCCCTGTGGCAGTTGTTTGGCGTAGTACCCCGGTGGTATACAGCTCTAACGCTCCATCGGACTTGAGCCTAACTACTACCGACGCAGTTGTGCTACTCGGCATAGTACCTGACGCTGTGAAGTTCCCTATTATCCATATGTTACTATCCGCCCCGATGTTCGCCCAATTAGCCCACCAAGTATTACCCCAACGCGGGTTAGAGAGGATGCTCCCTATAGCGCCCTCAACGAGGACTTGAGAATCACCGTTAAGTTTGTACCCGTTACCGCCGAAGCGGCCCCCGGCGAGGGCTCTAGTGCCCCCAGCGAAGGCCCAACCCGTAGCTAGTAAATCCCCGCTGTCATTTGCTATGTTGCCAAAGCCATTCATTCTAAAAATCGTCATACGTTCACCTGTTCGTTATGTAGTGCTGTCCACTCGGAAGAGAACAATAGGGACGTGGGTACTTAGTGCTAAATCACCATTGACGGAGGGTGACGTTACATAGTTAGTCACGTCATTGAAGTCAAAGCTTGATAGGTCAGGGGATGCAATGTAATCATCCTTGAACATAAACATGGTTCTACTTTCTGCCTCGTTCTCCAAGTCAGACCTGAATATCACTTTAGCTGTAACATGCTTACCAAATACATGCGAGGCACTGTTGCCTGAGATGGAAGAGATTATATTAGTAAGGTTGGTGGCAGTATTATTGCCTATGACTATTGCATAATGTCCTCTAGGCACCACCCAAGGTGTACCTATCGTTTCTTCATGCTCAGTGTCAATAGCGGTGCCTACCGTGATTGTGGCTACAAATGATTGGTTGCCTATAACCCCTTTAGCCGTCATAGGGTGTAATGCTACGAACATTGAACCACCATTACTGGCGGTATCAGACGCGCACGATATTTTATTAATGGTAGTTGTGGTGGCTTCAAAGAAGACGAAGTCGAATTTGATAAGGTCGGGAGCGACCGCGTTATCAGCATGAGTAGCCCCCAAAGCTACATCACCTAGCATGTGGAAACCCGCGGGTGCTGGTAGGTTATTGAAGTCAGCTGCGATTAAACTCCCTGCGGCGGGAGTTTCCCATTTAATACCTGTGGGGCTCGCGGCGTCCGCGACGGGGACTTGTCCATCGGTCCCCACCCCTAATCGTTCGTCCGCCGATGCGCCACGGACAATTATATCGCCCTTGGTTGTGGTAGGAGAAGAAGCGCCCGTGCCCTTCCCGAACGCCTTGTCAATTGGTGTACCCATAGAATACCCCCTTAGCTAATGTTACCAATGAATCTAATGCGGCAATGTGTCGCACCAACGACCCCGGCTAGTACAGCCTTGACCGTAACGATATTAAATGCCCAACTTACCGTTTGTTCATCGGCAGAGTTTGACGTGTTATCTGTAAAGACCTGCTCCGCGGTAGGGAGTAACGGCGATATGAGCGTAAAAGTCTCTGTGCCTGCCGAGGGGACGACTTGAGTGGCCCCCAAGGCATCGCTATAGTATTCCACCGCAGCGAACGAATGACGGTACGAGGGGTCCACGTCCAGCGTTAATGTGGCTGCGCCCGCAGCGAGGGCGATTACCTGCCCTGTGCGTAGTCTATGTTTCAATAAATGCGTATATGCTTTACTCATAGTTCAGTTACTCCCCTTTGGCTAGTTTGGCTGCTTTACGTGCTGCTTTACGTCGAGCCGCTTTCTTTGCTTTCTTTTCTTCGTCAGAAAGCTCGGGTTTTTTGTCTTCTTCGGACGTGTCCACAACTTCTTTCACGACTTCTTTCACGACTTCTTTCACAACTTCTTTTACTACAGGTTTAACTACTTCTTTTACTACTGGTTTAACTTCGGGTTCCATTGCTAATAGCTTTTCTTCTGTCACGGGTTCTTGTGCATCTAGNATGTTCAACTTACGCGCTTTATACATCTGATTAAGACGACGTACGCTACAGCCAATCGAACGCCAAGGGAACTCTTGACCCTCTAGGAACGTACGGCCTGCGAATTTTAAATCACGGAATACTACGAATTTTTGACGGCTATTGAATTCTGGGCGTTGTGCCATAATGATATTACCTTATCTTAGAAAAAATAAAGGCCCTAAACTTTGCGTAGAGGGCCTATAGTCATTAAACCTTTACAGGTTATACTTCTTTCACGATACCGTCGAAGAAGAAGCCAAGGTCCGCAGAGATTAACTTCTGGTCGAAGGCCATATCAATTTCAACACGGTCAGACGCTAGGTTCTCCATACGGAAACGTTTAATACGTTGTCCCTGTGGTTGGGCACCTAAGAAGCCAGTCCATGAGAACGTGTAACCACCTGACGGGGTCATAAGGCCCGGAGTTGGCGCAGAGTACACTAGCAATGCGTGAGCACCACCGATGAAGCTATGCACGTTAGCGGCACCTTCTTTCGCAGTATTTACGATAGACTTCATTACGAAGATACGTGGGATTTTGAATAGTGCCACAAGTTCTGACAATTCAATCATCGCGGGACCATTCGCAGTCTGACCGTATTTAACGCGGTCAACAATATCAGGATGGTCTGATAACGCATCAACAACTTTCTGACCTAGTACCAAAGTATTCGGCTCAAAACCTGTGCTTTCTAACACAATCGTTTTCGATGCACGAATATCTTCAATTGGCGTACTAGCGTCATCATTCCAACGCAGTGTAGAAGTACCTGCAACGGGCGCTGAGTCAACACCTGTACGGTCATTAGTCCACACGCCTGCTTTGAAGAACTTAGAAACCCATAACGTTTCGCGTCGGATTAAACCTTTACGCGTAACTAGTTCCGTTGCTTCTCTATCCGGGGCTAATTCCGAATCAGTGTTCGCACGGCGTTGGTCAGGAATATCATGATGGAACGAATACACACGAGCGTAGTACGGTGTATCAACTTCGATGGTGTAATCACCACCCGCTGATTCTGTACCCGGCGCACGTTCTTTCATTTCATCACGGTTAAAGAAACCACGGTCGTACATGAAGTAAAGGTCTGACTGTTTACTTACCGGGATGTTCGGGAAGATTGAGTCAGCAATAAAGTTCTTTTGGTCTTGTAAATACGCTACCGAGATGTTGGTCAAGGGGCGGTTTACATGGACGTCGCCTTTAGTTGGATTCATAAATCAAAGCTCCTATAGCTCTTATTAAATTAGGTTAGGTTTATACCGCTTGCTGATATTTGCTAATCAGTACTTCAATTAGCTCGCCCACTGCACCGCCTGTTAATGCTGTGCCGACTACAAAGTGCGTAACTACTCGACTCGTTGCGTCGATTACACGACCTACTGCGTCACATTTAACTTCTTGACCCGCTGCTACCGTAGCGCCTGCGATTACTTTTACAACACCTGAGATAGATACCTCAGACGTTTCGCCCGCTAGCCCTGTCGCTTCACCGGGCTTGTCTTCTTGTAGACCGACAACGCGTTCACCGACTCCGGTAATTGCGATTGTTTCGCCGCTAGAATTTACGTTAACGAAGCGGAACTGGTTTGCTTTTAAGTCCGCTGATGCGATTAGCGAAATTGCGACTGTTGCGTTTACTGTTGCCATTTATTTACTCTCCAATCTGGTTAAACTTAAGCGTTTATGCTTTCGTTGTAAAGGGCTTCACCCGCGGGTGTCTCTAGGACTGCTTGATAGCTTTTCGCAAACGATGAACCAGTGTTCGCGGTCATGTGCTCTTTAGCTAATACGTCTAGTTGGTCATCGGCTGAACCGCCTGCACTAACTGACGATGGACCGCCCTTGCCTTTAGCTACAAATGCACCGCTATTAGATACGTTTTTAGCAGTAAGCGTTTTCATTGCTTCGGTGCGTACCGCTTCATCTTCGATAGCGTCAATTGACTTGAGGATGGCTGCGCGTGTTTCAACTGTACCTGTTAAGTTACCGAGTTCGTCTTCGGCACGTTTTTCGAATTTAGCTACTGAGCCCGCTTCCATTTCGGTATTAAGGCGTTTAGCTAAAATGTCGTTCGTCTTAGCCATTTGTACCATGCGTGAGTCATCCGACTTGCGGAACTCTACACCGTCATCGGAGGTATACACTACCGGGTCAGCTTTTAATGCTTCTTCGATGTCTATGTTACGTTCTGTAGCTGATTTACCTAAGAACGTTTCCTTACCTGCTTCGCCAAGTTTAGCGTGATGCGATTTTTCGGTGTCCGTAAGACCACCTAATGCTACCGCAGTTTTCAACGCTGCTCGCGACGCCGTTAAGTCTTTTTTAGCTTTCGCTAGTTGCTCTTCTAAAGTCATTCGGTCTTCTCCAAGTGTTTTAAATGCAGTGGTCTTGATTAAACTGTCTTCCAAGTCGCTAACATTACCATGTTCTTGCAAATAATCAAAGGTTTTGTTTAGTGAGCCTAAAAGGAAGCTTTGCACATCCACTGCGGATATGTCGTGCGTATGGCCGTTGTTTTCACTTACAACGAAGTTACCCGCTGCGTCGATAACGACGGAATGAAAGTGCGACGAGTCCGCTGCGTCACCGCTTGCGTATCCCACATCCAAGTATAGGCCATCTTCATAGAACCGCACACGGATGCCATGTTGATGCCCATTATCGGAACTAGTTAGTAAGTCAACTAGGTCGCCGCTCTTACCTACTGTGCTAATAGTATCATCTTTGTGCGACTTAAAGAAGGTAACGTCCGCGTGAGGGTTAGCACCACGGGCCGTGAGGGCAACCGCAGTTAGCTTAGTCATCACCATACGACGGGGTAATCCATCGCTATGCGGGGTCAATTTGTTTACGTTTTTGCGTGGTGCCATTATTCTATAACCTCTCGGGTGCAACTACCTTCAATGCTGAACATTAACTTGTTCTTGATAGCATCTTCGTAGTCGTCTACGTTGGGGATTTGAAAACTTCCGAAGTGCCCTAGCTTCTGCACTGGGATGTCGTCAACTGGGATACCTGTTATTTCATGAACTAGCATTTTAGCGAATTCTTCGGTGTCAATCAAGATATTATCAATGAGGGTGCCCACTGACTCGCCCGCGTGGTCAAAGTTCGCGCTACGGTACTCTTTCGAGAACTCCACGAATACCTTGCGGTAACTAGCGATGTCAACGGCTTCGTTATCACTGTCCATTACTTCTTGGCCGTCTATCTTGAACACGCTGAACCACCCACCAATAATCTGCTGGTTTGCATCCTGCTTGAACACGTCCCCGCTGGACTTGTACTGCTTTTCATTACTCATAGTATTGTTACTCCGGCCACTTGGCCTATTGGTAAAAGTCTCGTCGTTACTAAACAACGGCATTGTATCGTTTCCTTACCCGGTGCGTTTTCGTCCCCCGGGTACATGAGCAATACGCCTGCGTCTGACATAAACTCTACGCCAAAGCCCCGCTGTTGTCCCTGCATACCGTCGTGAGTATCACGGACCCGGTCATCTTTCGCCCGGTTCCACGTTCGTAACAGCCTTTCCCTTTCAAGGATGCCCGTTGCTATCGCTTGGTCGTACATAAGGTTGTTACCCTTGTGCGCTGCCGCTAGTGCTTCGGTTCGTGCTATCACTTCCGCTCGGTGTCTTACACTACGTTCAATGTAGCGATTGACCATCTTATCAATTTGTTTCGCTGATAAGGGGTCCCCCGAAGATAGCGCGTTCTCCACCGTTCGGTCAAACCTTGCATCACGTAGCGCCCTATTTAACGCTGCCGCGCTATTGCTCTCAAGTGCTCTACGGTACGACGCGACCGCTTTATTCTGGTTAGGCGTTAGCCCGATAGCATCCCGGAACCGTCGCGCTTGTTGTAGAGGGTTATCGCCATTAGTAATGCCTTCGATTAATGTCTCCCGTATTGTTTGCATCTGCGTTGTGCTAAGGCCCTGCATGATTCGTAATTTAGTATCACGCATTGCGCTTACAGCATTTTCGTTAGTCTGGTCAAAGCTTACTACCACCTTGAGCGCCGACTGTAGAAACTCTGCTGTACTCGCACCCGACGCGGCGATAGCTGTTACCACCACGTCAGAGAACTTAGCTATGGACTGTTCCACCTTTTCGAGGGCTTGGGTTAATAGGCCCTGCTCGATTAGGTCCGCTATCTCGCTTAATACTAGTTCACTTTTAATGGTGCCCATGAGTACTAGGAACGCTGCGGTGAAGTCCGACTCGAACCGACTTACTAGGCCCTCTATACGCGATAGTGGGTCTAGGTCGTCCTGCTTCTCTACTCGACTACACATTCGAACAACGCCCCCGCCGGGTCCCGCACTACGCCGTTTTCTGCGATTGTATGGTCCTCGTTTTCGATGAAGATAAGGTCGCCCGGTTCTGGGATGATATTATCGGGTAGACTGTCGCCTAAGATAGCGATACTTTTTTCGCTGAACTGTGTCGTGGTCCCACTACGGAACCTAAGTGCGTTGTCATCTACGAAGCCCCTCCCGGGGTGCTCTGTAACAACTTCTATTTGCTTTGTAGAGTCACTAGGGTCACGGGTCGCCACTACCTTTTTAAGGGTAAGTGGGAACACTAATTGCCCCATGTTCTTGTTTAGTAGCTGGGCGATATTCGCATTAAATATATTGGGTAAATGAGACATTAGAGGGGTTCCCTATAGCCGAAGGCGTCCTTGTCAGTGAAGCCACTTTCTACATCTGTTCCACTGACACACGGAGTTACCCCGAGTGCTGCTGCGCTGCCTAACAGATATTGACCGATAATGTCAGTAACAATGACCGGGAACCTTGTGCCCGTCGTAACCCGGAAGAACTCCATCGCTGCTGAACCTGCTTTCAGCCTCTTAACGTTAGAGCCCGTGGCGTCGTTGCTTTCCAATACCGACGCGTCCACTAACAGTGCAAGCGCGTATTCGAATTGGGCTTCGCTTATATCTAATAGGGACTGTGCGGGTGTAACTGATTCACCCTCTTTACCTGTTAGACCCGTACGGCCAAACGCTAACGTCTGTGTACTAATTTCTTTCTCCCCGCGCCAACGCTGACGCTCGAAAACTCGGGTGGCTTCCACCATTCCCGAATCACGTAGAGGTTCGCTAAACGCAATCCACTGCGCTGCCCGGATAGAGTCTGCGAAGTACGTGTCCGCGTCCGCTCGGGGTGCGTAACTATTTGTGCCTACGACTAATGCCATTATTTACCTCCTAATAGTTTATCGACTTCTGCTGCTATTTCATCGTCGTCTTTTGGGTGGTCTGAATTGTGGTCGGTATTTAACGCTAGGTCTTGAAGAATCTTTACTACGTCAATACGTGAGGTGCCAAGTAAATCGCGTATCTCGTTAATAATAGGGTCATCAGCCATAATCGGAGCGCCTGCACTTGCAAGGTCTTTAAGGGCCGTTGTAATTTCTTCAACGTCTTTAAATTTAATCGCTTCGGGTTTAAAGCTTGGTTTCTTCTGCAAGTCCATGCCGTTCTGTTCGCCTAGTACTGTAACTATAGACTTCTTATAAGATTCTGCCAACTCCATTAATGTAGAATCAACAATTAAAAAGAAGTTCTGTGATTTATCACGCGATAACGCTTCTGAACCACGGCCGTCGGCACCCAGTAATAACGCTTCAACACCGAGTAAACGTGCAATCTCGTGGTTAAGTCTGTTAATCGCTACCGCTATGGCGTCCTGTGATGTGCTAGAGCCCTTTAATAGTTCTACGTCCCACTTGGGCGTAGGTGATACCGATTCCGCCGTGTCCTTGCTCTTGTACGTGCTAGAATCTATCATCATGCCTAACTTAGCACTCTTGATATGATTCGCGACAAAGTTCTTGAGCGGTTGTAATATAATATTACGCTCTGCCGGGGTTATCTCACCGCGGCTTACTAAATCGGCTAAATCTTCTAACGGGGCTTTAACAATCGGGATACCGCGTAGGTCTGTTTCAAAGCCGAACGCTTCTAACTGCTCATAGCGTTTTAGCTTCTCAACCGTTTCTACAATGTGACGAAACAGGCCGATACCTTCTGGTACATCGGTGATACTGTCATCAGTGATATATACTAACCAGTTAATGTCTAGGTATACCTCTGAAAAGTCTTGCGCGTCGCGTTGTACTACGCCGATTACTCGCCCCTTTTCGAGGTCCCAGCGTTCGATAGTATGCTGTGGTCGTGGCTCAATATCCTTGAAACCTAAGCGACCGTCTATTCGGCGTTTAAGTATCCACTCTTGTATACTGAAACCATAGAAGCGGTACATTGCTGAACGTCGCACAATACGATACCACGGGGTTTCCATATCATGTATAGCCGATTCTAACAGCTCCGCGTATTCTAGCGCCTCTGGGCTATCGTCAAACGGTTCTACATTCCACTGTGCCTTAGATATTAAGTTAAGGAAATATCGCACCCCTGCGCCCACAATGGACGTATTAGCGAGCATATCACTATAAGTTATGAACTTCTTCGCGCCAATTAACGAGGGGTGTTTCTCTTTCTCCTCGATAAAGCCGTTATAACTCGCAAAGCCGGGGGAGCCCTTATTGTCAAAAAGGCTTTTACTGCCTTTATCGCCCCCGCCTGTGTCGAGCTTTTTATTTACTTTTTTCTTCGCCATTACCTGCCCCTACTTTTCCGATGGTTTGTTTGATGCCGTACTTCGCTAGCCAATTAACAGTAGCTTTGCTCGGCCCTCTGCCCCTAAGTATACACCATATTTTGATAAAGAAGACTAGTGGCTCTAACCAGCGACGTTTCTTTAGCTTTATTGGGACCTTCAACTTGTCCCGCTTGACCTTATTGCTCTTGGATATTTCCTCAAGCTTTGAGTCTGGTTTATTACCCATAGTAGCCATAATCTGTCCCCGGGGTATCATCTGTTTGCGTGTGTGACTCGCCGCCAACTGGCACGACGTTTTTATTCATTAACATATCTTCCACTGCATCCATCAATGGGTCAATTTGGTCATCGTGTTTGTGTGCCATTAACGGGCTGAACTTACGGCACTCGTCTTTAAAATCAAATATCCAAACGGCGTTTTGTGGTAGCCAAACGTTACCCGTTGTAATCTGTGGGACCACACCGTAAGCACGAGTGATTTTATCCTTAGAACGCTGGATACCTTTAATCGGTACTAGCGTCTTTTTCTTAATGGTCTGAATCAAACTCGACCCCGACGATTTATCTTCCACTTTTACCACGGTGCAACGTATGCCCTGCGCCTTACACCAATCCGTCATTTTATTCCAGAATTCGACAAAGGTTTTTTCTAACTCCGGGGCCTCTAGCTTACCACGAAATTGTTCAATTAAAATGATGCCCATGCTAGGCGAATATGCCCATGCTTGAAGTACCGTGTAATCGTTGTGTTCTTCTTTCTTCTGGGCTGTATCCGCATAGATTCTCATATACGCTAAATCTTTCGGTAGCACAGTCCAATACTTCCACCATTCATCCTTAAAGATCGTACCGCCTTTAGGTGTAGGGCGTTGGCCGTACTGCGACGATGTAGTATATGGGTCTGTCCGTTCCATCTCTACGAGCTTTTCTGCATCATGCTTAAAGGGCCACAGCGGCCCGGGTTCGAGGTCATACTCAATAGGTATGCCATGGGTATACTCTTTAGGATACCACTTGCTTACGGGCCCCGGTGGCATTGGTGTAGGTAATAACAAATGGTGCCACTTCTCACCTGTACCGCCTGTAAGTAAATAACCGCTTGGGTCGTCTTCGTGGATACGCTGCATGATAAGAATCATCGGCGTTTCTTTCTCAAGAGCAAGACGACTTTTAAAGGTGTTCATAAATCGGTTGTTAATCTTGGCCCTTTTCGTCGGGCTGTACGCATCATCGGGTTTAATCGGGTCATCGAAGATAAACGCACCTTGAAAACCTAACTGGAACCGTCCTGCACGGAAGCCAGTAATCGCACCACCCGCAGCAACCGCATACACACCGCCGCCTTCTTCTGTATACCATTTCTTCTTGGACTTAGAATCTTGTCGGACGTTAAGACCGAAGAGGTCATGGAACTCGGGAGAGATGACAATATCTTTTGTTTTCTGGCTGTTCTCTAATGCTAAATCGCCGGAGTAAGTCGCGTGAATAAACTTGGCCTTGGGGTTGATTGCTAGGCCCTGTGACATAAACAGGATAACGGCCATCTCGGTCTTTGTGTATCCCGGTGGCACGTTAATAATGAGTCGTTTAATTTCCCCGGTGAATACTTTCCTTAAAGTGTCCGCCATAATCAAATGGTGTGGACTAATCAGCATCTTCATTGCTTCACGGTGCTTGAAGAAGTAACGGCTATACGCAAGGTTATCATTAAGCAATAAGTGCTTGAGCATACGCTTTTCGTTACGCGTCCAGTTGACCGCATCTTCCTCTACCGCGTTGTTATTTTTATCTACGGCCATGGGTTTAATACTCGTGGTTGAATTTTTTAGTGAACAGTCTAATTTCTGATTTTGTCAGCTTTTCTATCTCTTGCTGCCCTTCCGCTGCGCCGTTTAAATCAGTCTGACGCTTCTTGGAGTGGGTGTATTCTAGAATGAGTTTAGTAGCTGCCTGAGACTCACCGATGGACACTTTCGCGCCCTTGTACTTCTCGCGGATAACGTCAACTAGTTCCATCCAATCAAAGTCATCGGGTGCGCAGCCTTCGCCGTTCTGCCCGTCTAATGCTTCGACCATATTGTAGATTAGCGAGGTGTTACGTGGGTCTGTTCCGCTCGCTACCTGCATGAGGAATTCGAAGGGCTTTGGTGCCCCAATCTCTTCGCACATTGCTTCGATTTTTTCTTCTAAAGTTTTGATAAAAGACCCCTTGTTGATTCTGTGTATGAAAGCATACTACAGGATAAAGGGGTCGATTAACAAATGGTTTTTATTTTATGGACGCGTCTGCGGCGTTAATGGTGTCTAAGTTATAGTTGTACTTGCCAATTACCGTAAACGCTTTGTTCTCGTCTACATGCTTCCCGAGCACCTTACAACGCTGTGCTTTTTTAACAAGTAGTCGTGAGCGATTCATACCACAACCGAACGCGAAGTTTATATCTTTGATGGTCCACTTCTCGCCCATGCCTATCACTGCTAAGTCATTATCGTCTGTTGAGTAGATTTTCATAATGTCGCCTTATGCTTCTGGATTGAAGCGGTATTTACGAAGGTCCGAAGTGCTCTCATTTTCTACATGCACTTCCTGAGTTTTGCGAGTAGCCGATTGATGTACAAAGGTGGACTCTTCCGCGAGTTCAGCTTCTAACGGGAAGTCAGGCGAGTTAACCTTCTTCTGTGCAGCCCCTTCAAAGTCGAAGTCACCCATCGGGTCTAATGGCGCGTCGCGGTCATCGACGGCACAAGGTATCGGCCCGGTGGTTTTAAAGTAGTCACGGGGCACAGGCATAGGCACTGCGGTATGAGGGTGCTCGACTTTTATGCCGGGGCCACTTCCTGTCACCATTGCTCGGTATGTGCAACCTTTCACAAATGCGCCGATATCGCGTTCACATTCGACCATACGGTTGTACACTTCGGGCATTGCTGACGTATCAAGGTGAACCGCGTTCATACTGCGCTCTAATCGAGCTCTCATGGTCTTTTCGAACTTATCTGACATCTTAGCTAGCTTAGGGAGAAAAGGCTTCGAGTACGTCGGTTTGCCGTCTTCAATGCCTGTTACATACGGAACATCGTTAATTACACAGCGACAATTGAGATTACGCATCAAGTCCACAGTATGGAACTCTTTTTCGCCTAATAGATGGTCAGGCACTTGCATCAAGCGTTGCACTGCTAAAAAGGCGTCGCTTATATCATCTGTTAGGGGCGTTTCCTGACTGGCTGAATATTTGATAGCCTCGAACTTTTCTTTTAGCATTGCTCGTGCTTCTTCGGGGTGACGCAGTTCTAAGAAGAGTTTATCTGCATGAGGTCCGAGCATGGCGAAGCGGCGCTCTCTACGTTCTAGTGCTAAGAACTCGGCTTTACCTGTCGCGTAATGGTACAGTGCGTTCGCACGGCTTTTACCTTTGCGGGCATATGTCATGGCCTTTTGCTCAAGTGACGTAAAGTCATGGCTTAGTATTTTATGTTGGTTTTCGTCCGCGGCTAGCGGACGTGCGGGGCGCAGCATTCTCGATGTCATTTCCGGCCAAGCATCACCAATGTAGCGACCTGTTACGGAGTAGTCCGGGCTGTTAGCCAAATCTATACCCATCCACACACGGTGGTCGAATGACATCGCTTCGACGTGGTCATCATGCCCGGTGTCTTCGAACTTGGTTAGGTCATTGGCGAAGTCACTTGCTGCTTCCAAATGCGGCGCACAATGCCCTTCTGCAAAATCCCATGACGCATTGCGAACAACTTCAAATGCCGTGGCGTCTATCCAACGGTTACGGGTGGTGCGGCCTGCTGTTTGCACCGTTTTATCTTGGGGATTGTATGCGGTGATGACGTAGACTTCCCCTTCGAGAAAGCTTCCGTGGGTGTTCTGCATTGCGTGGCCTAGAAAGCGCCCAAGCATCGGTATTCTGAAATGGTTCAATTCTGCTGAAAGACTCATTGTTTAATCCTCGTTCTATGTCGTGTAATGTTATCACCTTGTGGCCTTCGCGTTTAAGCATTTCCACGATGTGCGTTGTATGTCCTGATACACCTAAGACTAGTATACGTTTTCGATTATGCAAACTTTCCCCTCTTTATTTTTGTTAAGCGTGTTTTCAGTGCGCGAATTTCCCGTTTACAGTCGTTTATTTCATCTTCCCACTCTTGCCACTCTTCGGGGCTGCCTACTTCCGCTTGGCTAGCCTGCCAACGGTTTAGGTCCCCCTGCGCGTCGAGCAAGGCATACTTTAGCGCCTGTAGAATCGTGGTGTAGACACCTGACGGTAAATCGTCCCCGACCGTGAACTTCATGCGGTCCCGGCGGCTGATAGACTTGGACCAACCATCGACACGAGGCGATATTCCCCCGAGGCGGCCCCAAGTAAATTCGTTCTTGGCTGTTAGGCCCACATACTGCGTCGCGTCCCGGGGATGCGTCCCCATCGCAAGGAAACGTTTCTCTAATCGAGACATACGCTTTCGCTGGATAGAACGAACATGCCAATGGCGAATATCTATTTCTGTTTTGCCTTCGTAGGTGAAAGCCATCACGTCATAGATGACCGCGCCGATGTTGATTACTGATACTGGGTACTTTTGTCTTTTCACGATTGTTCTCCTAGAACATTAATTTAGTATTCTTCGGCCCGAGGACCAATTTACCGTTACTATTGGGTTTGACGATGAAGGTTGGAAGCGGGCTGCCCGGGCGGTCATGTTTCTCGAACCACTTGGCAAAATCTTGGAAGCACAAGAACTTTTTGCCCAGCCTATAACCTAGGTACATGTTGGTGTCTTCTCTGCGGTCACAATTCTTGTAGCACCTGTCTAATATCCACATCCATCGGTTGTACGCCCGGGTCTTAACCTTGTTTATTCTGGTAGGGTATTTCCCTTCCCCGATGTAGCCCAGCCCGCGATATATGCCCCGCTGTTTTATTCTTAATTCGACATCATCCAGCCCTGCAAGTCGTTTGGCTTCCTTCGCCCGGGCCTTAAGAAGCTGTTTGCCCTGTAGAGCCTGTGCGGGGGCGATTATTTTATTATAGTGCTGAGTGGCACCCTTGGTTAAGTTACTGCGGCCTATCCGCATCAATTCCCGGGTGTTGCGGTCCTTCGTCCGCTCTAGGGACGCGAGGGCTATTCGGTCCTCTTCACTGCCGATATATTCAGACCAAATTTTAATAGCTGCTTTCTTGCGGCGGTATAATACTGTGTCCATGGGTACAAAGAACTGTGTTCGCTGCGCGTTCTTTGTACCTTCCCGGAGCACCATCTTATCTTCGACCTCTTTGGTTTCTTTATCCCTGACCCGGGCTTCCACCCAGCGGGCTTTACGCCACGTCGGCGGCTTCGTGATTGATAGGGTGCAAGTCTTCGGCCCAAACTTCGGACTAACTATCATTTCGACTTTGCCCCCGACCTTCATACGCTTTGGCAAGAACTCCGGCGCGAGGAAGACGAGGTAGCGCGACTTAAGCTTGTGCAGCCCAATCTCTTTAATCAAGTACCAGTCACGGAAGGTGTCGAAGCACTCCCACCCGTGCGCGAGGTTTAAAGTGTTGTAGCCTTTCTCGTGCTCTAGGAAGCGTCGCAGCATATCGCGCCAATGGTTATAAATCTTGGTGTAGTGCGTGGACCCACCGCCTTCTATCTGGTAGCCAATCCCGAAGACTGTTCGCGGGTAGGTTTTATCATCTTTAAATAAGGGCTTCATAATCGTGTTCTCTCTGTGGCGCTTAACTTAAGTATAGTACAAGTTTCCCGGGCTAGCCAATCCCTCACGCAGAGCAAAGACTATTTATGCTTTTAAAATTTTCAGAAAAAATTCTACGGCGACTTTTTCTCAGGAAGCTTTAATCTACACGAGATATTAACCCGCCCTTTGCTTCCCGTCAATTAAAGAATTCATCTTCTTAGCGCCCTAGAGCTTAAGGTGTACACTTTCCTGTAGCCCCGGGAATTTTACGGCAGCAGACGTGGACGTTTTTGGTGAATTCTGGGCGGTTCTGACGTTTTATCGTTATATATCAAGGACTTACAGTGATATGAAGGTGATTGATGCTAAGTCATTGATACTACTCAGGTTTCCTGGTGATGAAGAGGTAAGTCATTGATACTTATACACTTATCCCCTAGCCCTGCTAAAGAGAATACCTAATAGTATCATACACTTAGCGTTATGGTGGCCCTGTCAGCCTGTGGCCCCAGAGAGGCTAGAGCACTAAGTGATTGATACTACTATAGTTATTGTGGTTTCATTTGATGTGGTGCTAGAGCTGGGAAATGGACAGAGACAGTGGACACACGAACGCCAATGATTACAACACGTTACACAGCCCGCACAGGTGGACGCTCTAGAGCTGGGAGCCATAGCCATATAGGTTTCAATGACTTACAACTTTCATGGTCTTGAGTATCATTTAGAAAAATTACTGTGCTCTAGGGCTCCCGGGGTTAGCGTTCTAGGGCCCTGTGACTATATTAATTATTGGGAATGTGACCTATACAGGGATAAACTAACTCTATCTAATACTTTTCTAAATGATACTCAAGACCTAATAACTTTTAACTTACTGTTACTTATACTATTATTCTTTTAATCCTTTAGAGAGCTAAAGAATTAACCACCACTAACACCATACTAATCAGACACTTAGCGCGTCCACTGTCTCTGTCCATTTCCCACCTGAGAAATAGACCCTTAGATACTATCACCACATGAAAGGCTAATAAGCAGCACAGGGGCCTTATGATGACCATAGCACAGGGCGCGTGTATCACATGTAAGTCATTGAAGTAATTGGACTATGTGCCTGCCTTATCCATTGGCCTAGTTGCTTTGGAGATCGTACCCAGCCCCCGCACAGAGAGGCCCCAGAGAGCCGCCCTATAGGCCCCGGAGTGTGTAAAACAGCCTGTCCATACACTTAATTAGCTCAGAGCCCCGGAAGCGTTAAAGGTTCCCCAGAGCCCCGGAAGGGTCCGACACAGAAGCGGCCCGGGAGGCCCTAGAGCGTTTTAAATGTGCTTATATAGAAGGGTTTCAAAAAGGCCCTAGCAGCCGTGGGGCGTCCGTCCTGCTTCCGGGCCCTAGGGGATTAACTTTATTTGCCTATATAGTGGCGCTTTTCCATACCTGTACTATCATTAGTTGTGTAAGGCAAACCAATCATCACAACGGAGTAACAAATTATGCAACTACACCACCGCGCACTATCTACCCTAGCAAGCCCAGAGGTTAACACCTTCCGAATCGTTAACACTTACACAGGTAAAAGCATTGATTGCAAACTAGCCCGCGAAACCAAATGTTACTATGTTATGTGGTCGCAAGAGTTAAGCGGTGGTCGCTCGCTAGAACGTCGTTTTCATAAAGCGACAATGAGCAATGACGAACTAATGTTAATTATCTCTGTGACCGCTGACGACGTAGCACAGACAGAAAAAGAGATAGCCGCTAAGGTTGCACATAATAAAGCAGACACCGCCGCACGTATCGCAGCCGTGAAAGTAAGAGAAGCCGCAGCAACAAGCGGATACTGTCTTAACTGTGAATGTCACAGCAACGGCCTAACGTTCTCCACTGACTGGGATATGTTGATTTGCCCAGACTGCGCGAGCGATAAAGCAGACTATGAAGCCAACCCACCGAAAGCGTTAGACACCATTAACGACCACGACGCACCGCACTTCTGCCCAGCATGTGAGGGCTATTGTAAAACCGACGAGATGACCGCTAGCGCGTGGGTAACAGCTCTAATATGTATCGACTGCGCCACCGCAGAAGAGAACGCACTGAGCGCCACACTAACCGGGATAGATTGTAAAATCGTAATAGATATGCGCCCTTTAATCGACGGGAACCGCAGAAGACAGGCGATGATTGAAAGCGTGTTAGAGATGAATTATATTGGGGGCCATCTCCCGGGCTACCATTTCACGCCAACACTAAAAGAGCTACCGCGTAACCTGTTTGCGTACCAACCAAACAACGGCCGCCCGGGTAGCCCTAACGCCATCATAAACACGTTAGGCTATTACATTGTTAACCTGCGCCGTGGGTTCGATACCCGGGCGCTATATGATTGCCTAGGCCATTACGTTATACACGGTGACTACGATGTTATTAACGCTTATTTAATTGACTTACAAGGCGGGGTATAGACCATGCGAAACCAAGACAAAAACGACGTCACAAGCATTTTATTTCATCGTACCGGGCGCACTAATAAAGAGGTCTTTTTTAAGACTCCACAGAACCGCGAACAAGCCCGATTAAGGGCGTTAACAATCCGCGACCGTCACCCGTCAATAGTGTGGGTTCAATGTTGGGTTAGCCATTCCAATTCTTTTATATAGGGGTATCACATGCCATCACTAACACTAGTTCCCCCGGGGACCATTAACGAACGTATCAGAGCGCAAACAGTGCGACATTTTAAAGCGGGCCTAACCTTTGACGAGGCGTGTGATAAATTGCTAGAGAACGGTTTCACGGTGTCAGACTTGGTTGACTTTGCCGATTGGCGGAAGTGTCACCCGGCCACCATGGCGGACCTAATTTAGTTATTTAGTGGCGGATGCTGGGAAGTGTCCTATACTTAAATTGTTAGGCAAACAACACACACAAACGGAGTAACAAATTATGTCATATTCGCAAAGCTCACTAACTAAATTAGCCGCTCTTCAAAACTTTATTGATGGCATCCACAACGCAGAAGAGGAAACGATTTTAAAAGGCATGTTAGCCTGTGCCAACAAAGGAACAAGCGCACACGCTAACCTCACAGACCTTTTAACAAACGAGTTTGACGTTGAAAACTGCGGTTACTTGTCTAGCATGTGCGAATCATATCAATGTGTATGGTCAGCCCGTGAAATTAACGGTTTATACACTGTATTCCTACGTTATCAGGAAGCCCTAGAGACTGCGGCACGAACTGCACCAACCGCCAATATGAAAGCAGCAGGCGACGCGTTAAACCTTACCAATGAGCAAGTACAGAGCACAGCTAACGCGATGCTAGTCACCCGCTGTCTAACCATCATTAATACACCTGATGCAATGGCCGCGATATTGAAAGAAGCAACCGAGCTATTCGCCACACACAACAACACCACGCCCGAAATAGTGATACAAGCGTATAGCGCAGGGCACCCGGTAGCAAAAAAGGATATGGATAGACTCATACAACAAAGCGTTGTAGAGTTAGCCAAGGCGTCGTTTACTTGGACCGTGGCACAGTGTAAAGGGGCTAGCTAATGAGCGGCTATGCGGGCATATCCCGCAGGGCTCGCAAAGGGGACGCACCCGGCAATATTGCGCTTGTGGTTGCACTCTGGTTAGCGTGGCGTTTTGTGGACGTGCTAATAGGTGCGGGGCTATTAATCGCGCTTGTTTGGGTCGTCGTGTCCCCAGTGTACAAGGCAGCAAAGAAAAACCTTTTAAAATAAAATGTGGCGGTTTCGGAATCGTCGCCTATACTTAGTTAGGTAAGGCAAACAACATCAATCAAACGGAGTACGACACTATGAGCAACTACACCCCCGAAGTGATTAACGCACAAATCACCACCCTCGAAAGCATCCTTGCTAAACAAGCCATTGAACAAGCGGCGCACGACCTCAAATTTACAGGCGGACGCGCTCTAGCCCACTTTAAAGATATGCAACGTAATAGCATCATAGGCTATACAACATCCGCTCAGGTCGCTTTTGATTGCCTTGTTAACGAGTATATAAACGAGGTCCACCACATAAGCAGCACAGGCGAATTCCTAACCATAGATTTTCGCGATGGCTCACTAGTTACAATAAAAACGGGGTCGTGGGTAGAACATGGTTTCTACTGCCAAATGCAAGACCGCCGTTGTTAGTCCACCCGGGCCCGGAAGGGTCCACACTATCCAAATCATTAGAGGGTTTTATTATGCGAAAATTCACAGTTAACTATGTAGTATTGCACCACGGGCACAAAGGCTACGAAAGCACATATTTTGCAACACACGCCCGGGCTTTTGACTTCTCCGAAAACCTACCCGCGACCGTTAAAGGCGTGTACTCAGTTAAGAGCCGCGACCCGATGACGTTAACGCCGCTTAATATGTCCGGCATGAAAATGTTTGCCGGGGCGGTGTGTCCTGTCTTCCAAATGCAGCGCCACTTTATGCAGCCCGACCATAATATTAATTTTACAGTTTAATTGCGTTACCGGGTGGCGGTTTCGCCATCCTTAACTATACTTAAATTGTTAGGCAAATATCATCAATTAAACGGAGTACCACCCTATGAATATTTCAGACTTTGACGCTAAAGTATTAGTTGCACAATCCGCGACCGAATCATTTTTAATTGTTCGCTGGGGTTCTATTTGGTCTTATGTAATTATGAATAATCGCACCAAAGAAACCGAGCAACGCGGCGCACGTTACGACACGAAAACCGAGTACGTTAACAACGCCATCAAAGCCGCTCACAACTATGATTTTATCGACTCGGAAGTAGTGCCAACATTCGCCCGCTTTACGTCGGTACGAGTCAGCACAAGCCAACGCGACGCGCTAGTATATCTCGTTATGCAATCGACCACACCGCCACGAGTACGCGCAGAATTAAACGCTTTACTAGTTCAATTAAATTAATCGGAGTACTAAATTATGTCTTCAATATTCAGAGCAACGTTTACCACCGTTAACGGCAATCAAAACGAAACTATTTACATTGGCACAGAAGAGGCGGTACAAGTAGAAGCAGATAGCGAGGTTAGCCGCTACGGTTGCCGCGGGGTTACGCTAGAACATGTTGGACACAGTCAGTACATCGCGAAAGAAGGTGATTCGATTGTCGTCGTAGGCGGCTAGTTCCACACCCGGCCCGGGGGACGCTTCCGGGTCATTTTCAAATAAAGTTTGCACTCTCGGAAAAGCAGACTATATTTAAAAGTGTAAGACCAAACCAACACCACAACGGAGTACAACATTATGTCAGATTTCACACCCGCGAACCTTTACGCAAACATTGAATCAAGCATTGACCTTTCAACCCTCACTATTGATACGTCTTTAGACCACGACGATATAAGCGAAATGGTTTTAGAACTAATCCGCGAAATAGAAGACAGCACCGCAGACGTGACATACTACCACGAAGCGTGGGCCATTATCGGCGGTAGTGATTGGGATGAGTACACCGAAAGCGAGTATGATTTAGAAGGTTGTACAGACGCAATGCAAGCCGTAATGAGACAAGCCGGGGAAATTGTTGGGCAAGCTTTTAGCTCTCTAGCTGCGGACGTTGCAAACGAAATAGCGACAAACATTTTACACCTTATTGATACAGCACTAGACGAAGGTTACGAGGGTAAAGTAACAGTGAGCGCGGGTACTTGTCACGGTTGGGCAGTACACGACAAAGAAGACGAGGAAGGCGTTTGTTTTTATAGCCACTTAGAAGGCGAACAAGGTTTAACCGCGCTAGAATACCACGTAGGCAACGGCGCTCACGCTTCTGTAATTTGGAATAAATAGCCGCCCGGCCCGGGGTCAAAATGGCCCCCCTTTCAAATCATTTAAGGATAACCCCCCATGTTAAAAGCTAACATTGAACACACAAAAGCGGGCGCACTTATACAGCGTTCACACTGTCCCAGCCACGACCATTTTATAGGGTTTACCAACGCCAACGCCGCACACGAAAGAATCTATGATGACGGTTTAACAGCCTGCTACGTGAACCGCGGCGACAATCACTTATATTCATATTGTGAAGGGGACCTAGTTATAATTGATTGCCCTAGTGCCCGGGCCCTGCGTCGCGAAATTAACGCCCACGAACAACATTTTTTAACTCAGTAAAAAGGACACCACCACATGAACAATCAACTAGAATTTTATAAAACGGCCCTAGCGCCACACATCCCGCATCACAAGACGGGCCGCCGTTCAATGTCTGCCAGTCGTATAATGGCTGCCCCTTATGGCTCGGAAGAGGTCCCCGGTTTTGTACTGGATGCGGGCAGCGTGTCGGAGATAGACCCGGGACCATTCCACCCCGGACAGCTCCACCCCTGCGACCAAACACAAGCGGAGTTAGTAAGCCGCCTTTCATCTATGAACGCGGAGTTAACCGCCTATGTGGACAGCCTGCCAAAGGGCGAACGGTGGACCTATAACCAATTGGCGACCATTGCCCGCCTTTGGGATTTAATGGAACTAGAACACAGCCTATGCGACGCCCCCACGGTGGAACTTTTGCGAGTGGTCCACGACGTTGACCCGGGCCCAACATCCGGCGACGTGGTCGGACGCTATGCGGAGTTTAGTCTCAAGCCTCCCGGGCATTGTATGATTTAATTTTAAATAATGTTTGCGGTTTGCCAACGGTGTACTATTCTTAGTTGTGTAAGGCAAACCCAATCAAACAACGGAGTAACAAATTATGTTTTCATCAATCAGCAACTTCATCTCAGAATTAACAGGCGAAACACTAGTAAAATTAGGCGTTGCATTAGCAACAATCGTATACGCAGCGTTAGAACTTACAACAAGCGTTTCATATTCAGTTTTAAACCTAGCCGCGGCTATGGGTTAGGGGGTCACATGCCAATACTCACACGGAATATAAAAGCGTCAACGGTCCGCGGGTACACTTTGGAAACTCGCACAGCTAGCCGCGGTTGGTGGATTTTTAAGACCCTCCGCACAGTATCCGCTCTGATAGAGCACAGGCGCACAACGTACCTAATAGAACAAGCGTTCAAGCCCACGGAACCGGGCAAAATAGTAACGCTTAACGAGTCGGCGGTTGTGGCAACTTTCGAAGACTCGGAAGCAATCGCGGCGATTCACACCCTAGCCCACTACAACGCACAGATACGAGATAACGCGATGTATTCCAGTTACCAACACGACTAATATTAAACACCCTCACAAGCCGCTTCTGCGGCCTTTGGTGGTATCAGCACATTTTAACGGAGTAAGCCCCATGTCTAAGCAACGCCTAATACTTTTAAAAAGCAATTTTTCATTCTCTAGCACATGGGAGGGCGCGACACTATACGGCGACCACAAGCCCGACGCGGGCGGATTCCTTGTAACGTTTCCACACCCGGTCGGCACACTCGCGAGAGTATCGACAACATGGTTTTTTAGCTATGAGCAGGTCTATTTATTAACGCCGCTAGAGAGCCACCAAAAACCACGTTATACGATTGCTAATGGTGTTATAGCCTTAGTGGTTCCCGTGGACTTATCCAAGCGCCAAGACCCCGCCAACGTCATAGATCAATGCGCCGGGTGTGCGTTCCAATTGGGTGAAGGTTGCGACACTGCGCCCAAATGCGCGAGCGGTTCCCGACACGATGGTCAAGACGTCATATTTATAACCGATATAGCAAAGCAACACACCTACCTATAGGTCGATTATCAGGGGTGCTATCATAGGCCCTAGACAGCTCTAAAAATGAAAATTTTGCTACCTGTGAATGTCTGGGGGGAATTTTTCCGAGACAGTCAAAACCCGGGGCGAATTTTTTCGAGATAATAATTTTCTGGGGTGAATTTTTCCGACCTATAAAAAGTCTGGGAGCGAATTTTTCACCCTATAAAATTGATATTTTCAAAACTCAAAAGCCCGCAAGATTTAAACGCGGTTAATAATTTGCCCGGGCGGTAATTTTTGCCCTGTATGGCGCACAATTCTGATTTTAATCTGGGGCCTCTGTGGCTCCTTTGGCAGTAGTACACCCAACAAACCGAAACGAGGCACACAACATGAAATATACACCCCCTAGAAAGCCCATAGCGCCGTTTAATGCTAGTACCCCTAGCACTGGGGTCGCTAAGGAACAAAGAGCCCCAGCGGCCCGCCTAGAGTGTCCTATGTATACCGAAGTACAATGTCTAGCGGCTCGCATGGTAGCCGATGAATTACTAGCCGGGGCCGTGGTCGAATCACAGGCCGGGTATGTGGCCTTCATCGCCCGGGTGACGGCGCAGCACAGCTACACAGGGCAAGAGTTCCACACGTTCGGCACAGCGTCGCAGATGTACCGCGCACAGCTAGCCAATGTGAGACTAAGGCTAGCAATTAAAAACCTCTTAACGCTTGAAATAGAGGACATTTACAGCATTATGGGCGGGCCTGCGGTCTTTGGTGTTACAGGGCGTTAAGCTTTAGAATCAATGACTTAGCTAAAATCAATGACTTAGCGAAAATCAATGACTTAGCGAAAATGACCTAAAATCAATGACTTAGCGAAATGACATAAAAAGTCGGCCGTATGTATTTTTAAAAGTCGGCCGTATGTATTTTTAAAAGTCGGCCGTATGTATTTTTAAAAGTCGGCCGTATGTATTTTTAAAAGTCGGCCGTATGTATTTTTAAAAGTCCGCCGTATGTATTTTTAAAAGTCCGCCGTATCCTTTTTTTAAAAGGTCGGCCGTGTTAATTTTTTCAGAGGAGTGTTTCCCATGGCTACACCAAAATATAAAAGCATATTTGTCGGGCAAGAATTCCCAACTTTAAAATGGGGCCCCGTCAAAGTCCTAGCGGTAGTGAACTCGTCGCGTATAGACGTAGAGTTTATCCTCTCCGGGTGTAAGCGCAGCACGTCAGCGATGCTACTGCGTCAAGGGCGTGTGATAGATAATACTAAGCTACCGTCGCTAGTCGTGGGGAGTGTCCACCCGTCCAATGGCGCAGGGGATTTTAAAATCGTGGAGTACGTCCATTGCAACAAGATTAAGATAGAGTTCTTAGGCTCAGGGTACAGCTACTACGTGAAGGGTGGCAACATAAGAAAAGGGGGTGTGATGGACCCTTCCACAGGACGCTCAATGCGGGGCTTTAATCCCCAGCTAAAAGGGTGGTTTTATGTGCAGGCACTAATCCAAGATGGTCAGGTAAAAGCGTATAAATTTGGCATCACAAACCGGGACCCAAAAGAGCGCATGAAAGAGCATGTTAACGGGTCCCAGTATGAACATATAATCATAGCACAAACAGAATTTAGCATAGGGAGCAACGCCGCGGCCCTTGAGCTAGAAGTTAAACAGAAACTAGACACTTGGTACTTAGGTCGGGAGGAGCTACCACATGGCTTCACCGAAACGATAAACCCGTGTCTTATTGACGAGTTAATGGCAATTCACAACAACTTTCAAACAACACAGTAAGGGTAAATTATGCCGGGACCAAACGGAAAGATTTTAAAGAAGGGTAGCGACTGGTACGCAGACCTAGACAACCACGCCGCAGACCTTGCGAACGATGTCACTACGGAACAGATGTTTAAGTGTGCGTGGTGTATGTTTGAGATAAGTATTGTGGAAGATGACCCAGAAGTGGCGGCACTAATTGCGACAAAGGATTACAATTGGTGTATCGCATCGGACGACGTCCAAACGGGTGTATGTTGCCCAACGTGTCGGGACAAGTCCTAGTGGCTAGCCATTACGTCACATGCTTCTACAATGGGGGGAAGTATCCCGCTACCCTCATTGGGGAAACCAAGTACACTTACCTTATGGAGATAACCAACTGGTATCCGTTCCCAATTCGTCTACACTTCTACAAGGTCACAGCCCAGACAGCCCCGGGGAGCACTTTCTCTTTCCGCAGCGGTTCGATGATACTCAAAAAAATTATCTAAATAAATTTGCACTCTTGGAACCGTCTACTATAGTTAAGTTATCAACAACGAAGCACAACGATTAGGCGGTAACATGACAACATTTAACCCCGAAGTAGCATTACAGGCAGCGAACGAATTAGACGCCCCAGCAAGCAACACAGCGTCAGACTTACTCGGCATGGTTCTCGAAATGGAAGGGAAACGTCGCAAGCTACACCGTGAACTGTCTCAGCAAGAATACCTTATCACACCGATGAACGGCCCCGACCAAGTGGGCGAGCACGAAGTAATCTCATTTAAAGAACTATTGGAAATGGTCCAGCAGTTTAACAAGGGTCAACTACCGCACTCAGATGATTGGTTCACCATCGAAGACATCACCCAGAAAGTGTACCCGATGAAAACTTTTTACCAATTTATTAAATAAAAATTTGCACTCTCACGAACACGTACTATATTTAAGTTATCAACAACGAAGCACATCAAACCAAGTAAGGGTATCACATGACAAACACAACAGTAACGGGCATCTCAGTAGGTTCTGCATACGCTAAAGACAAAGACTTAGGCATCAAAGTAACTAAGACTTTCTTCGTACCAATGGAACATATCTTCATTGAAGAAGGCTTTAACGTTCGTGACATCGACCAAGACCACGTAGACCAGTTAGCTAAAGCGTATGCAGCAGGCGCACAGCTACCGAATATCATGATTAAGACCACCCCAGACGGTTTTAAAATCATTGATGGTCATCACCGTTACTTAGCGGCAATGCAAGCCGAGTGTACACGCCTTGAAGTGAAAGAATTCACCGGGTCAAAACTCGAAGAACTATCATTCATGATTACGTCAAGCCAAGGCCGTCAGTTAGAGCCCGTAGAACGAGCGCAGGCGTACCAACGTATGATTAACCAAGGCATGACCAAGGGCGAAGTAGCCGAAGCCGTCCACCGTTCACGTAAAGACGTAGACAACCATTTAATCTTACTATCTGCGGGTGATGAAGTAATCGCGGAAGTTAAAGCGGGTACGGTTAGCTCTTCGGAAGTAATCAAGGCAGTGCGTAAAGGTGGCAACGCGGCCCCGGCTAAGATCATTAAAAAAGTTAAAGCGGCTAAAGAAGTAGCCAAAGACGCACCCAAAGGCAAAGGCAAGAAAAGCACCAAGGTTGTTCTTAAGACCTTCAAACCTTCACACGGCCGTCAAGCAATGGAACTAATCGCAGCGATGGACCGCGCATTACTAAGCGACGCGCTACTCGAACTACTTGACCTATACTTGGATGACTAAACCATCAGGGCTAAACGAGTGTTGCGGTACGACCTGCGACGCTCGGGCCAACCAAGAATACGTCGCAGCCCTAGAGGCTAAATTAGCACGTTACGAAGCACTACTAGATGACGTCTACAGCCACGGCAAAAGTAACCCATGTAGCGCCCCAAACTGTGCAATCGCAGTCGTGGAAGCACTCGACGCAGAAGAGGATTAGACTATGGAAACATTAACAATGGCAGAAGTATTGCTTAACGTCATCGCAGCCCTTGCGGGCTTCATAGTTGGCTGTTACATCGCCAAGAACTTATAGGGGGTCACATGGCCCAGTTTATCGAAATATTCTTCGGGTGGATGAAGCCTACCCACGCGCAGTACATGACAACGTACTACACAGTTATTCAATGGAAGGGCAAGCTAACAGGTCAGATGTACCACAAGCACGACGGTACGTGGGCTGTGGGTCCGTCACCAAAAGTTAAGGCAGAAAACCTATGAAATTCACAGTCTGCGGGTATGACCGCGAAACACACGGCACATTTAGCGACGCCGCGCACAGCGATGGGGACTTCTTTACGATAGCCCAGATAGAGGAGCAGACCACATGGCGTGAGCTGCGTCTAATCGAACAATCGCTACGCAAAGCAGAGCTAATTTTCGATGGCAAGAACGTCATTGGCATGATGGTTATCAACGACACGGACACGTCGGCTTTCGCGTTAGGCCGCTTGCTTGAGAATAGCGAGAAGCGGCATAGCAACACCCAACACCCGCAACGTGTAGCAGAGGCGTTACACCTAGAGCGGACCACCACGGAACTAATAGTAAACGCCTCGGATATTCATGCGCTCATGCAGTTGCTACCGCTGGGCAATAGCTCCCATAGTGGCGTACGTGAAAAGCTCCACCAAGCATCATTAGAACTCAACAAAAAACGATAGAGGTAAACCATGAAAAAAGTACTAATAGGCATCACTGCCAGTTTGTTATTAGTAGCCTGTCAATTTGAAATAGGGCTAACTGTTCCCGACGATTACGAACCGATTAAGGTGGTAGACGTTGGCGACGATGTAGTTATTATACCCCCAGCGGATGAAGACGAGGGCGACGATGTAGTTATTGTCCCCGCTGACATCCACACCTTGCCACCGTTGGACACGTCCGGGGCCCTGTGGGTCGTTGACTTCGAAAACCATAGCAACGGTACTACTTACACGGACAACGTCGCAGACGGGGACTTCCACTTCCAATGGGAGACAATCAGCGCCAAAGCCTCAACAATCGTTAATGGACGTTGGGAAATGCTCATACCAAAGGACCAGATTAAGAAGGGGGTCCACGCAGCAAAGGACATCGTACCCACTGAGTCGGTTTACTTCGGATATGAGATAGAGTTCCACCCGGGCTATGACTTTTCCACAGGGGGTAAACTTCCCGGGCTCGTAGGGCTGAACAAGGACCTTAAAAAGTCTAATGGTAATCAGGTGTACCCCGATGGCTGTAACGCCTACGGTCAAGGCCCCGACGAAGGATTTAGTCTGCGCTCAATGTTCCGTGAGGATGGCCGAGCTATTGGCTACTTCTACCACCAAGATAACCCCTTGCATAACGGTTACTGTGGCGAAGAAATAGACTACATACACAACGGGGAACCGTTCAAGTTCCAGCGCGGGGTTAGCTACTACGTGGAAACATACGCCCAGATGAATGACGCCAATGAATCAAACGGCATCGTTAGAATATGGGTCAACGGTCAGCTAGTCCTAGAGCGCACCGATATGATGCTGGGAGAGAACCGCATCTATGATATTAATCACATGATGTTTTATTTCTGGCATGGTGGCTCGTCTTCATCGTGGGCCCCGAGTGTTGATTCACGGGTAAGCTTTGACAACGTGATACTAAGCTCAACACCTATTAGCCATTAATTAAAATAAAAGTTGGCGTTTTGGAAAGCGTCAACTACTCTTAAGTTATCAGAAGCAAACGGACACAATAAGATGAATACAAATCGCAGTGATAAACTAGGCAGTACCAAAGCACTTAAACTATTCGGAAGCCGTAGAGGTCTAGCACCTTACCAAGCAGTACAAGAAACCCGCGCACATCAAAAATTAGTTAGCATGATGGTAGCACCAAACGAAAAAGTCGCCGCAGCGTTTAACCGCGTAGCCAAAGCAGCAAAGGGCGCAGTAATGGACTTCCACGAGTTCGCCAAGTTCTTAAACCATGGGCCCATTCAAGCAGACTTGTCGCTACAGGACCACCTATCACAACCGACAACAGGTTACTTTAAATTTTGGTTTTATGACCCGGGCAGCCCCGGCGTATCCGTCCAAGACCTAACGGACCTAGCGCAGCAATACGCGTACCTTCACCCAACCAAGGAACAAGCGAAACGTCGATACCACGAGAAGTACCCAAGGTTCTTCGCCAACAAGTAAGGCCGTGTTAATTTTTTGAAAGGTAGGCCGCATGTATTTTTTGAGAGGCAGTTATGGACTTATCCCAACTATTGAACTTAAGCAAAGTCACCCACGCAGCAGACGCAGCAGAATCGCACTCACGCAGCCCGGGCCGTCGCACAGTAAAGCGTTTCACCGAGGAAGAGATAGAGTGGATGAAGGCCAACCACGCTACACACACATCGGCCGAAGCCGGGGTCGCTCTAGGCAGGAACGGCGCGACGATTAGAAAGAAATGCCTAGCCCTTGGATTACAGCTCAAGTACTCGGACTGTAAGAACTCGAACAACGTCAAGCCGGGTAAGCAAAAAGAGCTAGCAAAGGCCGTATAGAAAAAAAAATAATTGTACCGTTCTGCCCCCACTTGGTTTATAGTCATTGGACATAACCAACTTTAGCCACCGGGGGACCTAGTGAGCAAACAGAGATTAACTATCGCGATAGACCGCGCAGCCAAACACATTGCCAAACGCACACGAGAGCAAAGCATAGCTAAAACAGACCTGCTCACAGTGCCCCGGCTTGAACGACTAATACAGAGTTTAACAATAGCTCTAAGGTCCGATTACCCGCTACATGCGGAAGGGCTACAGGAAGCGTTGTTACATGCCGTATACAATGATTTAAGGTGGAATGATGATTAAATTTATTGGACCAATTCTAGTATGCCCCCGGGCTATCAACTACGAAGGTGACACAGTCTTTGTGTTGTCCCTCCCTACGGTCATCCAAGACCGGGGCAAGTTCTTTGTTGCCACCGTCAAAACGCACATAGCGGGCGTAGGCGCTGGGTTCCGTGAACCGTCAGTCATACTATCCGAAGGCTTCACTAATGAGCTAGACGCGACATTAGGTGCCAATTTAATACTACAGTTAGCACCTGTCCCCGATATGCACGATTACATCGTCTTCGAACCGTTGGACTACGCAGGGCTAGACGAAGAGGACTTCCCCAATGAATAATATCACTGTAACCGTTTATGACGACATAGACCCCGTTGGGGATAACGACTGCATCATCCTGTTCGAGGGGAACTTCTATTACTACGCTCTCGACATCATCATGACGCAGTTTGCCGAAGTGTTACCAACGATATTGGAAGGTGAGTTAATCCCATCAGCGGACGCAGCAAGCGATTGTGGCCCGGTATTAGCTATCATTAACTGCGACTTAGAAACGATGACCATTACGCAAGTAAAAGAAAGTTAAAAACTACTGTACTTAATTAATAAACGGGTTTACTGTGTTACTCAATTAGACGGAAAACCTAAGCCGAATTTATTGCGGGACTCGCCGCACTTGAAGGGGGTGATCAATCTAATAATGAAAGTCGGCCTCTTATAGGGGCCTCTTTTTTGACTACAACAAAAGGAACTGACGAATGAAGCTTTTAATAGCGTTCGCGTTGTCTCTTATGTTGATAGGCTGTTCGACAGTATCATGGCCGGAGTGGGCCACCATTGCTTTCGATGAAACGGATACGACTCTTTGTGTACACAAGGAAACCGTAACCCCGAACAACAGCCTAATCGACGAAGCTGACTCGCCCTCATACTCCGCTGGGGTATGTGTTAAAATTCCTAGAGAACATGATGAAGATAATCGCCTGACCTTACCAGTCCCGGATACTTAGCTAACGAGACAGCGATTGCCCCAGAGAAATAACCCCAGTTTTAACGATCACCAAACGGCCGCTTTTATAGCGGCTTTTTTGCGTCTGCGATAAATAAATTTGCAGTTCGTGAGTTATGGCCTATAGTTATGGTATGGAAACAAACCGAGGCCGCTGATATGAAAGACGTAACAGAGTTCACCACACGCAAGTTCGACCTTATGCCGGGCCAAACAGAGTTTAAGAACTCGGAGCGTAGCCTCTTCATCAAGTACGGGGCCAAGGCATGTGGAATCGTCCAGTGCCCCCGGGAATGGCTAGGCGAGGTGTTCTGGGTGGTTAAGTTCTGGGTCTACCCAGATAACATCGACGGATTCGACTCAGGGCTAGAACGACAAGTACAGCACAGCATCAAGTTTCGTTCCTCTACAGCCGCAGTCAAATGGCTCAAGAAGAACACCATGAAACTAATCACAGAGCACAACCTGTGGTTAACCCCTATCAACCAAATGGCGATAAAATATGGCTTCATCAAATAAACGTAATCAACGTGCTAAGTTAAAGCGTAAAGCGGCTAACCTCGAACGTGCTAGAAACACAAAGGTCCGCACGGCTAAAGTTAAGTACCTGCGTGACAGTGCGGGCACGTTGATTATGATTACCGACCACCCTAACGGGCAACTAATAGAACGTGCCCCAGAGCACATGCAATAAGGTAGGTTAATATGCACCAACAAAATGAAACACCGAACCGAGTAGCTTTCGCAGAAGTTCTACGCCAACTGAAAGAAGCAACGGGCGCGTTAGACACGGACGTAATGCGAATCCACCCAATTAGTCTACGCCGCGAATGGGTAGTTGCTATGACCCGCATTGCAGCGTCTATGACTAACCATATATGGGAGCGCCAAGAAGAAGGCGAAACCGGGACCGAGTTTTTCTTCACTATCGACAAGTACACCAACATCCCAATGTTCGGGCTAGGTAAGCAACTTCGTGTCGCTATCAATTTAGAGTCCAGCGATACCCCTGTAAAATGGACGGATTGCGCATGGCAACCACCATCAATGTAAAGTTTAATTCCAAGAAGCAGCGGCCGGACATACAGATAAAGGTTAACGACGTTGTCTGCGGTATCATCATAGCGCCAACGGGTGAAGCCCAGCATAGCTACTGGAAGATTAAACTACATATCGTTAGGCCGGGGGAAGGGTTCAACCTCCTCATGCTAAACGAAGACTTTAAAACCGATGGCATATGCAAGAAGTTTATTAAAGCGCGTATGTCTGAACTCATGGCGAAATACGTCATCCATTGCAAAGAGGACTAACACACTATGAAGACATATCTACTACATGGATTTAACGTTAGGGACGGGGGCGCGGATACCGTGGAGATGCTGCGACCGTTCCTACGAGAGCACCCCGGGAGCACTACGGTTAAATCGTGGAAGTATGGGTGGTTCGGCCTGCTCTCAGTGCTGTTCAAAAACAAGATTGTGGCTAAACGCCTCGCTATGGCCCATGCACAGGTTTATCCCGTGTCGCCATGCTATGCGGTTGGTCACAGCAATGGATGCGCCATACTGCTACGAGCGGCCCAGTTAGGCATGGAGTTTAAGACGCTTCTACTAATTAATCCCGCGCTCAATGTAGATACTGTCTTCCCCCCGAACATCCGACAGGTGATAGTAGTTCACACCGAAGACGATGTCCCGACCCGGGTGGCCCGTTGGTTTGACCGCATACCTTTTATCGGCCTTATCATCCCGAACGCTTGGGGCGCTATGGGGGCCTATGGTTACGAAGGCTCAGACCCACGAGTAATGAACATTGACCTAACCGGGATACTGGAAGGCCACTCGGACTTATTCGAAGTTAAGAACGCTTTCTATATGGAGAAAGTCGTGGGCCTTTTATACAACGTTAGCCCGGGAGTAAAAATAATATAAATAAAAGTTGGCAGTCTCAAAGATGCCAACTAGTCTTAGAGTAATCCCACACACAAGAAGGTAAGTGATATGTCCAAGTCTAAAGACAACCGCCGCGTTAAAGCAAAAGTCGGCACTGATATGCTACTGCAAGAAGACGTAGTGTTCAGCCCGAAGTATCAGCCAGTAATCACCATTGCTAGCGGCACGAGAGTATCGGTCCACGCAGTATCGAAAGATATGGTACACGTTAAAACTTACGGCAGCGTTCACGCAGCCTTTGAAGTTAACTATCGTGCGCTAGTCCCGGTCCCCGTATCTAAAAAATGCCGCGTCTTCCGCGATGGTGGTTCATGGTGCTGCGTAGGTCCGAAGTTTGAAAACCTCCAAGACTCACCAAGTGGTTTCGGTGACACAGCGGAAGAAGCATACAACGACTACCTAACCGACGTGACCGCGATGAAAGCCGCTAAGAAATTAGTCAAGGCTGCGAAGAAAGCAAAGAAGGCCGTATCTAAAAAAGACGTTAAACCTGCCAAGAAGTTCCTGACGATAATGAGCGACCATATCCGTGTGTCCCTTATCAGCGGCATGACTCCCGCAGCGACGATACTGAAAGCGAAGAAGTTCAACATAACGATGGAAGTACCGCTCGGTGATGCACACATTATGGACATCCTTAACGAGCTGTGTGCTGCTAAAGATTGGTTGGACACGTCCAGTATGTCAGGTGCGGATAAAGAGACAGTCGGGAACGAGAAGCCTGCCAAGACCAAGAAGACTAAGTCGGACAAAGGCAGTCGCAACACCCGTATACATAAAAAGATCGTTAAGGCATTCAAGAACGGTGAGAACCGCGCAGGAGTTCTTAAGCTAGCACTCACTAAAAACAAGAAGTTCAACACCCCGTTACCAACGGCCGAAGTTACAGACTTAGTGCGTGTAGAGTGGGAGCGATTAAACCCACCATCGAAATAAAGTTGCAGTATGTAAATTTTATACTATCTTTAAATTACCAGAAGAAAATAGGAATGACCCCATGAACAACTTAGAACGATTTACCAGCCCTGCGAGCGGCGCGAACATCAAAGCATTATTGAAAGAACTTAACGACAAGGGCGCTGAATTGCGTAGCCTCCTTTGGCTAGAAACACAGACGACTAGCAACCCTGTTGTCGATGACGGTTGCCACTGTACCGATGACGAAGATGATGACCTGTGTGACTTTTGCATGAACGTCGGTGACAACGAGCCGGAGCATGTGCCCCCATGCCAATTGGAACTATCCGTCGGTAATAAGATGGTCCTTACGGAGCTGTTCGCGGACCAAATAACCCAGATTCTCCCGATGATTAAAGAGTGGGTGATTAAGGACCTTGAAGTCATCGAGAAGAAGTTGAACAACCAAGGCGTTTACCTCGAAGGCCCGGGGGCTAACCAAGCACAAGTCGGGGGCTTACTCCCGGCCAAGCCATTCCACCCAGTAAATACCCAGTTCCTTAGCAAGCCCGTAGAAAAAGGCGACTTGGTTGTAGCCATCGTAGACATCGACGTTAAGCGCCCTAACAACATAGACAATCTAGTTGTTAAGAAGGGAACCCGGTGTCGAGTCCTAGACGTTGAAACATACGTCGAAACTAACAGTATTCTCGCGCACATCCAGCCCGAAGCGAGCCTAGAGATATACCGCGTTCTAGCCCAGCAAGTTCAACCGATACAGGAGTAGTCCCATGGCCTCACATATACACTTGAACCGTTACTTAAGTTTTGGACGCTTCCGTTATTTGACCGGGGCCCAAGTACTACGAAAAGAAACGGGCCCGAGCTACCTACGTTGGGCGCATAGCAGCGGCATAGTCCTCGACTCAGAGATACTATTCCAACTCGGTTTACACCCGGAACAGATACACTCGAATAAGATAGACCTTACGCCCGAACTTCTAGCAGAAGCGCAGGCACATGAAGACCAACTCAACGGAGTTAATCAAGATGAAAAAGCCATCAACCAAAATGAAAAATGTAATAGCCTTTGTCCTAACTGTGCTTCTACTGGGGGCCTTCACGTCCCTAGTGAGTCTGAACGCCGAAGCAGCGCCGCGCTATGGCTCCTCTTTTGCTAACCACCTAACGTGTGCCCTGTTCGCGAACAAGTTGGACAAGCCCGAAGACGCGAAAATCTTCATAGCTTTAACGACCAGTACTGGCAAAAACATGGCGATGATTGAGAAGGAAGTAAAAGAAACTGTGGCGCTTTTGAAAAAGTTGTCTAAAATGCAAGGAGTACCAATTAAAAGTTTAGTCGAGGAAATGTACCCGGCTATGTGTTCCTACATCAAAGCCTAGAGGCCAGCAGCATGAATAAGCACCTTATCAGTATAGTATGTTACATCGCGGTAGTAGCCACATTTGTTTTATACTCGATTGCAGGGCCTAAGCGGGCCGCTAAGGACCCGGAGGTATGCTACCAATGGCATGTATACGGTGTGGTGCTTAACGTACGAACGACGGACATTGAGGACGTAGCAAAACAACTTAATAAACTGGGCAATCCCGACAAAGCTTTTATCTGTCCTTGGGACAGTGTGGAAGGTAAATAATGATTCACATAATATCATTGCTAGTCAGTATCGCGTTAGCGGTATACCTCAAGCGTAAAGGGTTAACGACTGTAGAGCTACGGGAACTGTTAACCAAGCAGTGTACACGGCTAGGAAAGGCCGTTGTTAACTTCAAGGTGTACCGTTGGTCTTCGGGCAACGTATGGATTAAACTTAATAACACAGGCTGGGTACATGCCCGGTGGATTACCAATGCCGAAGATGGTTATCTAGTTCGATGCGACGGCACAGTAGGAATGACCCACAAGAGCTTTACGGGTATCTTATCTCTCGAAGACTACAGCAGGAAATAATCTTATGAGCCAACTATCTAAAGACTTCATTGAACGCGACGAATTCTGGAAAGACATTAACGAGGTAATCTGGAAACTAGGCCCCGGGCTGGAACAAGAACTCGTGGTAAAACTAACCTTTATGCGCGACCAAGAATCAGTCGAAGATTTAAACGAAAAGGCGAATGACTTCACAGATTCTATTAATGCTTGTTGGGGTCGGAGACTTCTCAGTGAGAGCCAAACAGAAAACTTGACCGTTCTTTTTGAAGACGCGTTAGCTATCGAAGTTGGGGTGTTCCAAGTGGTCGAAATATATAACGAGAATGAGGACACCGTACACTAGAGCTAAAATACTAGTTTACAGTCCTAGCTTTTCAGCATAATATTGCACACCCCTTAACCATAGGGAGGGAAACACTGACGATGATTAATCCAACACTAACCAAAGCAAGCTAAGGCGAGATTATGGCGAAGAAAAAAGTAGTAATCGCGCTTGGTTCATCCGTATTCAATTCTAAGATTGTGCAAAAGAAACTTAGCATTGATAAACTGTTTAAGAACTTAGAGACTGCGGTACGTCGTAAGAAAAAAGACGGCCCGTACTTCGTTTTCGCATCCTTCAAGGGTGAGAAGCGTAACGCGAGTGCAGTCAAGTTCTACTATGGGGCCACGCTCGATTTAGATAACTCGAACATTACGCCAAAGGGTATCCGTAAGGTCCTTAAGCCGCTCAAGTGTCGCTACTGCATATACACCACGCATAGTCACAAGATGGAAGGCAAGGGCAACCGCTATCGTGTGGTTATCCCTTACATCGAACCTGTTAGCAAAGGCAAGCACGTTGAAACGACTATCTATCTTAATTACCTGTTTGGCAGTACAGGCGTCGATACATCAGCCAAAGCTTTATCACGACCAATGTATCTGCCTGCCTGTCCACGAGAAATGGAGAAACATTTTTACTACTACGCCACTGAGCAAAAGGCGTTACTTGACCCAGAACAGAAAATCGAAGTCCCGCCCGAACTGCTATGGGAGCAGGAGGAGCTAAACAACTCGATAAACGAGAAGGTCGATATTACTGCGGAGCTGACGGAAGGCGGCCGTAATGACCATATCGCGAAGGTTGCAGGGACATTAATTGGTCAGGGCAAACCGCTTCAAGAGATTATGGATTTTTGCTGGGAGATTAACGAACTTAAGTTCAGCCCACCAATGAAACTGAGCGAGATTAAAACCACCGTTAAGTCGGTATGGAAGTCGCACTCACGTAATCATAATGACTTGGAATGGTCCCACGACCAAATCGTAGAGCGTATTCAAAAATCAGAATCGCTTGAGAGTGACGTTGACCATATCTTGACCATGGCCGCTGCGAGTGTGCAGTCCAACAAGACGAGTCCTATTCAACTTAACTCAATGCTTAAAAAGATTAGCGCCCGGGTGAAGGACATCTCACTCGCTGACCTTAAGAGCGAAATTAAGTCTAAGATTAAAACGCAGAAAGTCGAGAAGACCGAAGCGAAAGAACGCTTAGATATTGATAGCGATTTAGACGGCCCGGTAATTGATAAGTACATCCGGGAGTTTGACGACTTTTACTATATTGCCAGTGAAAATATTATCTATAATCGACGTGCTGAATTGGAGTATAAACCGGAAGGTTTCAACACCAAGAACACTGAGATGAATGAAGACTTCGGCTATACCAAATTGTCCCCGTTCAAAATCTTGACAGATATTGGCGCGGTGCAGAAGGTTGATGCTCGTCGCTACTCCCCGGCGCATGAAAGAACGTTCCGGGACCCACTGGATAAACGTAGTAAATTGCTTAACACTTATTGCGCGTCAGATGTGAAACCGAAGAAGGGCAAGACTAAGCCGTTACGTGAACATTTTGAGTACTTGTTCCCAGACGCTTATGAACGTGCAATCGTGTTGGAGTTCATAGCATACAATTACCAGAACCCCGGTAAAAAGATTATGTGGGCCCCGATTATTAAAGGTCGTAAAGGTATCGGTAAATCAATCATCGCCGCCAAGATAATTAAGCCTATCTTCGGTGCTAAGAACGTGAATGAATTGAACACCACGCAGCCACTAGAAGAGAAGTTTAACTCTTGGCAGTCTGGTTCACAGTTAGTACTAATTCACGAGCTGTATGCCGCCAAGGCGCGTAAAACGATTACCGAAAATTTGAAGTCATTCATCACAGAGGACACAGTAAAAATCAGGGCCATGCAAAAAGATTATGTGACGCTTCCAAACGTTACTAATATGCTTGCCTTCACCAACCACGAGGATGCACTCTTCGTAACAGCGGATGAACGTCGATTCTGTATGCTGCGTTGTGAAGTTATGCCCCGGGACGCGAAGTACTATGCCAAGTTGGTTAAGTACCTAGACGCTAACATACCAGCTATCGCGTACTTCTTTAAGCACATGAAAATAGTTACCATTGATATTTACAACTTGCCGAAGACTGAGTACACCAAGCAGGTTATGCGTTCATCACTGGATTGGGCCGAAGCATTGGTTAAAGATGAACTGGACGATGACGAGTCTATGCTGAATAAGTACACTTACATGACGTGGAAATCGTTGTGCCAAATGTTCTTATTAAAGATGCACCAAAATGGGGGCAACGTGAGCCCTTACGAGGCTATTCTCGGCACAGCATCCAAGAAGACGTCAGAGCTAAAACATGCGCTCAACGACGCGGGCTTCCACGAATTGAAAGTACCCGGGTCGTCAGATGGTCGCCTACGTGTAAATGGTAAGCGTCAGTCAGCATGGGTAATGCCTAAGACGACTGAGATGGAGCTGGATGCCAAGCACAAGGCTAAGATCATTGGCAAGCTTGAACGCTGCGAAGAAGAAGTAGCAGAAGCATACCAAACTATTTTATAAATAAAGTTGCAGTTCTCGGATACTCTACTAGTCTTATTTGTATGACGAGAACGAACAACTTTACAGGAGAAAGAACGTGCCGAAATAAACAAAAATAAAAGTTGCGTTATTGCAAATTTCCCCTAAGCTTAAGGGGTGAACAAGAAAACCCGAACAGTACTTTTAATCTTTAAATTATCGAGGCTACGGCCTCAAGGAAATTATCAAATGGCTAAAGTTCAAACAGTAACATTATGCGAAACCTCTATTAAATCTCTAGCGTTCGCAATCGCGGAAGCACTGGGCGCAGTCGCAGAAGGATTAGAAGCGAAGGCCGATAAGAAGCCTAAAGGCAAGTCTGACAAGAAGCCAACTAAAGCAGAGCTGAAAGCTATCGCTAAAGCCGAAAAAGCCGCGGCGAAATTGAAAGAAAAAGAGAAAGAGAAAACGGCCCCAGAAGTTGAAATGACGCAGAAAGAATTCTTAGCGTTGGTTAAAGCCGCAATCGCTGAATCAAGTAAAGCAGAAGTCATGACGATTCTAGCCGAGCATGATTACAAAAATGCTAAAAAAGTGGATGAAGACGACTATGCCGAAATTGCGAAAGAAATTGCTGAGTTGTTGGATAACGATGACGACGACGATGATGATGACGACGATGATGACGATGATGATGACGACGACGACGATGATGATGACGATGACGATGATGACGACGACGATGATGATGATGACGATGACGACGATGACGACGACGATGATGATGATGACGACGACGATGACGACGACGATGACGATGATGATGACGATGACGACGATGACGAACCCGTTACCATTGACCAAGTCAAAGACGCGTATACCGCCGCTCGTAAAGAAAGCAAAAAGCAAACTGAAAAAGCGTTGAAAGCAGCAGGTCTAAACACTATCCGTGGTCTGAAAAAACTTGCGGAAGATGAAGACGATTTAGCTAACTTGTACGACGCGTTACTTGAAATTGTTGACGACGAATAATCACCCCGTTTAATGATCTTTTATAGCCTCCTCTCACGGGGGCTTTTTTAATCCTAGAGTACCCTATTATGAAACAGACCCCAAATTCCATTGATGCTGAAATGAACCAAGCGATAGTCGAGGGCCTTAAGAAACAAATGGCCGAACAGATTAGCATTGCCCGTGAAGAATTCTGTAGCAAATTGATGTTAGCAGGTCTAGGCCCCGCCTGTGTTAAAATTGTCGAGTCCTACGAAATGGACGGCGACGAACTCCAATACATCGTTAAGGCCATCTATCGTGCCAATGGCGAAGAAGTGGACTTGTCCGACATCCAGTTAGCCAATGAAGAAGACTACGACCTTTGGTATGCAGGGCTAGAACAAATGGTTAAAGATGTAGTGGACCAATACCCACCTAAGCACACGTACCACTTAGCAGGTGACTCAAGCCCTGTGCAACTGTATGGCTACGCGCTTAGTGATGAAGGCTTCGTAATCCTAACAGTGTGTGTCCACGACCCTGTCAAGGGCCCTGCGGTCAAGTATGGAGTACACCCGTATGAACTTACGCGCCATCAAGCACGTCACTAATTGCGACGACGAATTCCAAAACTACTACGGGGCCAATGAAGACTTCCCTGTACATCCTAACGACGACGACTTCCGCGACCTATAAGGGGCAGCACATGGCACAACCAACACAACAACAATACGATGACTGCGCGTTCGTCCTACAGCACATGGCGAAGAGTACGGAAAAGCACGAACCGTATGCAGTTGTTAACATCGCGAACCTCGAAGCAGTACTCGCAGAAAACTCATTCATGGTTGCAGACTACCCGGAGTAAATGCTAATGGTATTCATCCCGGGCCAAATGGTCTTAGTACATGGCGAAGTTGGCTACGTGGAGAGGGCCAAACCCGGGGACCCTTTTGACGTCCGGGTATTCGTCGCAGCAAAGGGCTACTCAAGTAGCTACGCATTTCACAACGTAAAGAGTGTATAACTATGGAACAAGCACCGAACAGTATTGACCTACGCGGTATAGAGCAATGTGTATCGCTAAAAGCCGCTGAAACGTACGCAGCGACCTTGGGCTACGACTTCCTATACTTTGGCTACCATGAGGGTGCGCGTGACGTAGACCCTGCGTTGAAGTCGAATAGAGTCAATTCCCACTTCTGGGACGCCAAAGAGCAGATATTGAACCGCGACACAGGCCACGAGTTGCGATACCCGGGGCGTCAGTTCTGTGTACACTGCGGCGAACCAATGTTCGTGACTAAAGAAGCACGAGCGCAATGTAAAGGAGCTAAATAGCATGGGGCACCATCGAATATCTGCATCGGGCTCGTCGCGTTGGCTAAAGTGTTTCGGTTCTGTTGAACTGATTGAGCACTTGAAAGCCTCCAAGATGATACCCCAGCGAACGTATAACGCAGCATCACAACTCGGCACCGCGGTTCACTTCGTGGTCGAGCAAGTACTGCTTAAAAAACGTAAACTAAAATCGTTCCTCGGTGATATGATTCTAGAGGACGGCATGAAGGACGAAGTGCTTATCTCTAAGCATGAATTAGCCTGTGCCCGAATCTGTATCAAGTACGTGAAGGAAGAGTACAAGCGCACCAAGAAAAAGGCCAACGGGAAGAAGGTCAAGATGTTCCCCGAACGCAAGTACGACCTGACCAAAATCTATAACGCTCCAATGGGCGGGACTGCCGATATAACTATTATTGAATTTGGCGGAACCCTCCACATTATTGATTACAAAAATGGCCGTATGTCCGTTGATGTGAACGATAACTCACAGCTTAGAATCTATGCTCTCGGGGCGTTCTACCGCTTCCATAAAAAGTATAAGTTCAAGAAGATTAAAGTCACGGTGGTCCAGCCAAACGACAACCATGTAGACGGCGCAATCCGTTCGCAAACTGTCTCGGTTAAAGCCCTGTTGAAGTGGGAACAAAAAACGCTTGTACCTGCACTTAAAAAGGTTGTGTCGAAGAAGGGCAAACTAGTCCCGGGCAAGGACCAATGCTTTTGGTGTGAGGCTAAACCGCATTGCGAAGCGTACTTAAAGAACAAGCCTAAAATGCTCAGTAAGGTTATGGCTAACATCATCCCAACGACTACGATTAACACGCTACCTGAGATGCACCAATTGTCACGGGAACAGCTACAACATATCGTAGATGACGGGGACCGCGTAATTAAGTTCTACCAAGACGCCAAGGCACATGCTTTAGGGCTCATGGCAGAAGACCGCGGGGCTCTTGATGGCTGGACTGTTACGCCTAAGTGGGGCAATCGCAAGCTTGTTTCCATGGCGGTAATCACCCCACTGCTACAGAAGAAAGGCATCGGCCCGGAAGAAGTAACCATCGCCAAGGAAGAACGCATCATGACGGTTACAGAGCTTGAGGCGTACGTTAACGCGCTTAAAGGCTGGAACAAGGACGAAGTAGCCAAATTCATGAAGCAGGCCACCACACGCACACAGAATGGCTACGTTATGTACCGCTGTGACACTGCCGCTGACGAGTTCGCGGAATTCATCGAAAAATAAAAATTGCAATACCCGCTAACTAGTCTATAGTTAGTTGGGTAAGCAAGAGGGTCAGGCATCACCCGGGAAGTAAACGCCCCCAAAGCCTTTAAGAACTAACAGTCTCCTAGACTACAACTCAATAGATAAAAGGTAATAGAAAATTATGGCTCAAAATAACGCTAAAGTAATCGTCGGTACTAACAAAAACCCCGGTCGTTCTACATTCATGTTCTGTCGTGTTCTAAAAGAACCAGAAGACGGCGAAGGTTCAGCAAAAGGTAAATGTGCAATTCTCTTTCCGAAGTCAGATAAAAAGATGACCAAGAAAGTTAACGATGCCATCCTTGCTGCGGGCAAGAAAAAGTTCGGTGACAAGTTCAAGTTAGGCGGCAAATATTTAAGCCCACTTCGTTGTGGTACTGAAATGTTTGAAGACGAAGATTACACTGTAGGCGAAGAAGCTAAAGGCATGTGGATGTTATCAACCTCATGTTATAAAGTTCCACAGCTCGTGGACAAGTCCGGCCAACGTGTGATTGACCCCGAAGAACTCGAAGAAATGATGGTGTCAGGTAACTACTTCCTGTTCTCCGTTACGATGAAAGGCTTCGACAATGAATCTAAAGGTGTTCGTGCTGAATTGAATAACCTTATGTTCCAGAAAACGGGTGAACGTCTTGATGGTTCGGCCTCTGCGGAAAGTGACTTCGGTGACTATGCTACAGATAGCGATGATGATGACGATGATGACGATGATGATGACGGCATCACGAAAAAAGAGTTACAGTCGCTTTACAAAGAAGCGGTAGCGGAAACAAGCAAGAAAAAAGCTAAGAAAGTTTTAGCCAAATTCGATGTTGAAGCAATCAAAGAACTCGACGAAGACGAGTACGATGACGTAGCGAAAGCGTTAAACAAACTAATCGGCTAACACTCAAGTAAGCTGAACCCAAGCACTCCACATGGGGTGCTTTTTTTTTCACTAAATATCGTGAGAATCTTATGATAGAAACACCCAAACATTTCCTAGATATAGATTACGAGGCGAGGTCAGAAGCGGACATCACGAAGGTCGGTGCCATGAAATACGCAGAGCATCCGAGCACTGAGATAATGATGGTTAGCTTCTCGTACAATGGCCGCACCGTTTATAACTGGAATCCTTTTACCAGCAAAGCATCAGCACCCCACGTACTACTCGCGCTAATCAAGTGTGGGTGGATTATCCGTGCTCACAATAGCGAGTTCGAGTACTGGATGACCAACTTAGTTGCGACCCGTCAATTTGGGTGGCCCGAGGTGCCCGTAGAACAGTTTTATGACACCATGGCTATGTCATGCGCTATGGCGTTTCCCGCGTCGTTAGAGAAAGCCGGAGCGGCGATTAAAGCCAAGGTAACTAAAGACCCGGGCGGTATGATCTTAATTAACTGGTTTAGTAAACCCCAAGCGAACGGCAAAGGCTTCCGCTGTCCACATGACCACCCCGAGAAGTTCCAGAAGTTTATCGACTATTGTGATGACGATGTGGCGACACAAATGGCTATCGCGGACAAGTCCGAACTGCTATCACCCTTCGAGCACGAAGTTTTTCTCATGACCGAGCGGATGAACGTTTTAGGGCTGCCGATTGACCGTGACCTCGTGAGCGCGGCGCTTGAGTTGGTAGGCCAATTCCAAGTATACGCCAACAAGAAAGCTAAACGCCTCGCAGGGCCCGACTGTGGCTTCGAGTTCCTAACGCAAACCGCTAAGGTGAAGGATTGGCTAAACGCTAATGGCTGTGACATACCGAACATGCAGAAGGATGTTATCGCGGAGTGGCTAGGCGATTCAATGAAGACCATCCCTAAGAAATGCCGGACCATTCTACAGCTACGCACACAGGCCGCGAAGGCTTCAACGGCTAAGTATGTACGCATGGCCGATGGCGTTGATAACAATGGCTGGCTACATGGCTTCCTCAAGTATCACATTGCTCGCACAGGACGATGGGGTGGGCGTGGTGTACAGATTCAAAACTTCCCTAAACCGGGCAAGACTGTGTACCATTTGGATTGGGAAGAAGTAATCAAAGTCGTTAAGAAGCGTAAGCTAAAATTGCTTAAGAAGTACGGCGACCCAATGGAAGTATTGGCTGGGTGTTTACGTGGCGCTATCTGTGCCCCCAAGGGGTATAAATTCGTATCTGCCGATTACTCTCAAATTGAAGCGCGGTTCATTTTCTGGTTAGCCGATGACCCTGTAGGGCTGGAAGATTTTGGCGGCGACGGTAAAGTGTACGAAGGTATGGCCGCACAGATTTATGGTGTTAAGAAGGAGATGATTAAAAAAGGTTCTTTCGAACGTGACATCGGTAAATCTACCGTCCTCGGGGCTGGCTTCGGCATGGGCCCACGTAAGTTCGTTACCTCGTGTTGGGACCAAGGCGGGATTGTAGTTAGTCCGGCGCTGGGCAAGAAGGCGATTGAAGGCTACAAAGAACGTTACAAAATGGTGCCTATCCTGTGGGAGAAAGTAGAGAAAGCGGCTATCAGGGCTGTGCTTGTTCCCATGAAGCGATTCACCTACAAGAAAATATCGTACCAGAAGCGCGGTAAGCACTTATATTGCCGTCTGCCTAGTGGTAGAGAGCTATGCTATCCATTCGCCCGTGTGCGTACAGTTAAGACACGATTCGGGCCACAGCCGAAACTCTTCTATGATGGTCATTGCTCATATACAAATAAGTGGCGTGAGCTGGACACTTGGGGCGGGAAACTGACGGAGAACTTCACACAAGCCGCAGCCCGTGACTACATGGCCGTAGGGCTTATGAACTGTGAAGCTAGCGGTGTGTATAAAACCCTGTTCACTGTACACGATGAAGGGGTCAGTCTAGCCAAGATAGGCGAGGGGTCTGTTAAGGAATATGAAGACCTAATGTGTGTCTCTCCGAAGTGGGCTAAAGGTTGTCCAATTGAGGCCGAAGGTTGGGAGGGCAAGCGGTATCGTAAATAGTAGTCTATACTTAAATTTCATTCAGCGAAGAAGGCCGGGAACATGAGCGATAAAAAAGACTTTCAACCAGTAAGCGTACTATGCCTAGGCACCCGCGTTGGGCTAGGGTCCAAACGATTAACGGCTATCCGCCTACTGGATATACAAGGGGAACCTTATGGCGACCCTGCCTACTTTGCCCACATGAAAAAAGTGTTCCCTACAGGCGTCTATACCATGGATATTGCCCTCGATGAAGGTGGCGGCATTATGTCTGTACGGGACCAAACCGCGAAGTTCACTGGGACCCTAGTAGGTGAAGAGGCTTGCACCGTTATCCGGCTAGAACACGAAGCGGCAGAGACACAGCTCACCGCGGCTAGTCAGGTTAAGAAAGCGAAGAACGACAAGACCTGTGTACTCGAAACATTGCGCCCACTCCGTAAGCTGTGGGCATCTACCAACCATGCAGGGCAGTTAGCACTTGAAGTACGAGTACTGAACTACCTACGCAATGGCACCGATTTATAAAAAAGGTAACAAGAACTATGAAAAATTCAATAAACGCATGTGTCCAAATCTGTCATAACGCCCAAGTAAAGGCGGGGTGGTGGACTAACGTTGACGTCTTCGCACCATTCGTTATCCCTGCGAAGCTGGGCTTAATCCACTCGGAAGTATCCGAAGCGATGGAAGGGGACCGCAAGGACTGTATGGATGATAAACTACCGCACCGTAAAATGGTTGAAGTTGAATTGGCTGACGCAGTAATCCGCATCTTCGATTTAGCGGGGGCAATGGGCCTCGACTTAGGTGGTGCGCTAGATGAAAAAATGGTATTCAACGCTGCCCGTCTGGACCACAAACCAGAGAACCGCGCAAAAGATGGCGGCAAGCGTTATTAATGGTTAAAGCACTGGAATCGTCCTTAGAGAAAACCTTCAACCGGGAGGCTGCGAAACTTAAGTTACTATCAATTAAGCTCGTGGCGCTCTCCCGGTCAGGCTTCCCGGACAGGACCGTAATAGGCCGGGGCGGACTAATCTTTTTCGTGGAGCTGAAACGCCTCGGGGAGAAAGCAAAGCCGCACCAATTATACTGGCATCGCAAGTTAAGGAAACTGGGGTTTAACGTCTATGTTATCGACAATAAAGCAGAAGCGATTAGCACTTTCAAAGCGGAAATCAAGGCGCATCGCAAAGCCTAAGCCGCGGTGGAAAGGTCACAGCTACCAACGTATGTGTATTTCCCGGGGGTTCATGCAGAAGTTTATCGGCTTCTTCCTCGACCCGGGGCTAGGCAAGACCACCATTATTCTACAGCTCTATAAGATGCTCAAGATGCACGACAAGGTGCGGGGTATGCTAGTCATCGCCCCCATTCGAGTCTGTCATCTTGTGTGGCCTTTGGAGACAAAGAAATGGTCTAACTTTGAACACATGAAAGTAAATGTTATGCACGGTGACAATAAGGACCTTTGGGGGAACCTAGACGCCGACATACACGTTATTAATCCCGCAGGCTTACCGTGGCTCATGGAACAGTTGAAGGGCAAGCGCACGACCTCATGGCCGTTCGATATGCTGACGGTGGACGAATCCACGATGTTCAAGAACCACGAGTCTGCCCGCTTCAAGATGATGAAGAAAATTGTGCCCCGGTTCGCCCGTCGCTACATCCTAACAGGAACGCCAATACCTAACGGCTATATGCAGTTGTTCGGTCAAATGCAAATTGTGGATGAAGGCCGCTCGCTGGGTACGAAGATAGGACACTTCCGCTACGAGTATTTCCGCCAATACGGGAACCCGCAGTTTAAGCAATTCGAGTTACAAGTGGGCGCGGAGAAGCGTATCAATAGGAAGATTGCGCCATTCATTATCCGACTATCTGCCGAGGACAATTTAAAGCTTCCGCCGCTGATAGAAAACAAGATAATGATAGACCTGCCCAAGAAGGCCCAGAAGATTTATGACACCCTACGGAAGGAGCACTTTGTCACCATCAAGGGCAAAGACGTTTACCCCCCTACAGCGGCGTCGGTAGCGCAGAAGCTACACCAAATCTGTAACGGTAATCTGTACGAAGATTGGGACGTAGAAGATATGGGTGCCATCCCGTCATCGAGCAAGCGCCCGTACTTCCAATTACACAAGGAGAAGATGGCCGCGTTAGACGAATTAATCGAGGAGCTACAGGGCAAGCCGCTGTTTATTGCCTACTGGTATCACCACGAATTAATCGAGATAGAGAAGTACTTCAAAGCCAAGAAGCGCAAGATAGTTATTCTCAACTCTAAGACCTCTGACCGTGAAGCAATATCAATCGAGAAGAATTGGAACTCGGGGAAAATCCCGGTCCTCTTAGCACAGCCCGCGTCGGTAGCCCATGGCCTTAACTTCCAAGGTGCAGGCGGCGACGTTTGTTGGTTCAGTCTCATATATGACTTGGAGATATTCGACCAATTCATTAAGCGTCTATGGCGTCAGGGTGCGACCAAAACTGTGCGTAACCATTTCCTCATGATACGCGGGAGCATTGACGAGGTAATCTACCATAGCCTACAGATTAAGGACGGCAAACAACAAGACTTCTTTAGACTGCTATCCAAGCACTTGAAGAGAAAAATCACCGCAGAACGTGCGAAACGCAAGAAGAGGAATAAACGATGAAATTAAATATAACTAAGACCGAAGAAGCACAGGTACTAGCCCGGGTGCTAAACATAGGTGCTGATAGCTTAAACCCCGATGACTATGACTGTCTCGTGGGCCTATGTGAAACACTGAGTGTCACGCGTGGCATATCAGCGCATGAGATAGCCGTGGAACACGTACACCTCACGCAGGAAGGCGCACACTTTAGCGACTGTGGTATCCATAACGCCCCTGCGTCGTTACCGCTGCCATGTTCTTGCTACCCAGAGAAGGCATAGACCGCAGGGCTGTAAATAAAGTTTGCAGTCCTGCCATTTCCGACTATAGTTAAGTAGAACCCAACGATTAGAGGTAATACCAATGTCCAACTCTCCCACCATTAAGAACGTATGCGAAAGCATGATTCAAGCCGGAAGCAGTCACGCGAATATCCTTTATGCACTAAAAGAAAACTTCGGCCGTAACCATCGCGATATGTCTAAACGCATTAAGCACTATGCCGCGGCGCTGTTCCGTGACGGTCTTATCTCCAAAGAGCGAAAGGCGATGTATGTTGGGGAGTCCGGCGTCGGTCAGAAGACTTTAGACAAACGCGAGTACATGATGGCTACGGCCAAACGTCGTAAGGACGCATCGAAAGCGAAAGCACGTCACAAACGAAACAATCCTAAGTACCGTTAAGCGAGAATCCAATGAGTGAATTTAACGCAATGAAAAAGTTGTTAGTGCATCAAGGCGAAGTGGCACCAAGCTTCCCCCGTCCACTATCCAAATCTGCACACCTCGGGGTCATCGAAGAGATGTACAAAGCCCTGCTGAACTACAGCGATAGCGTCTTCGACTTGGGACCTATCCTTAGCGAAGAACCGTGTCACGATAGTTTATTAGATATGCTACACAATGCCGACCTACGCACTGACGGTGGCGAACCCGCGGCACTAGCGAACCAGCTCGGGCACCTTATGAACCTCCAAGGTATTGCGGGCACTGTTAGCGCGTACCAAGGGTTTCAACAAGACTACTCGTGGCCCAAGTTCCTAAGCAACTCATACACCGGGAAGCATGACACCTTTAAGTACTTAGAACAGGACATCATGCCCCTTAAGGGTATCATCGTTCTGGAAGGCCCAGACTGTACCGGGAAGACCACGCTAGCCAACCACTTCGTAGACACTTACGGCGCGAAATATATTCACGGCACTTGGAGCGAAGAAGCCGAACAAGTCCAGCACACTATAATCATGGAACAAATTGCAGAAGCAGTAATCATCGCGGACGCTGGCGGCCTAGTCATTATTGACCGTAGCTGGGTTAGCGAATTTATCTACGCAGACGTGTTCCGCGGGGGCACAAGTTGGCCGGAACTAGCAGAAGATGGCTTCATGGAGCTAATGGCTAACGACGCCATCTATGTATTCTGTATGCCCTTCGGTGCCAAGAACGTAGCGAAGCACCGCGAACGCTTTTTAGAACGCGCTGGTAACGGCGGCGAGATGTACCTAGAGATGGAGAAGATTGTCGAGGCGTATCAATGTTTCGTCTTTGGCATCAAACATGCACAGGCCCTAGCCGACGACGAATTACCCGCAGTAGACCCGGACCAAGACCACACGGACCCGGACTTGTCCCTCAACCAAGATGACGGCATCCAAGAAGGGGACGCGCTCGACATCCAAGACTTTACCCCCTTCCGATTCGACGAGGACCACCGCCCTAATTTACTCGGTAAGTTTTGGCCCGAAGAAGATGACGCACTCGGAAGCCTCCGGGCGTGTATCTTTGACGTGGACATCGACGGCGACTATGCTCTTTTAATGCAGCGTATCGCTGAACTCAAGGGCATTACGCCCACAATGTAAAAGGTAAATATATGACCAATAAAACTAGTATCTCAGAAGCTAACAAAATGTGGTTAAACGTTCTCAGCCATTTGGTAGGGACAGGCCGCGATAAAACCACGTTTCGTGAAGACGTGCAATACAACGTACCTATGCGCGACCCTGCGGTTACTTTCTTTCATGCGTCACCAACGTACTACGCTGACCTTCTTTGTAACACACAGACGTTTCTACGTGGGTTTGGTAACGTTCCACGCCAACTGTGTAACATCATTGACTGTCTAGAAAAGGACCAACTACACTCTAATGCCACGCTGTACATACCAAGTACGCCTTACTCGGAGATACGCTTCGTAGTAATTGGTAATGAGCTGCATTGCATCGCGTCACTATGTGCCGTGGACATTTGGGGCGACGTCTCCCGCCGCTCTGTAGAGCTATCGGTATTGGGGGCCTACATCTGTTTAGGTCTTCGTAGCCGCGGCCTTCCTGTAGAGCTGGGAGACATCCAGTTAGAGATAGGCCAAGCTTACCTAGGCATAGAGCACCATAACCAAGCAGTCTCTACCCTGTGGGCTTCTGACCTACGCTCGGACCATATGCGCCGCTTCCCTCAGTCACCACTAACGATAGATGTCTTAATGGCCTCTACACTTAACGGCGACCCAATGGACCTCGTTAACGCAGTAGATGACTATAAGGATGTGCTCTGTGGCTAGTATCAAAGTGACGTATACACAAACCCGTACGCTAACGCAAACGATTGATTGGCCTTCGGACGAAATGGGGGACTTCAACCGCGAAAACCTCGAATGTAATCTTGAGCCCGACGACGCGCAGGAACAGGAAAGCGAAGTCGAAATCCGCACCGTAACACTGGATGGTCTGCCGTATGAACTTTAATAAGATGGTAGGGCCATAGTACTAAATAGCAGATAAGCAAAAGGGCCAATGAAGGCCCTTTTTTATTATGTGCTGCTTACTACTTGAAGTACTCTTTAATGCCTAACGCAATCGCGGCTATAGCGCCTGTAATGAAAATACCCAACAACGTTACCTGTGTCTTCTTCTTCATTGCTTCCCCAGACTCCCGCATTTCCCGCAAGTGGATAAAATCCTTCTGCATCTTATGTGGGTCCGTGGCATCTACGCCAATGGTTGTTAACGTCTGCGTGATGGTTTGTTGAATTAAGTCCCGTAATTGCGCCTCTGTTAAAGTTACGTTTACGTTATCTGTCATCGGTCCTGCTCCTCAAGGGGGTCTAGTACAACACAACTCTATGACCCTGCGTTTGTTTGTGTTTCATCCTTATCTGTTTTGCCCTGCGCCCTGCTCTTGTAGTTTTTTAACTCCACAGGTAGAACATGTGAAAGTGAAACTGCAATGATTATCAATGCGCTAAGTACGAAATTGATACTAACACTATTTAGGGTGTCCTGTGAATAGCCGTTAAACATAACGCTTAGTATTTGTAAAGAGGCTATCGCTAATCCTGTGGTACATCGGTGCTGTAAGTAGAACTTGAAGTTTAGTAGTGTGTTTGCCATATATATCGTCGCGAGGGCTGACGGGGTCGCTAGAAACGCGGGGGTTACGTCGGAGCTTATTAGAACTAGTGTGGCCCAGTTCAAGGAGAACAACACCCCTACGCGCCACAGAGACTTAGTCTGGGCCGCTAGAGATATTGATAAAGTACATATTGCAATTAGTGTGTAGAGCGAGAACATTGTCATCGGGTTTACCTCGTTTGTGGGTCTATGCTAAGACGTCTTGGTGACTGAGCTTAACATAAACCCCGAGATAAAGTCTAAGGTGTGAAGTCCGTCAAGACGTCTATAGTCTGTTGGGTGACATTGATAGGCGTTTGATTGGTAGATTCATATATAAAGATGTGTTGAAAAGTTTGGAAGTTAACCTCGCCACCCCTAACAGCTTCAATCTCTACCCGCATATTAAACACAGTGTCCGCAGGCTGCCCCGTAACGACCGTAAACGTCGCCGCGGTTATTCCTGTATCAGTTGATAACAAAGTCGCTGTGTCGTCGTTATACGTCCGAATGGTGTACGTTACACCCGCTTCCTGAGAACCAAGGGCAACATTGAACCAATCTTCGATATTTGCTACCTGTTGGAGTCTATCTTGATGCTTCCAAGTAACAATAACCTCCGCGCCAATAACCTTAACTGGGAAGAATCCCGCGGCCGCGGGGAACAGGTCGCCATGTATCTGCACCTGTGACGGCGGGTAAGGCTTAAACTGACGCCCTACTAGTGTTTGGGACACTTCCGTAGCGTCAGCAATATCTAGTATCCCGATACTGGTTTGCGTAACAGCTTTACCATCTACAGTAATGCCCGGTGCGAATTCAAACGGGTCTACTGCGTCGTTACCATCTGCAAAGTAGATAACTGCACCCGCCGTATGCGCTACAGGAACCGTATCAAAAGCACCACGCCCGACGGTTATGGTCAATAGTACTGTGTCCACTGCGTCGATGCGTAGAACTTCGTCGTCAATGTACGCATACCCGCCCGGTCTTATTTCACTTGTCGAACCTACGAAAGTGTTAATAGAAATGGCCGTAGCGTCAATGCGGTCAAGGTTACTTGTTAAGAGAGCTGAATGTGTCCACTTACCATCAATGGCGAACTCATATACTAAAGTACCTGTACGTGTCCATAGTTGCATACCAAAGGTAGCCTGTAGCGGTTTACGTGCCACCATTTGTACAAACGTTGACGTGTCCGTAATCGCCGCGAAGTCGCCCGAAGTAAACGTCGTAGCTATCACATAGAAGGGTAACTCCATTAACTCTGACGATAACGCAGGTAACGGGTCCACTACTTCCTCGTTCCACTCTGTTTCCGAAGGGGTTATATAAGCGTTCGCAGGCAGACCGAAGATGTCTTCTACGCCCTCGATTACTATCTCGCCGTCTTCTAATGCGCCGTAATCTATTTCTGTTACGCGGATTACCACTTGTACTATGCCATAAGCTGCCCAAGATAGCTTAATAACGTCCCCCGGGTTCACGTCCCAGCCTGTACGGTCCGTTTTAAAGCTTACCCTTGCCAATGGCGTAGATGACTGACGTAACTCCCTGACGGCGATTTTAGCCGCTATATCCGCGGTGTCTACCCCGGTGAAGTCTTTAGTCTGGGAGATGATACCATTTTGGGCTTGAACCGAGGCTAGGTCCTGCGCGGTAATGGTCGTGTCATCCAAGTCACCACGCTTACGGTAGGTGAGGACAATCTCGTTAACTAACTCCGCAAAAGCAGGGCGCTCGAAAGACTTTAACGAAGATATGTTCGACTCGTCGAATACGGGTAGAGTGTTTGGGTCGAAGTCGTCCCGGATAAGCGACAATCGAAATTTACCTGTCACTCTGTCTGGGTACAGCACTGCGTTTATTAGCGTTAGTATCTGCTTAACGAATTCTTCAACGGAACTTTGTTGCGCGTAGACAAGAGACAGCCCGAAGTTTTCAGTAAAGAGCGTATCAGCCACGGCTTCAAACGATGCTGTATCCAATTCACCCACAGGCAGACCTAGACCCCACTCGGCATTAGTTAGCGTGTCATAGAGAATATGGGCACCATTAGCGGAGCCGCTATTAATGTCCTGCTTAGTCGGGGCGAATGTACCCCCCGGTAAGTCTAGAACCTCAAAGGCCCACGGTTTCGGGTATGGTGACATTGACGCGATAAAGCCGCCGTTACCATCGGAGGTGTAAATAGGTACTATGAACTCACCTAAGCCACCACCGGGAAGAAAGCCTACGACCGTTTCCGTGAAGGCACCCTCACGAAACACCGCTGTTAGCACCCCACGAAAGGCGGGAATATCCGTGCCTAACTGGCTTTGTAAGTACGCGTTTTCTGTTTGGCTGTTCTCCCCGAACATAATATCAGCGACGCCCACGATACCGCCTTCCTTCTTATCGCCCCCGAACAGTTCCGGCTTGAAGATGTTTATCGTTGAACTGGCTGATACCATACCGACAAAAGCTTCACGCTTGCCGACTAGAATCCTATTGAGTTGTTTTACTGGTCCATGACAAATAGCCATGTGTAACCCGAGATAGTATCTATAACCGATTACTTGCTTGCTACTTCCGCCCATGTGCTGCCCTTACTACTTTGTTAGCCATAGAGTCGTTTAGGTCTAATAGCTTTTGTTCATCTATACCATTCTTTAAAAAGTCTGAATAGTCCAAGTTGTACTTAGCAAAAAACGCCCGTGTCCCTTTGAAGCAAAACAAGACGTCCCGAACGTGTTGGGGTTTGATAATCATTACTTGCCACCCTCTGAAAAGATTTTGGTGTAGCTTAAGTCACCGTACCATACAATATTAGGGCTCTGTACAACCCACGTCCCGAACACTTTAGGAATAGGCTTGCCTTGCTGTGCTGTGGGTGCGTCAACTTCGCTTAACGTAGCGGGCTTCGCCCCCGGTGGTTTTGGCTGTAGCGCCACTGCAATAATAATAACAATGATAATGTAAATTAAATATTCCACGGTATTCCTCCTAAAAGATACTGGTCCCGTCCATCGGGTTTTTCTGTGGTATGAATGGGAAACCACCATAGTTTACCAGATTTATGAACTTACCGTCACAAACTTCTGTTGTATGGTTGCACCCGGCGAAAGCCTTAACGGTATTTCCCGAGACTAAGTCTGAAAACGGGAGGTTTAGCGTTAGCGTCCCGGAGACATTATTAAAGTCTGTGATAAATCGGCGGTCGGTGTTGTTATTGTTTACGAACTCCACAAAGCCACCTGTGAAATGGGCCGCATCAAAGGTAGGGTTAATGGACACAATAAGGTCCGGGCTCGTTATTAAGTTCCCGGACACGTCCGTTAGTACTGCGTCTACGTTAAATAGCGACTTGTTCGCCAAACATGCGGTGCCGTATAGAACATGTGGGCAAGCAGTCTGGTACGCTCGACGTAAGCCCGGACGCTTTAACGCGGAAAAGATAGGCTGGCATGTTATCTCTGCCTCATTCTCCAAGAACTTGACGTTAACAATACGGCCGTTAAAGATAATCGCGCTATTTAGTGGGTCGCCCGCGTGGAAGCGAGTAACCTTAATCGTAATAATATCCGTCGGGGACGTAGCGATAAACTGGTTAAGTACATCCGCACGGCGAGATATTGTAATCTTTAAGCTAGTCTTACCAATATCCTGCGTCCCAAGAATACGGGAACGCTTTATCTGTATGGCCGGGAACTCTAGACCCGCGGTAGGGAAGAAGCTCTCGTCGCTCGATGTATACCGAAAAAAGGTAGGGCCCCGTTGAAACTCGTACGTTTCTATTGGGTGGTTCCCAAACTCCGAAACCTCAATGCTATCAAAAGACATAATGTTTATCCTATGGTTTTAATTCAATAATTGGGACACTAACATCTGAATCGAAGTTTGACCCATGACTTAGCTCTATGCGGTCCGAAGATAGGCGTTGTAAGCCTAAGTGCTGACCATGAAGTAACTCGCTAGCGTCGCGGTTTAAGTCTACGTCGATAACCATTGTAATTGTGGAACCGTCCGTCACCATTGAATTGATGGTCGCGAGTACGTCCCCAGTTTTAGTTAGAATCCGTATGTGTGTGCGGGCCGAAGAGTAAAGCACTTGACCATCATCACGGACTAACAAGGTCGTGTTCACTGTCCCTGTACTTGTGAAGGTAAAGTCTACTTCATGCGTTGGCATCCAAACGGGTCTAAGTCGTCCAGCTCTACGGTGTAGGAAAAGTCTAAAGTTCCATAACTCCTCTTGGCTCGTTAACTGCTGACCGAATACACGAGACTTCTTAGTGTTATCCCACGGGGCGAAAATCGCTACGTTTGATGATGCAAAGTCTAGGGTGTCTACCCGGCTTGTGTATGTGTCTTGTACCCCGTCCGTTATCGCTAACTGCTCGTCTAAGAATACGTCGTCACCAAGGAACTGAATAGGGCTAGCAATTGACGGTAATGAGCTATTTTTAACAGCCTCAAAATCCGCCGTTATGAACGCACCAAAACCCGTGGTCTGACGAATAGGGTTGCCAAGCATACGACAAGATAGCATAGGTGTGACCACGGCGTTAGTATTGAACGCTTTCGTTAGTGGTGACTTGGTGACTATCTCGTTAGCCGTAAATGAGAATATCTGAATAATTTCGAAGTCGGTAGCATTGTTATAGATTATAGCTAGCTCACCTACTACGAATTGCGCGAAGTCGGTGTTTACATCTACGGTGCTTAAGCCAATAGTTGTAGCGGTGTTAAGCGTCCGACATTCAGCAAAAACAGGTATGCCCCAAAGGTTACTACGCCACCCATAGAGCAAGTTATCAGCGAACGCTAGTAAGGGACGCGGGATAAACGCAGTGACCGCGAAGCCCTGTCGTGGATGGTTCCGAACTCTGATACGTTGTTCGCTGCCGTCGTTACTGGTAATAACCTGTGTCTGCCATTTTAACGTCTCGACCGCGCCTTGTCCGTATAAGAACGGGAACGGTACAACACGGGACCCGATAATCGCTACTGAGTTGTCTTCTGTCGGTGCCACCCAGTCGAAGGCTAGTTGTGCATTAACGGTAGGAGGACCATCGGCACTAACCGTAATGGTGTACGTTTGGAAACCGTTATGGGCCAACGTAAAGCTAGTCGGTCCTGTGAACTCAATGCCATCGCCGTTAATCAGCGTTAAGGATGTTAGTACCCTTGCGTCGGGGTGTTGGTTCCATATCACTAAGTCCCGGGTTTGGCCGCTCACTAACGCGCCAAGGTCTATGCGTTCCGGTAGATAGCGGATACGGTTATAGAAGTCGTCCCGGTAGTCTAACGCGCTCTCAGCGGCACTAACGACGGTAGCCCAAGACACAGGGAAGTTATTAACTAACGGCCCCTGCTGTTGTAACCCCAAGACGCTAAAGGGTATCTGTGCTGGTATCGGGTCCCTTAGTTCTAAAACGGGGTTAGCCCCATTAGCGGGGCCCTCTGTGCTTAAATCAACACCTACGAAAATATCTGCCATAGTTAAAGCACCTTAACAGTTATGCCCAAGAACCCGGTATTTTCTGTTCCCGGTCGGGCGTCAGGGTTATTTTTAACACCTTGGCTAAACGCTAGCCAGTCAGTATCGAATACCTGCTCGTTATCCAAAAGCTGTATGTTGCAGAAGCGCACGTCGCGCAGTACCCCGATAGGGGAGAACTTAGCTGAACCGTCCGCGATAGGGACCGCGAACGCAATAGGGTGCAGCGACGATGCTTGTGTAGGCGTCGAGGGTGACGTGTTGTGTATACGGTTTCTGCTTGCTTCAAGTATCGTCTGGTTACTCGACATCCTAATACTTGCGGAAACTAGGCCCGTTGTCGCCATCTTACGGAACTTAATCCCGCTTATGTCGTCAACGCGAACAAAGCCACCACGTTGTTGCGTGGCGATACTGCTGGGCATATAACCAAAGGGTACGTTGTCTGCTGAGAAGGGGTTATCTAGGCCCGCGTTGAATTCGATGAAGTGCCCCAGAATAATAGCACCCCCTGTATACGTTCCGTACTTCTCAATATCGCCAAAACAAAAATGTCTCCAAGAGCCCGCGACGGTATTAAGGGACACCATTACTACCCCACCTGTAAAGAATGCAAAATGGTAATCACTGATTGCCGCGCCGTTTAGTATCCCGAAGCATACTACTTTCTGCGAGGTCGTCGGAGATGTTTCGTTCGGTTGCGAGCCCCAAGCGGTTGAAGCGTTAAACCCCGAGGCTTGAGTTAGCACATACCCTTCGAACCCTGTGGTAGCGTTAACCACGAAGCCGATACTAAAGAACCCGCCGTTAAACGATACTGATAACAACTTGCCCGGTGCTACGCCTTCGTTGCGGAATTCATTAACTGTTAAGCCTTGAGCGATGCAGAATAATCGAAGTTTATCTAGTAAGTCAATCGGGTCTGTTGCGCTGCCTGTTTCATGTGCCATGTTGTGCCCTTACTTTTTAATTGCTACGAAATTGCCTTGACCTGTTCTAAAGGCTTCTTGGAATACTATATAGGTATCCCCGCCTATTGTAACCTCATTTAGTACCGCTTGTGAAATACCCGTAATGTGTGCGACACCATCAAGTACCCCGAAGCGTTCACGGTAGTTGCCTACGTCTTTGTCCCCGAAGGACACTTCCACATCTGTTAATAGATAGTCGCCCCCGAGTAGGGGTTCTACGTTGTCCACTTGGAAAGCCCCGACGCCATTAGCGTTACTATACGGTTCCGTGCCTCCGACAAGTGGTGGAACTGCTAAGTCCGCTTCGTTAGTGCCGTTACTAACGAAGTTAGCGAGGCCCTTCCATACGTTACCCGAGGAGAACACCGCTGCCGAACCTGTAGTAGTTGTGTTAAACGCGGGGTTCCAAAAAGAACGGTGAAGCGCATTTGATTCACTAGAGAAACGTAAACCTAGTTGACCCATGCTCGCACCAATGTACAGCGGGTAGGGGTACGCTAACGCTGCACTCACAGGTTCGAATGGGCTAATGAACCCAGCATAAGTACTAGTGTAGACTGATACTGTGACTTGCGCGATGATGATATAACGGCGGCCGTTGGCGAAGAACCAATACTGTACCGCTTGGTCTTGTAAAGGCATCACCTTACTGTTCGGGTCTATCCCCGGTTGCGCTACGAACGTGTCGTTAGTGTTAAACGCGGTAGCCCCGCGGGTGTCCCAAGAGAACGCGTCGGAACCTGCGGCCAAGTCCGGCCCGAAGGCCGTGTTGACGTAAATGGTTTGGTCCGCGTTATTCCCGGGACCGCTTAAGTAAAGTTCTTCGTCGCTGCCATTAACTACTTGCTTAAGGATAGTCCATGCGTGTGACGGGATAGATAAATCCCCCGCCGGGTCTAGTAAGTCAGGGTGTGTTGTGATGAACGTTCGGAACTTAGCGAGTAAATCCGCTGGTCCCGTTGCTGTTGCATTTTCAAAGGCCATTTTTAGTTATTCCTTAATATCTGGTTAAGCGAACTTGCGTTACGCTCAATAGTGTTAATCAAAACTTTCTCACCGCTTGAGCTAGTTAGGAAGTCTTCTACCATTGACGGGTCTATTACATTCACAATGCGAATACCACCGTTGCCGTCTGGTCCGTTTTGTGGTGTTGCTCGTCCAGTATCCGAAGAACCTGTACCAACATTACCGCCGTTTTGGAACGATGACGGGTTGTTAATTTGTTGAAGTAAAGGACGGAACCGCGCTGCTGATTTAGCATTAACCACGAATTCCCCGTTAGATAACATCGCTGGGATAGAGTCGCTACGAGGGCCACCCGGTCCACGAACGTCACCACCATTAGCGAAGCCTGCAACTGCTAGACCTTCTGCCAAACCTACCGTAGCGAGAATACCTGTACTTGCCGCCGCGGAGTTAGTACCAAGGGTAGCCAATGACGCTAACGCCGCTGGTGTTGCCCATGCCGAGCCCACTGCTGCCGCTTGACCTACTGACGATGCAACGGATGCCGCGCCAAGGGTGTTCGCTAGAGCCGAGTTGAGCACAAACTGTATGCCTATTTGGATAATCCCTGCTAGTAAGTCACGTAACGCTTTTCGTGCTACATCACCAATGGCGTCTTGGAAACTATCACCAAAGATAATCGCGTCTGCTGCTGCCGTTGCGAAACCTTCCGAAGTACTAGTAAAGAACTCACCGAATACCATACCCGCTTCGGCTTGGAAGTTCCTAACCGCATCTAGCATACTTTCTATGCCAACAAGGAAGCCGTCAACAAAAGTAGCGTCACCCAGTTCTATATTAAGGTTAGCTTGTTCTAGGCGTAATGCAATCATTTCGTTTTTAAACTGACTCGCGGATATTGAACCTGTGTTTAAAAGTTCGTTTAGTGTCGCCTGCCTAATCGCTAATTCACTCATGGTGCCATTCAAACGGTCGAGTATATCTGTTCGGTCCTTCTGCGCCTGATTCTGACGTAAAGTAAATTTCAACGCGTTCTCTTCTAAGACGTTTAACTCACGGCGTAGTTTTGATTCTAAAGCTAACACCGATTGCTGTACCTCACGCTCACGGGTGTTAAGTTTTAGTGCTGCCGTTCTCTTCTCAATGCTATCAATCTCGCCTTGAACTGCTGGGTCGATAGTTATGCGCTTAAACGGCGTTTCCGTTAAGTCTACTCCGGCTTCTGTCTTAGGTGCATTAGCTATACGCGCTTGACCCACTTTTTCTACCTCTTCCACTAGGCCACGTACGAGGTCTTCGAGTTGTGTCCTGTTGAAGCCCTTCATAAACGCTTCTTGAGCTGCTTTACCAACATCAAGGAACGTCGCCCCTGTTACTGCTTCTAACTGTGGTGCGCTGATTAGGTCAATAGGGTCCAAGCCTACGAAGTCACCAATAGAGTTTAGCTTCGTGATTATTTGATTAACAACGCCGCCGATAGATTCCAATAAGGAATTAGCAATATTGATACCGACTTCCTTCATGATGCCCGGAAGTGTCTGGAACAACGACGCGATAACTTTAATGCCCCCGCTGAATATTCCGATAATCTTATCAATCGTACGTGCTGCCGCGATGATGATGCCCGCGAACGAGAACTCGATGTCTGCGAAGAATTCCTTTATTTCATTAAACACCGGGGTAAGTAGGCCGATAATCGGTCCAAACTGGTCGCCAATGAAATTACCGATATTTAAGAACGCTGCTTTAAAGTTCTCAATTTCTATACGGGCTCTAGACATTAGGACCGTGATTACATCGGTAAACGTCGAAACGCCATTCTCAGTGAACTTAATCTCGTCCTTAAAGGCTATCAGCACCGATATAACAGCTAGTGCGCCAATAAGTAAGGCACCTAGAGGGTTCGCTGCAATTGCTACTGTCAGTCCGATTACGCCTGCTTTAACGAGGAGTAGCACCTTAACTAGACCACCGACACCAAGGAACAACCCTAGAGCCTCTGCTGCTTTCGCGGCTGTGTCCAAGTTGAACGCTAGCTTGAGTAGTGAGCCTGCAATTAAACTAGTTACACCGAGGCCGCTATCTGCTTCACCGATAAACTGTGTCATTGCGTTAGTCAGGACCACGAAGCCCTGTGCGATTGTTGGAGTAGTCCGAGCGAAGGCTGCTTCCAATGAATCAGCTTGGCTCAGTACCGCTTTAAAGAATTGTTCGTTAGTAATTCTACCTTTAATGATTAACCCACGTAAACGCGACACGGAATTACCCGCCTCGTCAATTCCTCGGGCTGCTGCTTGAACTAAGGGGAACGCACCATCAACAAGCGAGTTAAATTCCTGCGCTTGAATGTTGGCATTACCTAGGGCTTGGGATAACTGAATGAGTGCGCCTGCCGCCTCCGCAGTTGTACCGCCTTGGGCCGCTAGTGCTTGCGCTGTTGCGTTTACGAATTTGAGTACATCTTCTTGTGACGCGCCGAGTTCATCGGATGCCACAGATATACGTTGGTAGAGGAACGCTAATTGTGCAACGGGTGCCCTAGCGTTATTTGCAATCTTAAATACCCGGTCCAATATCTGACCCGAGAACGCAGCACCGTTAGTCGCTACTTTGACCCTGTTCGTTAGAGTCACGTAAGCATCTGCTAGTTTTAGTATTTGTTGTATGCCAAATGAAACGGCCGCAAAGCTAAAAGCGCGAGCAATTGTATCTCTCAATTTGTTCGCGCTTCTTTCTACATCTGTCAGGCCCCGACGCACTTTGTCGGTTCCTGCTGTTGCTTGCGACGGGTCCACTATGACGCGTATTCGAAAATCTGCCATAATGTACTTGCCCTCTATCTTGGTGGTGGTGGCTTGGGTTTAGGCTTTTTACGTTCGGCTTCATCGTTCTGCCATTCCATATATGCCCCGTCCATTTCACGGATAATGTCTATAAACGCCTCCACTATATCACAATCTAGTTGATAAAACTCTGCATAGTGGACAATGTCACGCCAAGGGATAGGACAGAGTCCCATACCACCCGCTCGGCATGTGTTTAAATCGTAAAAGGCTTTTAGGTAGAATATATCCTGTGATTCTATTTCCGGTTCATCCAAGTACCACTCGGGGAGCTGTCTATTCTTACGTTTGGACGCCTCGATAGAGAAGCCGTCCCGTGCGTAACGTAAGTCCCAAACTAGACGCTCACTTAGTTTTTTGCTTTTTCCTCTACGTCGATAGGTGCTTCAATAAAGTTCTGAATGTCCGAAGCAAATGTGCGGAGTTCATCGAACAACCAATCGGGTAGGCTTGATAAGAAACCAAGACAATCGCTTTCAGTGAATTCAACGGGCTTGCCTTTGTCATCGTTAACACCTGACCAACCTTTGACAATGTGCTTTGCATATAACACGCGGTCTTCTTCGCGATTGCTTTTAACCGTTGCAGCATCTACTTTCTTCTTCGCTTGACGCTTGCCACCTTTGCGTAGCAGTTCGTTAAAATAACCGCGGTTACTTTCCGACGCGGCTACAACATGCAGGGACGGCTCGCCTTCAATTTGAAAGATCGTAAAATCGACTGTCTTGTTGCCAGATACTTCCAGCTTTTTTAAATGAGAAAAGTTAGCCATGTGGTAGTGCTCCAATAATTATGAGGGGGTAAGTCTTCTTGACTTAAATTAAGGATAGACGAGTTTCGAATTAATGCAAATATTATTTTAATGCAGATACAAAACGACCGCAAGAAGCGGCCGAGTCGTAGGGGTTATGTTAGGCACCGGGCCAAAGTTCAATATCCATATTAGAGCGTCGGTACAAATGGGAACACTGAGATACCAATCGAGTTGCCCGTCGTTGGGTCTTGGAACGCCTCAGACGTGATATTAATCAGCACTGACTCATTGACCGGGAACTCTGTGTCGCCACCGCCTAGCGTCATTGCAGGGATGTCGAACATGATAGCACCATCATCGTTCTTAACAGCGAAGTCCATTGCTACCGTTTCGTTATTACGGACCGCGTCAATAACCGCACTATCAGTAAACACTAGTTGCGCTTCGATATTAACTTCGAAGTTACCAAAGTTCATGAACTTCGCACCGAGGTTACAAAGTACTTTTTCTGGTGACACGTTATTATTCAGCGTAACCGTTAACGATTTAAAGTCCGTCGTTAGACCCGTTTCGTCTACCTTAGTGATACGCAAACGCGCACAATCGGTGGTAGTGTTATACGCGCTCGTACGTGCGGGCTCGACTGCGTTTACTGCTTCGGCTTTACGGGTTTCTGTTGGTGGTAGGGTGTCTGTACCAATGAAGGCAAAAGACACGCCCGCTTTATCCGCTAATGGCATTGATATAGCCATAGTGTTAGCGAAGTTACCTGCTGCGTAAGAGAATTTCGAATCAACGCCATTAGTCGCTAGACCCGGGTATTCTAATTCGAACTGATACGAACGCTCTAAGAAGTTCGCGTCATCTGTTGGCACGTTCTTAAGGAAGCGTCCAAAGAAGATTTGAATTAGTTTACCTGTACCCGAATCAGTAACGAAGGTTTCTGTCACCTTGTCGAGGACAACTGCGCTAGCCGCGATAGAAACAATACGAGCATAACCCGAGTTATCCAGACTTGGTGACGCAAAGAAGCGATTAGCCAACGCTGTGCCGCCAAGAAAGATAAACTCACCCACTTGCATAGGTAACGTTGTAAAGTCTAGCGCAGTACTGCCTAGAGTGATTACGCCGCCTGAGTTAGTGATAGTAATATCACCTGTCGTGCCTTCAACGCCTACCACTTCAACGCGGGCGTTTGTAGGTGGTGTCGCTTCGGTCGCTAGACCTGCTGCGGTAATCGCTGTCGCTGTTGGTACGCCATTAACTAGATGCAGACCATTGTTACCCGGTACACCGAAGTTTACGCCACGGACCAAGGAGCCCACAGGCAGAGTCGTTCCCGAGTCTACCGTATATTGCGTCGCGGTTACTGCTGACGGCGCACGGTCTATTTCACCCAAGAAGTTCGCGAAGACGAAGCCTTCTGCGAAAACGTCGAAGTGAGACACGATTAAATCTGCGTCAAAATCTACTACACTATCTAAATCTGTAATCGTGCCTTTACGGCGCTGTCGGTTACGTGAAATAGGGCTACGGGCTACCGTTGTAATAGTCGCACCAAAAGCACCAATCGAGTTAGGTTCTAAGAGGTCCCATTCTGGTGTACCCGGAAGGACACCTAAAGAGGCTTCAATCGCCACTGCTAGTGACGTGTTGTTCGTTAATACTCTACCCATGTGTCGGGCTCCTATTTAATTTCTTCATAAGTGAATTCGGTTTCAACGTTTGTGGCGTACCACTTACCTTGCGCCCCGACTTCGCGGTTAACTGAGTTGCCCGTCCATACTTGACCTGACAACCTCTCGCCTTCTAGAATATCCATAGCCAATTGCGCTAATATATCTGACTGCGATGTACCCGTTAATACGGGGGTGAACACTTGCACAAAAAATATGCCCTTTCGTTCATATCGTCTGTTACCTTTCTTGCCTATTGAAGACTGTCCGCCTTCTTGCCCCCGGGATACTACACGAACCCAAGGGTCCGACTCGGGCTCTGTAAAATCGCCGTTATCGGTGTCAATCAATGTCGTAGCACCCCATTCACTGATAAACTTATCATAAATCAGCTTCCGGGCTTCGTTAATTGTTGCCATAATATACCTGCCTTTCGGTTATCATACCCTGTTTTCTACTGCTTGTATCCCCTTTAATATCGCGAGCTGTACATAGCCCGACGGTGCTTTGTCTGAGTGACCCGAGTTTAGCCTCTCGATATACGGGACATTGTTCGTTACAAAAACTATAGCGGGTAATTTGTAAAGTGCCAACACCTTAGCGATTCCCTCTTCTTTCGCCGTGGCGGTTACGCTCTCTTTTGTCCCTACTGTCCCCGTGTGGGAAGCCCCAATATTAGGGACCCAGTTCGCTTGAGCCCACCCAGTATCGACCGGGGTATCTTCTCCAAGTACCGCGGTCACTTCCAATGTCACTTGCTGGATGATGTCCTCTGTAAAGTTCTTTAGCTGTAGCGCGACGCTTGCCGCGGATTCATGTTTAGCCATATATTACCTGCCGTTTAAAATGAGGGCCCCTTCTAACTGTGCCGTTACGTTTTGTGTTCCCGAGCGGTTAGCTACTTCGAAAAAGGCGAAGTCGTTAATATCTAATGTTATGTCATGAGACAAGCCGAAAAACGCTACATTCGTGCCCCCGGGTTGGTTAAGGACGGGCCTTGTTTGGTCATGAACTGTTACAAAGGAAGATGTGGAATCGTCCCACATCTTTAACCTGACGGTAATTTCTGTGTTCTGTGTCCCAGCGATTACTAAATCTATGATAGCCACATACTCCCGGGGGACATTACCCTTGTGTCGTAACTGACCATTAGCGGGTGCGTCAAAATGTTGGAGTGCCGAGGGCGTCCAAGTACCCGCTAGTGCTACAAAAGCGTCTTGTGCAGTAATGGTCGTTACCGCTTCGACGGTAATAACGCTGGCACCACCGACAAGGGTGTTAGCTATGCCGTTGTTACCTGTCCAAAAGCTAGCTAAGTCCCCGGCAGCGAGATTAGGTGTTATGTTAGGGTCATTAGCGTCTACTGCGCCGTCCCGAGTTATCACACACCTATCCAATAACACTGTACCTACGTTGGGGAAATTCGCTGGGGCAAAGTCAAAGAGCGGGGCTAACGCAGGTAAGTCTACGTTCACATCCGTTAAGAATCGACTCTGCATTATGAAGCCTGCGCCTGCTTTAAATATCGGGTCTGTCATTCCCGCGGCAAGGTTACGAACAAGAGTGGTAGTCGCCCTGTACCCTCCGGCCCAAGCACCTTTAAGGGTTAATGTAGGCGTCCGACCAAAGCGGCTGGTTATCGTTTCCAAACCTTGTCGGTAGTTATCTACTGTCCCCAAAGAATCGCAATCACGGAAAATTGTATTTTGAAATTCTATCGCTTCGTTTCCGGTTTTTCCCACTATGTTGAATAGCTGCGAGGTAGCCCCGGACTCGGTGAATGTGACAAAGGTTGACAAGAAACTACCGCTACCGCCCACGGGGGACGTAAACATCGTGTGGTTATCCTCTGTGCTAAAAAGCCTAGAGACTTCGACATTGAGGCCCCCGAGGAAGAGGCCCCCGGCAGGTATCTCAATTGATTGAGTCCCCATATCTACTGCACCGTCTATGAAATAAAATTTAGTGCTATCCAGTATCCCCGATAAATCTGACGCCTTGGTTACTGGTACGAGAGACGCTAAGAGCCTCGCGCTTGGATAAGCTGGCGTGATTATTGTGCCCATGATTTGTACCTCTTAGTTAAGTTGTTACTTTGACGCCGACCTTAAGTGCGTCTACTGCTGCTACTGTCCATGCTGCGGCGGTGTTAGGGTCTAGGGCAAGTATGTCCCCTTGGGTTACATAACTGTCCGTTACGGCCTTTGTAGCCTCGTCGGTTTCTGTTGCACCCGAGATAGTATATTGCACTATATCACGGGGGATGTCTTGCGTTACACGAACACGGGCATTTAACTCGACCGCGTGAATGGTAGTGATTACCGGGCTTACCGGGAGTGCTCCGAAGTTGTGGTCCTGCTTATCCCCTAGGGTCTTGGAAGTGATAACGGTTGTGTCCTCGTCGGGGGTGCCTAGTGGGTCATCTACATCTGCAAAAGTACCTGTCCATGCTGTGTTATCACCTGCGCCGTCTGGTAACAGCTCATGTATCTGGTGCGAGTTTAACTGGGTGACATCGTCTTTGATAGTAACTAGGTCATCTATCACACAATCCGTGGACAGGCCCCCACCTACGAACAATGACGTCGGGCTAGCTGAACCGAAGCGACAATCCCCAGCGAAGGACAACACAGAGACACCATCTACCCACACGTCCGCAGTCCCTACGTCACTTGCGAAAGCCCGTACTTCGATATGGTGGTCCGTGGCAGTAGTTATTACCCCTGTGGCAGTTGTTTGGCGTAGTACCCCGGTGGTATACAGCTCTAACGCTCCATCGGACTTGAGCCTAACTACTACCGACGCAGTTGTGCTACTCGGCATAGTACCTGACGCTGTGAAGTTCCCTATTATCCATATGTTACTATCCGCCCCGATGTTCGCCCAATTAGCCCACCAAGTATTACCCCAACGCGGGTTAGAGAGGATGCTCCCTATAGCGCCCTCAACGAGGACTTGAGAATCACCGTTAAGTTTGTACCCGTTACCGCCGAAGCGGCCCCCGGCGAGGGCTCTAGTGCCCCCAGCGAAGGCCCAACCCGTAGCTAGTAAATCCCCGCTGTCATTTGCTATGTTGCCAAAGCCATTCATTCTAAA